>CAVXVD010000038.1:0-106462 GCA_963765015.1 uncultured Acidobacteriota bacterium | reverse complement strand
ACGCTAACCTGCTGGTACGAGGCTGCGGCTCCCTTTCCCGTATTCGCGGAATTGAGCCAGCCCATCGAATTGCCATAGGTGTTCGAGATTTGTTGCAGCAGCAGCAAGTCAGAAGTCGGAGACAGAAATCGCGCATAGAGCATCCGTGGAGCGAGAATCATCTGATGCGTGAGTTCGTATTGCTGCTTTGCGACGTTGTAGGCTTGCAGCGCTGTCGTGGCGATTTTGACGGTGTTGGTGAAGATTTGTTGGCCCTGCTCAATCTGCCGGGCTTCGTTGGCGATGGATTGTTCTTCGTGTTCGATCTGCGTAACGGCATGACCCGCCTGCGTAGGATCGAAGACGATGCCGGAACCGAATTGCGCCTGCGCTGCGGGTTGGAATGCCGTCACGAGTCCGACGGCGAGTGCGGTGAGGATCAGTTTCTTCATTGTCTTGTCCTTTCGTTTGCGGTTGGTCTGGTAAAGCTCTTACAGCAATACCGCGTTACTGCTGTGCGGCAAGAATTTCTCTCTGTATCTGTGCAAGACGGTCAGATTCTGGCTTGCACCGCGCCTCTCGTGCTTTTTGCTCGGCTTCGATAGCCGCTGTCTGCTCCGCGGTCAGCTTCTCTCCGGTCATAAGTCTTTTGGCTGCGGCGCTGTCTTCCTCCAGGCAAGCCTTGGCATAAGCTGGGTATTCGGCGTTGTATTGATCCTGCAACTTCTTGATCTTTTCGGCTTTGCTCTGGCAGCCGGCAAGGGTGAGAGTCGACAGGAATAAGAGGGAGAGGGCAACGATTCGCATGGAAAGCCTCCTTAAAACGTCTGCGGAATAGTGTGGTTCGAGTACGCAGGAAGAAGCAAGTCCTGCGTGAAATACACTTTCACGCGGTGGCCCTCCCGAATCGTGATAGTCGGCGGTATCTGTATGAAGCGATCAAGGATCGTGGTGGCAGACTGCGAAACACTGCCCGCAGCCCCGTTGGTGAATGCCTGGGAACCGCTCGTGGTAATGGTGCCGCCACCCTGAGTGATCTGGCTCGCTCCGGCAATCACACCCAAAGCGATCGAGGTGCCGAAAATCTGAAGGTAATGATTGTTGACCTTGTCTTTCAGCCCTTCCTCTCCGATCTGATCGAGACCTTGGAACTGGTCGAGATCGACGGAGTAACCATCCGGCATAATCAGGCGGTGAAAAACCACGGCCATCCGCCGCTGTTGGCCGAAGCCTGCCGCTCCAATCTTCTTCGCCTCGCCCAAAACAACCGTTCCCTCGGGAATGATCACGTGTTGATGATCGTGCGAATACAACGGATTTGAGACCAGGACTTTGACCGGCCCTACGGCATCTCCATCCAGACGATTCATGAGAACCGTGTCGAGAACCGAGCCCTCGTAGACGAGATAGGGCTGACCGACGGCTGAATCGATATTGGCCTCCAGTGGACGTTTATAGCCTCCGGGCGTGTCCTCCTGTTTTCCTTCGGCTGGTGGGGAGACGAGACTGCTGTTTGTCTGCCGTTCGGCAGGGCCATATTGGGCGGGCATCGTCTGGCCTTGCTGTTGTTGCTGCGGCGGATCGGCAGAGCGGGAGTACACAAGATTGGAAGCGAAACGGGAGTTGTCAGCGCGCTCGCGTTCTTTCGCAGCGATCAACTGTGCCTGCTGTTGCACAGGCGTGAGTTGCATCTGCATGTTGCCCTGCTGCGCTTGCGGGCAGGGCTGGCCCGGAATACAGGGCACGGCAACGCCGGTCGGTCCATAGGCCGCGGCTGCAGCCCGCTGCTGGGGCGTCGCAGACGCAAGCGCCGGATCTCCCATTGCAGCGGCGGCCATTGTTGCCTGCTGCTCTTTCTGACGTTCGGCCTGAAGTTGGTTCTTCAACTCCTGCACGTTGCTGTCGGTGTTGTCCTGCAAGGCTGGGTTGCGGTGGCTGCCCTTTGGCGGCGGCCTGCTGTGCAGGCGTCTTCTTTCCGGACGAGCTGAAGAGCGCCGCCACAATCACCAGCGATGCGGCCCCCAGATAAACGAAGGTCTTCAGGTTCTTCTGCAAGACACCTTTTGGCAGTTCCAGGTTGCGGCGCAACGTTGGCTCGGCTTGCGGCTCTGTGTGGGGAGTGAAGACGTTCTCGGTCATGACGGTGATCCCTTGCGCGTGAATTCCATCTTCTTCTTGCCCAGCTCCACATATCCGCTGTCCATGATCTTCGGGATGATGTACGTCCCTTCCCGGAGGTCGTAGGTGACGAGGTTGGGTTTGCCGTCTTTCATCTCATAGACACTGAACTTCTCAGGCGCATTCGTCTTGATGTAGGTGAACCTGTCGTCGTGATAGATCGACTGAATGTCGAAGGGGGCTTCGTTTGCCTTGTAGGCATAGTCGAACTTGAGCCGTGTTGGATAGGCGCTTTTGTATTCATCCACCGCCTGTTCAACGTGCGACTGCAGAGCGGCAAGCTGCTGCCGCGATTGTTCGAGTTGGGCGGCGGGCACGAACTGCGGAGGGCCGCTCGCGGCCACAATCGCAGAACGATCGGCGGGCTCGACGATCACCTTCAGATCAGGGGTCGTCGATAAGGCAGAGATGTCCTGGAGGGTGAAACTGTAGATGTTCCCCTTGTCCGTAATGAGATTCAAGTTGGAGCTGATGCCTTGTTTCGCCGGATGCACAAAGCAAAAGTTGCCAACCACATCCACGATCCAGAACTCCTTGTCACCCGTGGCGGCTTCCATGATCTTCTCGGTCGTGGGTAGTTCGATAAGGGTCGTATATTTCACCTTGGCGCGGATGGGAACGATGTCCTGCGAGTGATACTGCACAGTGCGCGCAGAGTCTTGGGCGAAAGCACCGATGGAAGAAAAAACCAAAGCGCAATTGACGACGAATTTCAGATGCCGCATAGAGCTCTCCTTAGCGGTTGTTGTTCGAAGTTGATACGGCCAGCGCGCGCGGCTGGAATGGCCACTCTTCCGCGAGATGGCGAAGGCCATCCGCAAAACCGTGGCGGTCGAAATACTCCTGCTTCTTGAGGTTGTCGCGGGCGTTGTTGGTTGCCATCCAGTGCGAGACCGAATCGACGTTCAAATGCACTTTCTTGGAGGTCTGCGCCTTGCGAATCAGCATTTGGCCCGGTGGAACAAGGCCGTCGATAAGGTCCAGTTCGGTGTCGTTCAGATGAAATGCCTCCCGGTAAACGTCACGGTTCATATCCGGGTTGGCGAGAAAGATCTTCGTGGGGCAACTCTCGGCCACTATCGCCAGCATCCCCGATTCCTCAAGCTCTTTGATGGATTGCGTCGCCAGAATCATCGCCGCTTTGTGCTTGCGCCATGTTTTCTGCGCCTGCACCACATAATTGCGGATCGTCTCGTTCTTGATGAAGAGCCACGCCTCGTCGAGCAGGAAGAACTTGGGTGTGCCGAGCTTCTTGGGGTCAGTGATCTCATTCGATGCTCGATGCAAAACATAAAACAGCAGTGGTTCCAAAACCTCGGGCGCATCATTCCAACCGTGGAAGTTGAACGTCTGAAAGCTTTTGAACGAAAGCGTGTCCTCAGCGTTGTCAAACAGGAATCCGTACTGTCCACCGCGGGTCCAGCGGTGCAGGCGTTCTTTCAACTCGCCGATGATGTTGCCAAAGTTCGAGATCGTGCGCTGGTTCGGCTCCAGTACGTAAATCCGCTCGATCGCATCCCACAGGCGGCGTTCCTCCTTGAAGTCGAGCCGGTAACGCTGCTCGTTGCCCTCAATGAGCACGCGGAAGAAGCTGAAGAGAAACTGCAGGTTCTCTTTGGTCTGAGGCAGCGAGAAGGGGTTGATGGTGAAGTCCCGCGCTTCCTGACCCACATTGAGATACGAGCCCTTGAATATCGTCGTAAGCGACTGGAAGCTGCCGCCGATATCGAAGATGAAGGTCAGCGGCTTGTACTTCTGTGCGTTCTGCAGCAGAAAAACGCACAGATAGGACTTGCCACTACCGCTCATCCCGAGAATAAGGGTGTGGGCAACGTCGCCGGTATGCAGGTTGAGATAGTAGGGCGTGCTGTTGTCGGTTTCGAGCACAGCCAGGTACTCCGTGCCGAGATGCGCGTTCGTCTTCTCGCCGGGAAGGATCGTAAACAGAAAAGACAGATCGGCGTAATTCGTGTTCAGCAGATACAACTTGCGAAGGTTGAGCGCATAGTTGCCGGGCACGGTGGCGAAGTAGGCGTTCAGCTGGTTGTAGGTTTCCGCAAACAGATTGCCATCCGCGTTGGTGAAGAGGCCAGTGAACTCGGCCCCGAGCTGCTCCAGTTCGGGTTTTGAGCGGCCGTACAGCACAATCGTGAGCGAGAAATCGCCCAGCGATTGGCCGTCACCCAGGGCGCGTAGGCAGTCGCCAAGATTCTCAATGTCGGCCTGTTTGGATTCGTCCACCAGCACATCACGCGGGTTCGTCTTCGTGGCATCGTTGCCCATCTGGGAGACAAACCCGGTCTTCGACATATTGAAGTGGCGGCGGCGCTTGTTCACTTCTTTGCGGGCCTTGTCCGCGGGGAGCGGCGTCCACTCCGTGACGACGTAGAAGTTGGCCGGAATCTTCAGCAGCGCGTCGAGCACCAGGGGCCGTGTTTCGGTGATGGCCTCTTTCATCGTCAGCACCCGGACGATGTGATCGCCGACGCGGAGATGATCGCGTTCCGCTTCGATGTCGGAGTTGACCACCTGATAGTCGAGAAACTGCGTGGACTGCGGCCTCCCTTCAACACGCCAGTCGTCGTAATTGAGCAAGCGGCGGAAGAATGTGAATTGTCCTTGTTGATTTAAGATCTCGATTTGCATGAAGTCCGCGAGCTGTCGAGCGAATGCCTGCACGCTCTGGTCGAGCCGTCGAAGATCGTGCTCAATATGCGTGCGCAACAGCGTCTTCATGCTGTCGTTGGTGAACTGCACTTTTAGTTCGCCAACGGCGCCCGCGGGATCGCGCAAGATTCGAGCGATTGCCGCGCCCACGCCGGTCTTCGACCTGGCGCCTTCGAGCAGAATGCAGTAGAAGATTTCAATCTGATAAAGATGGTCGCGCTTTGCTTCAAAGAACTTTCGCCGTTGTTCGATCGCTGCTTCCACAATCGGATCGTCATATTTTGCGAAGGGTATATCGGGGCGGTTCGATTTGAAGAGGTATTGGTAAACGTGGAAGCCTGGGCCAAACGCTTTGAGTGCCGCTTCCAACCGCTTCACTGCGTACTCCTGTTCTGAGCGGTCCAGACTTTCGTAGTCCACGCCGGGAACGCTCAGAACCATGCCTAGATCGCCACTTTTGGTAAGGAAGGCTGTCTCGTTCCAGAAGCCGTAGAGGTTGATGTGGTCGTTGAGAGACGCACTCTCTTTCCACGGCTTGATGACTTTATCGAGGCGCAGCATCAAACGACCTCCACAAGTGGGACTTGCTGTTTGGCCGCGTCGTAGCGCAGCTTGTAGCGTTCGGATTTCGCGAGGATGCGGAGGAAGGCCGGATCGCTGTTCGTTACCCAATGCCCGAAAGCAAAACCCCCGATGAATACGGCGATACCGGCGAGGATGGAATTGAAGAGGTTGAAGGCCCCCACTGCGCCGACGCATACGAAGTAGAACAGCGTCCGTTCGACGCCCAAGTAGGTGAGCGGCTTGTGCAGGCTCTTGAAGACTCGATTTGTGCGATGCTTCTGCTGTGGTTTGTCGGGCATAAGTTCCTCGTTCCAGGCGGCGTGGTTGGAAAGTGGCGCTATACGCCCCAGAGCCAACTCAGGACATTCACCGCGAGAACGGCGATGCCCGTTCCGGCGGCAACGCCAGCGAGCGCCTTTTTTGCGCCGGGTTCGCCGTGCGCGAATCCGTAGCCGCCGATCACGATTGCAACCAGACTTGCAACCTTCGCGATCGTGCCGGTGAAAAGGCTTTGGATGGCGTTAAAGCCGGTGTCAAACGGTGAGCCCTGTGCCAGCGCGGCCACAGGCACGAGCAGAAGCAGGGCAAGAATTACGGCGATTGGGCGGACGTATTTCGACCGAAGAAGAGGCTGGATTTGACGGATGAGATAAATTCGGGACCAACGTGGCATATGCACCTCCGGCAGGAGCTTAAAGCAGCTGCTTTTAGCGCAAACCTAACTGCACTGAACCACGCTGTCCAATAACGTTTTGAATGGAGTTCATTCCTGGCGGTTATGAGTCCGAGAGGTGGAGTGATTCGATTTGGGACTTGTTATCGAGGTCGTCATGAGAAAAGGTCCATCGATCTTGCAATGAAGAGCATACCCATCGTCGCTTGTACCATCCCCGAGTATCCCGATATTTCTTGGCAGCCTTCGGAGATTGTCCTGAATGGTACTGAGAGATTGCGAGTCCCTATCGCTGCCTCAACGAATCTCGGGCGCTCTCTGCGAATGACCGTCCTTCTGTAGGCCCCTCTTGTCCAATAAGTTTTGCATCCGTGAACCGGCTTTGTCAGTGCGAATTGGATGTGACGAATCGGGCTAGCGCTGTCTTTAATAACCTGGAGGAATGAGCTCGATCCGAAAAGTTATTGGACACGGCGGGAGCAATGAATCAAATTGGTTAACATCGCCGGTCCCGTACGGTCTTGACCAACTGGGCCGCCATTCGCATCGAGAATACCCGCCGCTGACGAGGATGCTATGTCAACCCAGCCAAGTCCTACCACGCCGCTTATTTCAACGCGCATTGATTCACCACATTCTGGGAGGGAGATGCCCGTTGGTTCACGAGACGCTGCTCGCCTCCTGAGGATGCATCCCAAAACCGTCCTCCGCAAGGCTCGCGAGGGCACACTGCCAGCTCATCCGGTTGGGAGGGATAGGAAGCGCTGGCACTTCTATCTCTCGGAGCTGGACGATTGGCTGCGTTCCCAAGTCATCAAGGCCAGTCTGGTGCGGCAATAGAAGCCCGTAACCGTTCGTCTTGTGACTCGTAACAGCGGAGGAATCGCAGTGCTCAAAGTCGGGGTAGACTCCTGGGCGCCGGGCGAGGTAAATTCGAGCTGCGACCGGTGCCAGAATTCAAGGAGGATATGAATGCTGGCACGTTTCCGAAATGGGTGTCTCACGACGATTAAGAGAAAGGATGGAGTGGAAAGGTGGCTTTTTCGCTGGCGCGAGCGTTGCCCTGACGGAACGTTGCGGGAGCGAAACAAGGTCATCGGAACAGTGGAAGAATATCCGACGAAAAGCAAGAAACTGCACGAGGTAGTAACCAGATTGCGAGTAAACATTAACACTGATGGCCCAACGGAGTTGACTTCGATCACCATGACGAAGGCAGTGGATCATTACACCGTCCACGAACTTGCTGACTGTGGCGCGGAAGGCAAAGCCTACTCTACCCGCTCTAGGAAGACGCAGCTTCTGAACCGGTGGGTTGTTCCCCATTGGGGGAAGGTGGAGTTGCGGGCCATCAAGACCGTCGCGGTTGAGCAGTGGCTCAAGACGCTTGTCACAACGAAGTTCGGTAAGCCGAAACCTCTTGCCGGCGGAACGAGAGAGAAGATTCGCGACGCAATGAGCAGTATCTTCAATCATGCGATCCGGTGGGAACTGACCGACCGGAACCCTATCACTGGTCCGACGAAGCGTTCAGGAGTGCGCGTCTCTGCAAAACGAGAGCGGACGCCTGACATTCTCGAAATCCAGGAGATGCAGTTGCTTCTGGCGGCTCTTGGTATCCGGGAAAGGGCCATGTTGTTTCTTGACATGCCATCCGGGCTCCGCCGAGGCGAGCTGGCTGGGCTGAAGTGGGAGGACTTCGATTTCAAGAAGCTCCATGTGAGTGTCACCCGATCACTGGTTGACCAACACGTGGGTCCGGTGAAAACCGAAACCTCAAGAAAGCTGATGCCGATCGATGAATTCGTGGCTCGTGAACTGTTAGCCTGGTACGCGGTGACACCGTACAAGAAGCCGTCCGACTATGTATGGGCCACCGATGCCAACCGTGCTGGAGCCAAGCGCGGGAAGCAACCCGTCTGGCTGAGCACGGTGATGCGCGACTACATCCAGCCGATGGCCCGAAAGTTGGGCATCCAGAAGAAGGTGTCGTGGCATACCTTTCGACACACATTTTCCTCGATTCTCAAGGGCAATGGTGAGGATGTGAAAGTAGTGCAGGAGTTGTTGCGACATTCAACGTCAAGGATGACGCTGGATACCTACACCCAAGCTCTCGGGCCCGACAAGAGGGCCGCGCAAAGCAAAGTTGTAGGCATGATCCGGCCGAAAGAGCGTGTATTTTCTGTGTATCGCGATGCAGATGGAGTTTCCGTGTAAAGCGTTGATAAGATTTGGCGTCCCCGACGGGATTTGAACCCGTGTTACCGCCGTGAAAGGGCGATGTCCTAGGCCGGGCTAGACGACGGGGACGACTTGAGGGCAGGAGTGCCGCAGAACAATTTATCGTAGCAGCCGTTTCCAGCACTGTCAAAGAAGATTGGACAGTGTCTCCGCCTTTTGACCAAACACCAATTGCACAGCATCGGTCCATGGAGCTAGAGAGATTTTGACGGAATTGCCCGCCGTCTCGAATCGGACGCAGGAATGGATGCGGGACGAAAGCCTCCCGCGAACTTCACTCTGCATGTGCCAATCGACCTTACTGCCGCTCGATCAGTGCCCTCGAACTCACGCCCGGGCAATCTGTACTCACTCGCCTTAGCTACAGAAAACAACGTATTTACGAGAATGCCCATTTGTCCAAACAATGACTTAGGGCTACAAGGCCGAACTCCAACACGGAAGTTCCACACGAAGAAAGGATTGTGCAGTCTCTCAAAACGCATGTTGGAAGAACAAGAAGAAGAAGAAAAAGTGTCAGCACCGACAATCACACGCTGCAGTTCCGGCTGTCCGGGTCTGGACGATGTTCTCGGCGGAGGTTTGCCTGTCGGTCATCTTTATCTGATCGAGGGAGAGCCCGGCACGGGAAAGACAACGCTCGCCCTGCAGTTCATGGCCGAAGGCGTCAAACGCGGCGAAAAAGTTCTGTACGTCACCCTGTCCGAATCTCGAGTGGAACTCGAGACGGTCGCTCGTGTTCACGGACTGAAGCTCGAAGGCCTTACGGTGCTGGAAGTACGACCCAGCGAGCAAGATCTCAAACCCGAGGGCCAATACACCGTATTCCATCCCGCCGAGGTCGAACTGAATGATCGCGTGCAAACCATTATGGCCGAAGTGGACCGCCAGAAGCCTGACCGTCTGGTCATCGACGCGCTCTCAGAAGTGCGTATGCTCGCCAAAGATCCTCTTCGCTACCGTCGTCAGGTGCTCTCACTGAAGGAGTACGCTCCGGAGAATTGCACGGTCCTGTTGCTGGACGACCGCAGCAGCCGTTATGCCGACCTGGAATTACACAGCATCGTCCATGGCGTTGTAAGCATGAGCAGAGTTTCGCGCGAATATGGCAAGACGATGCGTCGGATTGAAGTAACGAAATTGCGCGGTTGCGCCTTTCGCGAGGGGTATCACGATTACATCATCAAAAGCGGAGGAGTCGTGATTTTTCCCCGTCTGGTGGCCGCCGAATACGATAACGGCCTGCCCGATGAGAGTGCCGCAGGCAGCGGAATCCCGGAACTGGACACTCTGGCAGGCGGAGGACTCGATCGCGGCACCAGCACTTTGCTGATTGGGCCCGCTGGCTGCGGGAAAACCACCCTCGCCTTGCGCTGGCTCACAACAGCCGCCGAGAGAAATGAAAACGTAGCTGCTTTCATCTTTGAGGAAACCATCAATACCCTTCTCGGACGCGCCAAGGGTTTAGGCATGGACCCCGATCCCCACTTGAAGTCCGGACGCTTGCAAATTGAGCACCTCGATCCCGCCGAAGTGTCCCCCGGAGAGTTCGTGGATATGGTCCGGCATACGGTTGAGACCAAACATGTGCGCGCCATCCTCATCGACAGCCTCAACGGCTTTCTGCAGGCCATGCCGGGCGAACAGTTTCTCGCGCTCCATCTCCACGAATTGTTGACCTACCTGAATAACCGCGGCGTCGTCACGTTACTCGTGCTCGCCCAGATGGGACTCGTCGGAAGCGCCATGCAGACGCCCATTGATGTCAGCTATCTCGCCGACAACATTCTGGTCTTGCGCTATTTCGAAGCCAAGGGCGAGGTGCGCCAGGCCATCTCGATGATGAAGAAGCGGAGCGGAGGCCACGAGCGCTCGATTCGAGAGCTACGACTGATTCCCGGCGAAATCCGGGTGGGAACGCCGCTGTCGGACTTCCAGGGAATCCTATCCGGAAGCCCTACGTCTCTAGTGCCTTCGATGGGGAAGGGGCCGCATGACTGAAGCCACGTTGAGCGGCCTTCCAGTACTGATCTTTGCGCCATTTGGCAAAGACGCGGCGCTCATCGAACGGGTGTTGGCTCAATCGACGGTAACCATCCACACGGTGCCGACCATGCAGGAATTGGGAGCCGCGATCTGCGAAGATGTCGGAGCCGCCATCATTACGGAAGAGGTTCTGCAGAACGGCGCGATCAGCTTTCTCGCGCAGAGACTATCGCTGCAGCCGCCCTGGTCCGATTTTCCCATCCTCGTCTTGACCGGGAGCGGCTTTAGCACCGCCTCCTCGGAATCGGCAGTGCGCTCCCGCGCTCCCCTGGGAAACGTGACTCTGCTGGAGCGTCCACTGCGGCCCGTCACCCTCATCAGCGCGGTGCGCAGCGCGTTGCTGGCACGCCGGCGCCAGTATGAAGTACGCGATCACCTGCGAGAACGGCAGTCGGCCGAAGAAGCGCTCCGCCGTGCTCACGATGCGCTCGAATCGCTGGTAGAGCAGCGCACCGCCGCGCTGCGCCGACTTTCCGTCAAACTACTGCGCGTGCAGGACGAAGAACGGCGCCGTATCGCTCGTGAACTACACGACAGCCTCGGTCAAGATCTGACCGCCGCCAAGATCAGCCTCGACATGCTCGCACAAGAATCGATCACGGACTCCAACCATCTGAAAGATGCGCGAAAGCTGGTCGACCAGTCGATCTCCGACACGCGCACGCTCTCTCACCTGCTGCACCCTCCGTTGCTGGACGAGGCCGGATTTATCTCCGCCGCAAAGTGGTATGTCGAGGGCTTTGGCCGGCGGAGCGGAATTTCTACGAAACTCTGCCTTCCGGAGCACATTCATCGCTTCCCTCGCCGCACCGAGACAGCCCTGTTTCGCATCATGCAGGAAGCGCTCACCAACGTGCATCGTCACTCCGGCAGCCGAGCGGTGGAAGTGCGGGTCAGTGCCGATGACTCGCGCGTGGCCCTCTCTGTGAAGGATTTTGGCATGGGCGTTCCGCGGGAAGTTCTGGACCGCTTCTGGAAGACGGGAAACGTTGGCGTAGGATTGGCCGGGGTTCGCGAGCGCCTCAAAGAATTAGGCGGCTTCCTCGAAATCGAATCGAATCTCGACGGCACTATGCTCAAGGCCACCATCCCCACCAGCTTGCACGGCGACGCCGACCCTGATGTCGAAGACGGCCTGTTAGCCTCTGGCGACTACTCGTCCGCTATCTCCGCGGACTAGCGAAATGGATTAGTGCGGTGACTCGCCATATCGATGGCTTCGCGGGCACTGCTCAGATTAATCTCAAATCTCCTATTACAATATAGAAGCGGCGCGCAACCCCTAATCTATGCCCGATCCCCTCTATCTCAGCTTGTGGTTTCCTGATTTCTCCGGCCCGGCGATGCTGCCGCACATGTTCGCTCTGCTGCAGCAGTTTCCCTTCTCCGAACAACGGCCGGGCGTAAACTATGCCTCCGTGCAACCGGTCTCGTGGAACGAAGCCAGCGTCCTCGAACGTCGATTTACTCCTGGCATCAGCCCGCAGGAGGCCGTCGTCGTGGCCGCCGATCTGATTCACGACGACTACGCCTACGTATTCGACGCCTATTGGGATCTATGGACGCCCGACGAAGCCGGCCGTCAGTGGTTCCTGATTCCGAGCCTGGTGAGATTTATCGTGCAAGGTGAGGAGTTTGACGATGGAACGTATCAGGAGACGGGACACATTGAAATCGACTTTGGACTGGACTCGCTTTTCGTTCAGGAGAACGTAGAACTCAACGAAGAAACCCAGGCCAAGATCCGCGACAACGTTGCAAAGCTCGTGGAGTTCACCCGGAAAGCGGAGATGAATACCCGTGCCACTTCACGCCGTCTGTGGTCCGAATCAGAAGAGAGCCTGCCGCAGAAGTTAATCGCCAGGCTGCAGAAAGTACAATAAACCCACAGAGGACACAAAGGAACACAGAGCCTCGATTACCCTGAGAACCTCAGTGCCCTCCGTGGTGAATGCTTTCACTTCGTTCGTCCGCCCTCGACCTTAAGCGTCTCAACAGCCGCCGCTTGGGCCGCCGCCAGCCGCGCTGTCAGCACACGGAACGGTGAGCACGAAACGTAGTTGAGTCCCGTCTTGTAGCAGAACTCAACCGAAGACGGTTCCCCGCCGTGCTCACCACAGATGCCGACCTTCAGCGTCGGACGCGTCTTCCGCCCGCGCTCAGTGGCCATCTTTACCAGTTGGCCTACGCCCTCCTGGTCCAGCGCCGCGAACGGATCCTGTTTCAGAATGCCTTCGGCCAAATACGTCGGAAGCACCTTGTTCACGTCGTCGCGCGAGAAGCCGAACGTAGTCTGCGTCAGATCGTTGGTCCCGAACGAGAAGAACTCCGCTTCTTTCGCGATCTCGTCCGCCACCAGCGCCGCACGCGGCAACTCGATCATCGTGCCGACCAGGTATTCGACCTTCATCCCCTTCTCTTTGAACACTTCCTCGGCCATCCGCCGCACGATCGCTCCCTGGTTCGCCATTTCCTTCACCGTGGCAACCAGTGGAATCATGACCTCGGGCAGCACCTTGATTCCCTTCTTCGTACAATCCACGGCGGCCTCGAAGATCGCCCGCGCTTGCATTTCAGTGATTTCCGGATACGTGATACCCAGCCTGCATCCGCGATGCCCGAGCATCGGATTGAACTCATGCAACTGCTCCACCCGGGCCAACAGCACAGGCAACGCCTTCTTCAGATCGCCCACACCCTTGATGCCGTAGTCCTTGTACTTGCCGACGAGTTCTTTCTTCTGCTTTCCGCTGTAGGACGACAACAGCGCGATGTCGACCATCAGATCTTCGCGGCGCGGCAGGAACTCGTGCAGCGGTGGATCCAGGGTCCGGATCGTGACCGGCAGACCGTCCATCGCCTTGAAGACACCGGCAAAGTCAGCGCGCTGCAACGGCAGTAGCTTCTTGAGAGCCGCGCGTCGATCCTTCTCCGTGTCCGCAAGGATCATGGTCCGCATGTGCCCAATCTTCTCTTCGCCAAAGAACATATGCTCGGTGCGACACAACCCGATGCCTTCCGCTCCGAACGCTCGCGCCTGAATTGCGTCCCGTGGAATGTCCGCGTTGGCGCGAACTTTCATCTTGCGGTGCGGATCGGCCCAGTTCATGAACTTCTGCAGCTCAGGATCATCGGGAGACGGATCGAGCGTGCCCAGCTTCCCTTTGATCACGCGCCCGGTCGTGCCGTCGAGCGAAATCCAGTCGCCTTCTTTGAAGGTTTGACCTTTCACTTTCATCTCACGTGTCTTTTCGTTCACGTCGATGTCACCCGCGCCCGCCACGCAGCACTTTCCCATGCCGCGGGTGACGACCGCAGCGTGGCTGGTCATGCCGCCGCGAGATGTCAGAATGCCCTTCGCTACTTCCATGCCGTGAATGTCTTCCGGCGTGGTCTCCGCGCGCACCAGGATTACAGGCTTCTTCGGTGTGTCATGCCCGGCCATCCTCACTGCTTCATCGGCGGTGAACACAATCTGGCCGACGGCAGCGCCCGGTGAAGCCGGCAGGCCGGTCGCGAGCACTTCCACTTTCGTGCTCTTCTCATCGAGCCGCGGAACCAGGAAGTCATACAACTGATTCGGCTCAACCCGGAAGATGGCTTCCTCTTTCGTGATCAGCCCTTCGTCCACCATCTGGATCGCAATCCGCACGGCAGCCAGTCCGGTGCGCTTTCCGTTGCGGGTCTGCAGCATGTACAGCGTGCCGTCCTGCACGGTGAATTCGAAGTCCTGGACGTCTTTGTAGTGCTTCTCCAAACGAGTCGTGATCTCGCGGAGTTGGTCGTACACGTTCGGCATGATCTTGTGCAGTTCGACGATGGGAACCGGCGTGCGAACGCCCGACACCACGTCTTCGCCTTGCGCGTTAATGAGGAACTCTCCGTAGAACTCCTTCGTGCCGATCGCAGGATTTCGAGTGAACCCAACGCCCGACCCGCTGGTATCGCCGAGGTTGCCGAATACCATGGCCTGCACGTTCACCGCGGTGCCCAGCATGTCATCAATGTTGTTCATCCGGCGATAGTGCTTCGCGCGGTCGTTCTGCCAGGAGCGGAATACGGCATCCCTCGCGAGCACCAGTTGTTCGCGCGGATCCTGCGGAAAATCGCGCTTGGCGTGCTTCTTGACGACCTTCTTATATTCGGCAATCACTTCCTGCAGCGCCTTGGCGTCGAGGTCCGTATCCATCTTCGCCTTCTTCTGCTTCTTCTTGGCGTCGAATACTTCATCGAAGGCTGACTTCTCAATGTCGAGGACGACGTTGCCGAACATCTGGATCAGCCGGCGGTAGGAATCCGCCGCAAATCTCGGATTGTTTGTCCGCTTGGCCAGAGCCTCCACGCTCTTATCGTTCAGTCCTAGATTGAGGATCGTGTCCATCATTCCAGGCATGGAAAACTTCGCGCCTGAACGCACGCTGACCAGTAGCGGGTTCTCGCCTGTGCCCAATTTCTGTCCCTGCAGCGCCTCGAGCTTCGCCAGCGCCTCGTCTGTCTGCCGCTCGACTTCCTTCGACGTGGTTGCTGTCCGCATGTACTCGCGGCACGCCTCGGTCTGAATAGTGAATCCCGGAGGCACCGGCAGGCCGGCGTTGGTCATCTCCGCCAACCCGGCGCCTTTGCCGCCCAGTACGTCCTTCATCTTGCCGTTGCCATCAGCCTTGCCGCCGCCAAACGAGTAAACATATTTGGTGGTGGACGGTTTCGCTGATTTTTCCTGTACATCCGCTTCGGGGAGAGTAATCGTCGCCATTTATGAGTCCTTTATCGAAGATTTACTGTTTGGTGCATAGACTCGAGTCCACGCGGGACCAGTCGCCATTTTTCATTGTGAAGTAGCTCACTTTGAAGTGACGATCGTCGAGCCGCTCAAAACTAAACCGTTGATTCGGAGATGCACCGAGCATGTCATCTCCATCCCATCGCAGTTGCGCCGAATTCCATCCGCCGGAGTGGAATATTCGTACTCCGCCGGCGGAATCCTGCACCGTCATTACAAATTTCTTTCCGCTCGCATCCCATCCCCACTCCGCCAGCGAGTGATATCCGAAGGGAGGCTTGTCATCGTGACGAAACAGCATCCATGAACCATCCAGATCGATAGAAAAATGCTGGTGCGCCTCAATCGTCTTGCCCGAAGAATCAAACTTCCCCGAGCACTCCCAGTCGCCCGCAAAATACCCAAGGGAGGCAACGGACGGTTTCAGCGCGGGGCTCGCGATCTGCGCATTCAGAGAAACAACCATGACTAGCATCAATCCCACTACTGCAATCGCCGCACGAACACCGAGTCTGAGGTTGTCACAAGACATCGAATCCAATGAAGTTACTTGGCCTCGCTCACGATCTCCGAAAAATCGGCAATGGTGGAAAACTCTTTCAATAAAGTCCGCAGCAGCGCCAGCCGGTTCGCCCGCACCCGGGCATCATCGACCATGACCATGACTTTGTCGAAGAACGCATCCACTGGCTCTCTGGCAGTCGACAGCAGCAGCAGCGCCTCGTAGTATTCCTTCCTGCGCCGATATTCTTCCACTTTCTTGCCCGTCTGTTCCATGTAGGCGTTTAAGTTTTTTTCTTCCTGGGCCGAATCGGGAAGGGCTTCAAACTCTGGTGCGGGAGAGATTCCCTTCTCCGCCGCCTGCCTCAGAATGTTTCGAATACGCTTGCAAGCAGCGCCAATCGCCTGGAACTCCTGCATGTGCAGCACTTGCTTCACCGCCTCGGCGCGCTGCAGTGCGTCGACCACGTCTTCCGCATCCGCGTCCAGCACTGCCTTCACTACATCATAGGCGTACCCGCAGACATCGCGGAGGTAAAACTCGAGGCGCTCGCGGAAGAACATTGCGATCGACTCGGCATACTTAGCGTCATCGACGAACTTCTTTTCTGCTTCCGATTTCTGATATCCCGTGCGCGCGTCCTGCATCAGCTCGTTCAGGCGCAGCGGCAGCTTCTTTTCCGCAATCACTTTCACGATCCCATTGGCCTGCCGTCGCAGGGCAAAAGGATCCTTGGATCCGCTCGGCACTAATCCCAGCGCGAACATTCCCGCAATTGTGTCCGCCTTGTCGCCGATCGAAAGCACCGCTCCTTCAATCGACCTCGGCACATCATCGTCCGTCGATTCCGGCTTGTAGTGGTCGTAGACGGTGTCGGCGATGGCCCTCCTTACTTCTTCTTTCAGATCGGGATCCAACTGCTGCACTCGCGCGTACAGTCCGCCAACAATCCCTTGCAGTTCGGTAAACTCCTTCACGAGTTCCGTGGTGAGATCAGCCTTCGCCAGGCAAGTTGCCTTGTGAATCACTCCGGGACGAACCGTGATCCCATTCTGCTTCAGGATCTCGCTCAGCCAACTGCACAACCGTTGCACGCGCTGCGTTTTGTCGTAGTAGCTGCCCAGATCTTTCTGAAAGGTCACGTTTTTCAGCGAGTCCAGGCGCTCCAGCAAAGATTTCTTCTGATCCGTCTCCCAGAAAAAGCGGGCGTCGTTGAAGCGTGCCCGCAACACCCGCTCGTTGCCGTGCTGAATCAGGCCTTGCGGGTCGCTATCGGTGTTGAGCACAGCCAGGAAGTGTGGCGCCAGCTTGCCTTCGGCATCGTCGAGCGCGAAATACTTCTGGTGATCGCGCATCACCGTAACCAGAACCTCTTCCGGCAGCGCAAGGAATTGCGGATCGAATCCGCCCAGAATCACCGACGGAAACTCGGTGAGATTCACCACCGTATCGAGCAGGGCTTTATCTTCGCGCCAGCGTGCGCCGGGGATCGTGCGTGTAGCGGCATCCAGCGCCTTGCGAATCTGCTGCTCGCGCTCTGCCCTGCCCAATACTTTTGCCCGGCGCAGTGACTCCACGTAGGCGGATCCAGCACCAGCGATAGTGACGGGCCCGTCGGTCAGAATCCGATGTCCCCGAGAACTGTTCCCTGCGCGAACACCATCAAATTCCAGCGGAATCGTCTCGCCGTCGAGCAGCGCAACCAGCCATCGCACTGGCCGCACGAAGCGCTCGTTTGGCTTTCGCCAGTACATATTTTTCGGCCAATAGATGGTGGAGAGTTCCTTGGGAAGGCCTTCCGCGAGAATCTCTGCCGCACTACGACCCTTCTTCCTGATCTTGGCGGAGATGTATTCGCCCTTGGGGGTCGTGACCTTCTCGAGTTGCGAAACGTCGATTCCGGCTTTCTTCGCGAATGCGTGTGCCGCGGGTGTGGGCTGACCGTCTTTATAGGCAACGTTGACCGACGGCCCGGTCAACTGCTCGACGACATCCACCTGCGAAGCGGCAATGCCTGATGCTATCAATGCAAGCCTGCGCGGGGTATCAAAAGGCACGACCGCGCCGCCGGCCAGCCGTTCGCGGCTCAGCAGCGCCTCAACGCGTTCGCGCAGTTCCTTCGAAGCCGCGGCAATCATCCGCGCCGGAATCTCTTCGCACCCAATCTCTAGCAGGAAGTCTGGCATGCAGAAAACCCTTCATTATCGCAAGTCCGCGGTCGCGTTGTAGTGACCGCAATCACAATCTATTTGTTATCCGGAACCCAATTGTCCGCGTGAGCGCATTTGTCATCCTGAGCGCAGCGGAAGGATTCGCGAAGCGAATCGTTCTGCGGAGTCGAAGGATCCCTACCCGTTCCTCTTGCTGACTCAACCATTGCTTGTCGAAAGCCGTTACGGTGATAGGGATCCTTCGACTGCGTGGACAATTCACTTCGTGAATTTTCCACTCCGCTCAGGATGACAGGGCCTCAGATCAGATCGCCGCAGGCACTAACTTTTCTTTTTTCGGCTTCTTCTCGCGAGCGGGTTCCGGCTCGTCGGGCTGTCCCAGCGCGGCTTCCGCCTTCTGTTGATCCACCCATGCCTTCGCGATTCCCACCGCCAGTGCTCGAACGCGCGCAATCACTCCGACGCGCTCGGTCACCGAAATCGCTCCCCGCGCATCGAGGATGTTGAACAAATGCGAGCACTTCAAACACAAGTCGTAAGCGCCTAGCAAAGGAAACCGTGACTTCTCCAGCACTGAAGCAGTCTGCGCCGCTCCGGTCGCATCGGGCCTGTGACTTTGTTTCAGAGCAGCGTAGCGATCAATCAGAGCCTTAGCCTCCGCCTCATACAATTCGAAATGCTTCCAGGCACTCTCGACGTCGGCTTCCTCGAAGTTGTACACCGAGAATTGCAATTCGTCGGCGAGACGCACGTCGCCGTACTTCACTTCGGCACCTGTATCCGGATCGCGCGCCCACACGATGTCGTAGATGGAATCCACGTCCTGCAAAAACGCTCCAATGCGTTCAAGTCCATACGTCAGCTCAGCACAGATGGGAAACAGATCGACTCCGCCGCACTGCTGGAAGTAGGTGAACTGCGTGATCTCGAGGCCGTCGAGCATCACCTGCCAGCCCACGCCCCAGGCGCTCAGCGTAGGAGCTTCCCAATTGTCCTCTTCGAACTTGATGTCGTGCTGGCGCAGGTCAATGCCGATCGCGCCCAGCGACTCCAGGTACAACTCCTGCACGTTCTCCGGTGGAGGCTTCAGGATCACCTGCAGCTGCATGTGCTTGAACAACCGGTTGGGATTCTCTCCATAGCGTCCGTCCGCCGGACGCCGCGACGGCTGTACATACGCGACCTTATAAGGCTTCGGCCCTAGCACTCGTAGAAACGTCTCTGGCGCCATCGTTCCTGCGCCGACTTCCACATCGTAAGGCTGCTGCAGCACGCATCCGCGTTGGGCCCAAAATGCCTGCAGGCGCAGGATAAGTTCCTGGAACGTCAACGGATTTGACTTGGCTGGATTCACTGTCTGTTTGGGAGTTCGCGGTTAATCAACGATTGTAACGGAAGAAACAGCTGCCCGTCAGCATGCGGCTCGCCAAAATGTTCCTAGAGGAACACTGTGGATAAAGGCAGAAAAATTGGCTCTAAGTGATTGATAAATTCGGGGCGATGTTGAGCGAGTTCGAGTTAGGGTGTGGGAAAAACATCCACTTTTGAGGGTGTTTCCTGTGGATAAATGGCCTACGAAAGTAGGCTTGACAGGCGAATGCCCGACGCAATATCCAGGCGTACACTCGGCGGCACTTAGAATTGCCCCTTTTCCAACATAGCCGCTGTGACCAGCTTCTTCTCGATATGCCTCTGCAGAATCTGGATCAGGAACTTGCGCAGGTCGGCGCCTTGGGATTTTGGCCACGGCATCCCTACAAATCCATCCACCGGAGAACGAAACATCTGTGCCGCCAGCATCCGCGATTCGATCAGCAACTCCCCGGACGCGAGACGCTTGTCGTCGGGGCACATCAGCCCATCGGCGAGCGCATGAAAATAGGCTCGGCTGCCATTCAGGCTGCGGCCACACACCGTGCACTCGGTCAACTCCGGAAGAAAGCCGACCAGCCGCGTCAGCCAGAGATCGAAATAGGTGACCGGCATCCAGATCTCCGGGCCCGTGAGAACATGCAGCACGGAAAGCGTCAGGCGGAAGATGGCATCGTTGGACTCGCGATCGGGCAGCAGCTCATCGAGTAGTTCTGCGATGTGCCCGAGGGCCACCGCTCTCGCATAGCTTACTTCCGAGGCCATCGGAGACTCAAGCACTTCGCAGGCATCTAACCGCGCCAAATCCTGTCCTTCCTTCACGTCGAAGAAAGCGCGGACGTATGTGAGCGGCTCGAGCGCGCCGCCGAAACGGCGCTTCGATTTCTTGGCCGACCGCGCCACGCCCCGGACTTTGCCCTCGGCGCGCGTGAACAGTGTGACCAGCAGATCGGCCTCGCGCAGCGGATAGGTTCGTAGCACGATCGCCTCCGTCTCTCTTAGGGCCATGGGTATCCGACGCTGAAGGCTTGATTCTAGTGGATGGAGCTCGCGGACGTCAGGCCGCAGGCATCGACCGGTAGCTAGACGCAAAACCCCCGCTTCTCGCAAAAGACGCGAGAAACGGGCTACTCGGTCACAAAGTACTTCATTTGTTTTCGTACGCCACCTGGTAGTTCAAGTGCACGACTCCATCGGGGAACTTCTTAGTCGATAACAGCTTCAGCGGGACCGACCGGTGGCGGGGTTGGATCAGCGGGATTCCCTCCCCGATCAGAATGGGGATGACGTGAATGCTGAACTCGTCAATTTCTCCCTCGTCGAGAAACGCCGCGATGAGTTCGCTGCCTCCCATCATCCAAAGATGCTTGCCCGGTTGCGCCCGTAATCGCTGCATAAAGGGCTGGAACGGTTCGTTGGCAAATTCGAAATCCGGGATCAGCGGTCCCTGCGGATTGCGGGAAAAAACGTAGTTCTTGATTCCGGGGGCGAATCCTTTCTTCATTCCCATCTCGATGCCCTTCTGATAGGTCTTGCGGCCCCACAGGATGGTGTCAATGGACTTGAAGAATACGGCGCCTCCGTAATGCCCCTTGGGCTGGGGACGGTCGAGCCAGCGCACATCTCCGTCTGGCCGGGCGACGTAGCCGTCGGCGCTCGTCGCGATATATACGATGACTTTCCTGTGCTTCTTCATCGGAACTCGCCTCCTTTGCTTCTTCATCGGAACTCGCCTCCTTCGCAGGTTCCGGATACTTTATCAAGACTCCGGCCATGCAGGCCTGGTCTTCGATATACTTTTCAGACTGTGAAAAGAATTATTTCGACGATCCTCGTAATTCTGGTTGCAGCCAACTTGGCCGGCGCCGAAGAAACGTCCTTCCACAGCGTGACCGTGCCGAACCTGAAAGGAAGACGGCTCAAAGCTGTCCTCACCTTCAGCGATCTCGACAAAACAATCGAGGTGCGCCCGGACAAAGGCGATCCGGTGAACATTCCCTACGCCCAGATCGACAAGTGTACCTACGAGTTCACGCAAAGGCGCCGCGTCACCACGGGGACGATTGTGCTCCTCGTGGTTGCCCCGCCCGTGGGCTTGATTCTCATGGTCACAAAATCCAGAAGCCACTGGCTGCAGATCGACTACCACCAGCAGAGCGAACCAAAGTTCCTGCTGCTCCGCATGGACAAAGAGGATTACGTGCACATTCTGGAAGCGGTCAAAACTCACACTGGCAACGATGCGGAGATCCTGGGCAACGCCAACAAGCGATCCGACTAGACTCTCCCAAGAAATCCTTCTACACAGAAAGACGCGCGTCCGTTTGAGGACGCGCGTCCGGGATGTCATTGCGCGGTAGCGGAGAAACCGGCCTACCGTCCGTAATACTTGGCGTTGCGCTCGGTGAAAGCGTTCCACTTTTCGGGAAGATCGTCGAGGGCAAAGATAGCGGAAACCGGGCAAACCGGGACGCAGGCGCCGCAGTCGATGCACTCCACCGGATCGATATAGAGCAACTCTTCGGTGGCGTAGGCAGGCTCATCTTTCTTGGGATGAATACAATCCACCGGGCATGCATCCACGCAAGCGGTATCCTTAGTTCCAACACACGGCTCAGCAATCACGTAGGCCATAAGGGTTTTCAGTCTCCTGGATCTTTACGGTTATCTTACTACCACGTGCCCCAGTGGGCTACCCGCAACCCACAGAACGGGACATTCTAGCAAGAATGTGGGGAAATGGTACAGGGCGGAAGGATAAATCGTTTTGGCTCCATTTGAATTCTGCAGTCGCTAGCCTTCATCCGTCCAATTGCTATTGCTGCGGCGAGATGCTTTCGCTTGGCCTGAAACACGACTCCGCTCATCCTGACGAGAAAACTAAAGTACCGTTGGCGTCGGCACCTTGCGGGTGAGTTAATGACCCAAGACTTGCGGAGTGGCATTGTGGCAAGCGTGGAAGGCTCTGCCTCATGAACAAACTAAACCTCGTCGTTTCCCTGATTACCCAAGATAACGACTACCAACTGGAACAGGCGGCCGCGGCGCAGGCAGCCGCAGCCAAAATAGGGGCCAGCATTGAGATTTTGTATGCCGGGAACGATGCCGTCCAGCAAACCCAGCAGCTTCTAAAGCTCATTCAGGACCCCGCCAAACGGCCGGACGCACTGCTCGTCGAACCCGTGGGGACGGGAATGGGGCAAATCGCGAAGGCTGCCGTCGCAGCCGGAATCGCCTGGGCGGTGCTTAATTCCGATGTCGACTATATTTCACAACTGCGCCAACATGCTATGGTTCCGGTCTTCTCGGTGATCTCCGACCACGAGGCCATCGGGAAAATCCAAGGCCAACAGATGGGTGCATTGCTGGGCGATAAAGGCTGCGTTCTCTATCTGGAAGGTCCATCGGTTCGCGATGTTGCCAAGATCCGAACCAAAGGCATGCTCTCCACCAAACCGGCCGGGATCGAGATCAAGAGCCTGAAAGGCGACTGGACCCAGAAAAGTGGCGAGCACGCGATCAAATCGTGGCTTTCGCTGAGTACTTCCCGGCAGCTGCACGTGGGCATGATCGCGGCGCAGAACGACGATATGGCCATGGGAGCCCGGCGCGCCTTCGAGCAGCTTACGGATCTCAGGGAGCGCGATGCCTGGCTCCGGCTACCATTCGTCGGTTGTGACGGGGTCAGCAAATCGGGAAAAGAGTGGGTCCGCCAAGGACGTCTGGCGGCGACAGTGGTTTCGCCGCCCCTCGCCGGAGACGCAGTTCAATTGCTGGCGAAGGCCCTGCAAGCAGGCTCCCAACCTCCGGAGCGCACGCTGGTGGCTCCCAGTTCCCTGCCGGCAATCCAAGAGCTGCAGAAAGCGCAGGCGCAAGCGGCGCAAGGGGTCTAGCGAGGTACAGCTTAAAGCGGGAAAAACAAAACGGCCGGCAGCTTGAAAGCTGCCGGCCCGCTTCAGTCCTACCGCTTCTTAGCGATGCCCACCACCATGGCCGCCGCCACCGTGGAAGCCTCCACCACCGCCTCCGCCATGGAATCCGCCAACACCGTGGTAACCGCTGCCGACGGAGCCGCGAGCATAACCACCGCCCCGCGCGTATCCGCCGCCGCGGGCGTAGCCATATCCGCCGCGCGCATAACCGCGACCGTAGTAGCCCCGGCCACCGTAATACCCACGACCACCCCATCCCCAGCCGCGTCCACCCCAGTAGCCGTGATACCACGGACCAGCACCAATGAATATCCCGTTGGCGAACCAGCTCGGCCCGTAATAGCCGTAGGGGGCGCAAGCGTACGGATAGTAGTTATAGTATCCATAGTCGCAAACTGGTGGGCCAGCCACGTATCCAGGGCCGACGTTCACGCCAATCCCCACTCCAACCTGCGCCTGCGAATACGCAAGCGGCATCACCATCAGAACTGCCAGAACCACGAAATATTTCAGATATCTCATAACCGCCTCCTGCCCCGGATCCGCCCTTCGGCTCTTCCGGAAGCCTTCCAATTCCATCTATGTATTTGAACGCAGGAGGGGTGAAAAAGTTGCGGGAACCAAGGTGGCTCATTTCAGCCATCCCGCCCAAATTCAACCACTTGCGCGGGGGATGGGCGTTAGGGTGGCGTACCCGTGGAGGTGGTGTTCCCTGCCCGGGAATGCGAAAAACGCGTCCCGCCGATTCTAAGTCGAGACCAACGCGCCCTTCTCGCTAGGCTCGTATTCCACAATGTAGCCTGCCACCGCGCTGGCCGCCACCGTCAGCGGAGACGCCAGATACATCTGGCCCGGACCGCTGCGACCGGGGAAATTGCGGTTCTGGGCGCTGATCACGACCTGGTCGGGCCGCGTTGAAACTCCCGGACCGGCGTTGATGCAGGCTCCGCAACTGGGTTCGATCACCTGAGCCCCGGCCTTCTGAAAGACCTCCAGATATCCCTTGCGCAGGCAGTATTCGCGCGTCTCCTGCGAACCGAACTGAATGTAGAATTTCACCGAATCGGCCACGCGCTTGCCATGCTTGAGCGCATCAGAGAGCACGAGCGCGTACATGTCCATGTCCTCGTTCTTGCCGGCGGTGCAAGTGCCGCCATAGGCGATCTCAACCGGGACTGGTGTATTTAGATCGCGCACATATTTACCATTGCCAGGATCCCCTGGCGTGGCCACCATGGGCGTGATCTCAGCGGCATCCAGTTCGATCACCTGCGCGTACTGCGCTCCGGGATCGCTGTATAGGCCTTCGATCATGGCTTCGGCTTTCGCGCGATCCATGCCCCGCCTTTCCACCAGAAAGTCGACGGCTTTCTTATCCGGAGCGACGATGCCGGTGAATCCGCCAATCTCCGCAGCCATGTTGGTCATGGTGGCGCGCTCGTCGACGCTGAGTGCCCCAATCGCTTCGCCCGCATATTCCATCACCTTGGCCAGCGCTTTGCCGCTGCGCACGTAGTCGAGGCTCAGAATTTTCAGGATGAAGTCTTTCGCCGTGACATTCGGATGCCGCTTGCCCCGCACAACGATCTTCACTGACTCCGGCACCCTTATCCGAACGTCTTTCGTGATCCACGAATTGAATACGTCGGTCGTGCCGATGCCAAACGCGACGCAGCCAATCGCGCCCACGTGCGGTGTGTGGGAATCCGAGCCGATATTCAGCTGGCCGGGCAGTGCGTAGCTTTCGAGCACGATCGAGTGGCAGATGCCCTCCGACCCCTTGCGGTCGGTCAGTTCGCCATGCAGCCGGATTCCCTGCTTCTTGGCAAAGTCCTGCTGCTTGAGCTTCAGTTGCGTCGCCAGATCGAGCAGGCCAAGTTTTTTCTTCTCTTCCGAAATCACCTCGTCGAGAAACGTCAGGTGATCGCGGAAGAACAAGATGCTCGACGGATCATTGACCTTCGCGTCCTTGCCGACGTAGTGCTCGAAGAAAATTGCCGCCATGGGCGTGACGTATTCATGACTGAAACGCAGGTCGGCGCGGGCGAAGCCAGTGTCACCGGGTTTGACGGAGGGAACGCCTGCGCTCGCTTCGCTGGCTGGACGGACGAATGCGTCCGTCCCAACATGGTCCGCGGAGAATTGAATCATATGCCGGGCGAAGATTTTTTCTGCCACCGTCATGGGGCGCTTTTCTGTTTTCAGCTCCGGCAACGAAACTTTACCCTGCATGCGCGCGACATTGAACGGGAAGAGGCCGCCGTATTCGATGACTTGCTGCGTGATTTCATCTTCACCGTCGGTGAACTCGCTTAGCGCAATCTCTTCCCCGCCGCGGATGCGGTCGATGAGCGAGAAGTTCGTCGACGTGAGAAGCCCCAGGTTCTGGCAATTCTGCTTGTAGATGCGCTCAATGTTCTCGGCGATCACCACGCGAATGCCCGCGCACATTTCGGCATAAGGAGACTGCTCGCGGCTCGATCCCTTGCCGCGGCGTTTCCCGCTGACCGCGCAGACGAACCCGCCACGCTTCACATCGCTGCGGCCAATCGGCGTCACGCTGCCGCATTTCAGCCCAAGGTACGGAATCTCTCCCAGAGTCTCGTCGAAATAAAAGCAGTAATGCGCCGGCGTGATCTCGTCGGTCGAAATGTCGTCGCGGAGCTTGGGATTATTCGCTGGATTCTGCGTGTCCCATGGCAGGTCTTCGCCCGCCAGTTGCCGCTTGATGAGTTCCGGATCTTCGGTGAGAAAAAGGATTCGTCCCTGCAAGCGGACATTGTCCAGCCGCTTCTCGATCTTGCGTTCCAGAAGTGAATTGATCACGGTTGACCTGAGAGAATTTCAGAATTAAGACAGCCACGAGCGGAGGGCGTCTTTGCAATTATTGTAACGCCGAAGTTCGACGCCGACCGGTCGGTCAGCGCTTGTACTCTCGGGCATCGGGCAGAGAATCGAGCCCACGCCCGGCGAAAATCTCGGCAAACTCCCGGAGCAGCGCGTCATGGACCAGCCCGTTTGATCCGAGGGTTTCGCGGCTGTCCAATTCGAACGGCGATCCATCGAAGCGAGTCACCCGCCCTCCGGCTTCTTCGACGATGAGCACGCCAGCCGCGGTGTCCCACGGATTGAGGTTGAACTCCCAGAATCCGTCAAAACGTCCAGAGGCGACATTGCACAAATCGAGCGCAGCCGATCCTGCCCGCCGGACTCCGTGAGTGCGCAGCGTAATCTGGTGATAGAAGTGGATGTTCGGGTTCTTGTGCCGCTTGTGGCTGGGAAAGCCGGTCGCGACCAGGCACTCTTTCAGCTGAGCCGCTTTCGATACGTGGATGGCCTCCCCATTCAGTTGAGCACCTTTCCCCGGCTCGGCGGTAAACAGTTCGTCGCGCGTGGGGTCGTAAACCACGCCAGCCACGCGCTTCCCCGCCTGTCCCTGCAGACGATGCTCCAACGCCATCGATACGCAAAATACCGGGTAGCCATGAGCAAAATTCGTCGTGCCGTCCAGCGGATCGACATACCAGCGGTAGTCGCTGCCCTGGTCGTTCAGTCCCTGCTCCTCGCCCAAAACGTCGTGCGAGGGAAACTGCTTGCTGATCCGCTCGCGGATCAACTTTTCAGAGGCTCGGTCCGCCGCCGTAACCAGGTCGGCATCGCCCTTATATTCAATCTTGATTCCCCGCTGGAAGTACTGCATCAGCAACGCTCCCGCATCGCGGGCGATGAGGGACATGGCAGGCAGGAAACTATCGGTATGGGTGGGAGCAGGCATTAAACTCAGACTTCTGACCTCAGACTTCGGACCTTAGACCTCAGGAAATACAAAACCACATTCGGAAACGCTGGGTTACCACATCCTTGCTCGAAAACGACTCGAATTCCTGACCTGAGGGCCGAGGTCCGACGGTCCGGCGCCTGAGGTCTGACGTCAGCTCTTGCGCTTCCCGTTGTCTTCGGCGATGTACATGATTTCGTGCTTGAAGATAAACAAGTTCGGCTCGCCTTCGCGGGTCAGCCTCACCATGTTCTTGTCGTAGTACTCAATCCATCCCCGGACCGTCTGGCCGTCCATCAATTTGACTGAAACCGGCTTCTGCTTCTCTCCCAAAGCCTTCAGGAAAGAAGCCTCCTCGAAAGTATCCTCGGGCGGAGGCGTACGGCTGCGCTTGGCGTTGGGATTCCCTGGTGGCGGACGAAACGACATGAAGGCATTGTACACAATCGTTCGCGCCCAATCTCCACACGGTCGGACGCGTCCGTTCGCGCGGGATATCCTCCACGAGGTATCGGATGTCTGCGGGATCCGCCGAGGGTACAAACCCACTGGGGTTCAAACTGGCCCACCGCCGGGGTACAATTGCGAAAATTTGCTGGTCTGCCCGGAGGCGTGCTCATGAAGAGGCATGTTTTCCTCTCAACTTTTTTTCTTGCAACCTGCGTGCTGTTCTGCGCCCTCGCCGTCGGCGCGCAGCAGCAAAAAATGTCGCCTCCCCCACCTCCTCTGGATCCCGACCGGGCAACTACCACCGCCGACCAGACCACGCTGCAGCGGAAACTAGACCTTGCTGAACTACAGCGGCAGGCAGACGATTTGGCGCGCACGGCGCAAACGATTCCTTCCGACGTAGCCAGCGTCCGCAAAGGCATGCTTCCCAAGGACGTGATCGAGAAACTAAAGCAGATCGAAAAGCTCTCCAAGCGCCTGAGGTCGGAACTGAAACCGTAGGCATTACAGGTCTGCGAACAAGGTCCAGCCTTCTAATACATCTCAAAGACTCTGCTGGACAGAAAAAAACCACCAGCCGGGAGCTGGTGGCTCGAAAGGATCGGAACTGCGCCATTTTAGAACGTGAAGCGCAAGCCCCACTCGATGGTACGCGGTGCACCCAGGCCGAACACGCCCGTGCCGTCTCCGACGCGGAAAACCTGAGCGTCCGTACTGCCGGCCGCGATGCTATTGATAGAGCTCCCAGCCGTCAGCCAGCCATTCATCGCTCCCGGCGGCAGGTTGAAGTTGGCAAAGTTAAACAGGTTGAAGATACCGACGCTGGGTTCGATCTTGAAGCGCTCGGCAAAGGTGTGACTCCAGCTCATACGGAAGTCAAACGCTTTCACCCACGGGAAGGTCAGTTGGTTCGCCGGCGCCGGTGACACGGGTTGAGCTACGCCTTGAAGCGTAACGAGTTGCTGTGCCGTGAACAGGTTATTGGCGATGAGCACCTGTCCCGCCGGGGTTGGCTGTCCGGCGTACGACGAGTTGTAGCGGCTGATGGCAGAGTTCAAGCCAGCGACGCCGAAGTCGCGCTCGAACGAACCATTCGTAGTGCCCGGCATCGGCTGACTGATAAAGCCACTGCCGCTGAAATCGGTTTGGAAGATCTGGCCTGCCGACCCGTTGCTGCCGATGATCACTGGGCTGGAGAGCGGGCTGTAGAAGTGGCCGATCAGGCCAAAGCGGAATCCTCCGGGTACATCAAAGCTTCCGCCGAAAGAGAGTTGGTGGGTGCGATCCAGCAAGGAGGGCCCCATGAACTTCAGCGGGTTGTCATTGTCAGCCGCTTGTAGAACGAAGTCCTGGTCATTGGCCGACACTGGATTCGAAGGCGGAGTATTTCCTGCAAAGGCCAGCGGATTCACGAAGCGCGACAGCGAGTAAGCAATCTGGAAATTCGCCGTCTTCACGCCCCGCATCGGATTAGCGACGTTCTCCACCAGCTTCGTCTGGAGTCCGTTATAAACCGAACGACTGATGGGTTCCAGGAAGAGCATCTGACCATAGGTCGGGTTGATGCCTCCAAAGGCGCATCCTGGAGGCGGGCAAGCCGACCCGAAGTCGTTCGGGGTGCCCAAACCATTCGCGGCGAAGTTCCCGATGTTAGCCCCCATCCCGGCACCGTTTAATGCCGAGCAGTCGGCAATCGTGCCCGTTAGGTCGCCCGCATGACCGCACGCTGCCTCGGTAGCCGCGATCGCGGTTTGCGCCCCTGCCAAGTTGAAGTACTTCGTCGAACCGGCGTGGTTGACGTCAACCCCAAGCAAGCCATGAGTTTCGACGTTTCGCACGAAGTCTGCGCTGACAACCATGCCACGACGGATTTCATGTTGAAATCCGACGTTCATCTGAACGGATCGCGGAGACCGATAGTTGGGAGCAAAAAGACCGATGGCAGGGTTAAGCCCTGCAGCCAACTGATTGCCAATAAAGGCCGCGTTCTGCGCGGTTGTGCTGAATGGTGTGTCCGCCTGATACACGCTTTGGAAGTTGGCGAGAGCAGCCGCCGCCTGACCAATCGTGTCGGCACAATAGCTCTGATTCGTGACGGGATCGAGTCCTTCTACCCCATTCACGGTGATGGTTGAAACGGTATTCCCGGTAATGATCGGGGCTCCTAAGTTACCGTTACCGCCAAGACAAACTGTCGGAGACTGTAGAAAAGCTCCTGTGGGCAACCGCAAGGGCCGGTCAAATAACACGTTGTTGTAGATCACGTTCTCGTAATAGAGACCAGCGCCGAGGCGAACCACAGTTTTGCCGTTGCTCTTCGGATCCCAGGCAATTCCCAACTGGGGCGCAAAGTTCATATTCGGTTGATGCACGGGATTTCCGTAACCCGGGAAAGCGGCATTCAATGCCGGAATGGCGGGAAGATCGCTGTCCGTACGGCCAGTATCACGTGCCCAGCGCAATCCGGGAGAAATCGTCAGGTTGTGCAGAACCTTCCAGGTATCGCCCACGTAGAAGGACAAGCGGTTATCTGGTCCCAAGCCGCCAGCCGGATAACCGAGCGCCGCTTGAGTCGTTGAGTATCCTTGGCCGTTGCCCACAATGACGACTCCACTCCCCACAGACGCGTCAAGCGGATTGATGTCTGGACCCGCGCTCGTAAATACCTGCGGCGCAATCTTGAAGAAGCTGGCGAAACCTCCGCCTTGGATGTGGTTGTAGCCGAAGCCGAAGCGGACGATGTGCTTTCCGAAGGTCTTGCTACCGTCATACTTGATCTGGTGATCGCTCTGCGGTGTTGCCTGCGGAGCCAGAAGATTTGGCCCTACCGTGAAGGTACCGATGTTGATGGCGACCGGCAAATTCGCGAATGGCAAGCTGCTGCCGCGCACCGCGTCCAGAATGCGGTTCTGGAACTTCAGATACGAGAAGCGCACCGAGTGGGTGACGCTGCCGGTATTAAAGTCGATGCCGGCAACGTCATTTCGGGTGTAGTCCAGATTATTGTAGACCTGAAAACTCGAAGGGAAGAACGTAGCGTAAACCGAGTTCTTGAAGTAGTTGAAGCGATAAAACGCGCGCGCTGTTTTGGTCAGGTTGTAGTCTACGCGCGTCTGGATCTCGTTCTCTTTAAAGGGAGCAGGGAAATTTCCAGAGAAAGCAGTATATGGATCCACTTCCTGAACCGGGGCTGCCAGATGTTGCAGCGTGCGCTCGCCGTCCACGAAGAAAAACAGCTTGTCTTTGATAAGCGGGCCGCCGACGTTACCACCTTCCTGGTTGCGCTGATAGGGCGCCGGAATTGGCTGGCCAGTAGTCAGGTCGATAGGCGACGGCAGCTTGGCCGCTCCCACCGCGCTGTCGCGATAAAAGCCATAGGCCTCACCGTGAATCGCATTCGTTCCGGACTTCGTGGTCACGTTTACAGCGCCCGAAGAGGTCAGATCGTTCGACAAGTCCAACGTGGACTGCGCCAGCGAGAATTCCTGAATGCCGCTGGCCGGGATATCTTCGGTCGTCGTACCCACCGTCTCGTCGCTGACGTCCACGCCGTCTACGCTAATGCGTGCGGTGCGGCCGAAACGTCCGCCGAACGAAATCGAGGAATAGCCTACCTTCGTGGGGTCAAAATTTTCGCCGTCCTGAATCTGCACGCCCGGCTCAAGCTGGGCCAGATCCAGGAAGTTGCGGCCGTTGACTGGCAAGGTCTCAATCTGGCCGGCGGTCAACACACCCTGTACCGTTGCCTGCTCGGTGTTCACCTGAACTTCGCTCGCCTGAACCTCGACGACCGTGCTCTCCTGGCCGATTTCGAGCTTTACGCTGCCGTTGGCAGTGTTGTCGACCTTCACGTCGACCGGCAACTGAGCGGTCTTGAAGCCCTTGGCCTCGACCCGCACGGTGTAGGCACCCGGGACCAAGCTGCCCGAGCTATAGCCTCCCTGACCATTCGACGTTGTCTTCACTGTCTGGCCGGTAGCGCCGGTAATCGTGATTCTGGCACTTGCCACGACCGCGCCCGAAGCGTCCGTTACGGTTCCTACGATACCGCCAGTCGAAACCGACGTTTGAGCGAAGACCGTCGAAGAAAGCATCGCAAACGTGGCCAGCAACGCAAGCAACAACGCAACTCGCGTCACAATTCGGGAGAAGTTCAGGTTCGGCATTTCGATTATCCTTTCGGAACGTCCACAGAATCTTTCACTTCTGAATCCGACTGCAGGCTGTCGGCAATCTACTCCGGCTACCCACTGCAGCCTTGAGACTTGCGCGGTACAAATCGGTCCATAATCTTAAGAACGGACTCCCAAACGCCCACACAAGATCATGCAGCTGTGTGGAGTAGCAAAGCAATTTTCCGGCCAGCGCAGAGGATCATACTACCGCACGCTACCTAACAACATGTATATCAATGACTTATTAGTCGATTTGACGGCTTCATATGGTCCAAAAGTGCGCCTCATCGCAGGCCTCGGATTCCAAATACAGTATTTGTCTTCCTGAAAAACGGAACTCGTCCCTAAAAGAACGGAACTCGTCCCGAACCTCGGCGGAGTCGGCACAATCCGCCAACCACCTGAGTGTTGTTGGTGTTTTGAGCTGGATGAGCTCTGACTCGGAGCAGGCTAAAATTCCGACTTGACGGTGTAATAGCCCACGCGGTGGCGCACCCGGTAGGCAACGGAATCAGGGGTTCCAGTTACTTTGACGTCAATGCGGCGGAACTCCGAAAAAGACGTGCGCTGCGCCGGGTAATACGCCAACAGATATTGCGTACGCAGCTCATCGCTGATCTGTCGGAAAGCATCGTCCAGTTGCGCGGTGGAGGTGGCGTAATAATACTTGCCGCCCGTGTCTTCCGACAGCTGGATCAGCGCATGCTCGCCCCCGATTTCGCGTCCGGCGCTGGCCTCGATCGGAACGATGATGATGGAGTAGACCAGAGCCTCCGCCTCTTCTGCGGCACGCACCGCCTCTTTGTAATCAATCTTGCTGACCGTATCCGCGCCATCGGTGATAAGGACGATTACCTTCCGTCCTTTGCGCTTGTCGAGAGCGCGCGAAGTCACGTAAATCGCATCGTAAAACGCCGTGGCCGCACCCACTCGGATATGTTCGATCGCCTCGTCGATTCGCTTGAGATCGGAGGTATATCCCCGGGTGGATTCGTTCACTACGTCGCTGAAGCCATACACCGACATGGCGTCAATCGGGCGCAGAATGGCGTGAGCAAAGCGCTTGGCCGAAGCCTGCTCCAACGGCAGGTCGTGGCGCGTGCTGAGGCTGGTATCAATGGTCAGCGCGATCGACAAAGGTAGCGCGGATTCCCGGTCGAAAACGGCAATCTTCTGGTCGTGATCGTCCTCTTTCAGAATGAAGTTTTCCTTCTTGAGACCGCCGATGGGAGCTCCTTGCGGGTCAGTGACAGTAACGAAAACGTTGACCAGATTGACGTTGACGGTCAGGGTTGTGGTCGGCTCAGACTGTCGATCAGGAGCGGTAGAAGCGGGAGGGGTCGAAGATTGCTGCGCCTGGAGCCCGCAGACCAGCATCAGGAGCAGAATCGTGGCGGATTTTCTCATCGAATGATGGGATTATACCTTTGACGGGATCGAGAGCCTGGCACGGTAAAACGCCTCCGCAACTGGTTCCGCATCCGGCAAACCGAGCAGCACGGACTCGTTCACTTAGATGCGGCGCGAATCGGAGGGCTGCCTCGCCTCAGGAATTCGCACGCGGAATCTCCGAGGGAAAAGGCTCGCCATCTGCCCAGACGGCGCCGTCTTCGAAGTACTCCTTTTTCCAGATTGGGACGGTGCGTTTAAGCGTATCGATGAGCCAGCGGCAGGCCTCGAAGGCGGCTGCTCGATGCGCGGAAGCGACCGCAATCAGCACGCTCGTCTCGCCAATCTCGAGGCGTCCCAGACGATGGACGATGGCGATGTCGCGAATCTGGAACCTCTGCAAAGCCTCAGCGGCCAGTGCTTCCAGTTGCTGGATGGCCATCTCTTCGTAGGCTTCATAGTCGAGGCAGAGAGTCTTGCGTCCGCGCGTCTGGTTGCGCACCACGCCCTCAAAGACGAGCGTTGCGCCGTCCTCCCCGTGCTTCAGCCCGTCGACCGTGGCTTGCGTGTCAATCCTGTCCCTAACGATGCAAGCGCGGCGCCGGCGACCCGGTGGCGGCTTGGGATCAGCGTCAACCGAGCCTCCACTCACCGGTGGCAACAATGCCACTTCGTCGCCTGCCTTGAGTCTTGCATTCGGACCGGCGTATTCCCGATTCACAGCCAGTGCCACCGAGGAAAGCGAGTCTTTCAATCGCGGAATTGCCGATTCGTACCGTGCAATCACATCGCGGACCGAAGCACCCTCCGGCATCTCGATCTCGTCGGCAGCTCTCCCTGCCAGATCTCTCAATACCCCGAAGAATAGGACGCGAACTCGCATACAACGAACAGTGTAACGCGCCGGAGTGGTTGCTCGGCTGAACCGGTCGTCCAAGAAAAAGGCCAGCCTCCGAGAGGCTGGCCTTCAAACATCGCTGGGGCAATTCAGGCCTTCGTCAGCACTTTATCGTGAACCGATTCCGGTTCCCGAACCGGCTGCGTGGGGTTGAAATCCTGCTTCGGATCCTTCGGCGGGGTCGCCAGCAAGTTGGCAGCAGGACTGGTCGCCACTGCCGGAAGCGAGAAGCGCAACGCCTCGTCGATCGTCTTCACATAATGCACCGTGAGATTTTCGAGTTGCTCGGGCGTCAAATCTTCTTCGAGATTCATCCTGTTCTCCGCGGGCAGAATCACCTCCGTGACTCCAGCCCGTTTCGCCGCCAGTACCTTCTCTTTGATCCCGCCAACCGGAAGAACGTTTCCACTCAAGGTGATTTCTCCGGTCATGGCCATCAACGGCGTGATCCGCCGCTTCGTCAGCAGAGAGACCAAGGCCGTCGCCATGGTGACGCCCGCTGATGGACCATCTTTCGGAATCGCGCCTGCCGGCACGTGAATGTGGATGTCATGGTTAGCGAAGAAATCCTCCGCCACTCCCAACCGGTCTGCGTTCGACCTTACCCACGTCAGCGCTGCCTGCATCGATTCCTGCATGACCTGGCCAATCTGTCCGGTCATGGTGAATCCGCCTTTGCCCTTCATGGCATTGGCTTCGACGAACAACACATCGCCGCCGGAAGGAGTCCAGGCCAATCCCACGGCCACGCCGGGCCGCTCAGTGCGTTCGGCAATTTCGCCTTCACTGCGCACTTTGATGCCGCCCAGGAATTCCTGAATTACTTCCTTGGTAACGACCAGCTTTTCGGTTTTGCCTTCCGCGAGCCGCCGCGCCTGCTTCCGGCAGATGGTGCCGATGGTGCGTTCGAGACTGCGCACGCCCGCTTCCCGAGTGTAGTGGCGGATGGTATAGCGAACGCCCTCTTCCGGGAACTCGATCTGATCGCTGGTGATGCCGTTCTCGTCAATCTGCCTCGGAATCAAATAACGAAATGCGATATGGACCTTTTCTTCCTCGCTATATCCCTGCAGTTCGATGATCTCCATGCGATCGCGCAAGGGCTCGGCAATTGGGTCGAGCATGTTCGCGGTCGTAATGAAGAGCACCTTCGACAGATCGAAGGTCACGTCAAGATAGTTGTCGCGGAAGCTCGAGTTCTGTTCCGGATCGAGCGCTTCCAATAGTGCGGAAGCCGGATCTCCGCGGAAGTCCCGTCCAACCTTGTCGATCTCGTCCAGCATGAAGACCGGATCTTTCGTCTCGGCCCGCCGAATCCCTTGAATGATCTGGCCCGGCAGAGCTCCGATATAAGTACGCCGGTGTCCGCGGATTTCCGCCTCATCATGCACGCCGCCCAGCGACAGCCGGACGAACTTGCGTCCCAGCGCCCTCGCGATGGACTTTCCCAGCGAAGTCTTACCCACGCCCGGAGGCCCCACGAAGCACAGAATCGGCCCTTTCATGTTCGGCTTCAGACGCCGCACCGAAAGATAGTCGAGAATTCTGTCCTTCACTTTTTCGAGATCGTAGTGGTCGGCATCGAGAATTTCTTTCGCCTTCGGAATCTCGATTTCCTGCCCCGAGGTCTTCGCCCAAGGCAGTACCGCCAGCCACTCGATGTAGTTGCGCGTCAGCGAATAATCGGCGGCCATCGGCGACATGCGCGACAACCGGCCCAACTCCTTCAGCGCTTCTTTCTTGACCTCGTCGGGCATGCCCGCTTCTTCGATCTTCTTCTTCAGATCTTCGACATCGCGCTGCCCTTCGTCTTGCTCACCCAGCTCTTTCTGGATCGCCTTCATCTGCTCGCGCAGGTAGTACTCGCGTTGGGTCTGCTGCACGCGATCCTGCACTTCGCTCTGAATTTTGTTGCGCAGTTGCTGGACCTCGAGCTCCTTCGCCAAGTGCTGGTTGATCTTCTCCAGCCGCACGTGGATGTCGAGAGTCTCGAGCGTGTCCTGCTTGTCGGGCGTCGACAACGAGGGCAGCGACGAAGCGATAAAGTCGACCAACCGTCCCGGCTCATCAATATTCATGGCGACGGTGGAAAGTTCGTCCGACAGGGTCGGCGACCCGGCAACAATCTGCTGGAACAGCGTTAGAACGTTGCGTTGCAACGCCTCAATCTCGGAGGTTGAAAGCGGCGTGGTGCCCTCAGGCAGGGTGGAGTACGTCGCGCTCATGAACGGCGCGAGCTGCGTGAACTCGCCCAACTTCACCCGCTCCAGCCCTTCGGCAAACACAAACAGGCTCTGGTTGGGCATCTTTACTACTTTGTGGACCACAGCCGAAGTGCCAACGGTGTAAAGATCGCTGGGCTGCGGAGCGTCGACCCGGGCTTCGCGCTGCGCCACAACAATGATGGTTTTGTCTTCCCCGAGAGAATTAATCAGTTGAACCGAACTCTCCCGACCGACGGTCAATGGCAGAACCGCGTGCGGAAAGAGGACGGTGTCCCGCACTGGCAGGACTGGAAGAGCCTTTGGTTCGCTTGTTTCCTTTGTTTCCTTAACCTTAGGAGCGCGCTCGGATGGCGTCTGCTGACTCATATGTCTCCTTGAGTGTAACTCGCTCAAGTTTAGATGATACTCCAGGGGGAAAGGTTTCAGCGCCGCCGGAACGATTCCCGCAAGGGCTTGAATTGTATTCCCTTATCGCCTGTGCAGAATGTGTCTAAGGTGCAGAGGCTAACGCGGAGGGTACCCCCGTGCAAGAACTAAATTGGGAATACCCTCCGCTCCGGCGCAGCGGGGACGAAACATCCAGGGCGGATCGCCGCGCGAGCCTCAGAAAATGCAGAAATCGCATGGATTGGAGATGGTTTCGGCCAAGCAAATGCGAATCCGCGGACCCGAAGGCCGCAGCGATGCCGGAACACACCAACCACGCCAGCCTAACGACTGTTTAAATTCTAAAAAACGTGTTTCGATGTGTCGCCGCGAAAGACCAGTTCCCGCAGCACCCTCTCATTGCCGGCATTCAATTGAAAACTGGCTTCATCCCGTTCCGCCTTGTGGGGCAAGGCTACCAGCATGCATTTTACCTTAACCTGCTCCTTCTGGCGCAGGCGCTGGAAGACCATGATGTGATCCTGCCCTTCCATGGTATGACGCACTTGGTATTCACCGGCGGGCAACACAGCGGATCCCACGTGTACCGGCGCATCGAAGGAGACCTGACTGACATCATGGATCCCAAGCTTGTTTTCCCCAGCGGCAGCGAGTGTGCAGAGTGCGCACAAAGACAGAAAGATCCCTACCATCTTGCAAAAGTGCATACATCCTCCCAACGGGATGATTGAGTAGCAGAGGACGGAAGTCCTGGGCACCGAGGCCAAGTCTAGAAGTCTGTCTTCCCGCAGAATGTGTGCCACATCACAAAGCGTTGTGATGTGGGAACGAAGAAGTTCTGTTCTGAAACCTAGGCAGCAGGATAGATTCCTAAGACCTTGACGAACTCGGCCACCTCGCCGAGATGCCGGAGCGCGTTGCGAGCCGGTTCGTCATCGCCGCGCAGGAAGTCGACATAAAAGACATACTCCCAGGGACGTCCCCGCATCGGCCGCGATTCGATTTTGCTCAAACTGATATCCCGCAGGGCAAATACGCTGAGCGATTTGAACAACGCCCCCGGCACATTTGCGACCTTAAAGGCGATGGAAGTCTTATTCGCGCCCGGTGGAATCATGCGGCGGTAACCTGCAGCTAGTTTGCCAGTTTGCTGGTTTTGGGAGTGACGAGGACTTTTCGGCCCTGCCGTTCCTACTTTGCGAATCAGAAAAAATCGGGTGAAGTTGCGCTTATCATCCTCAATGCTCGCCTGCACGATGTTGCCCGAATACTCGCGCGCGGCCTGCCGTCCGGCAATCCCGGCAGCGTCTTTCAGAGAATTCTCAATTACATGCTTCACGCTGCCGGCCGTGTCATAAAAGGGTACCGACTCAATCTGAGGATGCTTGCGGAAAAAATCGCGGCACTGATCGAGCGCCACGGGATGTGACAGTACGCGCCGCAGAGCCCGCAACTGCACGCCCGGCGCGGCAATCACGTTGTGGACAATGCGCAGCAGATACTCTGCCTGGATAAAAACAGCCCGCGCCACGAGAAGATCGGCATGTTCGGCCACTGTTCCGGCCAACGTATTTTCGATGGGGATGACGGCGGCTCCGACCGATCTGCCCTCGAGGCGATCAAACACTTCCGCCGAGCGCGCACAGGGCACGACCGTACACTTCGGCAGCATCTTCTCCGCCGCTTCGTGACTGAACGACCCGAGCTCCCCTTGAATGGCAACTTTCATTTTGAGTTTCCCGAATATGGCAAGTTATCGGAGAATGCAGATGCACGCAAACCGCAGGCTCAGTCGAGATCGCGCCTCATCCGAGTTGCTTCCTTAGCAATTCCTTTTTCAATACCAGTGCGTCCACACCGTTGGAGTAATAGCGGGGCCAAGTGCGGATTATGCTATAACGATGGCGCTTATAAAACGAGAGCGCAGCTATGTTATCGACGGCGGTCTCCAGACCCACCGCCCGCGATCCCTCTGCCCGCAATCGATCCTCGGCGGCTTTTAACAAGAGCGACCCCACTCCCGAGCGTCGCGCCGCGCCCATTACGTCAATCGTAACGATGTGTCCCGTAGGGCCACCGAGAGCCACGATAAAGCCGCAAACTTTTCCCGCGTCGTCGCAGGCGACCAGCGCGAATGCCCCGCGCTGCCGGATGTAGGCTTTCAGTTCCTGCTTTGAATAGGAAATCCCTGGCGGGAAGCATTCCTGGTCCATCCGCCACAGCGTCTCGAAGTCTTCGGGATGGAAATCGCGGATGACGAAGGCCACCGCGATATTGTACGGCCGAGCCCTGGATCTGGCGCAGCTTCGGGGGTTGGGCAGGTTGCAAAAAGAGGTCCATTAGTCTGGCGCGCCGATTGGAAACCCGATTTTCCACAGCTCCGCGTCCCAGCCCGCAAAAAAATCGCTTTTGGAGTCCATTGTCCCCTTGCCCCAGCCGCAACCTCGGACGTACCATCGGCATCAGAGGACTGGGTGAAGACGTTGTGGGACGCCTTCTAATTGACGTTGTCTGTGCGATGGTGGCGCTCGGGGGATGGTACGTCCTGTTCGCCGCTTACAACCGTCGACGCGGAGCCGAGGCGCTGCGCTGGGTGCAATCCGCTTGCGCAGGTAAGGGACGAGTCGTCGACTCTCGGTGGCTCACTAGTTCCCGGCTGTACGCCCGGCTGCAATTCCCTTCCCGCAGTTTTGAAAACGCACGCGTTACCATGAAGTTCCGCCCCCGCGCGCTGCCCGTTCACTGGCTTCTGAGCCGCGTGCACAAGCAGAAAGAAACATTGACCTTTGAAGCCGACCTCGGCGGTTCACCCACTTTCCGGCTCGAAGTAGTACGCCATCACTGGTGCGCGCACAGCCACGGCGTGACCGCGCGCAGTCGCGACGAACGCGAGTGGGATATTTACGAGCCCGGCCCCATTGTTCTGACAACGCGCACACACTGGAAACAGGATTCTACTCCCGAGCTCAACACGCTGATGACGGTGCGCCAGCAAGATGTTCTACAAGTGCGCTTCCGACCCGAGTCTCCGCAGTTCTCGGCTACGATCGCCCTCGACGCGCTCGACGATCCCCGCACGGCTGCCGGATTCCTAACTACTCTCCGTGAACTAGCTGCTGGCGCCTCCGCACACCGGTAGGGATCGGATTCTGGGCCAATCCAAGGAATCTTTTTCAGCAGACATTTGGTTGCGCGGGAGATCCTCGCTTCGCCTGAACGACGGCTACGTTCGGGATCACGCCGACGAGTTATGAAGCGCCAATCAATTCAAACCACTCGCCAGCCTTTCACTGACATAGTCCAATTTCTGTGCTATCTTTCCGCACCATGAACGATCCAACGCTCAATCCGACTCCGCAATTCGGCACTGCGGAATACGCTGGGCCCCCGGGCAGTCAGTGTCAACTCTGCCATCAGGGCATCGGAGCGACGTACTACCGGCTCAACGATGCCATGGTGTGTCCCAGTTGCGTAGAAAAGATTAAACGCGAACGCGGGAAGGATACGCACGCCGCCTTTGTCCGCGCCATCACAGCCGGCATCGGAGCGGCAGTCGCGGGCATGATCGGCTACGCGCTGCTGACAATCATCCTGCAAGGATGGGTGATCAGCATCATGGCACTCGCCGTCGGCTGGCTAGTAGGCACCGCGATGATGAAGGCTTCGGGCGGAGTGGGTGGGCGACGCTACCAGATCGCCGCGGTTCTTCTGACTTACGCGGCCATGTCGATGGCAGAGATTCCCATCGGGATTTATCTAGCCGGGCAACACAAGCCGCATCAGACCGAACAACAAAAACTGGCCGCCGAGCAACGCCAGCTAGAAGGCGAGTCGGGACAGACTCAGCAGCAGGAACCGTCTCCCGAATCGCAGAAGCTGGCACCCAGCTTAGGCCCGTTGCTGGCAAGACTCATCGGGCTAGGCTTAGTCTCCCCCTTCCTTGATTTACAGGTCAATCCCTTCTGGGGCAGTATAGGCCTGTTGATTCTGTTCTGGGGCATGCGGATGGCATGGAGAATAAGCGCCGGTCGCCCGTTCCAGGTTCTGGGCCCGTTCGACAACTCTCCGCCCCAGCGCTGACGGATGCAGAATCCGAGTAGAATAGGAAAAGCGCTTCGATAATCCTAGCCGTGTCCACGACAACCCCGGAACTCATTCGTAACTGCCGACGATGCTCCGCCGAACTCATCCCCGGAGCGCTCGTCTGCCTTCATTGCCAGGCCCTGGTGTACTCCGAGCAACTGGAGCGACTAGCGGAAGAGGCCAAAGCTCTCGAGGCGAGTGGAGACTTCCAACACGCGCGGGAGCGCTGGCTCACCGGCCTGCCGTTGTTGCCGCCAACATCGAAACAAGCCAACTGGATCGCGGAGCACGCCCGTTCTCTCGGGATCCCCGCTGATGTGCAAGAGGTGCAGTTCAAACCGCCCACATCTCCCAAGCGAAGCATCTGGCAGCGCGGCTTCTTGAGCGTAGCATTTCTGTTGAGCTTTCTAGCATTTGTCGCCATCTATTCAAGAGCCTCAGGTGCGCAATTCGGCATTGGATTCGCTGTACTCATTCTGATCCACGAGATGGGCCATTACGTCGACATACGACGCCGCGGCCTGCCCGCGGACATGCCGATCTTCCTACCTGGTGTGGGCGCTTACGTCCGGTGGCGGGTGCTCGGAGTGCCCTTGGAAACCCGCGCGGCAGTGAGTCTGGCAGGCCCCCTGGCGGGATTTCTTGCGGCGCTTGCTTGCGCGGCATTCTGGTATCAAACGGGCAACTCGTACTGGCTGGTGCTGGCGCGAGTTGGCGCCGCTCTCAACCTGTTGAACCTGATTCCGGTGTGGATGCTCGACGGTGGGCAAGCCGCGCAGGCCCTGGGCAAGACGGAACGGATCGCGCTGCTGATCGCGTGCATTGGCTTGGGTCTGCTTTTGCGCGAGATCCTATTTGTCCCGGTCGCTGTTGGAGCCGCATATCACGCGTTCTTTGCGGCGGATCTTCCCTCGCATCCCAGCCGTTTCATCACGGTCTACTTCATCACCGTGCTGACTGCGTTGGGAGCGATTTTGCGTCTCCTTCCCGGCCACGGATTCGGCCTTTAATTGGGATCTTTCAATTCTTTCCGGATAAATCCCTTTTATGCCTCGCATCAGCTTTTTCGATTGGCTGGGGTCTCGCTCTCGCGCTATGCTTCCGTGTTCCAAGTCAATCGTTGAAACCAGCCATTTCAACCTCTGTGTATCCGTGATGCGGTTTTGCCCAAATCATAGCGTCTACATCGAAGGAGACTGAACGACATCCATGCCTAACGAACTGCGCAATTTCCTGGCACTGTCCTACGACGAACTGGAAGAACTCAACCTCAAGGCGAAGGATCAGCGCAGGAACCGGACCGCATCCCACAAGGTTCAGGAAGATCGGCTCAAATACCTAACCGACGAAAAACGGATCAAGGCTGTGACCGTGCTCTTCAGCGATCTCGAAGGCCGGTTGCATATGCTGGACTACGATAAGAAATTCCTGCTGAAAAGCTACGACAACCTCACATTCGACGGCTCGTCGATTCGTGGCTTCACCGCGCAGCGCGAGAGCGATTTGCGTCTGGGCATCGATTGGGGCGCATTTTATTGGGCGCCCGCCGACGTCTTCGGATCAGGCAAAGTGCTGGTCTTCGGCGAAGTCATCGACAAGGGTGGCACGTCTTACTCCGGCGATATTCGCGGCGTGCTCAAGAATTATGCCGACGAACTCAACAAGAAGAAGGGCTATACGCTCAACGCCGCCAACGAAATCGAGGGCTTCCTTTTCAAGGGACCCGACGCCGAGCGGCATTATCACGAGGCCAATGGCAAGTTTGAATACGTCAACACCGGCGGCTACTATCACTCCCTGCCTGGCGATCCTCTTCGTACTTTCATCGACACCACCGCGGAAGTGCAGCGCGCGATGGGCTTTCAGAACGAGAAGGACCATCCGGAAGTGGCGCCGTCGCAATTTGAAATCAACTACGGCTACGGAGAAGTCGTCGCCGCCGCCGACCAGATCCAGCTCTACAAGCTAATCTGCCGGCAGGTCGCAACGCACATGGGCCTGACCGCTTCGTTTCTGCCGAAGCCCGTCGTTGGCGTAAACGGCAGCGGCATGCACACCAATGTTTCGATCAGCGAGAACGGCAAGAACCTGTTCTGGGACGCGAAGGGCGAAGAGAAGCTCAGCAAGATGGGCTGGGCCTTCACCGATCGCATCCTTACTCATGGGAACGACATTTGCCTGTTGCTGAATCCGAGCGTAAACGCATATCGCCGTCTCGATCCGCACTTCGAGGCTCCCAACCAGATCAAGGCCTCGGCCACGGATCGGGGTTCGATGGTGCGTATCCCGATCGGCAATGAGAAGAGCATGCGCGTCGAAGTCCGTTCCGTCGCGCCTGATGCCAACCCGTACATGGTGATGCTCTCGATCTTCAAAACCGGCCTCGACGGCGAGACGGCGAAGATCAAGAACCTCCGCCAAGCCGAGCGTTACCTCCCCGACAACATTTACGACGCACTGGACAACTTCCGCAAAGCCGAATGGACGTCGAAGCTGCTCGGCGAAGACGTGAAGGGCCGCTACGCCGACCTGAAACAAGCGGCGGCAGATCGTTGTCCGCGCGCGCTGGGGACGTTTGTCAAAGCCCCCGAAGTGCAGTTCCATCACGAGGTCTACAACCAGTTCCTGTGGAACCTGTTCTAGACCGCGCTCAATTCTGAAGAGAAAAAGCCCCGGCGGAATGAGCCGGGGCATTTTCTTGGGACCGACATTCTTTAATTCACCAACTGCTCCAGTGTGGAGTTACTCGCCTTGAAGAACGTGCTGCTCGGAAAACTCGCCTTGATCGAGTGCGTTCCAGCCGCCAGCGAGGATGTGGTGAATTGGGCTACGCCATTCAGCGTCGTCCCCGTTCCGACTTTCTTGGTATCGCTATAGAACTGCACGACTGTGCCGCTCGGGATCGGCCCCTCGGTGGCAGAAATCGAAGCGGTGAAGGTCACCGCTTGACCGGGATTCGATGGGTTGGCCGAGCTCGTCAGTACGGTCGTAGTCCTGTCAGGCGTTCCCAGAAATACAGCAACGCCACCCGACGGGCAGACGTCCTTGTATCCATCGCACCCATTCGCCACCACCAAGTCCGGGTTGGCAGCCGAATTCAGCTTTGCCACTGCCACAGAATTGGCGTTCCGTCCTTCGGTCGAATACATGGTGACCGGGGCTCTCAGAGTTCCGTCTCCATTGTTCAGCAGCACGGTGACGTTGCCAAAGACAGTCGTTCCAATGTCCCCACCATCGTTGCCGTTGGCAATGACCACATCTGGTGAACCATCGCCGTTGAAGTCTGCGATCGCGATCGAATCCGCATAGGTCACTGCCGGATAAGCAACTGCTGCGCCAAAGATCCCATTCCCTTTGCCCAAGAGCACGCTGACCGACCCTGAGTCCAGATTCGAGACAACCAGGTCGAGCTTGCCGTCACGATTCATGTCCACAGCAATCACGCAGCTGGGCACGACTCCTGCGGTCGGATATGTCACTTGCGTGGGAAAAGTCCCGTCCCCTTTATTCAACATTACCGTGACGATGCCGCTTCCTGTCGTAGTGTCATTTGCCACGACCAGATCTGGTTTCCCATCCCCATTGAGATCCACGGCAATGACCGACAGCGGATAGCTTTGCCCCTTCAGACTGTAAAGCGTCGGAGAGCCAAAGGTTCCATCTCCATTTCCTAACAAAACCCCCACCGCGGCGTTGCCGTCGCATGCGCCCGACACGCAGAAATCGGTGAAGACCAGGTCCTGTCGGCCGTCTCCGTTGACGTCGGAGATCACGATGGAACTGACGTCGAAGCCACCCGAGGAATAGCCGACCGCAGGATCAAACGTTCCGTCGCCCTTGTTGAGCAGCACGCTCACACAAGGCTCTGCACAATAGCCTCCATTACTTACTACAGCTAGATCGGGCCAGCCATCCCCGTTCAAGTCGCCAACCGCCACAGCGTCGGCGCCCCCATATATCACCGGATACGTGACTGCCGGTTGAAGCGTTCCATTCCCATTGCCCAACAGCACGCTGACGGAGCCGCTGATACTGTTGGTCACGATTACGTCGGCGTTGCCATCCTTATTGACGTCGGCAACCACCACTGCCGTAGCGGCCTGTCCGCCGGAGGAATAAAGTACCGCTGGTTTGAATATCTGCGACATGCCGGGTAATGCGGTCGCGGTGAGCAGACCCAGAGCAAGAGCCATTTCTCGCAGGCGATTAGGTGTCATGAAGAAACCTCGTGAACAGCAGACTTCGAAGTCCGGCGTTGGAATGGTGCGCTTGAGTCGGTTCCTTGTCAATCCGTAGTTGCTGGCCCACCCTGAACAGGTTTGGCTTTTCGGCTTCTCCCGCTACGAATTCCGGGTGTACGATATGCCGTCTGCATCCGGCGGTGGTTATGTCTAAGAATGCTCCGTCCCCTCGCCCGGCGTCACAACCTGTGCTCACAATTCAAATCAGCAAATCGAGTGCCGCGATGATTCTTGCGGCCCTGGCTTTGATTGCGGTCCTGCTCACCTTGGATCTGCGAGCCCGCGGACGGGCTCAAGCCGCGCCGGAGACTGGTGACGGCGCGGTCGAGATCGCCGATTCAAAGCCAGACGCGACAGGGCTCACACCCGAATCGCCAGCCAGCGAGAGTCGTGACGCTTCGACCGGCGATCGCGCGCCGGTGCACGTGATGCGGCCGGCGGCCGAACGAGAAGAAGCAACGGAAGGCGCGGCTGTCGATCGCCTCGCGTACCCGTCCGTGACTGAGAGTCTCCGGCCAGTCGCTGCCGCCGCTCCTGTAAACAACCCGAACAATTCCAACGACGCGCCTCAGCCGGCGTCGCCGGAAACGGCTCCGGCCGCGCGGAACTCTTCCTCGAAGGCAGACAAAACTCCGCAAAACAAAAGTCCAGACAGCGTTGCTCCGCAAGACAACGGTCCGTTGAGCCTGGCAGGCGCGGGCGCTGAGTTTCCCTACCCGATCTACGCGAAATGGTTCACCCAGTTTCACGAAGATGCCGCCAAACAGCGCGCGGACATTCGGATCTCCTATAGTGCGGTCGGAAGCGGCGGAGGCATCTCCCAGGTCGTGAAAGGCAGGGTTGATTTTGGCGCCACTGATATCCCCATGTCGGATGAGCAAATGGCAAGAGCGAAAGGAGACATCCTGCACGTGCCGACGGTGCTGCGAGCCGTTGTCCCGATCTACAACATTCCGGGAATCACCGGCGAGGTCAAATTTTCAGCCGAGGTTCTGGCCGACATCAACCTGGGCAAAATCACTTCATGGGACGACGAGGCGATCGTCGGAGAAAATCCCGGCAAGAATTTTCCGAATCAGGAAATCATAGTGGTCCACCGCTCCGATGGAAATCCAACGACCTATCTGTTCACAGATTTTCTATCCAAAGTGAGCTACCAGTGGCGATCTTCAGTCGGCATTGGCGCCTCGGTCCGGTGGCCAATCGGCTTGGGCGCCAAAGAAGATGAAGGCGTGATTGGAACGGTCCACCGGCTGGAAGGTGCGATCGGCTATGTGGACATGCGCTTCGCCAAGGAAAATCGACTCACGGTCGGCAGCGTGCGAAACCCTGATGGCAAGTTCGTCACCGCCAGCATGGAGAGCCTGACAGAAGCTGCGGCGTCGATTCGAGATATGCCGCCTGATTTTCGCATCTCGTTTACGAATGCACCGGGAGCAAAGGCCTATCCCATTACAGGCTTTACCTGGTTTCTGGTGCCCATGGATCAGAAGAGCGTGCCCCGCCGGGAAGCTCTGATTGGTTTCTTAAGATGGATGGTCGATCGCGGCGAGACCATGACCGCCGGGCTCGATTATGCACCGTTGCCCAAGAATATTTCGGGTGAAGTCCGCCAGCGCATCGCAGGTCTGCAGTAACGACGTTTGATTGGCGAAAGACTTCTTCCGAAATTGCTGGGGATGTCCCATCCTAACCGCATCGTTTGCGGCCAGGATGGGATTTCACGATATCTGACCATCTGGTCGGCGACTAATTCGGCAGAACCACCGAATCTACGACGTGAATCACTCCGTTGGACTGGAACACGTTGGGAATCGTCACCATCGATATTCCACCTTTTTCATCCTTGAGCACGATTGAATTGCCCTGCATCATTGCGATCAGTGTGCCTCCGCTCACCGTTTTCAGCGTGGCCTGGCCGTGGCCTTCCGTGATCTGTTTCTTCAAATCAGCAGCACTGATGCGGCCTGCGACCACATGGTAGGTGAGAATTTTCGTCAGCATCTCCCTATTCTCGGGCTTCAACAAAGTCTCCACCGTGCCGGCGGGCAGTTTAGCGAAGGCTTCATTCGTCGGCGCGAATACTGTGAACGGACCAGGGCCCTTCAGGGTATCCACTAATCCGGCGGCCTTGACCGCAGCCACAAGGGTCGTGTGATCCTTCGAGTTGACGGCATTGTCGATGATGTCTTTGTTGGCATACATCGCCGCGCCACCCACCATCGGATCCTTGGAGCCGGCCATCAGCAGCGGCGCCGAAATGCTCAGCAGGGCCAGACACAACACTGCGAACTTCGTCTTCATAAACTCTCCTGTCTCGTTGAAATTGCTTGCACCAGTAGTACGAGAGGGCGGGAAGTTTGGATTGCGTTGACACTCCACGCGACTGTGCCTAAGATGGCACTCCAGATTCCCGCAATCCTTCATGGCGATATCCAACCCGACTCCCCGAAACATATTCCGTGCGGTAGCCACTGACATTCACTTCTGGATCCCGCTGGTCGTGCTCCTGGGCGGTTTCGTGCTTCTGGATAAACTCAGCTGATGCTTCCGGCCAACTCGCAGCCTGCGATCGTGCCTCCGCCGCACACATCTGTACCTGCGAACCGTTTGCGCACTCTGCAGGCTCTTGGAATCTTTTGCGGGTTCGCGGCTGGCGCATGGCTCGGTGGCGCGGAAGCTCCCATTAAGCTTGTGAACCCAGAGATTTCTCCCATCACCGTGTCGCTCATCATGGTGTTCGGGGTATTCCTCGCGCGTTGGAGCGTGCCGGCGTTTATCCGGGGCACAGCTCACGTCCGGAACGACATCCGCCAGGCGCCGCATCTCATCGTGTGGGCTGTGCTCGCGGGTTGCATGTGGGCGGTCGCCAACACGCTGACCATTTACGCCATCCGCAACGTCGGGCTGAGCATTGCGTTTCCGCTGTGGAACACAAACAGCTTGCTCGGTATCTTCTGGGGATTTCTGCTGTTCAACGAGCTCCGCTTTGCCGGATGGAAGCGCTGGACAGGCGTGTTGGGTGGAGCGATTTGCATGTTTGGGGGCGCAACGCTGCTGGCCATCGCGTCCTCGCATCAGGCCACTCAGGGAAAGGCCGCACTAGGAATCTACGCCGCGCTCGGCGCGGGCATTCTGTGGGGGACGATGTACATTCCTTACCGAAAAGCGTATCTGACGGGCATGAACCCCATGTCGTTCATTACATTCTTTACCGTCGGCGAGCTCGCAACGATGACTTTGCTTGCAATGGGATACCGGGGCTCGACTCCGCTCTGGCACGAACTCATCGGCGCCCGTACGGTGCTGTTCTGGCTGATGCTCGGTGGCTTCGTTTGGGTGCTCGGCGATTTGTTCCAGCAGTACGCGACAAAATATGTAGGCATCAGCCGAGGCATCCCGCTCTCGAACACGAATCAGCTTTGGGGACTGCTGTGGGGCGTTCTGGTTTTTCACGAACTCCGCGGCGTCAGCCACATGGTCTACGCGCAAGTGGCCGGAGGATCGCTGCTGATGGCGCTGGGGGCATTGGCGATTGCACTCTCTTCGGCGACCGAGCGCGAGCATTCGTCGTGGCAGGACGCCGCCGACCGCGAAGGCCAGCGCTACAACGTCGAGACCGAATATGTTCGCGCCGGCATGGAAGGCCGCGCTCATGGAACCGTCTCAACTGGGCGGACGCTTCTCGATTGGCTGCTCATTCTCGGCACGACCGGTCTGTTCGCGGTGCTCGCTGTGATGGCGAGGCTTCCCCACGTGGACATTTCCATCGGTTGGGCAGCAGCGCTCACGGTCGCGATGCTTGCGCTACTCACCACTTGCGGAATTGCCCTCTGGCGCAGTACGCGCTTTCGCTAAGTTGCACGCCTGATGCCGATAGCACCGAGGCAACGAGCAGGTCTTATGCTGCCAGATGCCTTTGATTGCATCGCAAAATTGCAAACACAAGCGCTAACGCTCGAACGAGACATGCGTCTTTAGTTGTGTATTTTTCATCTGATACAAGGAGGTTCTCCCCATGAAGCGAGCCCTCGTCGCACTGGGTCTGTTGGTATTCGCAGTTGGAATCATTCGCCTTACGGCACAGGTGAATCCGTACAAAGATGGAACACCCGGCGTAACCGGATATCGGTCTGAAGTGCTCTCCGAAGTGATGATTCAGGAGGACAAGTTCACTCGGCTCGCAGAAGCGATTCCCGCCGACAAATATACCTGGCGGCCCACGCCCGATGTACGCTCCTTCGCCGAGGTCTTCCTTCACGTCAGTGGCGCCAACTACAACCTCTACAAACTCGTCGGCACACCGCCACCTTCTAACCTCGATCTCAAAACGATAGAGAAGTCGACCACCGACAAGGCGAAGGTCATCGCTACTCTGAAAGATTCCTTTGCCCACGCCAAAGCAGCGATCAAGGCCATGCCTGACGCCGATCTGGACAAGAGCCTGGACTGGTTCGGCGGAAAAAACACACAACGTGGCATTCTGCTGTTCATTGTCCGCCATGCGGCTGAGCATTTGGGGCAGTCCATCGCCTACGCACGCTTCGCCGGCATCGTTCCGCCGTGGAGCGCAAGACAGTAAGGATGAAGCGGAACCCGCACCAGTCGCGTAGCTCCGCGCCCCCAACCTGCGCCCAATATGCTAGATTCGAGCACAAGTGGATGTCGCACCTACCATCTCGACTCAGGGGCTGTCGCGCCGCTTCGGAGAACTTGTGGCGGTCGACGACATTGACCTGCGCGTGGCTCCGGGGCAGTTCTTCGGGTTTCTGGGCCCGAACGGCGCAGGAAAATCCACCACCATCAAGATGCTGACTGGCTTGCTCGCGCCAAGTTCGGGACGAATCGAAATCCTCGGGCTTGACTTGGGTACGCATCCGGTCGAGGTGAAGCGGCAGATCGGGGTGGTACCCGAAGGCATGGCATTGTTCGGGCGCCTGACGGGCGCGGAGTTTCTGAGCTTTGCTGGACGGATGTACGGCCTCGACCGTCAAACCGCCGCGAAGCGAGCCGCTGAGTTGCTCGATTTCATGCAACTCGCGGATCAGCCCAAGAAACTCGTCACAGACTATTCCCACGGGATGCAGAAGAAGCTGGCGATGGCGGCGGCCGTAATCCACGGGCCGAAGGTGCTATTTCTCGACGAACCGTTCGAAGGGGTGGACGCAATCGCTGCCGGGACGCTGAAAGCGATGCTGCAGGGGATGATCGCGCGGGGCGCTACGATTTTCCTGACCTCGCATGTGCTGGAGATCGTGGAGCGTCTTTGCAGCCACGTCGCCATCATTCATCAGGGACGACTGGTAGCCCAGGGATCCCTCGAAGATCTGCGGGCGGGCGTGGAGGCCCAAACGCCCGCGGGATTGGGAGATGCGATTGAAGTCTCGGGCGAGAAACTCACGCTGGAGGAAATCTTTCTTCGCATCGTGGGGGGCACAAGCCGCACCGAACAGGAACTCAGCTGGCTGGGATGACGGGCTATTTTCGAGGATTCGGGTTAAGCGGGCCGGCGCGACCGGCGCAGCGACATTCTTCGACGGTGGAGACGGCTGGCCCGCAAGCGGCGAAGCACGGGGAATATCTTGGAGTGGCGCACAATCGACATGGTTTGCAATGAATATTGGAAATGCGCTCCGCAGCCACAGCACACTTTGTAGCTGTGACCGTCGAGGGTAAAGACACGGCTCAGCTTCGTGTGGTGGCATCCGAAGGCAAACTCTAGCGCGCTGGTCAAAGGATGCGTGACGGTACTCCACAACGGAACTGTTTCGGACGGCGTCATCTAAAAGTACCTCTTCATAACCACTCTACAGTCTTTATCGGAAACAACGAGATAACTGTGAGGGACCCTACCGTCACAAGTGATTGCGATCACAAAAATGAGGTTCCAGTTCTTTAAAGTGTCCGCGGAAGCGTCGCATTTTCAGCGCGATGCGCAAGCGCTCCCAATGCATCGTTGTGCCAGAATGGGAAACACGAAATGACATCCTCGAAGAATGTTCCCGGCCAAATCCGCGCCATCGCTACATTGCGGTGGTGCATGTTCGTCAACGGACTGCGCAGCAAGCGCGGCAAGATGGAACTGGCCTCGCGCATCATTGTGGGATCAGCGTTTGTGGTGGGTGGTTTCGGCGGGTTCGCGGCTGCCACGGGATTTGCCTGGTACTTCGCGGAACAGGGGCAGGCAGGATTTCTCGCGATCCTATTGTGGCCTATCTTCTTTTTCTGGCAAGTCTTTCCGGTCATGGCGACCGCCTTCACGAATAATCCGGACTCTTCGGAGTTACTGCGATTTCCCCTCGCGTATCGGTCCTATTTCTTGATTCGGCTGGTGTACGGATTGTTCGATCCGGCCAGTGCGCTGGGCAGCGTGTTTCTTTTTGGCATTCTTTTGGGCTTGGGCGTGGCGCGGCCGCTGTTGCTCCCCTGGGCTCTCGTCGTACTGCTCACCTTCGCGCTATTCAACCTCCTGCTGATGCAAATGGTATTTGCCTGGGTCGAGCGCTGGCTGGCGCAGCGGCGCACGCGGGAGATCATGGGCGTTCTTTTTATTCTCACCATGCTGAGCTTCCAGTTGATCGGGCCGATCATGCAGCATGTGAATCAGGGACCGCACCCGGAGTTTCGCCGCACGATTGAGATTGGCGCTCAGATTCAGGGAGTATTGCCGCCGGGATTGGCCTCAGACGCAATCGCGCAAGCATCGAACGGACATCCGCTGGTTGGCGTCACGTCTCTACTTTTGCTGGCGACAATGACACTGGCGGTCGGATCTCTGCTGCACCTGAGGATTCGCGCACAATTTCGCGGGGAAAATCTAAACGAATCCAGCGCGCGGCCGGTCGTGAAGCAAGTTCAGAGCCTGCAAGTAGGTTGGGAGTTGCCCGGGGCTTCCCAATCGGTTGCGGCCGTATTTGAAAAGGAAATTCGCTATCTCGCACGCAGCGGCCCCATGCTGCTCACGTTGATCATGCCGATCTTCATGCTGGTGATCTTTCGACTGGGACCGTTGAATTCGCTTCGGCACTCGAGCGCGCTGAGCCGCACGCCGGACATGGCTTTTCCTGCCGCGGCTGCTTACTCGCTTCTGGTATTGACGAACCTGGTCTTTAACAGCTTCGGAGGGGATGGGAGTGGAGTCCAGTTCTTCTACGCCTGCCCGGTTCCCTTCCGGAACATTGTGCTGGGGAAAAATCTTACGCACGCCGGCATCCTGGCGGCGAACACGGTCTTCGCATGGATCGCCGTGACATACCTCTACGGCGCGCCTCATCTCGCGGTCACGATCGCCACACTGGCGGGGCTGCTGTTCGCGGCGCCGCTGAACTTTACGGCAGGAAATCTGCTCTCCATGTCGTCGCCGAAGAAACGCGATTTTGCTAGCTTCGGACGGCAGAATGTATCGCAGACTACGGTGCTCGCGAGTTTGGGAACTCAGATTGTGATTGTGGGGATCGGAGTCGTCATTTTCGCGGTTGCCCGGCTTTACGACAACCTGTGGATCGCTGTCGCACTCTTCCTGATCCTGGCCGCGGCTTCGATTCCGGTTTACGTGACCGTCCTGCGCCGAATGGATAGCATTGCGCTGAAGCGGCGAGAGACTCTGGTGGCGGAACTATGCCGCGCGTAGAACACAGATGATGAATCCGCTGATCGAACTTTTGAGGCAATCCGAAGGAACAGTTTTCGTCAACGAGGACGGCAACAGCGATAGATTCCGATTATTGCCGCCGTGGTCTGACCAGGAATTAGGTTCTCTCGCACTCCAATTGCCTTGTCAAATCCCCACCGAGATTCATGAATTATTGCGTTTCGCAGGAGGATTTTCCGGCACTTGGCTCGAGGAGATTCGCTTCGCAGAGCATCTCAACAATTTCGGCCTCGACTCAGTTTTTTCGAATGCCATCGCGCTCGCGAACGATGGCGCTGGAAACTTCTGGGCGGTTGACCTTACTGCGGATTCCAGGGAGTGGGGTCCGATCTTTTATATCTCGCATGATGCACCTGTGGTTGTGTTTCAAACCAACAGCCTTCTTCACTTCGTCCGCGAGGTGATTCGGGGAGGCAACCCACCATGGGAAAGTGAGATCAATCAGGTTTCGGGTACGCTCAGCGACTTGATGTGGGCCGAGAATCCAGGAGTTCTTTCTTTTTCATTCTGTGTCAATAGCACGGACCCGGATCTTAGCGCGTTCGCGAAAGGGTTCGATGAAACGTGGCAGTTTATTGATCTTCGAAATCCAGTTCTGGGCGATGGCTTCTCGTGGGGCCGCTATGGTCCCAAGACCATTGTGAAACGGTGCGGAGAGAAACGGATCTTCGCCTACCAGAAAAACCCTTTCAGACGCCGCTTGCTCGACTCGATCCGATAACTGGGACGACCTACGGTTTCCTTTCCGGCTTAGCCAGAAACCGGTATCCCACACCCCGCACGGTGAGCAAGTGCCGCGGATGGCCTGGATCGTCCTCGATGTAGCGGCGCAGGCGAACTACGAAATTATCGATCGCCCGAGTGTCCGTATCTTCGTGCAAACCCCAAACTTCTTCCAGAATCTGTTTGCGGGAGACGATGCGCCCGTCGTTGCGCACAAGATGACGCAGGAGTTCCGATTCCATCAGAGTGAGATGGATAGTGGTGCTGCCCGACCGCAGTTGGAGGGCTCCAAAGTCGATGGTTTTACCGCCGAAAGAGAAGCTGCCAAAGTCACCTACGCTGGTGCTATCGACCGGCGGCGGTTGTACACGGCTGGCTGATCCGCCGCGTGTCCACTCGGTGCGCCGGAGCAATCCCTGCAGGCGCGCCAGCAGGATCGAGAGATCAAATGGCTTGGCCAGATAATCGTCCGCTCCGGAAGCGAATCCTTTGAGCACGTCCTCGGGACGGCCGCGAGCCGTCAACATGAGCACCGGCACATAATTTTTCGCAGCACGAAGTTCGGAAACAACGTCGAATCCATCTTTGCCTGGCAGCATGATGTCGAGCACGACGGCGTCGAAGTTTTCTTTCTGTCCTAAAAGCCGATCGGTAGCCGCCTCGCCGTCGCCAACCACTTCTGCTGCGTAACCCTCCGCTTCAAGATTGAAGCGGAGACCCTGCGCCAGGTGCGCTTCGTCTTCCACCACTAGAACGCGACTCATGCCTTCGACCTCGATGAATTCTCGGCAGGGGAATCGAGGCGCGGCAGTTCGATGACGACGGTCGTTCCCTGACCTTCACCCGGGCTTTCGGCGAAGGCATCTCCACCGTGTTTCTTGGCAATGGCTTTCACGATGAACAATCCCAGACCCGTCCCCTTCACGTGCGCCAGGGAGCGGTTGGTGACTCGATGAAAGCGCTTGAAGATGCGCTTGAGATCGTCGGGTGAAATGCCGACCCCCTGATCCTGAACGCGCAGCACAACGCGTTTTTCGTCCGGAGTTTCGAGGCGAACCCGCACGTTGACCTCGTCGCCCGAATACTTAATGGCATTGTCAAGAACGTTGGAGACGGCGGTTCGCAAATCCTCGGCGCTACCCCGGACGTGCAACCCGTTGCCGTTGCTGGCGACGTCCTCGTAACGCAATGCCTCGGGCTGAAGGTGATGGCGGGTGCGCGTCGCGTCCATGCAGTCGCGAACTAATTGTCCGAAATCCACTTCCGCTTTCTCGCGTCCTGCCTTCTTATCACCCGCCCGGCCGGCACGCAGGACTTGTTCGACCGTATCAGTCAGCCTGTCGACGTCGCTCAACATAACGCGGTAAAACTCTTGTTTTTGCGGCTCAGGCAGGTCCCTTCGCTGCAGGGTTTCCAAATGCAGCCGGATCGAGGCCACCGGGGTCTTCAACTCGTGGGTTACGGCATTGATGAAACTGTCGTGCTGCTCGCTGCGCCGCAGTTCGCGCACCAGAAAGATGGTGTTCACCACCATGCCCGCGATGATGAGGGCGAAGAAAACGATCCCGAAGAACAGCAGGACGCCCTCGCGCCAGTTGAGGATGATCCATCCAACGTTGAGCGCGACCGCCAGCGCCACCAGGCCGATGCCCAGGCAAAGGAAGAACACGATCGTTCCGCGGCGGCTCGAAATGCGCATGGCGTCTCTTCAGACTGATTCTACCGCGCCCCCGCAGGCGCGCCCGTCGAAACGACCCTAGATCGGCAAGAGTCGAGGAATCGATCAGAAAGCGAAACGACCGCCGATGGTCGGAGCAAAGTTGTTGTTGGCGTTATAGGGGACGCCAGGACCATGAGGAATGGCAATGGCTAGACCGCCGCTCACCCACGAATACGCAATTCCGGCGAAACCATCGAAACGCTTGGTGAAGTGGTGATCCACATAAAGCGACCCTTCGTTAAGGGTGCCTGCGCAGGAAGCGCGGAAACTTGCGGGCGTGCAGGCCGGCGGAACACGGAAGTCGTTCTGCCGCTGCTGATACCACGAGAACGTGAAGTCGGTCTTCTTGGCGTAGGTGTACTTCACGCCCGTCCACCAGATATTCACCAGTTTTTCAGAATCAAGATTGTTGTCTTCAACCCCGCTCATGAAATAACCACCCTGATCGGAGGCGCCGACACCCAGCGGGTTTTTCGGGTTGTTCTGCCAGATGTATTCGTAGCCAACGAAAAACTTCCACTGGTCCGAGACATACTTGGCAGCGACCATCGCTGCATTGTTGTCGGTCACGATCCCGTATACGGTGTCGTTCGGATCGATTAGATTGATTCCGGTGATTTGGTTTGTGTTGATACTGTCGGTAGTCGACTGATAGGGCGCCGCCAGACTCTGTGGTCCCAGCAAGGGGTTCAATACGCTGATCGCCTGGTTGTAATGTTGGAAGACCATGTCGGCGGAGAACTTATCGGCTTTCCCGCCCAGATCGAATCCAAAGGCATTGTTATGCGCCGATTCCGGCGTGCAGGTGGTATCAGTCCAGCCTGCGGAGGCCGAGTAGCAACCACCGGAACCATCGGCGAACTTGTACATCGCGCCGAAATGGACAAGGCCATAGGCGAATCGATACTTCAGAGCCTCGTCCCAACGGCTATCCTCGGTGTCACCCCCGCCAGCCATGGTGCCGTTATAACCGATGTAGGAAAAGGCATAGCTACCGCTGGCCGGATCGTACTGTAGCATCACATCGGTTCCGAGCGAGCGCTGCCGGCCGAAGGTCAACGTGCCAAAATCTTTGGATGAGATACCAGCATAGTATTCGTCATTGAACGGCTGACCGGCGCGCGCACCGTCGATGGCGATCGAATAGCTGCTCCGGGGAAGGCCGTTGTTGATGATGTCCGTCTTTGATGCGTTGGCCAGGAGGCCAGATTGCGGATTGATGCCGGTCGATGCATTGAACACAACTGACCAGCCCGTCTCAAACTCTTCCTTGCCCCGGATCCCGAAACCCGTCTGCGACAGGTTGTTCGGCGCGACCAGGAATCGATGTTGATAGCCGTTTCGGTTCACGAGGGATTCGCCTTCGTAGTTGTAGCCGTTTTCCGGTAAGCCGTGGCTAACCCAGCCGACGCCGACGTCATACGCACCGTACACGGTGATGCCGTGCCAGGTCAGCGTGCAATCGGTAGTGGCAAACTCATGGCCGTTCGTGCAAGGGTCCTGCGCAGAGGACAGTGCCGGCCAAAAAAGGACGAACGCGCAGAAAGATAGTGCGAAGCGACGCATGTAAGACTCTCCAAGAAATTCAGATCTGGTCTGACGAGTTCTGAAGTGTACATTACATACGATTTTTCTGTCTAATCCAATACGACTATAGGCGATGTGGGATAAGCAATTCCAGCATTCGCACTTCATCGTCCCCGTTGACCGCTGCCGTCAATGGCAGTACGATTTCCGTCGATGCCCAAGGCAGCGAAGTCCGCACAAAACACCGAACAACTGATTCACCTCCGTGATGCGGCGGTGCAGCTAGGAATCAGCTTTCCGACGATCAAACAGTGGATTTACAAAAAGAAGATCAGCAGCGTTCAGACCGCAGGCGGACACCATCGCATCCCGCAAGAGGAAATCGACCGACTACTCTACCGTTCGCGCGGCCACAATGAAGAGGAGCGGCGCGTCAGCTACAAACGGATAAGCGGACGCAACCAGTTGGTCGGACGGATCGTCGACGTACGAGTTAGCGGACTGGTGGGGCAGGTCACGATCTCGGTCGGAGGACAGCTGATTACGTCTCTGATCACGTCGGATGCGGTGCGGGAAATGAAATTGAAGAAGGGACAAACCGCCGCGGCCCTGATCAAGGCCACCGAGGTGATGATCATTCGGGTGTGAGACAGATTCGTAGCAAGCAATCAAGCCCCGATCAGCTGGCCGGGGCTGCGTTTTTTTGTGATACCGCCCTTGGGAGCGTTGGGCGCACCTTCAAACATCATGTGTTCGAACAGGTGAGCGAACCCGGTGCGTCCCTCGGGCTCCAGACGGAAACCAATTCCATAGCTGATGCAGAGTCCGAAGGTGGGAGCGGAATGATCCTCGGAGATGACCACGACCAAGCCATTACTCAGCTTTTTCATGGTGGTGGGCGCGTTCCACTGTTGCGCCGCCGCCAACGTGAAGAGCGTCGTGACCATCGATAGCACCGAAAGACAACTGCGAGGGGCAGACTTCATACGTCTGAATCTCCTGTTCGGACTTCCGGAACGGCATACATGGTACACCTAACCCGCGGGCGCGACGGTAACTTGCTGCCTGGACACCGGCTCATTGAGAATTGAGGCAGTGGAAACCGGGGGGTTCGTCTCCCCTCTTGAGGGCTGAGGCTTGAGGTTGTGGATCAATACGCTGCTGCGGCTGCTCGTGGGAATGTATTTCGTTCTCACGTCGATCTACTGCCTGCTGGCCTTCCTGCCGTACACGTTTTACTTCCTCATCAAGGCGCCGCCTTATGCCTGGATGCCGTGGTTCGTGCGGCATCAAGCAGGGTTGTACTGGATCGCATCTGCGGCCGCCTTGTGGGCGGGCTGGAATCTGCGCGATTCGTGGCAACGGCGCAGCCGGTGGCTCCTGACGAGCGTTAGTGGCCTGACTCTTGTAGGCATTTACATCACATTTCGGCCTTTCCTGACCACACTGGAAGATAATCGCGCAGCTTATTGGTGGAGTCTGGCGGCGCTGGTTCCGCTTGCGATCGCAAGTCTTTGGCGGCCGTTGAATCGTAAGCCGGATGCGACTTCCATCGCGCCGGCTGCGAGCAGGGTCTTTCCGTATTCCGGGGCAGTGCTCGCCGCGACGGTCGTAAGCGCCGTCTATCTGATCGGCACCAGAGCGCGCATGTACAGCCAGACGCATGCACTCGGCTTCCACGCTGCGGATGCGGAATTTGCTGCCTGGAGTTTGATCTCTCATCTAGCCCTGGCTCTGGCGGTCTTCTCACTGCTGAACGTGATCTCGTTGATCGCAATGAAAAATGCGAGGCCTCGGGAATTTCAGATGGGCGCAAACGGCGCGCTGGTCTTTGCCGTTCTATGGATCGTATTGCACGCATTTCTCGGTGGCGCGCTGAGCTTCGGAGGAGCGTTGGCGCAGATTTATTCCGCTTCGCTAGCCTTGACGCTGACGCTTTGGGGATTCTCGCTTGTGCTTCCATTCCTGGATCGAACGTCAGAAGCGCCGGCTAGTAATGCGGGAGGGTCGTCGATTCGGATCGGAGCGTCGCTTCGAAGCTCGCTCGGTATCTGGATCGTGCTGCTGGCTTCGTGCGGACTGGCCATCGCGTTTCCCTACATCATCGGAGACGCTGACTGGAGCGGGTTTCTGCAGAGCACGGTGACGCTTCTGCTTTGGGTCGTGGTCAGTATGTGTCTCTTCCGCCTGCGGCGGGTACGAGCGCAGTATTCCGCGGTTTTTGTGCTCGGCATCGTCGTCGTCGGAGTGCTCACGTATAAGGGACTTCAAGCCACCGAAATTCTGTGGAGTAAACCGCTGGGCTCGACCGACGATGAGATTTCGTTGAGCCTCGAGGAGTACGCCGGACACGATAATTCCTTTCAGTTAGCACACCATATCCTGGGCAACTCGCGCAACGAAGTGTGCGGTGATCTTTGCCGCATTCTGCGCGAGAACACGAATATCCGCGACACCCGGGCCCGGAATGATGTCCAATTGGTCAATTCACTTTCGGCCACCAAAAGCGACCGGCCGAACATATTTCTCTTCGTGATCGATTCCATGCGGCCCGATTACCTCGGCGCCTACAATCCGCATGTCGACTACACTCCGAGCCTCGATGCCTTCGCACGCGATAGCGTGGTTCTTCACAACGTCTATTCGCAATATGCGGGGACTTCCCTTTCCGAACCGGCCATCTGGTCGGGGGCGATGATGCTGCATGCTCATTACCTGCAGCCATTTTCCAAACTGAACAGCCTCGATAGAGTGCTGCACACCGACGGGTACAAGATGCTGGTCAGCGTCGATGAAGTCCTAAGCGCGCTCGTGCCTGCCGACGACGACATCGTGCGGTTGGACACCGACAAGAAGCTTTGGAACCAGCTGGAAATTGGGTCCACGTTGCGCGAAGCGGAGGCGGTCCTGGATTCGCGGCAGAGTCCAGATCAGCCCGTTTTTGTTTACGCTCAACCGAAGAATGTTCACCAGTTCGCCCGCAATGACGTGCCTTCTCCAACGTCGCAGCACTGGCCGGACCGGCCGGGGCTGAACACGCGCATCACGTATGAAGTGCATTGGGTTGATTCCCGCCTTGGCGAGTTTTTCACCTATCTGAAGCAGCGTGGCCTGTACGACAACAGCATCATCATTGTGACCAGCGATCACGGCGATGCCACCGGCGAATTCGGCCGCATGAGTCATTCAACCTTGATCTGGCCAGAAGTGATGCGGGTGCCGCTGATCATCCACCTGCCCTCAAAGATCCGCGAACGACTTGTGTATGACGATACGCGTCCTTCGACTCTGACGGATGTGACGCCTTCGCTCTACTACTTATTGGGGCACCGGCCGATTCGTCAGAATCCGCTCTACGGACGCCCTTTATTCACCGAGACGAAGCAGGAACTGGATTCTTATCCGCGGCAGGATCTTCTGCTGGCGTCGGATGTGCGCGCGGTGTACGGCATTCTGACGGCCGATGGACGCTATCTGTATACGACGTACGACTCACCGGCGCAGAGTTATCTGTTCGATCTCCAAGCGGACCCGAACGCACAGCACAGCATTCTGTCGCCGGCTTTGAAGCAGAGGTATGACGAAGAGATCATTGAGCATCTGCAAACGGTCGGAAACTACTACAAGTACAAACCGGGAGTGGAATCACTGCTGGCGGTGAAGTAAGCGCAAAGGCGTAACCTGAGAAGTCAAAACGCCGGGGCGATTCGGTGCCAGACGGAAGAATAGAGGACGAGGTAAAATGGGTTCTCCCATGATTTATCGACAACTGTCGCCGAGAGGTGGTCAGCCGATTTCGCGGGTGGGATTTTCGTGTTCATTCACGACGCGACCTTCAGTGTTCTCCTCCATCTGAGTTGTCTCTGTTTCAGGCTGTATGCGGGATCTGCCGAAGATTCTCTTCAATAAATCATGTGTTTCAGCAATTGCCCCAGCACTGTACGCCATACCCGCGTAAAAAGGTGCCACCACGTTTATCTGCTCCGCAACGCGGATAGGGTCAATACCACCAAAGCCGATGGCAAAGGTCGGCATTCTTCGCTGAATGACGAAGAAATACTCCCATCGCATCGAAGAGTGGGGTGCAAGGACCGAAGCTTGAGGCTCGGTAAACGTCAGTAGCTTATAAACAAGAATGGCTGTGGGCAGAACCCAAGCGTAGGTTGCCAACCTCCCCGAATATCTAGACAGGAGATAACCGACCACCAGCGCTGGCACAATGCTTGTTAATTCAAAATGTTGAAGCCAGTCGTTACCTGTAGGGGTGTGGCTCGACATTCCCAAGAGAGGTAGTATCCAGGCATACCAGCGGCTGAGCAGCCAGGGACCCAGGTGGATTCCGCAGATCGCTGCGGCAGTAGTATGAAGCGCAAAAGAGCCAACGCCAGCAATCCCCGGGGGCCACGCAAGGCCAGATCGATGTGCAAGACTATCTGCCTCCTCCTGAGGAACACCTTTCCCCACTAGCCATTTTTCCCAACTTGGCGCGGCAACTGAGTAGCACTGCCATGACAATGCGATCCCGGCTAGAAGGTAATAGAGAAAGAGAGAGGGGCCGAACATCCGCAATCCGAAGAATGGCACCAGCAGAATGCCAGCTATCGCGGGCGCGGTCAGTTCCAAATGCCCGACGAGAGCCGCACGTCGTTTCAACGCCCTTTCCATGCTGCGGCGCAGTATGTCGCCACTTGTGCAAGTAATCCATCTGTCAGTGTCGAAACCCGGTCACTTCACTGATTGACCATTCCCCGGCCTATTTCACCCCCAAATCATCGTGCTCGTGGTAGTTCGGATACGGCGGACGCTTGATCTCGGGCAGCGGATGGTCCTTCAACTGCTGCATCACGACTTCGATGGCCTTATCGAGTTGCGCGTCATGGCCGGCGCGCCACGCGGCGGGATCGAGTTCAACTTCCACGTCAGGAGGAATGCCGTGATTCTCCACTTCCCAATCGCCGTTGAGGCCGTAGATAGCGGCTCGCGGAGCTGTAACATGGCCTCCGTCAATCAGTTCGGGATAACCTCCGATGCCGACGAGGCCGCCCCAGGTTCTCTTGCCAATGAGGGGACCAATGCCGGATTTGCGGAAGTACCACGGCAGCGCGTCTCCGCCCGAACCGGACATTTCGTTGATGATCAGAACCTTCGGGCCGTAGATCGCCTCCGAGGGACTGTTCCAGTCGTGGCCTTCGCGGGTCATGACCTTGCTCAGTAGGGGCCGTCGCAAATAATCGATGATGTAGTCGGCAAGCTGTCCGCCTTCATTGAAGCGCTCGTCGATGATCGCACCGTCCTTGCCTACCTGCGAAAAAAAGTAGCGATTGAAGCTGGTGTATCCACCGCCGCCCGTGTTGGGTACATGGACGTAAGCGATGCGGCCGCCGGTGGCCTTATCGACCTGGCGGCGGTTGCTCTCGATCCAGGCGAGGTGACGAAGATTTTCTTCGCTCTCAACGGGAACGACCGTCACCTCGCGGGAATCCTTGCCATCCGGATTCGCGCCGACCTTGAGAACGACCTGCTTGCCGGCAGTGTTTTCAAAGAAGCTGAAGATATTGTCGGAGGAGTGCAGGTCCCGTCCTTCGACCGCAAGCAGGTAATCTCCCGCTTTGACGTTGACTCCCGGCTGAGTCAGCGGAGCCTCGTTGCCAGGATTCCAGTTCTCTCCGTCGTAGACCTTGGCGATGCGGTACCGGCCATTTTCGAGCGAATAGTCGGCACCAAGGAGTCCGCCTTTAACCTTCTTCGGCTCGGGCGCTTCGCCGCCGCCGACAAACATATGACCCACCGTCATTTCGCCGAGGCACTCCTGGAATAAATAGGTGAGTTCGTCGCGGGAAGCAATACCGTCGAGATACGGCGCATATTTCTTCTTGGCCTTTTCCAAATCGAGTCCGTGATAGTGCGGGTCGTAGAAGAAATCGCGCTCGATGCGCCAGGTCTCGTTGTAAACCTGCTTCCAGACGGCGCGCGGCTCCACGTAGACTTCCCAGCCGTCGAGTTTCAGAGGTCCGAAACCAGGTTTGGGCGGACCACCGCCGCCCGGCCCGTCGTCGACCGAAGCAGTCGCCCAAGAATCGCCTTTGCGGTAGAGAATCTTTTCGCCGTCGAAGGAAATGGTGAAATCGTTCACGTCTTCGATGACCTTGTCGACCTTGCGTTTGCTGAGATCAAACTTCTGAATGGTCTGGCTGATGTTCGGGTAGTCGTCTTCGGTGACAACCTGCGGGCCTTCCGACAGGAACAGCATGCCCGACTTCCCGGGGAGCATGTTCATGTAGTTTTTCGGCGGGATCGGCAGCGTGAGAATGCGCTGGCCGATGCCGTCGATATCGATCTTGACGACGACAGGCTCTTCCTTCTTGTCTTTGTCTTTGTCTTTGTCGTCCTTCCGTCTTTGTCTTTGTCGGCAGATTTCTCTGCGCTCTTGTTCTTTTCTTTCTTGTCCTTGTCGGACGCCTGGTCTTTTGTTTTGTCCTTGTCCTTATCCTGATCCGGCTTCTTTTCGTCTTTGGCTTTTTCTTCGTCGCTCTCGGGAGCGAGTGGCGACTTTTCGTCCTTGCTGAGAACGGCGAGGTAGACGCTACGGGTGACACGATGTTCGTCGCTCGACATATCGAGGCCGGCTGAGGTTAGGGCCACATTGGTCGAGGCAGTGAAGTAGAGATACTTACCGTTTTTGTCGAAAGCGGGATAAAGCGTGTCGCTCATGCCGTCGGTGACTTGAAACGTCTTGGCTTGATCGATCGAATAAACAAATACCGCGTGCTGGCCGCTGGGCAACTGGCGGACGTATGCAATCCACTTGTTATCGGGCGACCAGGTCTGGCCAAACTGGGTCGAGCCAAAGCCTCCGAAATAATCGGCGTCGATCAGCTTGGGTGAAGGCTTATCGAGATCGACATACCACAACTGCAGCCGCTTATCGCCATAGGCGATCTTTTTGCCGTCAGGAGACCACGTCGGAGAGTAGAAAAACGACGGAGGATTGCCGAGATTGATGTGCCGGACAACACCGAGACCGTTCTGATCGCGGATGCACAACTCGTATTCGCCGGATTCGTCGCTGAAGTAAGCGATGGACTTGCCATCGGGCGACCATGCCGGATCGCGATCGGCGACGGCGGGGCTGTGCGTCAGGTTGCGAATATCTCCCTTATCCGTGGGAACGGTAAAAATCTCTCCCCAGGCTTCGAATAGGGCTCGCGCTCCGGTGGGCGAGATGCCGAAATTCTGGATGCGTTTGGGCTCGACTTTGGCGAAATGCGGCCGGACAGCCGCGATATCTCCCACCACATGGATGTTCACGTTGTGCGCCTGGTGAGATTGCAGATCATAGAGTTTGATGGCGCCAAATTGCTCGATCACGATCGCATCAGGACCGGCAGTTGCAGTCTTGAAGTCAAGTCCGTCGCTGTGCAGGACCTCGCTCACCTGCTTCGACTTTGTATCGTAGGCGAACAGGCTGACAGGACCAGTGCGGTCGGAGAGAAAATAAATGGTGTCCCCGATCCACATGGGATGATGATCGTTGGAATTCTCGCGCGGCACCTTCACGATGCTGGAATCTTTGAGATCGGCGATCCAGATCGGAGTGGTCTGGCCGCCGTGGTAACGCTTCCAAGCCTCCTGCCACTTGGGGTGCGGGACGTAGGCAATATGCGTTGCATCGGGTGAGAAGGATGCGTCTTCGGCGATCGGCAGAGGCACCTGCGTCGGAAGGCCGCCTTCGACGCGGCACGGTGTAGAGCTGGTCCTCGAAATGCATAAAGCTGTTGCCCCAGGAGTTAAACAAAATGTTCTTGCCGTCGGGAGTCCATCCGGCAACGTCTTCCTCGGCGGGATGATAGGTGAGGCGACGCGGCACTCCGCCAGTGGCGGAAACGACGTAGACATCGCGATTGCCGTCGTACTCGCCGGTAAAAGCGATCATCGAGCCATCGGGCGAGAAATACGGGAGAGTCTCGATGCCAATGCCGGAGGTGAGGCGATGGGCATCGCCGCCCTCGCGGCTGACGATCCATAGATCGCCCGCATAGTTAAAGACAATCTGCGTCTTGCTGACGGTGGGAAAACGCAGCAGCAGGGGAGCGTCGGAGGTAGCAGCAAGAAGGAAGGTCGAAGCAAGGCACACGATTGCGGCAGTAGAAAACATTCGGCGCATGTTGAGGCTCCTGGGACGGTGCACGAGAGAAGGGGAATCTTAGTTGGCGAAGCGTGGAAGGGTCAAGGATAGAGCTTCCATAGGGGTTAAGGTCAACTCCACACCCGGTCCCAACCAGAGGGCTACAGGACAAGAACGGGACATGCTTATTTTTCCTTTTTCTTTCCCGGGAGGCCTGCTGGGTTCTCGTGGGTGCGTTCGCGGAAGGTTCCGCGCAGACCGGCAGCCAAGCCGACACTCTTCTCTCCATACCGGTCGCGCAGCTTATCGGCGGCGGCCAGGGCGTCTTTCCAGCGCTGCTGGCGGCTGCCGTCGAGCAGATCGATCTGCTGAGCTTGCGTCGGTGAACGACGAGGCTTGCACTCCGAGCAGGCGCACCTGAACTCCCTTCTTCCAATTCTTTCGGAAGAGCGTACGGATCTGTTCAAAGATTTCGGTATCGAGTTGCGTCGGGCTCGGCAGCGTGTGGGCGCGGGTGATGGTGGTGAAATCTTGATAGCGCAGCTTTAATTGGACGGTGCGGGCATGGAAGTTCGATTCGCGGAGCCGGCGTCCAACCATCTCGCAGAGCCGCATCAGCGTGGCTTCGAGATCACTGACGTTGGCCGTATCTTCGTTGTAGGTGTGCTCGTGGCTGATGGACTTGGCGTCGAGGTCGGCGCCGACTTCCGAATCGAACCAACCGCCAGCATCTTCGCCGCGAGCCTTCCCAGCGAGGGCCAGGCCCCACTTTCCGAAGCGATCGCTCAATTCGGATTCTTCGAGCTGCGCGAGATCTCCTACTTTCTGAATGCCGAGGGCGTGGAGGTGGGTCTCCATTACTTTGCCAACGCCGGGAATCTCGCGCACGTCGAGCGGGGCGAGAAACTTCGCCTCCTGGCCGGGAACGATCCACAGGACGCCGTTCGGCTTGGCCTGCCCAGAGCACACTTTGGCGATCAGTCGCGAGGTTCCGATCCCGACGGAACAGTTTAGCCCGGTCTCGGCTTTCATGCGCTGATGGAGGTGGTGCGCGGCTCGCAGCGGCGGGCCGTGTAGGCGCTCGGTACCGCTCATGTCGAGATAGGCTTCGTCGATCGAGGCCATTTCGACCTGCGGCGTAAAAGAACCGAGCACTTTGTAAACCTTCTCAGAACACTCGCGGTAGCGCTCCGGATGACCATCGACGAAGATGGCGTGGGGACACTGCTTGGCGGCGGTGCGCAGCGGCATGGCGGAATGGACTCCGAACTTGCGGGCTTCGTAGGAGGCGGCGGACACTACCCCGCGCTCGTCGCGCTGCCCGCCAACGACGACTGCTTTACCTTTCAGAGAAGGATTGTAGAGCTCCTCCACCGAGACGAAGAAGGCGTCCATATCGACATGGAATATGGTGCGGGGGAGCGCGGGCTGTTGGGCGGCAGCCATGCTGGGAGAATTTTAGCAGCGCCGGCGGTTGCGATGTACCTTCAACGCGATCGGCGGGCTTGAAGAACCCTGTTGGTAGAATGCGCTTAATGAGCAGTCGCGGCGTCAGGATTGCGGCTCGCATCGTTTTCATTGTCTGCGGGCTCACCTCGATCGTGACCGGAGTTCCTTTTGTGTTGCTGCAGGGCGCGGAACTGCCGGTTCAGAGCGAGTGGGTGATATTTGTGGCGGCGCTGGCGCTGGTGGGGCTGGTCAGCCTGATTGTCGCGGTGCTGCCTCGCGCGTGGATTGCGAAGGCTTGCAAGACAGATCGGAATGACCCACATTTATTTTCAGCACCCCTCGGGTTGCTGGTTCGTTTCGCGGCTATTTTCTATCTCGTTGCGCTGGTCGCCTACTTCGCTCCGCATAGCTGGAAGCTCAATCCTCAACTGATGCTGGCTCTGTGTCCGATGTATTTCGTGAAGATGACGATTGATCCGAAGACGATAACCGTATTCTTCTTGCTGGCGCCGATGAATGCGGCGGCGTACGGCTCGCTGGGGCTTACAGTCGGATACGTTTGGCTGGTTATTGGTAAGCGAACCTTCAACTGACTTGCTGCCGGCAGGCGCGACGGGGATAGGTATCCTTCGACTGCGATTGTGCTTCCCTTTTCGCGAAGCACAATCCTCGCTCAGGATGACAAGCCCACCCCGAATCGTTACGTTTAGAGCTCAAAAACTCGTACTGGGATCGTTTAAGCACTTCAGGATGACAACCCGGCTAAGGCCTTTTCCGCGACTGGCGGAGTTCCGCGCATCTGGCGGACTTTCTCGTAAATCTTTCCGTATTCTCGCGCCGAAGCGTTCCAGGAGAAATCTTTGTTCATGCCATTTCGCATCAGCACTTGCCATGAAGTTTGATCGAGGTAAGCTTGCAGGGCCTGCTTGATCGTCAGCAGCAGCGACTCGCCGTTATATTCCGTGAACTTAAAGCCCGTCCCTTTGCCGGTGCGGGCGTCCCAAGGCTCGATCGTGTCGTCCAGGCCTCCCGTGGCGCGAACGATGGGTACTGTGCCGTACTTGAGACTGTAAATTTGATTCAGTCCGCAGGGCTCATAGCGCGAGGGCATGAGGAACATGTCGGCGCCGGCTTCGATCTTGTGCGCGATCGCGTTATCATAAGCGACTTTGACGGCAATCTTGTTGGGAAACAGCTTGTTGAGGCGCAGGAACATCTCTTCATAAGCCTTATCGCCGGCACCGAGCGCGACGATGATCATCTCCTCACGCGCCAGGCGATCCGCCACTTGCGCGATCAGGTCGAAACCCTTCTGCGCTGCGAAGCGGGACACGATGCCAATGACCGGAAGCTTCGTGTCTGCATTCTTAATCCCAAAGGCCGCCAGTAGATCTTGCTTGCACTTCGCTTTGCCGGCTAGATCCTGGGGAGAGAACTTTGCGGCGGTGAACTTGTCCGTCTGCGGACTCCATTCGTCGTAGTCGACGCCGTTCAGGATTCCGGTCACGGTCGCAGCCCGGTCGCGGAGCACTCCTTCGAGGCCAAATCCGTATTCCGCGGTTTGAATCTCCTGGCTGTATTTGCGGCTGACGGTGGTGATGTAGTCCGAATAAGTCAGCGCGCCTTTCAGAAAATTCACCTGACCGAAAAACTCCATCTTTGACATCGTGAACAAATCCCATGGCAACATCAGCAGCGGCAGCGTATCCGGGGGAAATAGCCCCTGGTAGCCCATGTTGTGGATGGTGAAAACAGTGCCGACATCGCGGAAGGCGGGATCCTCATCGTAGACGGTGCGCAGCAGGACCGGTACCAGCGCCGATTGCCAGTCGTGACAGTGGAAAACATGAGGAACACCTAGGATTTTGGAGGCTTCCAGCACCGTCCGCGAGAACAGGGCGAAGCGCTCAGCGTTGTCGGGATAGTCGCCGGAAGGCGTTCCGTACAGAGCATCCCGATCAAAATAGGGAGGATACTCCACAAAGTAAAAGCGGACTCCGCCCTGGGTGCCCCCAGAAACGACCGAAGCGAAGCGGTACTGGTCGTCGAAGGGCACGGTCACGCTGCGAACCACCGTGGCGGGATCGGTAAGCTTGGTCTGGCGATAACGCGGCAGGTAGACGGTGACTTGATGTCCCAGCGCAGCCAGGGCGCGGGGCAGGGCCCCGACGACGTCGGCCAACCCTCCAGTCTTGGAAAATGGGACGCCTTCCGAAGCGGCGAATGCGATATTCATGAGTGCGGAACCTTCCTGGGCGCGCACGTTTATTGGGGCGCACGATATGATGAAAACAACTCGGGGACCGGTGTCCGGCACTAAGATGCGAGTACCGACTTGCAAGTCTACTTCCCGAGCCAGTGAGGGTCAATGTGCCAAAGGTAGCTTCCACGCGCCGTCCGCAATCCAAACCCAAATTGGGACAGCATTTCCTCAACAGCGAGGAGGGAGCGGCGCGCATCGTCGACGCTCTGGGGGATTTGTCTCAGACGACGGTGCTGGAAATCGGCCCGGGACGCGGCATTCTGACTGAAATACTGGCCCGGCGCGCACGCCGTTTAATCGCCGTAGAGTTGGACCGCGTACTGGCGGCGCAGCTGCGGCTCAAGTTCGGCATGTCGCGGAATGTGGAGATCATCGAGGGCGACGTGCTTGCCATCGACTTCGACTCCTTATTTGGACCGAAGCCTGGACTGAGTCGCCCCGGGATCGATCTAAAGCCCGACCCGGTGCGAGTCGTCGGCAACCTTCCCTATTACATAACATCTGAGATTTTGCTGCGCCTGTTCGAGTTCTCTAAGTACTTCGAGAGCATTGTGATCATGGTGCAGCGCGAGGTCGCCGACCGGATTGCGGCAGAGCCGGGTAGCCGGGACTATGGCATGCTTTCGGCCACCGCCCAGTTGTACGCCCGCGTCGAGAATCTGTTTACTCTGTCGCCGAGCGCGTTCTCGCCCCCGCCGAAAGTGCATTCCAGCGTTTTGCGGCTGACGATCGATCCGCGGCAGGAAAAGTTGGGAGTTGCGGGCGATGGGTTCATCAATTTTCTCCGACTCTCGTTCGGACAAAAGCGCAAAACGCTGTGGAACAACCTGAAAGAAAACTACGGACCAGCAGAGTTGAAACGGGCTCTTGCCGAAGCGAAGGTCAAACCAACGGCGCGAGCTGAAACTTTGAGCCTGGAAGAAAGTGCTGCTGTTTTTCGCGCCTTGCGCCAGTCGCAGGCAGAGTCTTAGCATTGCCGGTTACCCCCGATTGGGCGATGGACGCAGAGCAAGGCTGACGATCGATGGAGGGACCTTTGGCTAGTACAGTTCTCCGTCATCCCGCAGTCGCGGGGCGATTCTATCCCGGCAATCCCGAAGACCTGCGCGCGGAAGCGCAGGAATACCTGACCGCGGCCGATTCCCACCTTCCCATTCGTGCCGTGGGCTGCATCGCACCGCACGCCGGGTATATGTACTCCGGACACGTGGCCGGAGCGGTGTTTGCGCGAATCGAGATCCCCAGGCTCTGCGTCGTGTTGTGTCCCAACCATACCGGGATAGGTCGCGCGCTCGCCATCATGAGCGAAGGGGCTTGGGAAACGCCTCTCGGCGAAGTACCCATTGATGGCGATTTCGCGCAGGCCCTGAGTCATCGATTTCCTGCTCTGCAGGAAGACTCCGCCGCACATCGCGCCGAACATGCCGCCGAAGTCGAGCTTCCCTTCCTGCAAATACGGCAGGCGGAATTGAGGTTTGTCCCGATTGCGCTAGGAACTGGACAATTCGAAGCGCTGGAACAACTCGGCAATGCTTTGGGGGACGTAATCGCAGCGCAGAAGGAACCGGTTCTTATCGTGGCATCGAGCGACATGAACCATTACGAGTCGGACGCGGAGACACGCGCCAAGGATCACCGTGCCATAGAGCGGATTCTCACTCTCGATCCGCGTGGGCTGTTCGACGTCGTCACGCAGCAGAAGATCAGCATGTGTGGATTTGGGCCGACGGTGGCGATGCTCACCGCCGCGCGACGACTCGGCGCGAAGTCGGCAGAACTGGTGAAATACGCAACGTCGGGAGATATTTCGGGAGACCGCAAGATGGTTGTGGGATATGCCGGAGTCGTCGTGGTTTGAGATATCGTTAGCCGGAAGCACCCTGAGGACAGCCACGCTGGCTGTCCCCACAAGTACAGAATCAGAACTTCAGTGATGCGATCCGCCACCGGATGAGTGTGCTCCGGAGGAGGTGTGGCCCATACCCGAGTTCGCCATCGAACTCGCGGGTGCAGCCGAACTCGAGCTGGGGGCCCTGCCACCCATGGAGCCAGCGGAGAACTGCGACTCAGACCGCACTGTGACGAACCCGGTCTTGACGACCTCGCGATTCAGGTGGCTCAAATTGCTGACCGCACCGCGGGGAATTCCCAAGCCAGCCGAGCCTACCCGTACCATCAGCGCGGACGACGCTGAGCCCAAAGTCGGGCCGCCTTTGCCAACCACGATGGTCTTGATCGTTCCAGTCGCGGGAGGAACCAGCGGGGTCACGCGAGTCAACGTGGTAGGCGTGAAGTGCGGCGTAAACTGCCAGGAGTTCCATCCGCCGGGCTGCCACATCCAGCCAAAACCGGGGATGAAGTTCCAATTCCCGTAGCGATAGGGCATCCATCCCCAGGGATAAGCTGAAGCGAACATATAACCCATGCCGGGGTACCAGCCCCAGGCGCCGTCCATGAACGGATCCCAACCCACGCCGGTGAAGTACGGCTGCCACATCATGCCGTAGCCGGGAACGTTGCTATAGGAGCCGTAATAGTTCAGGTCGGCGACGCCATATCCATAAGGCGAGGAATTGTTCTTCGCGTACTGGTCGTGGTAGGAGATGGCCTCTTTATCCCAAGAATCGAAGGGGGCTTCCACAATGTTGCCGGCGACCGTAGATTTGTCGTCGGTGTCGAACGTCGCGGTTTTCTTCTTCTCGACGATAACGTTGCCCGACGGGCTTTCGACCTCCACATTGCCCTTGAACACCGCCAGATTGGAAACTTCCTCCGAGGTATCGAGACGGAAGTGGGCGGGGTGGTCGAGAACGATTTTCTCGTGGCCAAAGTTCAAACTGAAATCGTCTTTGCCCAGCCAGTTCACATAGGCCATGCCTTCAGACAAACTCACCACGGAAACCTGATTTCCGTCGTCGCTCCGACCAAGGATACTGAACTCGATTTCAGAGTTCGGAGTCAGACGCAGAGAGCTGCCGTCTTCAAACTCGACTTCCGCCCGGCCATTGTCACGGGTGCGGATGCGGCTTCCTTGAGTGACCGGCAGATTCACGAAGGCATTCTCGAATCCCAATCCTGTGTTCTTATCCATCTGGACGGAACCCTGAACGTCGCTCAAGCGGACAATACGTGCTTGCGATTCAGCCAATGCCGGCAAAGCCAGGAGCGCGCAGGCAGCGGCGGTGAGAAGAGCAAAACTGACTTTGGACGGAGAAGGAGTGTGCACAAGCTACCCCCTGAAGATCTATGTTGGCCTATTAGAACATGCTTTGAGGACGGGAATTGTAAAATTCGTCTCTTTCGAAAGGACGGTTCGATGAACACACATTACCCGACATTACCTGCCGGAGGCGGGAGAATGATCCATTTCGACGATTCGGCGAGCCCGGGCACGCACGACATTCATCACGCCGGGGTCATCGTAAATCTCCTGCAGAACGGGCTTTACGGCTTGTAATTCCATGAGTTCCCCGCGCCGTGCCTGGTCTTCCATTCGCTTCAATTCGTCGTCGAGGGCAAGTTTCTGATACCGCCGGAAATAGGTTAGGCGATGGCCGAACTCCAGGGTTGCGCCCACACTCTGAAACAAAGCAGTCAATTGCTGTACGGCAGGCACTGGGGAGAAGTTGTAGCTGCCGGAGGAAGTGTGCTGGCCATCCTGGTACACAAGTTTCTTGGCGCCAGTGAAGGCCAGCTTTTTGCTGCCGGAATCGATCTTGCCGGAAAAATAGTGAGCTTGCGCAGCCAGATCGAAGATACGGGCGCGCGTCGCCTCTGAGAAATGGAAGTCGACCTGATAGGTATCGCGATCGTCGGAGTCGGTCGAAATTCTGCCGGACGACTCGTAATGGCCGCGGCCGTCGGACTCCGCCGAAATGGAATAATGCTCAGGACTGGAGTTTGGGAAATCGAGTGAGAAGCTGATCGTGGAGGGCTCGGCCGCCCCAATGGCAAGGCTGCCGAGGAGGACGACACAGATTCCAAATGCGATCGGCCACCCGCGATAGAACCCTTTCGGCTTATTCGCGCGGCGCAAACTTTCTTTCAAAGGCGTAGTCATCAGCATGAGATTCGTTATGTGGTCAGCGCGCCCCGTTGCCGACACAAGGAATTATGCCAAAGATGCAAGTCATGGGCTAACGCGCCGCCACCCGCTGGCGACTGAGAGTTCCGGCGGTGTGCAAATGACAGATGGCGATCGCCAGCGCGTCGGAGGCGTCCATTGGCTCGGGCGGTTCGGCGAGTTCGAGCAGACGAGTGACCATATGCTGGACCTGCTGCTTTTCCGCCCGCCCGTAGCCGACGACCGACGATTTGATCGTCAAGGGTGAATATTCGGCAACTTCGAGCCCGGCTGCTGCCGCGGCCAGCATCGCCACACCGCGAACTTGTCCGAGCTTGAGCGCCGACTTCACATTGAGCGCATAGAAAACATCTTCAATCGCGACCTCGTCAGGATGGTGCACGGCGATAATCCCGCCCAGCTGGGTAAAGATGCGGGCCAGGCGTTTCGGCAGCGCTTCGCGCGGCGAAAGTTTAATCGCCCCACAAGTCAAGCAGCAGAGTCTTCCCTCCAGCGTACATTTCCACCACTCCGTAGCCAGTGTATTCTCCGCCGCAGTCGATGCCCAGGACTCGCATGTGAGAAGCAGTTTATCGCGGAAAGGGCAGGAAGAGCATAGCGAAAGGGAGTCAGGATTGCAGGTAGACATTCCTCGTTCATTGACTTGAGTCTTTTCGCGGCAGTAAGATGCGGGCGCACTGCGATTCACTCGATGAAGTTTCACATAGCCGCGGCTCGGCGGCTATGACGCGAAGTCTCACCAGGTACCCAGGGGGCGATCATGCGAAGTCGTATACGTCGGCACGATATGTTAAAGGTCCTAGCCATCATTCTCACCGTTGCAATCTCGTTCGCGATGCCTGGCATGGTGTTCGCGCAAGCCTACTTTGGGACCGTCAGTGGCGAACTGACCGACGCGTCAGGGGCGGTAGTTCAAGACGCAAAGGTCGTCCTCACCGATCAACAAAAGGGATTCACTTTTAATACTACGTCGGATAGCAGCGGCCGATATCTATTCCGTTCCATCGCGCCGGGGATCTACGCCGTATCGGCGGAAGCCAAGGGCTTCCAAAGAGCGAAAAGCGCCGGCTTCAAGGTTGACATCAATCAGAACGCCACGACGAACTTGACCCTAAAGATAGCTGGCGCCAGCCAGACCATCCAGGTGACCGGGGAGGCGCAGGCGATTCAAACTCAGGACGCGGAAACCGGCCAGGTCGTGAATCGAAGGTTCATCAATGACTTGCCGTTGATTGATCGCGAAGTAATTGAACTGGTCAATCTCGCGCCGGGCGTGACCGAAATGGATGACCAGTGCGATGTCACCTGCACCGGCACGAACTTCGTTTCGAACGGGAGTCGCGGCGCCCAGGCCGACATCCTTACCGATGGCGCTTCAGTCACCAACTCCGAGCCGAACGGAGGCATCACGGCGGCGACTTATCTTCCGTCTCCTGAAGCGGTGGAAGAATTTAAGGTGGAGCAGACGAACTTCAGCGCAGAATATGGCTTCTCCGGATCATCGGTGGTCAACATGATCACGCGCTCCGGAACAAACAAGTTTCATGGCAGCGGGTATGACTTCGTGCGTGACGCCCTGTTCGATGCGAACAACTGGTTCGCTGATCGGGCCGGGCAACCCCTACCGGCGTTGCGGCGGAACAATTTCGGCTTTACCTTTGGCGGTCCAATCAGGAAGAACAAGACTTTTTTCTTCGTCGATTACGACGGCTTACGCTCAAATGGACTGAGCACCGCGACGTTCGGCGTGCCGACCGATCTGATGCGCACGGGAGACTTTAGCGATGTATGTGCGGCGCAAGGCGGCACGTTCCCTACCAGCGGCCCAAATGCGGGAATGTGCAGCGCTCCCGCCGGACAAATCTGGGACCCATACACGGGAGTAAACGATCCAAACCAGGGAGGTGCAGTCCGGTCCGCTTTTATTCCCTACAATAACCTTGCTACGTACATCAGCCCGGGCTGTAATCCTGCAGCCCTCGCTCCGGGCCATTCTTGCCCTCCCAATGAGCCGACCGCCGGCGTTCCGGGCAACCTGATCGATCCCGTGGCGCAGAAGATGCTGCAGCTTTTCCCCGAACCGAACACTCCGCAACAGGGCATTTACGCCAACTGGTTCGGATCAGGTTCAAGTCTGAACTACAACGATCAGTACGACATCAAGGTCGATAATCGATTCAACGAGAAGAACCTTGTCAGCGTGAAGTATTCCTATCAATACAGCCATAGCGTGGGACTCGACTGTTTCAAGAATTTTACTGACCCTTGCCAGGGCGGGCCGGGATGGACCAACGCCCACCTGTTCGCCATCAACGACACCCATACGTTCAGTCCAAGTTTGTTGCTGAATGTGACCCTCGGCTTCACGCGTGGCGTTTGGCATATCGATGCTTACAGTCCTCACGGCGTGAACGATCCTCTCGGCACATTAGGGTTCCCGCCTTATCTGCAGAGCAACGGGTTCAAGGGCGTGCCAGCGATTTATCTCAGCACCTACGCGAATAACGGCTCTACGAACACCGGCACCGATCCCTACGGCAACTACCGACTCGGTCAGGATACCGGCCAACTGTCGGCCACGCTCGACAAGGTGCACGGCCAGCACGAGTTGAAATTCGGCTTTGACGGCCGGCTGCACCAGATGAACTACATCCAGACCAACGCCCCGGTCGGCATCTTCAGCTTTGACGAGAACGGCACTTCCGCCTGCCCGAACGACATCGCGGACTGCGGCGGTGACGCGATGGCCAGCTTCTTGACAGGAACAATGAATGGCAATTCCTATTACGAAATTCAGTTTCGGCCGGCAACTTCGAATTACCAGTACGGATTCTTCGGCCAGGATAATTGGAAGGTGACTCCGAAACTGACTTTGAATCTGGGTTTGCGTTATGACGTAACGCTGCCCCGCACCGATCGCTATAACAAGCAGAACTATTTCGATGCCAACGTTGCAAGCCCATTCAATAAGGGCAGCATCTCGTACACCGATCCCGTTTCTAACCAGACGGTCAATACACAATTAGACGGCGGTGAGGTTTTCGCCACTCCAAGCCAGCGCACGACCTATGTGACCGACTGGCACGACATACAGCCGCGCTTCGGTCTCGCTTTCCAGTTTGCTCCGAAGATGGTGTTCCGGGGAGGTTATGGAATTTACTACGGCCAGTCGCGGTCAGGGGTGACGGGTGTTGTGCCTTATGGGAGTCAGGGCTTCAATCAATACACCAACATCATTCCCACTTATCAGAACTTTGGCGACACTCCGTGGTTACATCTGAGCAATCCGTATCCGAATGGGTTGATACAACCGCCGGGAAATACTCTGGGCCTGATGAACGATTTTGGATACAACGCGAACGGTCCGCTCCGCACTGCGAGTGCAAACCTGACACCTTATGATCAGAGCTGGAGCCTAGGGATCGAGCGGGAACTACGCGGCAATGTCGTGATCAACGCAGAATACATCGGCAAGAAAGGTACTCACCTGCCGTTCAGCGGTTCCAACTATATCGACCACCTTGGGCCCTGGGTGGAGAATTTGCCCACCACGGCTGCCGACCCAAACAATCCCTGCAATGGGGCCCTCACTGTGCCATGCCTCAATAACCCCATAACCAATCCCTTTGCAGCAACCTTCACAGACCCAAACAGCATACTGTCGAGTTCGCAAGTTCCCTACGCTCAACTGCTGATCCCTTATCCCCAGTTCACCGGCGTTTCCATAGAACCGCGGATGATCGCCAGTTCGATCTACCACGGATTGCAGCTTACCGCGGAAAAACGCTACTCCCACGGACTGCAGTTCCTGGTGACATACGTCTATTCGAAATCGATCGACGATTCGTCGCAGGCGGACGACAATGTAACCTGGCTGGGCAGCTTCACCAGCTTGCAGGATCCGAACAAGCCGTGGCTGGAACGCAGCCTGTCAACCTTCGACATTCCCCATGTCTTTCAAGCCAGCTACACCTACGATCTTCCGTTTGGACGAAACCGGGCGCTGCTGGGAAATATGCCGCGGTGGGCAGAAGCCGTCATTGGTGGCTGGAAGACCAACGGCATCTGGCGCATTGCCGACGGCCGGCCGCTAAGCTTTACTCTGGCGGATGGGAATGCGATCCCGACATATGGAGCGATGCGCCCCAACCTCTCAGGGATACCCCGGCGTAATCATGGATCGGACTGGGTGGATAACTATTTTGCAGATGACACCATATTTTCTCGCCCACCCGACTTCACGCTGGGTAATGCTCCGCGCGCGATCGGAAGCATCCGTTCGCCATGGTCATGGACCACCAATCTGTCGATCGTCAAGGAGTTCCCGATCCGCGAGGAAATGTTTTTTGAGGTGCGCCTGGAGGCGCGGAACGCGTTCAACCACCCCGTCTTCGGCACCCCTGACACGTCAGTGGACGATACTGGCAACTTCGGAATGATCCTTTACCAATCCGGCAACGGGCCGCGGGAGATGCAACTGGCGGTGAAGTTCAACTTCTAGGCCAGCTCAAGCAGAAGTGGCAACGGCAGGCGTCCGAAGTTCAGCAACACTTCGGACGTCTCGCCTGACTGGACTCGCGCTCGCGGCAGAAAGCGGCGTAAGCCTGTGGGGATGTCGGCGTGCTGGTGCGCACCAGGAACCGGCTGTAGGCGGCCTCGTCGAAGATCTCGCGCAGCATTGCCAACAGAATTTTTGCCGCACGGACGACGCAGGTCATATTCTATCCTCCGCCAGGCGCGTCATAACGAATGGGGCTTCTTTCACACGTCCCGCTTTCCTACCGCTCAGGATGCCAATCCATTGACGACCCGATTCGATCAGCACTAACGCGACCATCACCACCAGAATCGCGGTAACGCTGGCATCGAGCCGGTTGTTAAAGATCAACCGCGCGGTCGCGCTGTTGGCTGGACCGGCAGCAAGGGCGTGCGCTTGCGCGAGAAATCCCACGCGCGGATTCGGGTCGAAGATCTTGTGCCACGACGCCGTGAAGGTTACGGCCACTAGCCAGGCGAGCGGCAAAAGAGTGACCGCGGCATAACGGGCGCGATGCATCTTGATGATGATGGTCGTGGCCACGCACAGCGCTACGGTCGCCAGCAACTGATTGGCGATACCGAACAGCGGCCACAGCGAATTGATTCCGCCCAGGGGATCTTTCACCCCTTGCCAAAGAAAATATCCCCAGGCGGCAACGATGAGGGCGCTAGTGGCGAGAATCGAAGGATACCAACTGGTTCGGCCCAGTGGCTTGTAGATATGCCCGAGGGCGTCCTGGATCATGAACCGAGCGACGCGAGTACCGGCATCCAGGATGGTCAGGATGAATAAGGCTTCGAACATGACGGCGAAGTGATACCAGAGAGCCATGACGGTCGCGCCTCCGAGGCTCTGCGAAAAGATGTGCGCCATCCCAACCGCGAATGCAGGCGCGCCGCCGGTGCGATTGAACAGAGTCTGCTCGCCCACTGCGTGAGCAAGCGCCTGCATGTCCGCGGCGGTGACGGGAAATCCCCATCCAGAGATGGTTGCAGTCGCAGCGGCCGCCGTTTGTCCAACCAGGCCCGCCGGGCTGTTAATCGCAAAGTAAACGCCGGGCTGCATCACGGAGGCTGCGATGATTGCCATGATCGCCACTGCCGATTCGGCCATCATGGCGCCATAGCCTACCATGCGGGTCTGAGTCTCACGCGCGATGAGTTTCGGCGTCGTTCCGCTCGAAATCAGGGAGTGAAAGCCGCTGATGGCGCCGCAGGCAATGGTGATGAAGGCGAACGGAAAGATCTTTCCGGCGAAGATAGGGCCGGAACCATCTATAAATCGCGTCAACGCCGGCATGTGTAGCGTGGGATGCAAGACCACAATGCCGATGCCGAGAAGAGCAATCGTCCCCAGTTTTACGAACGTGCTGAGATAGTCGCGCGGCGCCAGCAGCAGCCAGACGGGCAATGCCGACGCGGCAAATCCGTAGACGATAATCAATTGTGCAAGCGTGGTTCCCTGCAGCGTGAACGCCCCCGCCATGGTCGGATTCAGCGAGGCCCACCGACCTCCCCAGATCGCCAGCAGCACGAGGATAAAGCCCAGAGCAGAAACTTCCAGCACCTTACCGGGCCGAATGCGGCGGAGGTAGAGGCCCATGAGTAGCGCGATGGGGATTGTCATCGCAATGGTGAATGTGCCCCAAGGGCTGTCTTTCAATGCATTCACCACGATCAGAGCAGCCACGCCGAGCAGGATGATGAGAATGGCAATCACCGCGACGTAGGCAACAAAGCCGCCCACGTTCCCGATTTCTTCCTTCGCCATTTCGGTCAGGGACTTACCATCGCGCCGGACGGAAAACAGCAGAATCACGAAGTCCTGCACGCATCCGGCAAAGACCGCTCCCGCGAGCACCCACAGAGTTCCAGGAAGGTACCCGAACTGTGCGGCGAGCACGGGGCCTACCAGGGGACCCGGTCCCGCAATGGCGGCAAAATGATGTCCGAACACAACCCACTTATTGGTCACCAGGAAATCGCGGCCGTTTTCGAGACGCTCGGCCGGAGTTGCGCGAAGAGCGTCCAGCGCGAGAATCTTCGCGGCAATGAAGTTGCTGTAGAAGCGGTACCCCAACGCATAACAACAGGTAGCGGCCACGACTAGCCAAAGCGCGTTGATCGGTTCTCCGCGATGCACCGCCACCACGGCGACAGCAACGGAACCGAGCAGCGCGACAATTCCCCACATCAAAATCGAGAGAGTCTTGTTCATGTCCGTCGAGCATTGTGTCGAATCCGTGGCTCAAGCGCAATGCCAATGTTGGCGCGCCCGGAGGGCCGCACCTGAACGATTTTCGAGGATCGCCGTTGGGTTTCGACCCGATAAGTTTAGTGGTACTCTATTTCTTCCGACCGACTGTAACCCCTGCTTTTTTGGGCCATTTCATCACGCCCCATACCCGGGGTGCATTCGGAGGCGTTTATTCGGCACTGATAAGGAGGTAACGATGAGAATTGGCATGCTGACGGGTGGGGGCGACTGTCCTGGATTGAATGCTGTGATCCGCGCGGTTGTGCGGAAAGGTGTGTTTCACTATCACGACGAGTTCGTAGGCTTTCTGGAAGGCTGGCGCGGGTTGATCGAAAATCAGAGCATGCCTCTCGATCTGGATGCCGTCGGAGGCATTCTCCCCCGCGGTGGAACTATTTTGCGCACCTCGCGCACCAATCCTTCGAAACGTCCCGATGGCATCGACCGTTGCTTGAAAACGATTGCGGCCCACAAGATTGACGCGCTGGTTGCGATCGGAGGTGACGATACCTTGTCGGTGGCGCAGAAGTTACACGAAGCCGGCGCGAAGGTCGTCGGTGTTCCCAAGACAATTGACAACGACTTGGGCGGAACCGACTATACATTCGGGTTCGACACCGCGTGCAACATCGTATGCGAGGCCATCGACCGCGTACACACCACCGCTGAGGCCCACAACCGGGTCATGGTCGTAGAAGTCATGGGGCGTGACGCCGGCTGGATCGCCTTGTACAGCGGGATCGCGGGCGGCGCCGATGTCATCCTGATTCCCGAGCGGCCGTTTGATATCGACAAAGTGGCAGAATCGATCCGCCAGCGGCATGAGCGCGGACGCTACTTCTCGATTGTGGTCGTAGCCGAAGGCGCGAAGTTTGCCCCGAGCAGTGGAACTGGCGCTCCGGTCGTGCAGGACATGGGCAAGGACGAATTCGGCCACGCCAAGCTAGGTGGCGTTGCAAATATTCTCGCGCGGGAGATTGAAAAGCGCACCGGATTCGAAACGCGTGCCGTGGTACTGGGGCACATTCAGCGCGGCGGCTCGCCGAGCGCTTTCGACCGGGTCTTGGCCACGCGCTACGGCTTGGGTGCAATCGACATGGTGCATCGTGGCGAGTTTGGCCGCATGGCAGCGCTGCGGTCGAACAAGATCGTTTCCATTCCTCTGCAAGAAGCCATCGCGAAGAACCGCGTCGTCGACAACGAGATGATTCAGATTGTGGATGGCTTGTTTGAAGAGATCGGGGTAAAAGAGGTCGCGGGCAAGTAGGCTTTGCGAAAATCGCGCCCGGGCAAAAAATGCCCGGGCACTTTACTGTAATCTCTCGTAACCTACGATTCCATGAGCCCACGAATCCACCAGAGGTCACGGCTTTGGCTCCTGCTCGGTTTGCTTGCGGCCGTTACCTCCTGGCTCTACGTGCACAGAATCCTGAATCCATGGGAGCACTATTATCAGGTGGAGGCCGGCACGATGAAGGCCGCCCTTGGCGACCTCTATTCCCCGTGGACCGGAGCCCGCAGCCTTCTGCTGGAGAAAAGAAATCCTTACGGCCCGGAAGTCACGCACGAAATTCAGATGGCCTTCTACGGGCACGACGTGATTCAGCAATCTGCCCCCGGAACACCTACCATCGATGAGCAGCGATTTGCCTACCCCGTTTACATGATCCTGCTGCTGGCTCCAGTGGTCAGGGTTCCGTTCGAAGAGCTTGAAGCAGCGGCTCCCGCAGTCTTGCTCCTTGCCGTCGCCGGCAGCGCTTGGCTCTGGTTGTCATTTTTGCGCTGGCGGCCGTTGCCGGCCGCGGCAGTGGCGATCATTCTCTTCGTGGTGGCCTCGCCCCAGATTTCCCAAGGTTTCAGGCTCCGTCAACTCGGAATGCTGGTCGCTCTATTGTTTGCGCTCGCAGCATGGCTCGTGCGGAAGAATCATCTGGCGAGCGCGGGAGCGGTTCTTGCCCTCGCGACCATCAAGCCGCAGATGATCGTCCTCCCTCTGGCATGGCTCTTTGTCTGGATGATCGGCGACCTGCGTAAGCGATGGCGCCTGGCAGCAGGCTTCACGACCGCACTCGCGTTGCTGGTCGGGGCCGGCGAACTGATTTTGCCGGGATGGCCTCGCGACTTCGTTGGGGGTTTGGCCGCTTATCGAAAGTACGGCCCGGTTCGAACCCTGATGCAACTGTTACTTGGAGACAAGCTTGGGACCGGGATTGCAGTTATTTTGCTAGCAACGCTGCTGGTTTATGGATGGAGGAGGCGAAAACACGGGGCAGATACGGCTGAGTTTGCGGGCACTCTCTCGGCCTTTTTGATGGGTGCGAGTATTGCCTTATCGCTCATGCCTCCCTTTAATCAGGTTCTGCTGATCTTGCCCTTGTTCATCCTGTTAAGAGACTGGTCCCATCTGCCATCGACAGCCCGCGTTGTCTTCGGTGTCTGCGTCGGTTGGCCATGGGTCACCTCGCTTGTGATGCTAGCAACACCGCCGCAGTTGAATTCGCCCAGGCCCCTTCCCTTACTGCCTTCCGCTTTGGTTCTGCTCTTCCCAATTTTTCTTCCCGTGATGCTCGCTTCGAGACGCACCGCGGAGACGCTTCGGGATGTTTGACGCTGAGGCGACAAACTCCGATACCATGGACACCGTTCATGGCTGAAGAAATTCACCGCAACTCATGGTTGACCTCACGGCGCTTACGCGCACACGGGTTCCTTCTCGCCTTGACGTTGTGGTCGATTTACGTTTGGACGATTGCAACTCCCGGCCTGAGGGACCGCAATGGCAACCTCAAAGGGACCGATTTCCTACACTTTTACGCCGAAGGATCTCTGGCGGTCGCCCATCGCGGCGGCGATTTGTATGACATAGACGCGCAGACTGTTCTGGTCTCGCAGAGAGTCCCAGAAGCGGCAGCTATTCGTTACTTGCCGCTGTATCCGCCGCAGGTCTCGCTCTTTTTCGCACCCCTGTCCTATGTGCCGTACAGCTGGGCCCTGGCTTCGTGGTGGATTTCGAGCGCGGCGATTTACTCTGCTTGCTGCTATTTCATTTGGCGAGTTTGCCCACAGTTGCGCAAACACGGCGGGACGGTGGCTCTACTTGCAACTGCGTTCCCGGCTTTCTTTCATTTAATTGCCTGGGGCCAAACGTCTGCGATCGCACTGGCCTGCTTCACCGCAACGTTCTTCTTATTGCGTGATCGGCGGGATTTTCTCGCCGGATTCGCGCTGGGTTGCCTGATTTTCAAGCCGCAATTAGGCCTGGCGGCCGCCATTGTGTTCCTTGCAATTGGAAGCTGGAAAACGGTAACCGGAGCCTTGATTTCTGCGGCGCTGCAACTCTGCGCCGGAGTTCTTTATTACGGAATGCAGCCGTTTCGCACCTGGCTGCAAGTCTTATGGAATGCTCCCAACTCGCTTTCCCTTCTGGAACCGAGACCGTATCAGACTCATTGCCTGAGAACATTCTGGACAATGCTAGTACCGTGGCCGGAAATTTCTTTGACGCTCTACTTTGTGAGCTCGGCTCTCATCCTGGGCCTTACCGTTGCAACATGGAAGCGCAAAAATTCGCCAATCGCCCTGCGCTACACCCTACTGCTGCTGGCAACGGTGCTAGTCGCCCCGCATCTCACGGTCTACGACTTGGTAATTCTCGCACCGGCGATTCTTCTGCTCGCGGATTGGCTCATCGCATACTCCTCGTCCCGTTCGATCGCGCGCGCAGGCACGCTTCTCTACTTGGTCTATACACTCCCTTTGTTAGGCCCGTTCACACGCTGGACGCACGTCCAGCTTTCGGTGATCGCTATGTTCGTTCTGGCATGGACGATCTGGCGGCTGTCTCAGCTATCCGCAAGCGAGCCATCGGATATTGGAGTGGCAGAATCTGCACAAGTTGCCGGAAGCCATTAGCCTCCGGCGCTCGGGTACAGGAATTCAGCGGGAGCTGCCGAACAGAAATGCGAGGGCCTGCGGAAAGCGGCGAGCCCATGCCGATTCGTGGTGAGGGGCGCCGTCATCGATCATCAACATAAGGCGCTTGCTGTCGAGGCCGGCGCGGCGCAGAATGGCAGCTAGTTCTCGCACATCGTCTACCTGACTCTGATCCCGATCCTTCCGCCCTGCTTCGGCAGTTCCCGTCGCCAGAAACACGCGCTCCGGCCAGCGCTTGATGTCGCGGCTGTCTCTGATCAGTTGCCGGCTCGATGCCCACAGGGAGGGGCTTTCCAGAAGCAATCGCCCGATCGTGCCCGGACGAACTTCTGCCGTATAAAGCGAGATCAGCGCGCCCAGCGACGAGCCGCCAAGGCCAGTATTCTCCGCGCCCGTCGCGACGCGGTAGTTGCGTCCAATAAATGGCATCACATCCTTGAATAAGAAGTCGGGGTAGCGGCTGCCGCGCACCCGCATCATCATGGGTTGCAGCGAGCGGTGCGGCATGTACTCGCGAATCCGATCTCTCCCTGCGTTGTCGATGCCTACCAGGATCATGGGCGGAACCGCGCCTTCGCGAATCAGGCGATCGCCAGTCTCGTCGACCTGCCACTCGACACCGGTAAACGAAGTCGACGGCTCAAATAGGTTCTGACCATCGTTCAAATAAAGGACAGGATAACGGCGTCCGGCATTCTCGGGATCGTCGTAACCCGGTGGCAGCCAGACACGCAGGAAACGAGTGTTGTGAAAGATGCGGCTGCGAAACTCGTGGAGGCGCAGATCTCCCGTAGCAGACTCCACGCGAATTACTCCAGGAGATCCTGGATCCTCAGTTTGCTGGGTTTTTTCCATTCAGGAAAGTGCACTTTTAGAATACAACGGCCTACGGCTTCATGCGCGCGCTCTCTAACCTGACGGCGACCGACAATCCAGTAATGAGCGCGATCAGCGCCAGCGAGATCAGGCACAGAATGCACCATGTCATCAATTCGTAGGCTTCGATGTATGTAAGGTATAGCGCGAAAGCTAGTCCGGCAATGGCCGCGCCCAACAGGCGATTTGGCGTCTCGACTCGCGACTTCCACACGGTCACAAATAGAAAAAGCGCCGCGTAGCCGGCCACACCGATGCCGGCGACTGGTATGCCTTCGATGGAGGAATATTCGCTGCGGTTCACGATGTCACAACTGAATTTCTGGCTGAAATCGCAGAACTGAGTTGCCGACTTGGCATAGTGGCGCTGCAGCGATACGCTGGACACAATCATGCCTGCCAGAGACAGGATTGCAATCAGAAGAAACGGGATCCGCTTGGCAATCGGGTCACTCACGGCAGGCTGCACCCTGTCTTGTCGCTCAGCGCTTCCAACGACAACACTCCCTCTTTCGGAGGTTCTTGACCGAACTGCCAACTGGGGAACAACTTCACCCCTGCAATCTTGCAGGCGGCAACCATCTCGGACGACCCCTTGATAGCGCACTCCTGGTAGGGCACGTAGTGAAATGCAGCGCCAAACTCTTCTTTCTGCTCGATGCAGTGAGGGCACCAGTACAGCCCGTACATTTTCGCTTGCTTGGTTGCGAGGCATTTCGCGAAGCCGTCGTACTTATGATCGTGGTAGTAGCGGCCCGCGATGAAAGCACCGACCAGCATGAGCAGAATGCCGCCGTAGATGAGCCGCTTTTTCGACTTCTCATCGGAGACGCCTGTGCGCTCCTGTTGCCGATTCCGTCGTTCTTGAGACATGACTTGTTTTATATCACGGCGATTCAGGCCACGACGTTCAGGGCTCCGGGCAGTACGTCGAGTTCATCGCAATGCAACGTCAGCACCTCGCCGTCGACCATCACATCGACCGGCTCCTCTAGGTTGAAATCGATTCGCGTCGCAGCTTTTCGCTCGGCGAGCGGATGATTGATATGCGTGCCGTCATAGAGCGTGGGCAAATTGCGAATCAGCCCCAGCCGACCGATAGGTCCCCAGCGCACATATTCGACCAGGCCATCGTCGATCTCAGCTTTCGGAGCAATCATCATGGTCCCGCCGGTAAATTTGCTATTGCTGAAGGTAACGAAGAGGCAACGGCGATTGTCGAATGCGTCCTGGGCTGCGGTACGGACCGGGAACGGACGGCGGTTAAACCGCGCGAGCGTGAGGAAGATTGAGGTCAGATATCCGAGTTCTCCCCAATTGCTGAAACGCCGCGCGCGGAGGGTCGCGACATCCGCCGAAAATCCCATGCTCAGTAAGTTGATGTAGTAAATCGTCCCGGTACGATGCCGCATGCGCATCACGTCGCAGGGGCGACTGCGCCCGGCAAGGATGGATTCGATCGCATGTTCTACGCCGCGATCGCTGAAATCCCGCAGAAAAGAATTGCCAGTCCCCAAGGGAAGAAAAGCCAGCGTCGGCCGCTCGCCGCTGAGGGCTTCGGGGAAAAGGCCATTCACAACTTCGTAGGAAGTACCATCCCCGCCCACGGCAATGAAGTTTCGGACGCCTCGTCCATAGGCGGAGCGAACAATTTCGCTAGCTTGCCCGGGTGCGCTGGTCGGAGCCAATTCGACGGTAATCCCAGCGGCCCGCAAGCGCTCCAGTGCCGGGGACAGCAGCCTGTTCCTTCGCCCGCCTCCCGCCGCCGGATTCACAATCGCAAGATAGTTTCGTCCCAAGGTCTGTGATCCACGTTCTAAGAAATCAGAATGGTGCGAGAATCGCGCGCGTGTCCTTCATTCAGCAGCCGGTTAGAGCCCCACCACTGCTTGCCGTTCAACTGATCTCACGATCTCCTCGGCCAGCACCTGACGCTTAATCTTCATCGAGGCCGTGCGGGGAAAATCCTTGTCCCAGACCAGATATCCAGAGACGCGTTTAAAATCCGGTAACCGCCGGTTGCGCGACGAAATGTCATCGAGTAACTTTGCGTCGAATGCCTGGTTCTGCTCGAGCCTCAGCACGAGGACCAAAGCCTCACCGCCTAGTTCCTTCTTCGGCCAGATGTAATTTGCCGCAAACACGGCATATTCTTTGACGGACAGGCCATCGAAAATGGTCTCAATATCTTCCGGGTAGATGTTCTTTCCACCCTCGGTCACGATCATGTTTTTCTTGCGGCCAAACAACTGCAGGTGGCCATGAGACTCAAAGCGTCCAAGGTCACCTGTCAGGAGCCAACCGTCGACGATCGATTCCAGAGTAAGTTCGGGATCGTCCAGATAATGTGACATGACGGTCTTGCTGCGGACCGCCACTTCTCCCACTCCGTCGCTATCAGGGTTCAAGATGCGCAACTCGACACCGGGAAGCGGCTTGCCGACGGTGTCCGCGCGAAAAGGTTTGAGATCGTTGAGCGTCAGCGCTGTGCCAGCCTCGGTGAGGCCGTATCCGTTGACCACCGGCACACCGAGATCATAGAAAAACTGCATGGTCGAGGGTTCCATAAAGGCCCCTCCGGTAATCAACGCCAGCAACTCTCCGCCAAATCCACGGTGGATGTTCGAAAGAAGCATCCGGCTGAGCTTAACGTTCGGGCGGCGGCGGGTGAGCAGGCGGTTGGTCGCGATCAGGGAGTTCAGCAGCGCGCGCTTCCACGACGGTAACTCATCGAACTTGGCGCGCAGACCGCGCTCCAAATTCTTTACGATCATCGGAACCAGCGCCACATAGGTAATTCGATAGCGCACAAAGGCGTCGCGCACGAATTCCGGACGCAACGTGCGCAGATGCACGACACACGCCCCGCAAACAAACGGACCGATAAAACCAACCATGAAGTCGATCGCGTGGTTCGTCGGCAGGATGCTGAGGTACCGCACCCCCGGCCAGAAGGGGTACCACGCAGTCAGCGACCGGCACTGCTCCAAGTAGTTTTCGTGCGTAAGCACACATCCCTTAGGCCGCCCGCCCGTTCCCGACGAGTAGACGATGCAGGCAACGTCTTCTTTCTGTCGCATGACAAAATCGGGAGCGCCTTTTCGTTTGAAGTCCTCCCAGCGAAACGCACCCGCCAACTCCACGCCCAAAGGCGCTTCGGTCACCAGCACCATTTTGGTTGCAATCTTGTGAAAATCCGTTGACTGCATGATTGCCCGCCACAGGTGATATTCGACCACCAGCACCTTGGCTTTGGAATGAGCCAGCAACTGAAGGTGCTCCGCTGCGGACAGTTTGTAATCCAGCGGAACCAGAACTCCCCCGCTATAAAATATGGCGTAGGCCGAGATCAGCCACTTGGACTGATTCGTCATGATGATGGCGGCGCGATCGCCAGCATCGAAATCCGCATCTTCCAAGGCGCGGGCCAACGGCAGCGCAATCTCCTTAAAGTCGGAATAGGTCAGTCGAACCTTTTCCCGGTCCCGCTCCGCCTCGATCAGGCAGATTTCCGGCGAGAAGCGGTCGAGCGCATCGCGAAGAGCGGCGCCGAGACAGGTGTATTGTCGGAGATCGAGCATAAGAATTTGCGGATGGTTGATTGTAGATGCTCGATCGGAAAACCGAGCCCAGCATCTAGGATGACGATCCTCGACAATAACCATCAAACATCAGCAAACGACAAATGAAGAATCCTTTACAGTCGCGCCTGGATTTTGGAGGCCAGCGTGCGGAAATCGGTCACGCCTTGCAGTTCATAGTCCGGCAGTTCCACATGAAAGTGATGCTCGAGGCGTGTCAGCAGGTCGAGCGTCTGCAGGCTGTCGATCCCTAGCGCCTTGAAGAAGTCCTCATCGGGAGAAAGTTTCTCGCGTGGAACCTTAAAATGCGCCGCGGCCAGGGTGAGTATCTCGTTCAGGGTCTGATCGACAGTTTGCATAGGAGCCATCCTATTCCGCCAATATAGCTAATTCTGGACACCGAGCTCTTTATGAACTAAGGCAAATACGGCTGCGCATCCGTGCTTTCGACGAATTTTCTTAATCCTGCCTGGACCGCCGGCCGGGAAAACAGATCGCAGAAGATATCGATTTCCCGGCGCAATTCGTCGTGCGGAATGGGCTTGATAAACTGCTTAGCGGCGATGGCGGTTTGCCGATCGAACTTCCCCATTTGCGCAGCCGTTGCACGCGCCGCCCGTAACGTCTCGCCTTCGGAAACCACCTGGCTGACTAGGCCGATCTGCTGTGCTTTTGTGGCATTGAAACTGCGGCCGGTCAACAGCAGGTCACGAACCACCGCGTTGCCCAAATCGCGCTTCAGGCGCGGGATTCCACCAAACCCGGGAATCAGCCCCAGCCGCAATTCCGGAAAACAGAAGCGTGCCATTTTGTCGGCAATGATCAAGTCGCAGACCAGCGCCAGCTCAAAACCGCCGCCAAACGTCACGCCGTGAACCGCGGCAATCGTCGTTAGAGGCGAGGCATCGATGCGATTCAGCACTCCGTGAATGCGCTCCAGGAATTCGCGGACGCCCTGCAGCGCTTGCAGTTTCTCCATCGTCTGCGATCGCTCGTAGAGCTCCCGCAGGTCGGCTCCCGCGCAAAATCCCGACTTCAATTCGCTGTGGATGATCAGCGCGTGGGCAACTTTCTCGAATTCGTCGAGGGACGCGGCAAACTGCTCCAATTCTCCCAGCGCCAGCGAGCCCAATTCGTTGCACGGGGCCCGATGAAGAGCGAGCTCCACGACTCCGCTCTTCAGCTCCCACGACAACGATTGACCTTTGAATTGCTCCACGCCCGGGCTCCCTTTCACTGAAGTGGCACCCTCAGACCGCCTGCTTCACCTGGTACATGTCTTCGATCTCGCCTTTCATCCGCGAGGAAATAAGATCGCGCTTGAGCTTTCCGTTGGCCGTAAGCATTCCGTTTTCGATGGAGAATGCTTCTGGCCGCAGGCAGAACACCCGCACTTGCTTGTAGTGAGGAAGCTGGGGGTTGATCGCATCCAAGGCAAACTGAGCCTGCTCAGCAGTCACCTTGCCTGTGATGATCGCGGAAAGATAGCCGCGGCCATTTCCCACGAGGACGACCTGTTGGGCATCCGGCAGGTGGCGCAAGATTTCGTCTTCGATGGTTTCGGGCGCCAGCTTGTGACCCGACCCAAGGACGATGAGATTTTTAAGCCGTCCCACAATGCGCCAGTTTCCTGAAGCATCCATCTCGCCCTGATCGCCGGTGTGAAACCATCCGTCGCGGAGCACGTCGGCCGTCTGCTGCGGGCGGTTCCAATACCCCGGAAACACATTTGGCCCACGCACAATGATCTCGTCATTCTCGTTGATCCGCATTTCGATTCCAGTAATCGCTGGCCCCACGCGTCCGGGCGCGAAATGATGAGGATCATCCATGGTGCAAATGCCAGTCGTCTCCGTCAAGCCGTACACTTGCAACACCGGGATGCTGAGCATGCGGAAGTAGTCCTGGGTCTCTGGCGTGAGTGGAGCAGAGCCGCAAATCAAGGCCTTCAGATTCTCGCCCACCATCTTCTTGCGGATCGTTGGGAAAACGAGTTTGTTCGCGAGCCACAGCCAAAGGGGATCACCGGCTTCGGGCCCGAGTTCCCTTCCGTGTCCAGGCTGATTTCGCGCGTGAATAGATTGAGTGCGCGATGCCGCCTTTCTGTGAGATCTGATCGTCCACGCCCCGGCGCATGCGTTCCAGTAATTGAGGCACGTTCAGAAAATAATGCGGTGCTACCGCCGGCATGTCACTGGGAATTTTGGTCAGATCGGTATTTAACGTCACCAAACTCCTGCGCAGCATGAAGGTCAGCACGGCGATCCATGAGGCGCAGAAATTGAACGGGAGGTAATGGAAGACACGGTCGTCACCCGATCGGCCCGCCATCAACTCATCGAGCCGTGCCGAGGTACAACCCAGCATGAACCCTACATTGGCCGCAGTGAGCACAACACCCTTCGCCTCGCCGGACGTTCCAGACGTATAGATGATGGTGACGGGATCCGCGTCGCGAACCTGCGGGCGATCGAGTGCCACCTGATCGGCTCCTGAAAAGATTTCGTCGAACAAGCAATGCGGCGGGGCCTCGGACCAACAATGGAAGATCCCATCCCGCAATGCCGCATCGGCGCAGCAGACGAGGGACGGCGTGCTGTCTTTCATCATCGCAACCAGTTCAACAGGAGCTTGGCGGAAATAGAGTGGAACGACAATCAGCCCCTCGGCCATCGCAGCCAGATCCATCGCCACCCAGCGGATGCTGTTGGGCGCAAGCAATCCGCAGCGATCGCCTTTCTGCAAGCTTTTCGAAGCGAGGAAGGTACGCGCCTTGTGAACTAACTCTAGCAGTTCATTCCCGGTCACGCCCGTGATTTGGCCGTCGCGAATCTCCTGGAGCACGGTGGTGCCGGCGGCGGACTTCAACTGCGCAAAGATTTCTCCGACAAAGGGCATGATCTGATCGAACCGTGAACTCCGCCGACTAACTATAAGCCGCTGCCAACTGCCGCAGCGAGGCATTCATCGGCGGCAAGTAGTCTTCCCAACTCCATTCCCCGGTGCGCGTGGGGAATTCGGGATACCGGCGCTGCACTTCTTCTTCAAAGAAGACTCCCATGCGCGCCATGACCTTCAAATTCTTAACCACCGTGCGGGCGATGCCGTCGGCGATGCGTTCCCCTTGCGTAGCCAGGAGTTCGAGCGCCGCCAGCAACTTCTGCTCAAGATCAGGATCGTCCACGGTCATCAGCAAGTCCTGATGCCCGCGCTCGCGCATCAGGTTGCGGATTCGCTCATCCATCGTAATTCCCGCAGAAGGCACGAGTCCGGGCATCGAGGTCACAATTCCGTGATAGCGCGACGATGCCATCATGTGACACGCCCTGAGAATGCTCACGAGTTGATACATGTTGTACTGGTCAGAGGTCAGAACCGGCACTCCGCCGAGCTTTTCCGAGATGCGATTCGCCGGCCGTGCGTCCAAGCGCTCGGTTGCCGCGAGAATCACGAAGACGTTTCTTCGCTTGCGGAACGCGTCCACCGCATTGGCAATCGAGTTCCAGTAATGCTGATAAGCGCGATCCGCGGCAGGCCCGGAATTGTGAAAATAGACAGTCCGGTAATGGCTGTCTTTGTAGGCGCCCGTCAGACCGTGCAGGGCGTACTTGGCGACGGACGCCTTGACCGGCCATTCAAAGGGATTGATCGGGCACACCACCAGCACCGGCGTATGACCATCCCAGCCAACCTGTCGCAACATGTTTTGCCCGTATTCCGGCGGTTCGGGTTCGAACGTCCAAGCGGTATCAGTCCCTAATTCGGTCGGCACTCCAAGCTCCCGAAGAACCGTGCGCGATTCCTCGTTCCGGGTGATTACCAGGGAATTCTTGCAGTAACGTCGGCACATCTTCGCGACTAGGGGATCCATGTGGCCAGCTTCCGCGCCGTAGCCAACGGACAGCTTGTTTTCCACCGCGGCGATGCCCAGCGACCCAATCATCATTGTGGTCAGGGCATTGGCAAACTTACTCTTGAACATCGAACCTTCGCAGGCCACCACGCCGTGATGCTTCGGAACTTCATCCGACAGGAATGGCGGGAAGATATCCGGCAGATGCACTTGCGTCGTTCCTTCGAAGTAGCCTTTGGAAAAGTCGAAATTCTGGCTCATCACACTAAAATCAACGCGCTCCGCACCCAGAATGTGACGGATCTGGCGCAACATCTCGTCCACGCGGACATCGGAGCCCATGTTACGGGTGCCGTTGTACCCTGCGAACAGCAGTTTGAGTTTCTCTCCCGGCTGCCAGGGCTTATTTCCCCCCAGCATCCATCGGGCTTTGGCACGCTCGATGTTGCCGCTGACCCAGGCTTCAAGAATGAAGTCCATCATGCGGCGGTACCCCCTTTGGCGGCCGGCCAAGGCTGGTACTGGTATTCGAAATTATTTTCACGGCTGAACTTTAGCAGAGGAAAACTGTATTGCGAAAATGGAACCGGCTTGCGACCCAATTCCGAGGTCACGCGCGAGTTGTCGAAGACTGTGTTCCAAACCAGATACGGCATGAACACTTTCATCAAGGACGCGCCCTTCGCGATCGGACCTTTGCGGTTCGACAGGAAGTTGACCGAACTGGCAAACGGCTTCTCGGCAAATGGGACAAACACAGGTTTGCGTTTCTGCTGCGAGGCGGCCAGAGCGGTGGTCAACTCCCGAAACGTCTGGGACGACGTTCCGGACGAAAGATGATAGGTGTCGAACTGCGGCTGATCCTTCTGATGCAGGGTCGCGATCGCGTCGGCGACAAAGTCGACATTCACAATATCGATCTTGTCCGTCGGACGGAACGGCAGCACGGGCAGTCCCGCCAGAAATACGAAAGCCTTCACCATATCGAACTGAGTCGTTTCCGCGTGGCGGCTGTCGCCCAGCACAATGCTCGGCCGGAATACTGTCTTCGGAGTGTCGGGAAGCAGCACCCTCGTCATGTGCTCGCAGAACTTTTTCGTACGAGCGTAGGGGTCGTAGTCAGAGCGATCCCACTCGATCGCGCGATCTTCGGTGACGACCTCGTTACTGCGCTTGCCTGCAACCGCGACGGTGCTCACCTCGCTGAAACGCCGCAAGCCGTGATAGTGCTCGGCATGGCGTGCCAGAGTCAGAACCTCCAGAGTACCGCGCAGATTCACGTTCAGGCAGGCCTTTTCTGATTTGCGGTTCAACGACGCGGCGCAGTGGATCACGGAATCAGTCGTGTGAACCAGGCGGTCATACTCGTCGCGATTCAGGCCGAAGCCGGAAGTAGTAAGGTCCCCGCAAAAAATACGCACTTTGGTCTGCAAATACTCGAAGAAGCGCGGAAAGTCCAGGTGCAACTGCAGCGAGCGCCACAGGCGAACTTGCGCCTCCTGCGGATCTCGTGCCCGGACCAGCAGGTTCAACGAGGCGCCGTGCCCTTGCAGCAGATTCGCGGCGACATGTGCGCCGATGTATCCGGTGGATCCGGTCAGGAATATCGCCACGTTGCTCCATTGGTCCCGGTCTTTACGGTGTCTCCGTTGGCGGGCGCGAGTTGAAAGCTGCGGGGCGGCCGCGCCTCCAACGGACGGCCTTCAATCAACGGATAAGTCCAGCGTCGTAAAGCCGGGATATGAATGTTGATCCAATATTCCCACCAGTCGAGCGAGCGGGTGTCGTATCCGAAAAGCTTGCGTTCTTCGGGCACGAGTGCGTAAGAGAGAGTCTCGATGTTTTCGGCGATGAAATCGTGCTCGTTCAGCAAAATGAACGGCTCGAACAGCTCAATCAGTTTTTCCAGACGTTCCAGGCTGCGCTCCGTCTTCACCAGCGGAGCCTTCTTCAGCGGCAGCGGCGACATGATCCGCTGGATGGATTTCACAATGGCCTTCTGGGCCGGAGCCGACATCCGGTTGTAGCGTGTCTTGGAAACCGGGATCGCGTCAAAGCGCAGACGCAGCCAGGACTCGAGCCCTTCCTGCGCGCGGTAATGTTTGCGGTGCGCCAACGAGGTCAACTCGATCGAACGCCCCATATCGCAGGGGTTGGTCACCGAGGTTGCGAGCTGATAGAGCGGTTCGTGCCGTCGCTCCATCACAGCGGCAGCGATCAGGGTCATTCCGCCGCACACCGCATCCACCGGAATAATATCGAGACGCTTGCTCTCGTTCGACGGCAACTGCCGGAAATACGTTCCCAATAAGTAAGAGAGGGACGCCGACGTGTTGATGCCTTCATTCCATCCGAGGAAGGGCTTTGCGACCGAAGTTTCCACGATCGCCGGACGCACCACCGCGACGGGTAATCCGGCTCCGTATTTGACGATCAACGATTCGGCCAGACTCTTGGTCAGTGTGTAGGTGTTGGGCCAACCCAGTTCCTTGGCGCGCCGTGTACCGGCCTCGGTCAGATAAATCTTGAGCCAGCGAACCCGGTTCTTGCGGATCTGGTTGTCGAGCGCAGCACCTTGCAGATTTTTTGCTGCATGTTCTTTCGACTGCGCCTGCATTCGCAGGCCTGAGGTCACCTCTTCACTCTCGGCCCGGACTTCAGCCTGCCGGACTAGTTCCTGCAAGGAACGCCATTCCTGCTCGGCATCAAAGTCAGCGAGGCCGCGCGGAGTGTAGTTCGCCGTGAGCTTTTCTCCGACCCTGCCATCTTGCTCGCCAGCAACGTAGCAGGTAGAAAGATGCAAAAGGCCAGCGTGGTCGGACGCCCGAACGAACTCGAGAATGTTCAGAGCGGCATCGGTGTTCGTGGTCAGGGCGTCCCGCAGATCGGGATTGAAGTCGGTCAGGCCCGAGCTATTAATAATGAGATCCAGGTTCTTTTGCAGGGATCGCGTGACTTCAGGGGCGAGGCCCAAGCCCGGCTGGGTGACGTCGCCTTCGACAACTTCGATCTTCTCCCTCAGAAAGTCTGGAAGCCGATCGCCGTGCCGCTCAAATAGCGGATCGAAGACTGGAGAGTCTTCCACCATCTTCTCAAAACGGCGCTCCGCCGGATTCGACTTCTGGCGGCGAATCAGCAGATAGATGCGCTTCACATCAGGCAGGTCGAGCAGCGTATTCGCAAGCCATACTTTGCCGATGAATCCAGTCACTCCGATCAACATGACTTGCTTCCCGGCAAAAGCCCGCCGGACGGAGAATCCCTGCGGCTGCGTGCGTCCCTCGAAATGGACGACTGGGCGCGTTGGCGTCACCGGCTGGCGCTCCGACGAAATGATGGCCGCCCGCAACTCTTCCAGCGAAATATCGAGGTGCCGGGCCAAGGTTTTCGGAGCCCGCCGGCCATCCGGCATGTTCTCGCGGAAAAAAGCGAAAGCGCCGCGCGGGCGAATCACCGGATCCAGCAGCCGGCCAGTGGCCACTCCGCCACGAAATTCCAGGCGGTTGGCGACGATATGCTTCACCCCGAGATGCTGTGCCAACGGGCGCATCACGTGCTCGAGCGCTTGGCTCACCAGCACGACCTCGGCACCGGATTGCACCAGTTCCCGCACCTGTTGCACCCCGGTCTCTTTCAGGTTCGGTTGCAGTTTGTACTGAAAGAACTCTTCCCCCAGCAGATCAAGACGGTCGCGCGTTACCCCGCGGAGGACCGTGTACACCACGCGCGTGGCGAATTTCCGGTTTGTGGAATACAGGAACGGGCGCAGAAGCGCCATCAGGAAAATCAGGCCACGGCGCCGGAAGCGCTCAGCGAATGTCTGAGCATTCCAGGTAAAAAACGCCACCGGCCTGACCACCGTCAGGTCAAGCAGACTTCCCTCTACACGCCAATAAACGGTAGGGGGATTACCGGGATTTTGATTCGACTGTTCCAAAAATTGCAGCTCTTGTTTCTGACGCGCTCGTCATGGCTTGTCAGGCGAAACCCCTATTGTAACCAATAGAGCGGATTGAGCGTAGGCAAGAGCGCTCCTTTATGACTGAGGAATACGGGAACTCACACCTGGCTGCCGTCCCACGATCAGCGCCATTACCCCGCTGAGAGCTATGGTCGCCCCAATCGCCAGCAGTCCACCCCGGAATCCGCCGTTTGCAGTCCGAAACCATCCAATGATATCGGGACCATAGTACCCCCCGAGATTGGCCAGCGAGTTAATTACCGCGATTCCCGCTGCAGCCGAAAGGCCCTCCATCCGCGAAGTCGCCATGGCCCAGAAAGGACCGACCATGGCTTCTGCGCACGCCAGTCCCACGCCGATGCCGGCCACCACAACGATGGTCGAAGTTCCGTACCCCGCGACGATAAGTCCCGCCGCGGCGGCAAAAGCCGGAATCGCCGTATGCCACCGCCGCTCACCAGTCCGGTCCGAATGCATTCCCGCCAACACCATCGCGACGACCGCGACCAGGAATGGAAGAACAGCAACCACTCCCGTCCAAAAATAACTCAGCCCTGAAAAAGCGCGGATGACGCTCGGTAGCCACAAGGTGACGCCATACATGGTCGTCGAAACCCCAAAATAAACGAAGGACAACATCCAGATTCTTGCACTTAGTAGAACTGCCCAGAAGCTGCCATCGGGCACCGCCGCCTGGGCCTTCTGCTCGCTGGCCAACCGCTCCAGCAGCCAGGAGCGCTCTTCGCCCTTGAGCCAGGCCGCTTCTTGCGGACGATCGGTCAGAACCAGGACGCAGGAGCCACGCGCGCAGCAGGGCGCCGGTGAGCAGCGGGATCACGATGAATACCACGACCGACACCAGCAGCACCTTGAACGGTACCGTCAACGACGAAGCCCCATGCACCAAAAACTGCACGATCGGCACGAACAGCACCAGCATGATGAGATCGTTTACGGAAACCTGCACCAGCGTATAAGCGGCATCGCCGTTGGTCAGATGGCTCCAGACGAATACCATCGCCGTACACGGTGCGGCCGCCAGAATAATGCACCCCGCAATGTACTGATCGGCTTCGGCGGAGCTGATCAAACCGGCGAACACGATGCGGAAGAACACCCATGCAAGGAGCGCCATCGAAAACGGCTTGACCAACCAATTGATGAAGAGCGTGACCAGCAACCCGGTCGGGCGCTTGCCCACGTTGCGCACCGAGGAAAAGTTGACCTTCATCATCATCGGCGTGATCATGAGCCAGATCAGAACGGCAATCGGGGCATTGATCTGGCTGCCTTCGCCGAATTGAATCCCGCGCAGGCTCGCGACAGCCGCGGGCAGGAGCTTGCCGATCAGGATGCCGGCCACCATGCAGAGGCCCACCCATAGGGAGAGATAGCGTTCGAATGTGCCCAGGCCCCCGCTGGCTTTTGCCGGTTGTGTGATTACTTCGCGCATGCCGGGGCCCTCACGCGCAGCAACCGGGAGCGCAACAAGCGGTGGGCTTCTGGGCCCGGATGAACGCGCTCATGAACTTGCCTTCGACTAGCGGGGCGAGCGCGTCCACATCCACGCCCTGACCCGCCAGGAAGGCCCGCGCATCCTCGATGTTGTAGATCCGCGTGGGCTCGATTTCGATGCCTTCAAAGCCCGCTTGGGCGAGTTTGGCGGCGTACTCATAGTCCTGCAAGGCGCCCGCGATGCAACCGACCCACAACAACACGTTTTTTCGCACATCGGCCGGCACCTCGCCGTGAACCACGACGTCTGAAACGGCGAAGCGGCCTCCCGGTTTCAGCACGCGAAAGGCCTCGCGCAGCACCCGGTCCTTATCTCCCGAGAGGTTGATCACGCAATTGCTGATAATCACGTCCACCGAATTGCCGGGCAGCGGGATGTTTTCGATCTCGCCTTTCAGAAACTCCACGTTTTCCAAGCCCGACTTTCGCTGGTTCTCCCGCGCAAGCGCCAGCATCTCATCGGTCATATCGAGACCGTAGGCTTTGCCCGTGGGACCCACACGGCGCGCCGACAATAAGACATCGATGCCGCCTCCGGAGCCGAGGTCCAACACCGCCTCACCGGCCTTGAGCTCCGCCAGCGCCGTCGGGTTCCCGCAGCCCAGCGATGCCAGCACGGCTCCTGGCGGGAGTTCGCCGGTTTGCGCCGCGCCGTACAGGTTGGAGGTGATCGGATCGCAGCATTCCTCTACCGCCGCCCGCCCGCCGCAGCAGGAACTGCCGCCGGAAGTCACGCGCAACGCCGCCTGACCGTATTTCTCCCTTACAACTTCCCTGACATCTGTGGTGTTCGATTCCATTTGATCTCCTTTTTCGGGGTCGCCTTTTGAAGAGTGATGAATGCGCCGGGTTCGATGATCCGGTTCCGGGTGCAGCATTCCGCATAAAGGAAGCCGAGCAGCTCCCGGAGCGTTTCAATCCTGACGGAATACCAAAGAAACGTGCCTTCGCGGCGGACTGCGACAAGATCCTGATTGCGCAACTTGTCAAGATGGTGAGAAAGCGTCGATCCGGGTATGCCGGTTTCGGTCTGGATATCGCCAACGACCAGCCCGTCCGGATGCGCCGAAAGGAGCAGCCGCATGATCCGTAAACGGGGTCCCGTACCGATCGCGCTGAACATCTCAGCGTACCGCTCGACCTTCGACGCTGGCACAGCCGCCTGTCTCACATTTCGATAATACTAGAAGTATCAATCGAACGCAAGCCCGCGCCTCGAAATTCATTGAATTGTTACGGAGCGTGCGGGCATCGGGAATGCGCGTCAGATCCCCTTATGCCAGCCCCCCGGGCTTCTGCGGCAAGGTCAGTTGCGCCCGCAAAGCATGCACCAGCGCGTGCGATCCGCAGTAAGCCCGCATCCGAAGTGGATCGGCGGCGTGGAAGCAAAACTCCGCGGTCTGATCGCAGCCGGTTGACTCGCACTTCACGGCAATTTGTCCCATCGCCGTGACCGTCGTCCACCGCCCTTCGGGTGCATCTTTATCGTCCAGGTCCATTCTGTTCCCCTGCCGGTACTCGGGACCACGCGGTGGGAGTCCGGACGCACTGCGGATTTTTACCAAATTGTAATCTAAAAGCGCTTGATGTCAATTTGATGATTCTACTATACTCGAAGTGTAGAATGGAAGAACGGCGGCATGCCAGCTTTCCCGATGGCGCCGAAAAACTTTGAAGGGGATACCAACTTGAAAATCCAGAGCCTCGCATGTACGGTCATCGTCCTGATTTGCGGCGCCGCGCCCGCCCAGGTGCTTGCCCAGTCCGGCACTTTGACCGGCGCCGGATCGACATTCGTCAATCCATTAATGTCGAAATGGTCGAAAAGAGTACCATACCCTGCACCCGAACATCGAGATTAATTATCAGTCGATCGGTTCGGGCGGCGGGCGCCAGCAGTTCCTGGCGAAAACGGTTGCGTTTGGCGCAAGCGATGCGCCGTTGACCGATGAACAGATGGCCCAAGCCGGCGGCGAGGCCAACGTGGTTCATATTCCGGTGACGCAGGGCGCTGTCGTCATCGCGTACAATCTGGCGGATGTCAAGAAGCAACTTCGGTTCAGCCCCGAGACGATAGCCGGCATCTACCTGGGGAAAATCAAGCTTTGGAACGACGCGAAGATTGCAGCGGACAACCCTGGCGTATCCTTGCCGGCAAAACCGGTACTCTTGGTGCATCGGTCGGAAGGATCGGGAACTACCGACATCTTCACGGACTACCTCAGCAAGGTTAGCCCGGAATGGAAATCGAAAGTGGGCCGCGGTTCGTCTGTCCAGTGGCCCGCCGGAATCGGGGGCCAGGGAAACGAGGGCGTTGCCAACCTGGTGCGGAACACCGTAGGCGGAATCGGCTACATCGAACTGGCTTATGCCCGGCAGAACAAAATCCCGTATGCGCTGGTGAAGAACAGCGCGGGCAATTATGTCGATCCCGAGCCTAAGAACGTGACGAACGCCGCAGCTTCGTTCCAAAATATCCCCGCAGACCTGCGGTTCTCGATCACCGATCAACCCGGTGCCCAGGCGTACCCGATCGCCGGATCTACTTGGGTGCTGCTCGATCGGAATCAGGCAGATGTGAATCAGGGGAAGCTGGTGACCGCATTCGTGCTCTGGGCAATCACGCAAGGCCAGCGGTACGCAAACGATCTGGACTACGCCGTCCTCTCGCGCAACCTTACGCAGAAGGCGGAAGCCGCCCTGCGAACCGTCACGTGCAGCGGGAAGCCATGTTTGGGCAAATAGCGTAGCTTGCGCGCCGGCGGAAATCACTCACTCTGCCAGCCAGGCGTAATATGAGCTCCACAACTGCCGATTTACAAAAAACGGCGCTGGCACAGACGGGCCGCTTAGGCCTCGGCGACCGGATCTTCCATGGCCTGATCAAAGCCATCGTTTGCACCGTCCTGGCGACCTTCCTGGGCGTGGTAGTGGTGCTGATCGCGGGCGCCTGGCCAGCCATGAGGCGGTTCGGTCCCGGCTTCGTGATTCACACGGGATGGGACCCGGTCCATTTAGTTTTCGGCGCACTTCCTTTTGTGGTTGGCACCGTCATTGTTGCCTTCGGCGCAATGATCCTGGCTGGAGGGATCGGACTGCTAACGGCGGTCTGCATTACGGAATTGCTGCCGCCATGGCTGCAGGAGCCGGTGGCTTACCTGATAGAGCTGCTGGCATTTATACCGAGCGTCGTCTACGGCCTGTTTGGGCTGCTGGTATTGGCGCCAACGCTGCAAAGTACCGTTGAGATCTGGCTGCTCACCCACTTGGGTTCGCGGTTCGAGTTCTTCAACGGATCACCTTATGGTGTCGGGTATATGAGCGCTACCCTCATTCTTGCGATCATGCTTTTGCCTCTCATAATTGCCCTCTCGCGGGAGGCTTTGATCCTCGTGCCGGGGGAATTGAAGGAGGGCGGCTATGCCCTGGGCGCGACGCGGTGGGATGTGGTCTGGGATATCAGTTTCCCGTATGCGAGGAACGGGATCGCCGGGGCGTTTGTTATAGCGTTAGGCCGTGCGCTCGGCGAGACTATGGCGGTAGCCATGACCATCGGCGGTGGGTTCCGCCTGCCCACGAACATCATGGATCAAGGCTACACGCTCGCAAGCGTCATTGCGAACGAGTTCAATGAGGTGAGCTCACAAACCTACCTCTCGGCGCTGATTTATTGCGGCCTGATCCTGTTTGTTCTGACCGCGACAGTGAACGTCTTCGCCTATATCATCGTGAGGAGGCTCTCGGGAATCCATGGCTTCAGCGCCTGAAACCTTATTCGCCACACAGGCGGGCCGGCGCTGGCGAAAATGGCGCGGCATAGCCGGTTTCGGCGCCACCGCCGTAGCGACATTATTCACTCTTGGGGCCCTTGTTTCTATCCTCGGTTATCTGGTGATTCATGGAATCGGCGCCATTAACTGGAGTTTCTTGGTGAAGGAGCCGGCCGCCGTCGGCGAGGCGGGCGGTGGTATTGCTCCATCCCTCTTGGGCACGGCCATCCTCGTAACAATCTCGTCGATTGTTGGCATCCCCCTGGGAGTCGGCGTGGGCATCTATCTATCTGAACTGGCAGCCGACGGTCTCTTCGCTCAAGCCGCGCGGCTGGCGATCAATACATTTATTGGCGTGCCGTCGATTATAATCGGCATCTTCGTATACTTCATCCTGGTTAAGCCGACCAACACCTTCTCGGCGGTGGCCGGCGGGCTGGCGCTCGGCATAATCATGATCCCCATCATGGCTCGCACCACCGAAGATGTTCTACGCCTGGTCCCCAATGGGATTCGGGAAGCTGGGCACGCCCTCGGCGCATCTCACTGGCGAGTCACTGTGGACATCGTGCTGCCCGCCGCGCGCGCCGGAATCATTACCGGCGGCGTCTTGGCGGTCGCCCGGGTAGCCGGCGAGACCGCCCCGCTAATCCTCACCGCATTGGGGAACGAGTATTATCCATCCGGGCTTTTTCACCCCATCGACGAGATCACGTTAAGAATTTTGAAATACGCACGCGGGCCCTATGACGTATGGCACCAGCAAGCCTACGCCGCTGCGTTGCTGCTCGTTGTTGGGGTGGCGATCGGCAGCCTGTTGCTCCGCGTGACCACACGGGACTATGAGAATTCGAGGCGATAGCGATTTGCGGGGCAAAGGCGAAACAATGCACCGTCTAAAGGGAGGGCATCGGGTATGAGAACGGCTTGTAGATTCCGTCGTCTTCTACCATTCGTAGTACTGGCTTCGCTAGGGTTGCCAACAGCGGCGAGCGAACCGGTAAATCTGCTCGGCTCAGGATCCACTTTTATCTATCCGATTCTGGCGAAGTGGTGCAAGGAATATCAGAAACTGCACCCGTCCGTACATATTTCCTACGATCCGGTGGGTTCCGGCCGCGGCGTTTCTCGCACGCTTGCCGGAACCGTGGACTTCGGTGCGTCGGACGGCCCCCTCACGGACGCGCAGATCCAGCACGCGCCTCGGAAAATTGTCCATGTGCCGGTCGTCCTCGGCGCCGTGGTTCCCGCCTACAATCTTCCCGGCATCGCTCGCGAGCTCAGATTCACTCCCGCGGCGCTCGCCGGAATTTATCTGGGAACCATCACCCGTTGGGACGATCCCGAGATCGTCCGTAACAATCCGGGCCTGCACTTGCCGGCCCACGAGCTCGCCGTTTTGTTCCGCATCGATGGCAGCGGCACCACCTACGTTTGGACCGATTATCTGGCCAAGTTAAGCCCTGAATGGAACCGCCGTTTCGGACGCGGCATGTCGGTAAGATTCCCGGTCGGCATCGGTGCCCGCTTCAATGAGGGGGTGCTCGACCTGGTCCAGAAAAAGCCATATTCGATCGGCTATCTGCAGATAACTTATGCCATAGAGGGCCACGTCCAGACTGGCGCCGTGGAGAATTCAACAGGCAATTTTGTGCGGGCTACCAGCGCCGGAATCTCCGCCGCCGCGGCGGCCACCGCGACCACGATGCCCGATGATTTCCGCGTCTCGATTACCAATGCCGCCGATTCCGATGCCTACCCCATAGCGAGCTTTACGTGGCTCCTGGTGCCGGATCATATCGAAGATAAGGTCAAGCGGCAGGCGATCGCCGATTTCCTGCGGTGGGTGCTTACCGCGGGTCAGGAAATGGCGCAACCCCTCCACTATGCCCGTCTGCCCGGAGATGTCGCCGGCCGCGTGATGAAAGCCGTGGACCGAATCCATTAGAAAGAAGACACGCGGGGGAAACCGATCACGCTCTGCGTGCGAGCAGGAATAGCCGTGGATAACTCACAGGACTCTGCATCTTCCGTCTCAATAATCGATCAGCGAGTCGAGGCACTTGAGGAGCGTCTCCGCGATGTGCAGGCGCGAATTAAGGAGCTGCGTCAGATCCGGGAGGCTGTTGTCCGGGATATCAAGGGCACCTCTGGCAACGGCTCCGCCAAGCCGGCAGTGCATGGAGGTTAACGATGCTTGCCGCGAACTCAACCTCCGTGGCGCTGGCCATAATCGATCAGCGCCTGGATTTGCTGGATGAACACGCGCGGGACCTGCTTGAGCGGATCCAGGATCTCCGCCAGATTCGACAAGTAGTACTCCGCGACCTTCAGAAGGTTGTCCTCGAATCGGCCGGCCCCGAACCGGCTTTCGAACCCGGCGATCGTGCGGAGGCCGACCGACGCCGGCCAAAGGCGCGGCAATTGCGCGAATGGCTGGCATCCTACGGACCCGCAACCCGGAAATCGATTCGTGACAATACCGGGCTGCACTCCGGAACGATCAACAACTATCTGAAGCCGAAGTTCGGGTTTGTCCTGGTAGGCCGCGGGCTATGGGACATACCCCGGCACGGCACCCGGCCGCCTCCTGCGCAGACCAATGGGTTCTCCGAAAAGTTGGCCGGCGCATCTCTTCCTTGATATCGTGGAGGAGTGAAGCGGATCGCGAAGACACGAGACCTGGCGGACTACGCAGACATGTTCGCCGCGATGGGTGCCGAACAGCGTTTGCAGATCATGCGGCTGCTCCTATCCGCGCACCCGAAGGGCATGGTCGTCGGCGACGTCCTGGCCGAACTCAAGATTGCTCCTTCGACGCTCTCCCACCATCTCGAAAAGTTGCGCCACGAGGGGCTGGTCGCGGTGCGGCGGGACGCGAAATTTCTTTGGTACTCCGCGAATACGGAAGCCCTGGAGGGCCTCATGTCGTTCCTTTATGCGGAGTGCTGCTCCCGGTCGAATGCCATCAAGCCCGATCTGCTGATCCGCCTTTGCAAGTAGCCCCCGAATCGAATCGCGCACGCCGTAAAGTTTCACGGAATTGTAACGGCGGACCGATTGCGTCACTTCCACAATTCTACTATTCTAGAACTGTTGGCCGGGTGCGCCAAAGAGCGAACCCCAATAAGGAGGCTTCGATGTCGCGTGGTTCCATGGTTCTTGGTTTGGCGGTTATCGTCTTAATCGCTCTCGGTTCGCCGGCATGTAGCCGGGAGGGCGATTCATCGGAAGCGTCCGTTTCGCCGAACGCGCCGGAGAGCGTCATCGCGGGTGAGGGCAGTACATTCGTGATGCCCTTGATGCAGGCTTGGATCGGCGGATACCAGGGACTCCATCCCAAGAAGCTGATCAACTATCGCCCGACCGGCAGCGGCGCCGGCATCGATGACTTTAAAAAGGGTATACTCGGGTTCGCGGCGAGCGATGCGCCGTTAAGCGACGACCAGCTTAAGGATATGTCGCCAACGATCCAGGTGCCCGTCACGGCGGGACCGGTATGCATCACCTACAACTTGCCGGGGCTGGCACGGCCGTTGCGGCTCAGCCCGGAGACGCTGGCGCGAATATATCTGGGCACGGTGGCTAGCTGGCAGGACGCGGGCGTCGCCAGGGACAACCCGGGCGTCGCGCTGCCGAAAGCGCCGGTGATCGTCGTCCACCGCGTCGACGGCAGTGGCACCACCAATATCTTCACCACGTACCTCGGCAAAATCAGCCCGCTGTGGGCGCAGAGGGCGGGTCATGGGCTTACGGTAACGTGGCCCGTCGGACTGAGCGCGGATGGCAGCAGTGCGGTCTTAAGCACGGTGAAGCAGACGGCAGGCACAATCGGCTATCTCGAGCTCAGTTACGCAAAAAAGAACGGGGTTGCCGTGGCGTCGATCCAGAACCGGGCTGGATCGTTCATTGAGCCCACGCCGGCGTCAGCCGCCGCGGCCATCGCGGCTTTCGAGTCCGATTTGGGGCGCGATGTTCGCTCGCCCATCGTCAACCCGCCCCCATCGGCGAAGGATGCGTATCCCATCGCCGGCTTCACGTTCCTGCTATTGCCCAAGGATCGCGCCGATAGGAGCGAGCAGATGGCGGTTAGGGATTTCGTCGCCTACGCCATATCCGGCGGACAGGATTCAGCGGAGGCGTTGTCATATTCGAAGCTGCCGGTGTTCGTCCAGCAGGAGGCACAGAGGCTCTTGACGCAACTCACCGCCAACGGCCAACCCCTGAAATGAAAACGGCCCGCTGTTCAATCATCTCGACTGAGCCAGCGCCCGCGCATCGGCGCCCGCGGGGAATCGGAGTTGTCCCGTCGTGTCGTTCGCGGCCCGCCACACGGCCTCGGCCACGTCGGACTCGGTTGTCACCGCCGCCGGTTGCGCGAATGCGGCGAAGATCGGTTCCGCAAACGGGGCGTACGCCTCTGGGATCAATCCTCCCATTCGGGATGCGCCGTTACTCGCGAACCGGGTTGACGGGGCATACCCCGGCTCAACCAGTTTCACGCGCACATTGAACCACTCCGCCTCGAACGCCAGCGACCCGGTGAATCCTTCGATGGCCGCTTTGCTCGCGGTGTATGCAGCGGCCAGCGGCATCCGGGCCAGGGTCACACTCGAGGTCACGTTGACTACCACACCACGCCTTCGTTCGCGAAACAGCGGCAGCACCGCGTGCGTCATCGCCATCGCACCGAAGGTGTTGGTCTCGAACACCTCACGCACGGTGGCTAGCGGGGTGGCCTCGAAGGCGCCGACGACGCCGATCCCCGCGTTGTTGACCAGCACGTCGATCGTCCCGAATGTGGAAATCGCTTCGGCGATGGCTTTGCTGACGCTGCCGGAATGGGTGACATCGAGCGGGAGCACTTTGAGGTGGCCGCTTGGCGAGCCGAAGATATCCGGCTGCGGTTGGCGCATGGTTGCTACGACGTTCCAGCCGCGGTCGAGGAACAGCTCCGCGGTCGCCTTGCCGTAGCCGGAAGAAGTTCCCGTGATGAGGACTGTCTGATTCATGGTTGTCTCCTATGATGTTTGTCTATGCCGGGGTTCTGCGCCGGCTTTTTTCTTTTCGCGGTAGTTCCGGCAGGCGCTTGCCATCGTTGACGCCCGCGGTGACTGCCATTCTTACTACCTTCACGCAGGATATGGCACGCTTCGCGCCACTTTGCCGCGGCGTCGCCTCTCATCTATATGCGCAATGGATTCATCGCATTGGACCCGCGGCTGTCGCCGCCTACCACCGCTATACGCCAAACAAAAAACGGTTTGGTGACGCTCCTGTGCGACAGCACCGGCCATCCTGAAAGCCGATTCCCTTTGGTAGACTGCGATCAATTTCGATATGTTATACGCCCGCCCGAGAGCCTGATCGGCGACGATCTCGAAATCACCAATTTGCCGGTCAATTTCTATTCGGAGAAATCCCACGACATCAATTCACCCCGATTGTCGGCCGCATTTCAGATCAGCTGGATTTTGTTCGGCTGTGGCTCGTCGGCCATCGTGGACCGTGGATTCCGGCTAGTGATCTACTAGCGGAGTGGCCTCGAAGGCGCCGACGACGCCGATCCCGCGTTGTTGACCAGCGCGTCGATCGTCCCGAATGTGGAAGTCGCTTCGGCGATGGCTTTGCTGACGCTGCCGGAATTGGAGAGAAGGAGAGATCCCGAATCCATCCTCCGAAATCCGCGCGGGAGCGAAAGCTGCCCCTGCCAGAGGAGGTCGGTCGATCCCTCCCAGAATACGTGCAAAACAGTCGCCCCAAGAGCGACGAGACGCTGCCAAGGCCAGGGCACTTCGTCCGTCGCGAGCGCCCGCCACTCGACGGGTTGCCCTTGTCATGGCGATAGCCCCGGCTGAGACCGTTGCCTACGGTGCACTATGGCCCGTACACTGCAAGACGC
>CAVXVD010000037.1:0-17501 GCA_963765015.1 uncultured Acidobacteriota bacterium | reverse complement strand
CGGCAGCTTGTCAAGATTTCATAGTCGCGATCGCGCAGGGCCGTTCCGTTGGTGAAGACAAGAAAGATGCGATCAGGGAATTCGCGGAACAGGCTCGCGATCCCCGGCAGCAGAAAGGGTTCGCCGCCGGCAATCACGAAGGCCATCACGCCCAGAGCCGCGGATTCCGAGATCACTCTGCGCCAGTCGGCCAGATTGAGAGGTTGCCGCGCGGCTGGCGCGCTTGCAGTGATTCCCACCGCTCCTGCAAAGCAGCCTGTGCAGCGCAGATTGCAGCGCGAGGTGACGCTGAGAACCAGAAACGGCGGTACCTGCATTCCACGTTCCAACGCCTCGTCGCGCAGGCGGCTGGTTTGCCGATGGGCTCGCGCCAGGCGGAAGAATGTAGGCAGGTGCCGAGGACACCTTCTTGCAGCGGACCGCCCGTCCCCGTCAATCTGGTCGAAGTGTTCAATATCAGCACCCTCGAACTGGTCAACACTTTTACCGACATCAACAATCCTGTCCGCATTGCGGTGGACCAGAACGGCGGCTTTTGGGTCAGCCACATGGGCCCGTCGGTTCCATTTGATTACTTCGCACAGCAGGGCCTTGCAAGCGTAGACCACTACAACAACAAAGGGGAATACGTAAATACCATCACGTTGCCCGACGGAGGAGAGGTTGGAGCGCTGGCTTTTAATAATTACTTGGAAGCGTTATTGGTAGGCGACAATGGCCCTGATGAAAATATAAAGATCTACGCGAATGTGGAGCAAAATCCCATCCTCGTCCGGACATTTGGCGAGAAGGGCGGAGTCTACGCCGGACCGGTACCGGGACGGGTTGGACCGCGGCGATTCCGTGGAATTACCGGCATCGGAACTGACGCAGAGGGCAACATCTATGTCAGCGAGAGTGGGTGGGGTCTGGATTTTGGCAATGGAGAAGGCGTGGATCTGCAGAGCTACACCTGGTGGGGCGCACTCAACTGGGAACGCGATGGGCTCGAATTTGCTTCGTTGGGCGCAATCGATCCACACTCTGAAACGGATCTTTACGATGCCCATCATCATTTCAAAATCGATTATTCAAAATCTGGACGGGTCGACACCTACTATGCCGACACGTATAACGGCTACCTCTACCCGCAGGATGTTCGTCTAACCAATGTCATGAACATGGGGGAAATCAAGTACATCCGCGGCAGGAAGTTCCTCGTTGTGCGAAGCCAGAATGAAACGAGGCTTGAGATCTACCGCTTCGAAGAGGACAGCGACGTTCCAATTCCCTGCGTGGCCTTCGATTACGGATTATGGCAGGACAACCCGCAAAATCAAGAGTTCTTGGTGCAGCCTGCGGACGGGGATGAGTTTATCTGGCGCGACGTCAACGGCGATGGAAAGATGACGAACGCGGCTGGGGTATTGGATCCGAAGGAATTCTTCGAACCTACCCCCCCTGATGGGCATCGCAATGCCGATAGTTTCTACCTGGATCACAATGGCGACATGTGGCAACAAAATTACGGCGACAATGAGACAAACATCTACTGGCGCCGTTACTATTTCCAGGGATTCGATGAACACGGCTCGCCCATCTATGATTTCCAGCACATGGCAGTCTATACCGTGGGCGCGGGCCTCGATTTTCCCGATCTGTCCGAAGTTGATCAGGTCGTGTTCGATCCCCATGCCAGTAAAGGGGGAACTCTGTTTGTCCAGGGTAGCCACGGAACCCAGCTTGTAAGGTATGACCACTGGGACCTCACTCCGGTTGGCCAGCCGAAAAAAGCCACTTGGTCCATCAATCTGCCCAGCAATCAAGACATCAACAACTACTGGAATGGAGAATCATTCACGCAGAGCGGGGACTTCATTTTCGAGGTTTTCAATTCTGGCAATGCCAGCAATGCTGGCACGTGGCCAAACCACTACCTCCAGGTTTATTCCGCAAAAACTGGGGCCTACGTAGGCCGGATCGTGGCTGGCATGAACGTCGGCGGCATGGTTGATATTGGCGATACCGACGAGTCGCATTCGCTTAGCTCATTTAAGCGGGACAATGGCGAGTACGTCCTGATCCGCGAAGAAGATTACCAAGCAAAACTACTGATGTTCCGCTGGACTCCACCCGACCCGCTTCCGGTGCCGAAGGCTCCGGCCCCAACTGGGGTAGTGGGTACTCCCAACGACGAAGCTTTCACGTTAACCTGGACGCTCGATCCGAAGGCGTTGGCCTATACAATCAGCTCCGGCCCAACCATTACCGGTCCGTTCGTCCCACAGAGTACGGGGGTTTTCGGTACAAACACCTTCTCCGTTCTTGGCTTAAAAAATGGCGTTAGCTCGGGTTATGCACAGCTGACTGTGTTTTATCCGAATGGCGCCGGCGCAGACTCAAAGCCAATCCCCATTAGCACTGCGGCCCAAGGAACTACTTATGGTTACTCCGATCCAACCGTACAGCTAACGGGAGGAGCTTATTGGGGTGGGTGCTCACTATGCAATGATGGCGAGCAGGTGGACTATGTCGTTCAGGGCACATCTATAACTTGGAGCGATGTCGTCGTTCCTACGACTGGAACTTACAACGTGCGCATCTATGATGAGAACGGCACACCAGGAGGTGGAGGCTCGACCATCAACGTTACCGCCAACGGCACAACAACGGTTACCTCGCCGGCATTTCCTCAAACCGACAATCAATGCTGGTGTACACCTGGATATGTTACCGTCCAGTTGCCTTTGACCGCGGGAATCAACAATACCATCGAACTGTGGGTGCCGGCCGCCGCCGCCAACGGCGACCCGAATATCGACCGCATCGTGGTGGGATTTAACCCGGTGTCGCAGTAGTAGAAAACGTCGCAAAATCTCTTGGGATCTGCTGTCACGGGACGACAGATCCCTTTTCCTTCGCGATGAAAGCTCCGTGTCGTGCAGAAACAGCGTTGCTTCTGATGTGCCTCGCGATTTCTCTCTCAGCGATCGCCTCCGATAAGACAACCCTCTCCGCAGCCGCATCTCTTGCCGCCCGCAAGCAGTGGAATGAAGCAGCAGAGCAAGTCGAACTGTACCGGCGAGACCATCCAGACTCGGTGGAAGCCACAGTGCTACAGGCGGAAATATGGATCCACTTGGGCATGCTCTCCGATGCGAATAGCCTTCTGCAGCGGATACTGGCGATTCGTCCCCATTCGCTCGAAGCGCTCAACGCCAGCGCCGAACTTTCGCGAACTCTCGGAGACAGAGCTACTGCCGAGACACTTCTGCTCCGCTGCACCCGCTACGCTCCTCGCTCGGCCGAGGTCTGGAAGCGTCTCGGCGATTTCTACTTATCGCTGGGGCGCAAGGAGGCGCTCTCTGCATTTCAGCATGCAGAAACGCTGGCGCCCGGCGATCCTCTAGTGAAAGCAAGCACAGCTACTGCTCGCCATCAGCAAGGCCAAGACGTTCTTGTTGAGCACGATTTCCGTCGTGCCACCCTCCTCAACAACGCTGCACCCAGGCCCGATCCGATGGTCGACTACCTCTACGCGGAATTTCTGCAGGACAAGGGTGAGTACAAGGAGAGCATCTCAGAGTATGACCGCGCACTACAACGCGATCCTGCTTTGCTGGACGCTCATCTCGGCCGCGCCAGAAGTCTGGTCCGACTCCAGCAGTGGGTCCGTGCTGAGTCCGATCTGCGTATTTGCTTAAACGACGACGAGAAGAGGATCGCGGCACTGAATCTTCTGACGAAAATAGCCCGAGCGGAGGGCAAAACCGAAGATGCTCAACGGTACGCCGAGCAGGCCGAGCAACTCTCGAGCGCTGACGTTGCAGACAAGGCCACAAACAATCAGATCGCTTCCCTGCTGCAAAATGCTCATGCCTTGGTGCTAAGCAAGCACTTCGCGGAAGCGGCGGAGTCGTATCAGCGGCTGCTTCATGAGCATCCAAACTTACCCGAGGCCTGGCTTCATTTGGGCCAATGTCACTCAGAAATCGGACAACTCGACGAGGCCCAGTCGGATATCCGGCATTTTATTTCCCTCGAAAACAGGTCTGCATCGGGTCATGTACTCTTGGGCCGCATTTTGCTGCGCCAGGCCCAGACCCAATTCGCACGCGACGAGTTCCTCAAGGCGGAGGAAATTGATCCCTTGTTTGCGGATGCCCGCCTGGGTATTGCGGCCTCATACGTTATGGATAGCAATTACCCCGAAGCGATCCGTATCTTGCGCGCTATGGCCGTTTCACCCGTCATAAATTCAGAATCCCAACTGATGCTCACCGAGGCGCTCTATAAGAATCATCAGCCGGCCGAAGCCCTGCGCGAAATTGACCGTCTGCTGAAACGCGATCCTTCTAATGCAGCCGCTCTGCAAATGAAGGCTGCGATCACTCAAGAGAGCATGCAGCCTTGACGGCTCCCCTCGCACGCTAGTTTTGTCAGAAAAGCGTTGCCCATCCTTACAGAAAGTCTCGCAAGTTGGCGATACCCTCATTCCGTCGGCGTCCGTCTCAATTTCAGTCACTCTAGCGGCTCTAACTTCCTGGATTGAGTGGATCCGGTGGCGTGGAAGCGGAGGAAGACTTGCCTCAACGAAAAATCAATGTCGCAATCGTTGGCCTGGGATTTGGCAAAGAGTTTATCCCCATCTATCAGCATCATCCGGACGCGAACATGTACGCCATCTGCCAGCGAACCCAGGCGCGCCTCGATGAGGTCGGCGATCAGTTCGGCGTAGCGAAGCGCTACTCTGATTACGAATCCCTACTGCGCGACCCCGAAGTGGATGCTGTTCACATCAATTCCCCCATTCACCTTCACGCCTCTCAGAGCATTGCCGCGCTCAACGCGGGCAAGCACGTAGCCTGCACTGTGCCTGCGGCAACCACCGTGAGGGAATGCGCTGAGATTGTTGCCGCCGCCCAACGCAACGGCACGAACTACATGATGATGGAAACCTCAATCTATACGCGCGAATTCCTTTTCATTCGCGAACTGCGCGACTGCGGAAAGCTCGGGCGAATCCAATTCATGCGAGGTTGTCATCAGCAGGAAATGGCAGGATGGCCCGGCTACTGGGAAGGCCTTCCGCCCATGCACTATGCCACTCACGCCGTGAGTCCATGCCTTGCCCTGGTGAAGGGAGAGGCAGACTACGTCGCGTGCTTCGGATCGGGCAACATCGCCAAGAATCTGGTGGATAAATACGGCTCGCCTTTCGCGGTCGAGAGCGCGCTATTCAAGGTCCGCGGCCAACAACTGTCTTTTGAGGTTACCCGTTCGCTGTTCGAAACCGCGCGCCAGTACATCGAGAGCTTCGACGTCTACGCCGAGAAGCAGTCGTTTGAATGGACCCGCATCGAGAACGAACCCTCCATCGTCCATACCGGCGAGCAGCCCGTGCGCGTTACGGTTCCAGACTTTGCCCGCATCTTGCCGGAAGCAATCCAGCGCTTCACTACCAAAGGCGTTTACGACGAAGCGCACGCCCATCTTTCGTTCATCCAAGGAGGAGGTCACGGAGGATCGCATCCTCACTTGGTCAACGAATTTGTAAGCAGCATTGTGCAGAAGCGTCCCTCCTTCCCGGATGTCTTCCAGTCTGTAAACTGGACCTGCGCGGGAATCTGCGCGCATGAGTCCGCCATGCGTGGCGGTGAACTCGTGAAGTTACCTGTCTTCCACTAAACCGGAGAATATTCATGCCCAGCGGTGACTCGTCCGATCGCCCGTCGACTCCCTCCGAGATTCCAGCTGGAAGCGAACTCCTGATCACCAGCATCCGCACCGGGAACACAGAAGTCTTCGCGGTTGATCTGACCTTCGGCGATATGCGAAACCTCACCCGAAACCCATCCTCAGAGGACCGCTATCCAATCTGGTCACCCGACGGTTCGAAGGTTGTCTTCACCTCAAACCGTGATGTGCCCCAAACCTGGAATCTCTACGTGATGGATGCCGATGGCCAGAACGCGCGCCGGCTGACCAATGTCGCCGAGCGCGGCATTTGTTACTTCCCGACATGGACTCAGGACCTCATCTATTTCGGTTACGCCTCCGGGGATGGTCTCGAAGTGTCCATCGCATGCGTTCGGCCTGATGGTTCCGGATTCCGCGTATTAGCGCCAGGACGGGATCCTGCGATCTCCCCGGACGGTCAAACTATAGCGTTCACGCAGCACACCGGGCGCGGCTATTGCCTGTTCGCCATGAATGCCGACGGCACTGCAATCCGCCAACTAACCACTCACGAAAATGAAATCGGAGCCGTCACTCCCGCCTGGTCGCCCGACGGACGGAAGTTGCTTTACAGCGACCAAGTTGGAAAGAAACTGGAACTGTTCACTTTGCGATTCAGACGGGAGCAATCAAAAGCAGCTCACGCAGCTGGACCAATTCGCTGCTTCGGCGGCCTGGTCTCCAGACATGGAGCACATCACCTTCCGGCTCACCGACTACGACTACTGGAACTATCCCGACTCCAAAGAGTATGTGTATCGGGAAAAGAGAGCCGATAAGCGCCCAGTGTGGATCATGGACGCCGACGGCTCTCACCCAAGAGTCATCGAGGGGCTGCACTACCATTGTGCGCTCGACGGTAGCCGGCCGGTCTGGAAGCCCGGGAGGACTACAAAATGAAATTCGCCGTGAACGCCCTGATTTGGACGACTGAATTCGATCGACGCAGTTTCTCTCTGTTGCCGCGCCTTCTCGAATGTGGGTTTGATGGTTTCGAAGTTCCTGTGTTCCTGCCGGCCAAAGTTCCAGCCAGGGAGATCCGCAAGGCTTTGTCGGAAAACAATCTCGAGTGCACGGTTTGCTCGATTCTTCCTGCTGGCATGAATCCGATCAGCGACAACCCGGCCATACGCCACCGAACCCGACAGCACCTGGTGGACAGCATCAAGGTCACCGCTGACCTGGGCAGCAAACTTATCGGAGGTCCGGTATATTCGCCGGTCGGCAGCCTCCCCGGCCGACGCCGGACCTCTGATGAGTGGAAATGGGCAGTTGAGTGCTTTCAGTCCCTCGGGGAACCTCTGCAGGCGAATGGCATTACCCTGGCGCTGGAACCCTTGAACCGCTTTGAAACCTATTTCTTGAATACCGCTGCTGACACCGTCAAACTCTGCTCCGAAATCAACCATCTCAGCATCGGCGTGCTTCTCGATACCTTTCACACGAACATCGAAGAGAAGGATGTTGCTGCCGCCTTCCGCAAGACCGGGAACAAGTTGAAACATATTCATGCCTGCGAGAACGACCGCGGCATCCCTGGAACCGGTCATGTAGACTTTGCAGGCATCGCAGCGGCGTTGAAAAAGATCGGCTATGACGGGTGGATCACCATCGAGAGCTTCGGATACAGCCACAAGGAACTCGCGGCCGCGGCCGCAATCTGGCGCGATCTTGCCCCCACGCCCGAATCCGTCGCTCTCGACGGTCTGCCGTTCTTGAAACGGACTATTCGGGAATGCGAGTCGGCCGCATAGTCTGAACCCCCGGCGGAGGCTAATTACTTGAGTATTCGAATCCAGACTGCGCTGTTGTTGTGTATTGGCGCCTTTCTGATCTTCGCTCTGCATCGGCACTTCTTAGGGACGGTGATTTGTGCCCTGGGTTTGGTCTTGCTGATCGTTAGCCAGCTTTATCCTCCTCTGGGTCGTGCCATTGAACATCTGAGCAAGAAGGCATCGTCTGTGGCGGCTTCGGCACTCGGCTGGCTTCTGCTCGCGCCGTTCTACCTTATCTTCTTTTCGATCGGACACGCGCTGCTGGCGGTAAGAGGCAGAGATCCGCTGCGCCTGAAATCCGCGGCTGATGAACCCACTTACTGGCTTCCGGTTTCTCCCGAACCCGGTCGCGAGGATTACAAGCGCCAGTACTGACATGAACATCCTGGGAATCAGCGCCTTCTATCACGATGCGGCGGCCGCGCTAGTTCGCGACGGAGATATTCTGGCTGCCGCCCAGGAAGAACGGTTCACCAGGATCAAGCACGATGCCAGCTTTCCTTTGAATGCGATTCGGTATTGTCTCTCGGAGGCTGCCGGCAACGAAAAGTGTCGAGTCGATGTGGTGGCGTTTTACGACAAACCCATCATCAAGTTTTCGCGAATTCTGACCACTCACCTGGCGGTCGCTCCTCGCGGGTTAAAGCCATTTTTGGCTGCCATGCCGGTCTGGATGAAGCAGAAATTGTGGATTCCGCTCCAGATCGAAAAGGCAATGAAAAGCATGTCGATGGACCTCCCCGGGGAGGTCGTGTTTTTTCAGCATCACGAATCGCACGCGGCCAGCGCGTTCTTCCCTTCTCCTTTCCAGAACGCGGCCATTCTAACCATGGACGGCGTCGGAGAATGGGCGACCACCACCATCGGCAGAGGTCGCGACAACCGCATTGAAATCCTGAAGGAGATTCGCTTCCCGCATTCCCTTGGTTTGTTGTATTCGGCTTTTACCCATCTTTGCGGCTTCAAAGTGAACTCCGGCGAATACAAGCTGATGGGGCTCGCGCCTTACGGCAAACCCAGGTACGAGAAGCTAATTTACGAACACCTCGTGCATTGCAAGGAAGACGGATCGTTTCGCCTCAACATGGAGTATTTTGGCTTTCTCGGCAGCTGGCGCATGACGAATGACAAACTCCATCGGTTGTTCGGCGGTCCGCCTCGACAACCCGAGTCTGAGATCACGCAACGGGAGATGGACTTGGCGTGCTCGATCCAGAAAGTAACCGAGGACATTGTCATGGGCATGGCCCGGCACGCCCATGAAATTACCGGTGAAAAGAATCTGTGCCTGGCAGGAGGGATCGCCCTGAACTGCGTCGCGAATGGACGACTTCTTCGAGAAGGGCCCTTCGAAGACTTGTGGATCCAACCCGCAGCCGGCGACGCAGGGGGAGCACTGGGCGCAGCGTTGATGGCTTGGTACCAGGCGCAAGGGAATGAAAGAATTGTCGATGGTGCGAAAGATGCCATGAAAGGCGCCTACCTCGGCCCCGCTTATTCCGACGAAGCAATTCGATCCTTTCTCAGCAGCAACGGCTATTCATCCCGCGAATTGAGAGAAGACGACTGGGCGCAAGAACTGGCCAGGCTCATCGACGCCGGTAAGATTGTCGGCGTTCTCGACGGCCGGATGGAATATGGTCCGCGCGCCTTGGGATCGAGATCCATCGTCGGGGACGCTCGGTCACCGGGCATGCAGTCAAGGATGAACCTGAAGATCAAGTACCGCGAATCATTTCGTCCCTTTGCCCCGGCTTGCCTGAACGAAAGCCGTGGCGGTTATTTTGAGCTTGATCGTGCCTCTCCATATATGCTCCTCACGGCCCGCGTGAAAAAGTCGCGTTGCATCGAGGTTCAACATAATTCGTCGATGGATCTCAGCGAGCGCGTGCACCAGTTGCGCTCCGATATCCCGGCCGTGACCCATGTCGACTACTCGGCGCGGGTTCAAACTGTCAGCAAGGACATGGCGCCCCGGCTTCACAGCCTGATCAAAGCGTTCCACGACCTCACCGGCTGTGCCGTCATCATTAATACTTCATTCAATGTGAGGGGTGAGCCGATCGTCTGCACGCCGGAGGACGCGTACCGTTGCTTTATGCGCACGGGAATGGACTATCTTGCGCTTGGGAATTTCTTGCTTGATAAGAAGCAGCAGCCTGTCTGGAAGGAAAAACTCGCGCATACGGAGATCGATGCGCTCGACTAAGCAATCACGGGAGTTCCAACTATGTTGAACCACGCATGGCGGCTGATGGCAGATCTATTCGGATTCGCCCGCCAGAACAAAATGTGGTGGATCGTGCCTTTGGTAGTGGTGCTACTCCTGTTGACGTTGTTCGTGGTGGTGGGTTCGGTCGTCGCTCCTTTTATATATCCGTTGTTCTGAACCTTTTGGAGTGAGAATGCATTCGCGCCGAGTCAGGTCTGGTGAAAAAACCAGCCTGCCAAGAACAAACTCATCTGACGAGAAGGAGCCCGACGAAATTCGTCCCCACATTTCTGGCTGGAAGAAATGGTTCCTGAGAGTCGGATTGGCGGTCCTCACGCCATGCCTATTCCTCGCGCTCGTCGAAGGGGGGCTGCGTCTCGCCGGGTTTGGATACCCGAGTTCCTACTTTCTGAAGAAGCAGGCGGGCGGACGAACCTTTTTCATCGAGAATCCGAAATTCGAGTTGCGATTTTTCCCGCCAGCACTGCTGAGGCTTCCCAGTTCCTTAACCGTGCCGGCCCGCAAAGACCTGGCCACGTACAGAATCTTCGTGATCGGCAGTTCGGCAGCGGCCGGCTTTCCCGAACCCGCGTATAGCTTTGCCAGAATCCTGGAAGTCATTCTCAAGGCCAAATACCCGGATAGAAACTTCGAAGTCATCAACACTGCGACGACAGCCATCAATTCGAACGTTGACCTGCCCATCGTGGAAGAAGCTGCCAAGCATCAACCTGACCTTTTTATCGTCTACGACGGGCATAACGAAGTACTCGGACCATTCGGTCCTGGAACCGTGTTCGTACCCTATTCCGGAAGTTTGAAGAGCGTCCGCTCCACGATCTTCATCAAATCGACCAAGATCGGCCAGCTTCTGGACAGTTTCCGCCTTCGCCTGGTGAAAGGAAAGGTTCCGAGCGAATGGCGCGGGATGGAAATGGTCGCCAGGAACCAGCTCCGCCGTGACGATCCGCGCTTACCTATCGTCTATTCGCATTTTCAATCCAACCTGCTCGACATGTGTCAGGCTGCACGCCGTGCCGGCGCTAAAGTAATCCTAGCGACGCTAGGCACGAATCTAAAGGATGCCGCTCCATTTGCTTCGTTGCACCGCGCGGACTTATCGGAGGATCAGCGCAGCCAATGGGAAAAACAATACCAGCAGGGCGTGAATGCGGACTCCGAACATAATTTTACGAAAGCGATCGACTCATACCTGACCGCTGCCAAGATCGACGATCGGTTTGCCGACCTGCAGTTCAGATTGGCCCGCTCTTATTCGAATTCCCAGGATTACGGATCCGCTCTCGAGCACTATGTCGAAGCCCGAGACGACGATGCGCTGCGATTCCGCGCGGACTCTGGAATCAACCAGATCATTCGCGACGTAGCCGCGTCCCAAGTGTCAAACGGCGTTTCGTTAGTCGACATAGAAAAACTGCTGCGGACGACTCCTGCGGCGAACATTCCAGGCGAAGAACTATTCTATGATCATGTGCACTTGAATTTCAGCGGCAACTATCTTGTGGCGAAAGAGATTAGCGAACAGATCGACCGGATATTTTCCGGCTCACCCAGAAACGCAGCTTCCGAAGAGGAATGCGCCAGACAACTCGCTTTCACGGACTGGAATCGAGCGACGATAGCGAAGGGCTTGCTCCCACAGTTCCAAGAAGTGCCGTTCACAAACCAGTTGAATCACGACGAACAGATAGCCGCACTAAAACAACAGATGGCTGCTATGTTTGCAAGGGGGACTGGTCAAGTCGTACCCTCGGCCCGTGCAGCTTATGATCATGCGCTTCAAGGGGCACCCGACGATTGGATGCTTCACAACCAGTATGGAATCCTGCTGGCAGACACCGACGATTTTCCCGGAGCAATCGAGCAGTTCCGTAGGGTCCTTACGCTCGTTCCCTATCGATCTTGGCCTCACGTCGCGCTGGCTCAGGCCTTGGCCAAATCTAACAAATCGGAAGCCAAACAGGAATTTGAGGAGGCTCTGCGCATCGATCCGAATTCCCCGAATGCCCACTTGGGACTTGGCAGTCTTCTTCTCGAGGAAGGCAACTCAACGGAAGCGTTATCGCAATATCAGTCGGTACTGCATGAGAGTCCTCAAAACGCCAAGGCACTCGTTGGTGCCGGCAATGTGTGGGCGACGCAGGGAAACAACGCTGAAGCGGCCGACGCCTACGAACGAGCGCTCCAGGCCAGTCCCTCACTGCCTGAGGCTCACTACCGGCTCGGCGCACTCTTGATGCGGCAGGGATCGACTGATCAGGCCGCCTCTCACCTGAGTCAGGCTGTGCAACTGGATTTCACCTATGCCGACGCCCATGTGAAACTCGGCGAAGCGTATGAAGCGGAATCAAGACCAGAAGATGCGATAGAACAATACCTGACGGCCGCCGCCGTCGACCCGAGTCAAGTTCAGCGCTATTACTTACTGGTTGCCAACCTGCTCAACCGTAGCGGCAGGCATGGTGCGGCGGAACTGGCTCTAGGCGATGCGTCGTCCTCTCTGCACAAATGGAGTGACGCGGCGGACCACTACTCGGAGGCAATAAAAGCAAATCCGGGGGTGGCGGAGTTTCATTTGCGGTTTGCCACCGCGCTTAACAAGCTAGGCCGGACTCAACAGGCACATGCCGAGTTGGCCACAGCCATGCGCCTGAACCCTCGACTCACTGGAAAAACAGCAACTGAACTGACAAAGTGAGCGGGCCCGCCCAGTGCCAGCATCGCACTCTACGCTTCCGAAATCTGGCACACAAGTGGCACCCCGGAGCGGCCAAAAGGCCAGCAAAACAGCAGTTTTCGACGGATTCCCAGTCAGTCGCCCCAGGGGCACAAATTACGGAATCGAGCTATCTATATAAAAGATGTGCACACTCGCTGCACACCGAATGCATTGCGAAAAGGGTCCTTCCGCCGGCTAGATGTCGCTTGAAAGTCCAACCCTTCATCAATTCCTGGTGCGCAATGAGGCGAGAGGCTTTTCATGGTAGCGGTCACGGAGCCGACCGTTACCGTTCCCTAAGCCAAAGCGCCCGATTCTTTGAGAGCTCGCTCGATAACCGCCATCAATATCGCGGTGTCCGGAGGTTTCTGAAAGAACGCACATGCGCCGGCCGCCAAGGCCCGCTCCTTATTGCCTCGAACTTCGCGCGCCGTGAGAACGATGATGGGAATGCCGGACAATTTTGTGTTCTTCCGGAAGCGCTCCATGACGACAAACCCGTCTCCTGCCGGGAGCCCGAGATCGAGAAGCACCAGGTCTGGAAGTTCTTTGAATGCTGTAGTGGTGGCAGATAGACCATCAGTCGCGAAGAGCGTCTCGTAGCCAAGCGCTTTGAGACGCTTGTTAAGAGCGCTCCGCATGTTATCGTCATCATCGATAATGAGAATCTTTGGCTTATTCATCGCATTCTCCTGATTTGCTTATCGCTTGCGAAACAGCGCGAGTAACCTCGTCTGTGATTTCTGCCAGGTTTGCGCCCTCGGACTGATTTCCATCCCCCGTGGTCTTCAACTCCGCAGCGGAAATCTGCGCGCTGCCGTATCCGGCGATTTCTGGACAGCGTTTCATCTGATCCCGAATTCTACGAACCAACACCTCGGCACCGCGCTCATCGGTGCCCGCGAGGATGGCGAATGTCTCACCATTGGCCAGGCGGCCCGCCGGGGGGAGCAACACGTCTTTGTCTGGGAGCGTGCAGCTTTGTAACACTTCCAGGCATTTCCGCCGAATACCATGCCATTGTTCAATCGCGGCGGACGTGGGCTTGGGAGCTACTCGCACCGTGATCAGCGAAACAGATTTCCGCGGCCTCCCGTCATCAACGAGGACCGGCGCGAGGATCCTCTCCAGCGAGTAAAGGGGCAACGTAAAACTGAAGGTGCTTCCCTGTCCTGCCCGGCTTTCAACCCAGATCTTGCCGGTGTGGCGGGAAACCAACTCCCGGCAAATTGCCAGCCCCAGTCCCAAGCCCCGGCGTCCTTGATCAAGGGCTCCTTCTTCCTGATAGAGACGTTCAAAGATATGCGCTTGAGCGGATTCACTGATTCCGCAACCATTATCTTTTACCGACACAATGGCGTATGCGGCATCGTCAAAGGCGACGCCGTATTTCAATTCGACCCATCCTCGGGCAGAGGTGAACTTAAGGGCATTGCCGACCAGATTCAGGAGAATCTCAAGCACACGATGGGGGTCGGCGTAAACCAGCAGGGGATCGTTCAGCTCGTCATGGATGAGAGTGACCCTGTTTTCGGCGGCGGTGGCGCGAAGCATCTCCACTGCTTCTCGAACAACGTCCTGCAACACCACGCAACCGCGCTCGATCTTTATTTTTCCCGCTTCGATGCGAGCGGTTTCGAGCAAGTCATCGATCATGACTCGAAGCTGATTGGCGCTCTTCAGCACAATCTCCAGATCACTTCTCTGCTCGCTGTTCAGCGGACCAGACAAGCCATCCAGCAATATCGTCGTGAACTGATGAACGCTCGTCAGGGGAGACCGCAATTCATGCGACACGTGCGAGAGCAACTGGTCTTTCAGGCGCAGCTCACGCTCCCGCCGCAGTCTGACTTCTTCCTCAGCCCGCTTCTGATTGCTCAGGTCGGTGGCCACCAGGCAGATACCCTGTCCGCACTCCTTCAGGGAGATGGAACTGAGCGAGAGCTGCACCGGCAGCTTGCTCCTGTTCTCCGCGAGCAAATATCCCTCCATTCGAACATCGCTTTCGAGTGCCTGTCGGATCGACTCCGAGAAACCCTGCCGCACTTCCTCGCTCAACCTGGCCGTAAAGCAAGATCCCAGCAATTGCTCCGCAGGAAGCCCGACCATTTCAGCCATTCGCCGATTGCAGAACAAGATGGTTCCCTGGCAGGTCAAGGTTGCGATGCCCTCGCTTATGCGTTCGGCCAGAATTCGGTAGGGCTCCTCAGGGTTCTGCAGGGTGAATACTCGTCGTCCCTCCGGCCCATCTACAGCAATTCCATCCACCTCGCCACGATAGATGGCTTTCATCGTCGCTTCCAGATCGGTGAGACGCGCATGCCCTCGATCGACTTCGAGCGACAAATCCTGTCTGAGTTCATCTTTCTTCGATCGCATACGCGGCCTATGCCTCACGCTCCGTCGCGCGCCTCGGTGCCATTAGGAGGGTCTGCCCGAGATCAGGTTGAGACCGACGAGCACCTTTTCGGTATCCGATAGATCTCCGATGATCTTTCTGAGCGGTTGCGGTAGCGTTCGCACTAACGTGGGTACGGCCAGAATTTGATCGCCGGCCGCCAATTGTGGATTCTTGAGCAGATCGACCACCTCGGTGTGATACTTCCCTGATAGATGCTCATCACAGATCTTCTGCAGATTGCTTAGTGCGGCCATAGACCGGGATGTTCCTCCAGCAATATATAGGCGCAGGTGCCACATTCGACCACGCGGCTTTGAATTCCCCCTGCTGCTCCTTGCCCTTGTCGGCTTCATTTGCATACTCCTTTATGCCGCTGTGCTTTTATTGCAGCGGAACTTCATCGGCCGTTGCCGTTGGCGTGCACTTGATCGGCTTTTCGGGTATGGCCCATCTCCAGACGGTCCACGTTGATTTGTTTCTCCCGCAATTCCATCTGGTGCGCATCGCGTAACAAGCTCTGCTCCTCGATTTCGAAGTCGGACCGCATTCTAGCGATCTGCGCTTCAAGTTGTTGACGACTCTGTTTCATTTCTAAAGTCTTGCGTCGCAATTGCTGTTTGCGTTCCTCCGCTTCGGCTCGCTCTTTGGCTTCCTGGGCCACCCGCGCTGAGCCGGTGACCAAGCCCGATGGTCCCACGTAGATGTCGAGCAATTGAATTCCAAGTTTGGTCAGCACGAACTCCCGAATCTGGTTGGAGTGCGCCATGCCGCGAGATTTGAGTACATAGAGCCCACGGTTACGCTCTCCGTTCGATTCCAGGTTCCGCAACAGGAGCCAGGAGTCCATTTGGGAAGACACCCCCACTTCGCTCAGTTCGGGGGAACTGTCGCCCGGCGTGAGGCTGGTGAACATCGCGGTGATCTGACGCGACTTGAACGTATCAATGAGGCGGGTCACCATTGACTTCACTTCGGAACGACTGCCCACGGAAGCGAAGTTTGTAATCGGGTCGATGACCACCACGTGCGGACGAAAGGCCGTCGTCTCGTCGTGAATCGTAACCAGGTGTTTTTCCAGACCGAAGGCGCCGGGTCGGGTGGAGTAGAAACGCAACAGGTCGCGTTTTACCCAAGGCTCAAGATCAATCCCAATGGATCGCATGTTGCGAATGACTTCATCAGTGGATTGTTCGGAGGCCATGTAGAGTGCGCGCTCTCCCCTTTTGCAAGCCGCCTCTACGAAATGAGCTGCCAGACTGCTCTTGCCTGTGCCGGCACCGCCCGACACGAGGATGCTGGTCGCGCGATAAAAACCCTTTCCTCCCAACATCGCGTCCAATCGTGGAACGCCGCTTGAAATCTTTTGCGTCGGCGCCTTATGCTCCAGTTTCAAAGAGCTGAGGGGCAAGACAGAAATGCCCGCCTGCCCGATCAAGAAGGGATACTCGCTGGTCCCGTGCATGGTTCCGCGGTATTTCGTCACTCGCATCCGACGGATGGACGTCTGGTCCTCGACCCGATGGTCGAGCAGGATTACACAATCGGCAACGTACTCCTCAATACCCTGACGGGTTAGCTTGCCGTCGCCGCTCTCTGCGGTGATCACGGCAGTAACTCCTTTGGTCTTCAACCAACCGAACAAGCGGCGGAGCTCAGCCCGTAAAATATTTGTGTTCGAAAACCCGGAAAACAGGGATTCGATGGTATCCAGAACTACGCGCTTTGCACCTACCGAGTCAATCGCGTTCCCCAAGCGGATGAAGAGCCCCTCCAGATCGTAATCGCCACTCTCCTCGATCTCACTGCGTTCGATGCAGACGTAGTCGAGGACTAGCTTTTTGCGGGCGCATAGGGCGGGAAGATTGAAGCCCATCGAGGCCACGTTTTGGCTTAGGTCTTTGTCTGTTTCCTCAAAGGCGACGAAGACACCCGGTTCGTTGAACTCGTTCGCACCTCGTACCAGGAATTCCATTGCCAAAACAGTTTTGCCGCAGCCGGCGTTGCCACACAAAAGGGTGGGCCTGCCCGCGGGCAGGCCGCCTCCGGTAATTTGATCTAATCCGACAATTCCCGTCGGGCATTTTCGGATCCCGCTCTTAGCCAGAACCTTTAGTTGCTTAATGGACATTGCATATCTCCATTGCCCGGAATGTTGTCTGGGCCCAGCCTCCCAACGGGAGATTAGAAATAGCTCGTTGGGAACGGAGGTGTTTGGAAACTGGAATCAATTTCCATTCCGCCCTCGTGTTTGACCGGGACCCTATGGATTGTCACTGCCGCACCGAGCTCTCCTGCTCACAAGATGAGTCCTCATAATGCCCATGGATTAACGGCATCATTAAGAGAATCCTAAGAGGCCATCGTACTCACCCAGTTATAGGTGCAATCCGAATGCCGTAGACTACGTACAATTGTCCATGCCCTTTGCCTGCTCCCGCCTTCCGAGCAAGCTCGAGTATTATCTTGAGAAGCTCGATTTCCACCTGCCTCAGCTCTGGTGGAATAACGGATGCTCCCGCAATTACGAGAGGGCAAGCTTGTAAATTCGAAGCGGCGTCCCGAGGCGTGGGTATAGGAAAGAAAGCTGGTATTTTTCGCGAGGTGGCAGGACAAATCTATGGGATACTGCGGCCGAACGAGAAAGATTTCGAATAA
>CAVXVD010000036.1:0-38872 GCA_963765015.1 uncultured Acidobacteriota bacterium | reverse complement strand
TCATCGACGAGGAACAGCGGTTCGGCGTGGAGCACAAGGAGCGGCTCAAGAACCTCCGCGCCAGCGTCGAGGTGCTGACCATGACGGCCACGCCGATCCCGCGAACGCTGCACATGGCGCTGTTGGGGCTTCGCGACATCAGTTCGCTGTCCACTCCGCCCATGGACCGCCGGGCGATCCACACCGAGGTGTCGCCAGTACGACGACGAACTGGTGCGGCAGGCGATCTACCGCGAACTCAACCGCCAGGGGCAGGTGTTTTTCGTGCACAACCGCGTGATGGACATTGAATTCGTCGCCGAGCGTGTAAAGCGGCTGGCCCCGGAGGCCCGCGTCGCCATCGGCCACGGGCGGATGCCCCACGCCGAGCTGGAGGAGGTCATGCTGCGGCTGGTCAACCAGGACATCGACGTGCTGGTGTGTACGACGATCATCGAGAGCGGCCTGGACATTCCGACGGCCAACACGATGATCGTTCACGAGGCCGACCGTTTCGGGCTGGCGGAGTTGCACCAGCTTCGCGGGCGAGTGGGGCGGTACAAGCACCGCGCGTACTGCTACCTGCTGCTTCCGGAGCGGCGGACGCTGACGCCGGTGGCGGCCAAGCGGCTCAAGGCAATCGAGGAGTTCAGCGACTTGGGCGCGGGCTTCGCCATCGCGATGCGCAACCTGGAGATTCGCGGGGCGGGCAACATCCTGGGCTCGGAGCAGAGCGGGCACATCGCGGCGGTGGGGTACGAGTTGTACTGCCAACTGCTGGAGGAGGCGGTGAGGCGGGCCAAGCACGAGCCCGCGCCGGCCCGCCGCAACGCGCACGTGGAACTGGGCGTGGACAGCTTCATCCCCAGGGAGTACGTGCCCAGCGACCGGCAGCGGATGGAGGTGTATCGCCGCCTGGCCCGGTGCGCGAACGCCGCGGAATTGCGGCAGCTTTCGGCCGATTTGGCGGACGCGTACGGCCCCGTTCCGCCCGAGGCCCAAACCCTGCTGGACCTGGCCGAGACGCGCGTGCGGGCGGCCGACTTCGGCATCCAAAGCATTATTCGCATGGACCCGGACCTCGTCTTCACCTTCCGCGACTTCAAGGCCGCGCGGGGGGTCTTCGAAAAAGCCCCCGGGACTGTCCGCCTAAGCAACGACCATACGGCCCACTGGCGTCCGCCGGGGGAACTCCTCCAACCGGCCATGCTGGTGAATGTTCTTTTAAGCCGGTTGAGAGAAGGCCGCAAACAGGTATAATCGCCCTCCAATGAACAAGCGGCTTGTAAATATCGGGTATTGGCGGTCTCCCTGGCCATTCTTTCCACCGGCTGCGAACAGCCTTCAATGTTGCCCCGGCGTGAAATGCCGATCACTCCGCCCAAGCAACAGTGCCCCGCGCCCCGGGCCCTGCGGGACGCCTGGTTCGGTTCCGTATTGCTACGCCCAGTGCTGGCTGGTCAATACCGGCTGGCAAGGCGGACCCTACGGTGTGGGCAAACGCATGAGCATCCCGCACACCCGCGCAATGGTGGATGCCGCCGTCGAAGGTGAACTGATCCGCGAAGAATTCGAGATCGAACCCACCTTCGGATTCACCATCCCGAAGCACTGCCACGGCGTCCCGCCGCAAGTGCTAAACCCGCGCAACGCCTGGCCCGACAAAGCTGCCTACGACCGCGCGGCTGATGACCTGCGCAAGCGTTTCGCCAAGAACTTCGAGAACTTCGACGCGCCAGAGGAAGTACGCTCGGCGGGGCCGCGAGCGCAGAAGTAGATCTTCCAGAAAATCCGGGCCACGGATTTACACGGATAGACTCTAGAGACTCCTAGAAAGAAGTATGAGTGAAAATCCGTGTCAATCCGTGTCCGAGGTCTAGGCTTTCTTGATCAGTCGGCTGATCCAGATCAGGAACACGGCTCCGATAATCGCCACCACGATGGTGCCGATGAAGCCTCCGGCCTGAATACCGAGTAGTCCCATCAGCCAGCCTCCAACTACAGCACCGACGATGCCGAGGACAATGTCCATGACAGTCCCATAGCCGCCGCCCTTCATGATCTTGCCAGCAGCCCAACCTGCAATCAGCCCAACCACAAGCCACCAAATCAGATTTGTAATCATTTGCGCCTCCTCGGCGGATCGCGAGGAGACTATTTCGCAGACCCAGCTCTGTCAAGCACGCCTCCCCGACCGCGCCGCAGTTCCTGTGTTTAAATCAATGTATGTTTGCCCGCAAGATTCGCGTGGAGTACGAAAACCACGGGCACCGGCTTCCCTGCCCTCTGAAGTGGCTCGACTCTTTCTCCATGCGCAATTTCACCAATGCCAGCGTCTTTGACGACACCCTTCCGGTTGCCGACGGTCAAATGGAGATCGGTACCGCCGTCCCCATAGACCAGCTAAAAGACGCGATGGAAGACTGGTTTCGGCGCAAAGGCTATCTTCCCAAGGAGTCGCACCTGCTACTAGCAGCCCACTGACGACCGATCGAAACTACTTCGGTGCGCGCGGGTTATGGTAGGAAGGGAGCTCCGCTTGTCGACAATCGGATCATTTTCGCCGGGTCAAATTTCCCAATCCGGACTTGGCTCTGTGGAATTCTGGGAACGAAACAGAATATGGGCAACCTCGCCGTTCAAATCGGACTCTTATTTTCAGCGACTTGGAGCCACCGTTGAAGTGGCAGGCAACTTGCGAATGAAGATGAAGGAGGTGCTTTCATGAGCTTTCAATCGTTTGAGCTTTCCCCCCACGCAAGCACCCGTGTAATCCGCATGCGGGCGATCCCTGAATCGTGGAGTACTCAGTCTGGATGTGCTCCCGACATGGGTTTCTTCCGGTCGTGGTTCGAGATTGATTCCGACTTTGAGGACCGCAGCGCTCCCCATCGAATGAATTGGGGCGCAATTGTGGGATTGGCGTTATCGATTGCGGCCAGCGCCGCCTTCTGGACAGGCGCAGCACTCCTCCTCGAGCGGGTTTGGCGATAGCCGATTTGGAATAGCTGAAGTTCGTAGACGCACTACAGAAAAAGGGCCCGGCGCCAACCAGCGCGGGCCCTTTTCAGTTTCAACCTACTTCTTACGTGTCGTAGCGCAGCAGAGACATGACCTCGTAATCCTTGAGTTTTTCCCGGCCTTTCAGAAACTCAAGTTCCACCACGAATCCCAGCCCGACAATGTCGGCTCCCAGCGAAGACGCCAACTTGGCAGTCGCCTCGGCGGTGCCACCAGTCGCGAGCAGATCGTCGACGATCACCACCCGCTGGCCCTTCTGGATCGCGTCCTTGTGAATCTGCAGCGAGTTCGTACCATACTCAAGCGCATAATCATACGAAACGCACTCGGCAGGAAGCTTTCCCGGCTTGCGCACGGGAACGAATCCGGCATTCAGACGGTACGCCAGCGCCGGAGCAAAAATAAACCCTCGTGCTTCCATGCCTAGCACCAGATCGATCTTCTGAGAAATATAGTGTTCGGAAAGCTTGTCGATGAGCGTGGCGAAGCCGGTCTTATCCTTCAGCAGCGTGGTGATGTCGTAAAAGAGAATCCCCTTCTTCGGGAAATCGGGAACCTCGCGGATGAGTTTCTTGAGTTGGTCAGCGTTCATAATTTGAAATTCTGCGACGTTGAAGCCGGTCTACCAGGCACCTTCAATTCGAAAGGAACCGATTCCCGGAACTGCCTGCGCTTCGGACACCTCGACCGCATCGACTCGGGCAGCTCGGGGCCCTTCGCGCAATCGCGAATGCAGGCCAGAAAGCTGATCGCGGGTCCCCTGCGCCAGCACCTCTACACTGCCATCGTGATTGTTACGCACCCATCCGGCGACGCCCAGCATGTGCGCCTCGCGCTCCACAAACCAGCGAAACCCGACGCCCTGCACCCGTCCGCGCACAACATAGCGCTTGGCTTCGATCGGCTTTTCAGTCATAGCCATTGCTAAACGTTTGTCATCCTGAGCGAAGAAACAGCTTCGCGACTGCGAAGCTGTTTCGCAGTCGAGGGATCCTTATCACCAGAAACGCCCCGCCGCGACGCGAGGAATTTTCAAAATCGGAAGAAAGCCCTTGTCGTACTACCAGGGTCCGGGTCAGGGCAGGGGTCCTTCGACTGCGGGTTTGCTTCGCGTCCGCGAAGCAAAATCCTCGCTCAGGATGACAATTACGCCCGCGACAAATACGCGCCTTCCGACGTATCGACCTTGATCTTCTCGCCTTCGTTGATGAAAGGTGGCACCTGCACGACCAGTCCTGTCTCAGTTCTCGCGGCCTTGGTCACGCTCGATGCGGTCGCACTCTTCAACCCGGGCTCGGTCTCAATCACGGTGAGGATCACCGTCTGGGGCAACTCGATTCCGACCGCCTTGCCGTCGAAAAACTCAACCTTGATCTCCAGATTCGGAATCAGATACTCGACCGCGTCGCCCAGAATTTCCTTGGTCAGGTGAGTCTGCTCGTAGTTGCTGGTGTCCATGAAGTAGTAGCTGTCGCCATCGGCGTACAGGAACTGCATCTCGACCTCATCCACGTTGACCTTCTCGATCGGGTCCGGCGAACGGAAGCGGTGCTCGAACATGGCCCCGGTCCGCAGGTTGCGCAGTTTGGCCTGAATGAAGGCGCGCAAATTGCCGGGCGTGCGGTGCTCAACGCTAAAGACGGAATGCAGATCATTGTTGTGCCGAATGATCATGCCGGGACGGAGCTGGGTGGCAGGGATCGACATCGCTTGAAAAACTCTCCTTGTACGATTGCGGTTTTGACGCCAGCGGAAGACGGGCGGTCCACAAGTTCCGCCGCCAGCCTACTAGGCCCGGCCTACTATGCCAGCCTGCTTACGAAGACAGCTAAAGCGTTATTTTACACTCAGCTGCGTCCGAAGGGAAACCTTCAGCGCACCGAACTCATCGAAGACTGGCGGAATCAATCCCGATTGTTTCGGGTCGCCGCCCAGTTAGAGTAGGACTAGAATGAGGCTCGGAAGCGCGTGCGCTTTTTCGAGCATGCCCGAAAGCGGGCGGAAATGAGGTCTTCATCATGAGTACTGGACGTTATGAATCTTCAGAAGGCAGCAACATCGGGACTGCCATCACTTTCCTGCTGATCGGGTTAGGAGCCGGAGCGCTGGCCGGTCTCCTCCTCGCGCCAAAAACCGGCAAGCAGCTGCGCCGCGATTTGAAACGCGGCTATGACGATGCTAAAGACAGCCTGGAAGATTGGGCCGACGATGCCAAGGATCGAGTGCGCGGCGTCAGCGACCGCGTGCGCGATGTAGCTAATCGCGGCGCCCAAATCGCCGACGACCTCCGCGACAAAGTCGAGCCCCTGCGCCGGGCCATCAACCGCAGCTAAGACAGATCGGACTTCAGCCCTTGGACCTCACACCTCAGACCTTGCGGCTGAGGTCTGAAGTCCGAGGTCTGACCTTTCAGTACAAGTGGAAATCCACTTCGACCGCGATCTGCGTGGCGACGGGCTGACCGTTGAGAGTTGCCGGCCGGAACCGCCAGCGGGTCACGGCTTCAATCGCTTTCTCATCGAGCCCCATGCCCAGGCTCTGCCCCACACGGATGTCGTACGGGTGTCCATCCTTTCCGACCACCACCAGCAACATCACAATTCCCTGCGCCTTCGCCTTGCGCGCTTCCTCCGAGAAACTGGGCTCGGGGTTAAAGATCACCTGCGGCACCGTCACCCCGGCCTTTCCCGCGGGAAAGATTCCGGACGGTCCGTCTCCAAACCCCGGTCCAGTCGAGGGCCCGACTCCGCCGCAGCAGCCGGTGCCAATGCCTCCCCGGCCGCCCGGCCCGTTCGAAAGCCAGGTCGACAATGGCGACATCGGATCTCCAATCTGACCCCCCTGGGAAAGCTTTATGTCCGGCGCGACAACTACCGTCGGCTCGACTGCCAGCTTCGGCGCTTCCTTGGGAAGGATCACCGTGGGAGACACGATCTGCGAATCCAGTGATGCTCGCGGCAGATTCCCACGCGTTGCGGGAAGCGGATCGTGATTGCCGCCGCCTCCTCCGTTGTGTCCAGAAAAGATCAGCGGCAGGTCTTCGAACTTCGGGATCTGGCGGACGATCTCTGGTGCACCGCGAATGACGCAACTGGTGAAGTAAATAATCAGCCCCAGTATGGCAGCCTGCCCAAGCAGTGAATAGGCAAAGGCCTCGCGTCTGGTTCGATACACGTCAGCATTGCTGGAAAGAAACGAAAACAGACTGGGGCCCTGTCCCGGGGATGCTGCAGTCATGGCGCGCTCCTGCCGGCAAGTGGTTTCGCCGATCTCTCAGCCTAACTTGCCGTAAGACGCGCGCCAGCACGAAAAGGATTTCCGGCGGCATAACGCCGGCGTCAAGTTTTTCTCCCACCCATGCGGGAGCAAACCCGCCGCGAGCGACAAACCGCCGAGCCCGTGGCGGACAAAATTGAACTCTAGCAGGCTGCGGGAAAAAACCCGCGGTGAGCAGGATCGGGAAGGGCATGAGTTCCACTCGTCCCGTAGGTCACGCAAAAGCAACGTGGCTTTAGCCACTGAGGTGGGCCCTCCCCGCCTCAAAGGACTTTTTCGCAGCCTGCTTAGTGAAAGATCGCGGAGAAGAATCCCTTGACGTGCCCGAAGAATCCGCGATGCGCCGGCTTACTCTCCGGCGCGGGAGATTGAATTACGGTCTCGAGATGAACCGGCCGATCCGCCGTGTCTTCGACCGGTAACGCGCGGATCGCTTCAACCGGTGCCGGCGCCGGGGTGGCAGCGCGATCTTTCGCGTTGAAGACGAAGGGAGCATCCACATGTACGTGCACATCTTTCGCCTGCGATGGCGGCAGCGGCGCGGTCTCGGGACCATTCGTCAGGCGCGTTTCCACCGGCACTGTTCCCAAGCCAGCATTGGCTGGAGCCGCCGTTTCTGCGCCGGCGCCCACCCGCACGCTGGATGGCAAATCAGAATCGGGCACGGTCTGCGTCGGAGCAGTTTGGGTTCGCATCACCGCCGGGGGCGGAGGACATCCGCACTCCAGTGGAACGTCACTGTCGACCTTGTCAATTCGCCCCGACCGGAACACTGCCTGCTCGGCCGGCTTCACTTGGTAGATGCGGTCACCCATTAATTCCGAGACGATGGCCGACGATGTGTTGCCACGCAGCGATCGCACGCATGTATTGCCATGCGAATCGGCGCTGATGGCGAAATGAAATTCTCCCGGACCGGCAAACATGATTCGGAAATCCGGCGTGAGCACCGCATCGGCCGAGGCATCCAGCGAATAGTGAGTTTCAATCGCGCCCGTGCTCATGCCGAACATCAGGTCGCGCTTGCTCTGCGACGCCGTCACCGACAGCGTCGTCCCCGGGCACACGCGAACCTCGCCTCCGCGCGGCAGACGCAGAACGGTCGTATCCGATCCGGCAGTCACCGTCGACCCTCCTGCCAGGTGGCTTCCCGCCATCGCCGCCGATCCCGCGTCGCCGTTCACCGGCACCACGGCGGCATCGGCGCTGAGGGCAAATCCCGGCGCGTACGCGGGCTCGGGAGACGCCCCTTTTTTGCTGGCATTCACGTCTTCGGGCGGCTTCAGACGAACCATGAGCCGGTTACCCGCGCTATCCCACGAATATCCGTACGGCGCCAGCAAATCCAGAACAATGCGCGTCACCGGTGGGTTGCTTTGGTGCTGCCGCACTCGAATGGCAAGAATATTTTCCTTCTGGATTTCGATCCGACTCTGCGTCAGTCCTATACGCGAGTTGGGAAGATCGATCACCAGCCGCGGAGGCGAATCGACCAACTGGATTTGCGGAATCAGCGCGCCGCTGGAGAGAATCTCAACCGCCGGAACACCCTTCTCGTGAACCACGCGAACGCTCTTGATCACCCGGGGCGGTCCAAAATTCTGTGCCACAAGTTCCGCCGCGGATAAGACCAGCACCGCAGCGCAGACCAATCGGAATGGCGATCGCAACACAGGGAATCCTTCGTTGGGGTTTGAAGGAAACATATCACAGAGGGGAACTTGGACCTTGGAGCTTGGGCGTCAGCCCTCGGTTCTTGGCCTTGACTTCAGGCCAGGATTCCGGGAGTGGGATCGGCATCTGGATTCATTGAGGAGGTCCGAAGTCTGAGGTCCGCCTTATGCTTCCGGCAGGAATTCGTATTCTTCAATCACGGCGGCCACTGCGATCTTGCCGTCATCGCGCGCGTCTTCCACCCTTACTACGCGGCCTTTGCATTGCACGCGAATGCTCTCGGTCAGAGTAATCTCGGGTGGCAGGGTCAGGGTGAATCCGATCGGGGAACCTTGCGTGACGGAGTTTTCCAGATAGAAGGAAATGCCGCGCGCGCTAACGTCGCGGATCTGAGCGACCTCATTTTCCATATGCCCGTTATTGCGGTTAACCGAGACCGGTACGCGGAGCGCGAAGCGTCGGGCAGCCCTTTTTTCTTGCTGGGGCTCTGCCATGCGTCCTCCAAGTGGCGGTGAAGTGGCGTATGAACGTTATGAAGCATGCGCCGCTGTGGTTCCAAGGTCAATACCACCCTTGGGTCAGGGAGTGGCCCGTTCAGGCGAGAAGAACAGGAATCAGTCATCAGTGGCTCGTGGCCAGTAACGAGGCGATGGATGACTGCAAGCTATGAACCGCATCAACAAAGAAAAGAGTCTCAGCCCCCACACCCGCGTCCATCGGGCCAGTGATTAGTGGCCACTGGCCGCTGACCTCTGGCCACTGTTTGCTGGTGTAATCTGATATCAGGAGAGTCGGCGACTTGGTCTTCGTTCTCGACAACTACGATTCCTTCACTTACAACCTGGTCCAGTACATCGGCGAACTGGGCGCGCAGGTGGAGGTTCGCCGTAACGATCAGATCACCATCCAAGAAGTCGAAGCGCTGCGACCGGACCGTATTGTCGTCTCTCCCGGGCCGTGCACCCCCCATGAAGCAGGCATCAGCATCGACCTGATCCGCCACTTCGCCGGGAAAGTTCCCGTCCTCGGCGTATGTCTGGGACATCAGGCCATCGGCGAGGCCTTTGGCGGCCGCGTCGTTCGCGCCCCTCACCTGATGCACGGAAAAACCAGCCCCGTCATGCACGACAATAAGACCGTCTTCCAGGGCCTTCCCATGCCGATGACGGCCACGCGCTATCACTCGCTCATCGTGGAAGAAAAAGATCTGCCCGCGGAACTCGAAGTCAGCGCCTGGACCACCGAAAAAGATGGAACCCGCACCATCATGGGCCTCCGCCATCGCCAATGCGCAGTCGAAGGCGTCCAGTTCCATCCCGAAAGTGTGCTCACGGATGCCGGGAAAAAACTAGTGGAGAATTTCCTCGCAATATCGAAGAGCTAGCCGCCGGGGGCGAGTCCGGCCTTCTGCGCTTGAGCGGATGAGGTGTAGAGCGCCCACACGCTACCAGCACGTTTCTCCAATTCACGACGTAGCTCTTCCGGCGCCAGCACTTCAATATCGCTGCCGAATGCTAAGAGCGCGCTGGCTGCGCCCTCGATACTTTCAATCCATATCGTGGCGCGACGCCATCCCTTTTGGTCGGGCCTTGCGGAATGAATCGCATCCGCTGCGTCTGCGCCCAACTGGCTTACCCTGGGCATCGCACTGTCCATAATTCGGAGGTCGACTTTGGCACGCCTCAGACTGGCCTCGAACCGTGAAACCTGTTCCTGCCACGCGCTGGCAAGATTGAAGTTCCGGATTTGGACATACGTGTAGGGAAGAACACGCACGCCGTGGACATTTTCCAGCCGATAAATCGATACTCGCTTTCTTCGCCGCCCTAGCAAATACCAATTCCCTCCCTTCAAGACCAAACCGAGCGGATCTACGATACGCTTTCCCCGGGCCTTCCAGCTTTCATACTCCAATTCAACAACGCGACCGGCCCAAACTGCTTCGGCAACGATCCTGAGGCATTTAGGTGTCGTTGCGCGACGATACCAACCGGTGGGGTCGAGATGAAAACGTTGGCTCGCTTTATATGACTGTTCGCGCCCGGCCAATGGTAAAGCTGCAAGGACCTTGAGGCGAGCCGACTCCGCTGGGTCAGCCAATCCAAGCGCCGCTGCGGCCAGGCCAACATTCGCGAAGGGAAGCGCTTGAGCCTCTTCCGGCGAGAGTCCGGTCAACCTGGTTTGGTAACCGTCCATTAACCTGACTCCACCCGAACGTCCTCGATCCGAGACGATGGGCACGCCCGATTGGCATAGTGCGTCAAGATCCCTGTAAATCGTACGAGTCGAGACTTCCATCTGTTTCGACAACTCACCGGCGGTCATCAGCCGGCGAACCTGGAGCATCATCAGGACGGACAACAGACGGTTGGCGCGCATCAGTTACCATTTTCGCAAATCATGACAGAGGATGTCATATTTTTACGATAGGTTGACTTTATGAGGTCCTCGGTGAGCCACCACGGGCGCCCGGAAAAATCCAGTGCAGACTGAACCATTCCAGCGATATTCCCGAATGTTCATGTTAGGAGTCCTCCTTATGCCGATCGCAAACACCTCGCACGCGCAGTCCCTTGACAGCAAAACGCCTCGGCGAGGCTCGGAATTCGCCAGCGTTTCTTCGAAGCATGATTTCGACTTCCTCATCGGGAATTGGATCGTGCATCATCGCAAACTCAAGCAGCGCCTCGCCCACAGCGACGACTGGGAGACGTTCTCGGGCACGTGCGAGATGAGAACGCTGCTGGATGGGGCAGCGAACATCGACGACAATATGCTGGCGGCACCGGAAGGGTCGTACCGGGCGGCATCTCTGCGCGCCTTCGACACCGCTACCAGAATGTGGTCCATCTGGTGGCTTGACGGCCGTCATCCCGGTCAGCTCGACGTTCCTGTTCTCGGCGAATTTCGCAACGGGGTGGGCACATTCCTGGCGAACGACACCTGGAATGGACGAGCGATCCGCGTTCGCTTTGTCTGGTCCGACGTCACTCCAAACTCGGCCCGCTGGGAACAGGCATTTTCTCTGGATGATGGCAAGACATGGGAAACGAATTGGATCATGGACTTCACAAGGGCCGTTCCCAAAAAACGGGTTTCTGGAAAATCGGGACTCCCCCGCGAGGGTTCTTAGGTCGGCTCTTGCGGGACTGGCCGGGGCGTCGGTGTCCTAGATTCCCCGCGCGTTTTCCACCGCCCTCAGCACCGCCTGTGCCTTGTTCATCGACTCCTGAAACTCTGACGCCGGATCGGAATCCGCCACGATCCCCGCTCCCGCCTGCAGATACGCTTTCTTCCCCTGCATCAGCAGCGTGCGAATTCCGATGCACGAATCGAGGTTCCCCGCAAAATCTGCATACAACACAGACCCACCGTAAATGCCACGTCGCGTCGGCTCCAGTTCTTCGATGATCTGCATCGCGCGCACTTTCGGCGCGCCGCTCAGCGTTCCCGCGGGAAAACAGGCAGCGAACGCATCGAGCGCATCGAGATCTTTCCGGAGCCTGCCCTCCAGCGCCGACACCAGATGCATCACATGCGAATAGCGCTCCACATACATCAGGTCTTTCACTTTCACCGAACCATATTCGCTCACCCGCCCGAGGTCGTTGCGCCCCAGGTCGACCAGCATGACGTGTTCGGCGCGTTCCTTCTCGTCGGTGCGCATCGCCTGTTCCAGCCGCAGGTCTTCCGCTTCATCGCGCCCGCGCGGATGCGTGCCCGCGATCGGCCGATACTCCAACTTGTTCCCGGTCACGCGGACCAGCATTTCCGGAGATGACCCCAGAATGTGCGTATCACCCGTACGCAGAAAATAAAGATACGGCGACGGATTCACCTGCCGCAGCGCTCGATACAAATCAAACGGAGGCACGTCGGGCACAAAATCGAGCCGCTGCGATAGCACCACCTGAAAGATGTCGCCGGCGGCAATGTACTCTTTGCAGCGTTCCACGCCGCGCAGGAAATTCTTACGCTGCGTGCCGACATGAACCTTCAGTTTGCCACCCTTGGTTCGAGACGACTTCCGCCAGAGCGCCGGGCTGAGTCCCGACGCCAGCTTGCGCTCCAGCGCTGCAATATCCCGCAGCGCCCGATCATAGGCCCGGCGCGGCGATTCGCGGGAAACGTCAGCCGCCGCCACAATGTGAATCTGATGCCGCAGGTGATCAAACGCCAGCAAGCGGTCAAAGAACATCAGCTCCACGTCGGGCAGGGCTAAGTCATCTTTCGCGTGATCGCCGATTCTCTCCAACTGCCGCACCACGTCATAGGCAAAGTATCCAACTGCGCCCGCAGTGAACGGCGGCAATCCCGGAAACGTCGCGGGCCGGTGTTCGCGCAACAACCGCTTCACCACCGCGAAGATGTTCTCCTCGACGACTTCGCGCCGGCGTCCGCGCTCGATCTCGACCTTGCCTTCGTGCGCTTTGACTCGCATGTACGGACGCACGCCCAGGAAGGTATAACGCCCGATCTGCTCTCCGCGCTCGACCGATTCCAGCAGGAACGCGTGCGACTCCTTCTGGGAGATGGCCAGAAAGGCCGAGACCGGTGTAAGCAGATCGGCACTCACGGATTTCACTACGGGAACGAGCGTCGCCTCTCGGGCTAATCGGGAAAACGTTTTGAAATCAGGCTGCAGCATGGTTTCAGATCCGGGCCCGCCGCCTCGGCGGAATTGTCATTATAGGCGACAGATCATCAACCACTAAGAACACGAAGGACTTCTTTTAGGTTGTGTTCCCTTCGTGCGACTTCGTGACCTTCGTGGTTGACGATTTTTCTCGTTGCCTCAAACTGATTGCGCGTGGTGCAATCACTGCCACGCGTACTCCGCACCTGGAGCAGAAACATATGGGCGCAACTGCCGCTGCCATGCCTCTCCCCGCTGGGACCGCCTCGCAAGCCCGCATCGCATCCATCGATTTCATCCGCGGCGCGGTCATGATCCTGATGGCCATCGATCACGTTCGCGTCTTTTCCGGCGTTCCGGCCGGAGGCCCCACTGCGGGAGTCTTCTTCACCCGCTGGGTCACCCATTTCTGCGCTCCCGCCTTCATCTTCCTCGCGGGCACCAGCATCTTCCTCTACGCTCGCAAGCACGAGCACGTGTCCCGGTATCTCCTAATTCGGGGCGTCTGGCTCATCCTGCTCGAGTTCACATTTCTGCGTGTCGCCTGGACCTTCAACTTGGATTTCCGCCATTACGAGATGGCGGGCGTAATCTGGGTGATCGGGATCTGCATGATCCTGATGGCCGGGCTCATCAAACTGCCGGTGGCTGCGGTCGGAACCATCGGCCTCGTCATCATCGCAGCCCACAATCTGATGGACCCACACATGCGCGCCCTGCTCGACGGGCTCGATCAAAACCCGCTCTCCGGCCTCTGGAAAATCATGTACGTAGGGTTCTTCGCGGGACCCATCCAGTTTGGCCCGGATGGGCCGAACCTCATCGTGCTCTACTCCATCATCCCCTGGATTGGCGTCATGGCGGCAGGCTACGCCTTCGGCAAAATCGTAATCATGGAACCCGCTCGAAGACGCCGTCTCTGCCTCGCGCTTGGACTCTCGGCCATCGGCCTCTTCCTCATCCTTCGCGGATTCAACCTGTACGGAGATCCTCGCCCTTGGCACGCCGCGACCGCCGGACGCAACGGTCAACCACCCATGCCGGCTCTATTTGCGTTCCTGAACACAAGCAAGTACCCGGCGTCCCTCGATTTCCTCCTGATGACGCTCGGCCCCATCCTCCTCTTGATCCCTATGCTCGAGAACCTTAGAGGCGCCATCGCCCGCGCGATTACCCTTTTCGGACGCGTGCCGTTTTTCTACTACATGCTTCACATCCCCTTGATCCACGCTCTCGCGCTCCTCGTGTCGAAAGTCCGGCTGGGATATGTCATCCCGTGGCTTTTCGCCAACCACCCGATGGGGAATCCCGAGCCTCCCGACGGCTACGTCTGGAGCCTGCCCCTTCTCTATCTGGTCTGGGCCATCGCCATCGCGCTGCTTTTCGTCGCCTGCCGCTGGTTTGCCGCCCTCAAGCTCCGGCGCAACGACTGGTGGCTGCAATACCTCTAAAGGGCGCAACCGGACCATTTCTCACTCCGCGCCCCAAACTTTCGTCACTTGTTGGCCTCCCGACAACCGCTAAAATCGACTATATCCCGAGTATTATGAACATCTTTGCGCAAGCTTTCGGGAAGGTACCGCTGCGGAATCGGGCCGATCCACCAACCCCAGGGAACCAGCGATCGAATTGACGGGAAGTTGTTGCGGATTGAACATTACTGAATAAGAGCGACACCGGGGTTTATGCAAGTCAAGTTTTGGGGCGTGCGCGGCTCCACGCCCACTCCACAGGCCGAGAACCTGCGCTACGGAGGCAATACCTCCTGCGTCGAAGTGCGCGTCGGAGACCAGATTTACATCTTCGATTGCGGCACCGGCTTTCGTGTGCTCGGACACGAACTGGAGCGCGAGTTCGGCGATCGCCCCTTCTCTGCTCACGTCTTCGTCTCCCACTTTCATTGGGACCACATCCAGGGTATGCCGTTTTTTCGGCCCCTATACGACAGCCCCCACAGCCATTTCAGCTTTCACTCTTCCAGCCGTACACGCAGCCTTGAGCAGGTGATGGCTGAGCAGATGGCCTCGCCCTATTTTCCCGTGAACCTCGACCAGATGCGGGCGCGCCGCGATTTCTACGACATCCAGAATGGCTGCCTCGATATGGACAACGGTGTCCGCATCAAGACCGCCTGGCTCAATCATCCGCAAGGCTGCCTGGGATTTCGCCTCGAGACCAAGGAGGGAGTCCTCGTCTACGCCACTGATAATGAACCCGGCGACGCCGAGTTCGATAAGGGCGTGCGCAAGCTCGCCGAGGGCGCCGACATCCTGATCTACGACGCCCAGTATCTTCCCGAAGAGTACGCTGCCCGCCGCCGCGGTTGGGGACACAGCCACTGGCGCGAGGCGGTCAATGTCGTCATGGAAAGCGGCGCAAAGGAATTAATCCTCTACCATCACGATCCCGATCATTGCGACACCATCGTCGACAAAGTCGTCGCCGACGCCCAGAGCTACTATCCCAAAGTCCGCGCCGCCGCCGAAGGCATGCAGATCCGGTTGTAGCGATGAACCAATCCTCTTTGTCATTCTGCGTTGTCGCGCGGAACCTGCGACAACGCAGTCGCAGGACCCCCATACGTCTCGATCCCGGCAGAGACTACGCCGGGCATTCTGCAAAGCAGCCAAGACGCAGTTGTGAACTCCCGTGAGAGTTCCAATGAATACATGCTCTACTCTCATCGTTATTGACGGGAAGCCCGCGAAGCGCGTCAAATACCTCTTAATTCCGGCGAACATTCCGAAACTCTCGGAGGAAGACTCATGGCAAAGAATCAGTCAGGCAAATCCGCCAGCAGCCGGCGGACCTTCCTTAAATCCAGCGGCCTGATGACCGCCGTCGCGGTTGGATCGACAGCCCTTCCCAAACTTCCCACTGCTGCCGCCGCAGCCGTGCCCGCGCCTCCCGAGCGCGAGCCCATGCCCACCCGAAACCTCGGCAAGACCGGGTACAAAGTCGGCATCTTCAGTCTCGGAGGGCAGGCATCGCTGGAGCGGCCGCACAACGAAGACATTGCTGTGCCCATCATCGAGAAGGCCCTCGACTTGGGTGTCAATTACATCGACACGTCTTCAATCTACGGAGGGCCGGATCGCTGGAGCGAGCAATACGTCGGCAAGGTCATGAAGCATCGCCGCGCCGAAGCGTTTCTCGCAACCAAGACAAAGGAACGCACCCGCGAGGGCTCCAAGCAGATGCTCGAGACTTCACTGAAGCTGCTGCAGACCGATCACATCGATCTCTGGCAACTGCACGATATCGGCACCATGACCGACATCAACGAGATCTTCGCCAAGGGCGGTGCCATGGAAGCACTGGTCGAAGCCCGCGAGCAGAAGATCGTCCGCTACCTCGGCATCACCGGCCACTATCGCCCCGATGCCCTCATCGAAGCCATTCATCGCTACCCGTTCGACACGATTCTGATGGCGGTCAACGCCGCCGATCCGCATCACTTCAGCTTCTCCGAGCAACTGCTGCCGTTGGCGGTTGAGAAGCAGATGGGCATCATCGGGATGAAAGTCCCGGCGCGCGGACGGATTCTCTCCACCTGGACGCCTCCTCCCATCGAGCAGCAGAAACATATGTGGGAAGGCATGGTGCTCGCGCCCACTCCCGGCACGCTCGTGATGCGCCAGGCCATGTACTATTCCCTCTCGCTGCCGGTCAGCACCGTGATCATCGGCTGCGACACGATCGCGCAACTCGAGGAGAACGTGAACTTGGCCCGCGAATTCACTCCGCTCAGCCAGCAGCAAATGGCGGGATTGACGCAAAAGGCTGAGCCAGTATCGAAGCAGAGCTTGTTCTTCCGCTTCTACGAGCGCGCATAGGATCAGCGCAACAAAAATTACTTCAGCCACCGGGGCCACTCGACTTTTATCAGCCCCGCGCTCGCCGGGGGAAAATCCACGGTAAACTTTCCGTCCTGCATAGGAAGCGTTTCTTCCCTAGCAGCCGCCCACTCGCCATTTGGACCGACCGTGGCGCCCCCAAACGTCACGTCAGTTGTGTCATCCACTCTCGGCGCATGGAGCCGCAACAATGTCGCTCGCTCGGCGGGTGTATTCGCGTTCACCTCGATGCGAACCCGGCGATCCTGATTCTTGTTGAAGATCACAGCTCTCACTCCATGCTTGCCACCGCTAAGGCCATACGCCGTCGTCAGCGGAGCTTGCTTGATACCCTCCAGCTGGGCTCGAATCAAATCCCCCGGCCCTGCCCGGTCAAACATCAGCATCCCGTAATAGATCGGACGCGCGATGAATCCATCCTCAGGCGTACCGGCAATCGGCGTGTACCAGCCATATCCTCCGCCGTGAAAATTAATCCCCATGCCGCCCTTGTCGGCCAGTTGATACATGAGTTCCGCGCCCCATAGCGCCGAGGCAAACGTGTCGCTCACTCCCGCCTTGCCGCCCGAATAACACGAATTCGTTTCGGCTAAACGAAAAGACAGGCCCGTTTCGTACATCGTCTTCTTCATCCCCTCAAACTCGTCCTGCAACTTCGGATTCGGCTTGAGCAAACGCTCGATCGTCATCGAGGGATCCGTCGGCGGACCTTCGGCATAGTAGTGTTGCGAGAGAAACACCGCTTCCCTCTTGAACCGCTTGGCGAACGGAACCAGCCATGAATTGTTGTACGCTGTATCCGGCCCGGCAAACGGTGCGTTGGGCACCTTTGCCCGGATCACATCGTAGAAATGCTTCCACTCGGCGCCGAATTGTTCCGCGTCGTAATCGGCCTTGCGAATCCCGTTGCGAAAGAACAAGTCCGGCTCGTTGCAGAGTTGAAATGCGATCAGCTTCTCGCCAATCACATCCATGACGTAAGCTGCCTGCGCCGCCGCATCTTCCGCTGTTCCCGTCCCCATGTTCAGTCCGTAAATCAGCTTCCATCCCGTGGCATCGATAAAGTCCCGCAGATTGCGGACGGCCTGCGGCGTGATGTAGACGGGCGGAGGAGCTTTCAGCCCTCGATCCGGATTGACGATGGTGACCTCGCTCGTCGTCTTCTTCTGACCATCCGCAGCCCAGTAGCAATACTCGCTCGTGTTGCCACCGATGCGAAGCACTCCGCCGGCCGATCCGAGCCGGCGAACCAAGCCGACCAGTCCAGCGTTCTCTCCCGAGAAGAAATTCGGATTCCCCAACTGCGCCGTCTCATAGCTGAGCCCGGTGAAGTCCGGGCCGATTTTGTTGCCAAGGATATCGTGATGAAGAGTCAGACGCAGCGGGACGGGGGAATTGTCTTCGGCAAACATCCGGGGAAGATGGACCGACGATGCAGCCCACGCCGCGGCGGAGAGACCAATGAACTTTCGACGGTTCATAAGCCCAGATTTGATCACAGGAACAGGAGCGCAGCAATCACCGCGGCAACCAATTCTGCGGTGTTGCATCCTAAGGCCGCGTCATACCCGCGGTTTCACACGCGAGGACTCCGCCAAGACAACGGTGGACCCAGGTAAGCGGCTTGCTTCCCTGCCGTCTGCCCTCATATACTCTGAACGTTTGGCCGCCTTTGACCGGAAATCGCATGGCAACGGCTGGCTTCCACCTTCAGATTCTCGACCTGCAATCATTCCGGAGAATTCTCTTATGACAACGCTGACCACTCCTCCGCACGTGGACAAAGAAACCAACCCGTGGGAGTCGCAACGCGCCCGCTTTGACTTGGCCGCCCAAAAACTCAATCTCGACGAAGGCCTCTGGCGCGTCTTGCGTTATCCCAACCGCGAACTCACGGTCTACATCCCGGTACAGATGGACGATGGCCACCTCGAAGTCTTCACCGGATTCCGGGTGCAGCACTCGATCGCCCGCGGTCCCGCCAAGGGCGGCATCCGCTACGCCCCCGACGTCACGCTCGACGAAGTGCGTGCGCTGGCCAGCTGGATGACCTGGAAGTGCGCGGTCGTCAACATCCCCTTCGGCGGCGCCAAGGGCGGCGTGATTTGTGATCCCCACAAAATGTCGATGGGCGAAGTCGAGCGCATGACCCGGCGCTACACCTCAGAGCTGATCGAATTCATCGGCCCTGAAAAAGATGTGCCCGCCCCCGACGTCAATACCAACGAACAAATCATGGCGTGGATGATGGACACCTACTCCATGCACATGCGCCAGACAGTAACGGCATGCGTGACGGGAAAGCCCATCAACATTGGCGGTTCGCGCGGACGCCGCGAAGCTACAGGCCGCGGCGTGATGGTCGTCTGCGACGAAGCCTGCCGCAAGCTAAACATCGCCCGCGAAACCGCTCGCGTCATCGTGCAGGGCTTCGGCAACGTCGGCTCCAACGCCGCCCAGCTCATGTTCGAAGCTGGATACAAAGTCGTCGGCATCGCCGAAGTCGGCGGCGGCCTCTATAACAAGAACGGCATTAATCTGAAAGCCCTGGTCGAGTACCGGCAGAAAAATGGCACCGTGCACGGCTTCCCCGAAGCAGAGAAGTACGATGCCGCGGAACTGCTGGTCACCGATTGCGAGATCCTCATCCCCGCAGCCACGGAAAACGTCATCACCAGCCGCAACGTGGACCGCGTGAAGTGCCGCATCCTCGCCGAGGGCGCCAATGGACCGACAACCTCCGCCGCCGACGACGCACTCGCCGATAAGGGCGTATTCGTGATCCCCGACATTCTTGCCAACGCCGGCGGCGTGACCACTTCCTATTTCGAGTGGGTGCAGGACCGCCAGGGCTACTTCTGGAAAGAGTCGGTGGTCAACGAGCAACTGGAGTCCATCATGAAGTCATCGTTTGATGACGTTGTGCGTTATGCGGAGACTCACCACGTCAACAATCGAATCGCCGCTTACATGCTGGCGATCGACCGCGTGGCCTATACCATCCGGCAGCGCGGTATTTACGCTTAAGACATAGCTTCGTGAATTTTGGGCCTCCACTTCGGTGGAGGCCTATTTCGTTTTGTGGCTTGACCGTTTGGGCAAGACCTTGACATTATGGTTCACCGCAAAACGTACTCGGGTCCCAGGCGCGTTCTTGTGCGCCAATAAAAAAACTCTGGCCGGAATGACGGGGCGTGCTCAGCCTCGCACTATGAAGTCTTAGGAGAAATCTGTGAACAGAAACGCATCACGGTCCACGTGGTATGTCTTGTCGTGTCTTTTTCTGGCGCTTTGCGTAACCGGGGCTTTCGCGCAGACGCAGACTGGTTCCACCACCGATCAAACTTCTTCCACCACCACGACCACCAAGAAATCGAAGAAATCCAAGAAGGCCGATGCAGCTGCGACCAGCAGTTCCGCGACAGCTTCCGGTACCGCGACGAAGTCCTCGACCAAGAGCAAGAAAGCTGATGCGGCGGCCGCACCCGCAGCGAGTTCCACGGCGGCTCCGGCTTCTACGTCGCCTCCCGCGGCGGACTCCTCCGCAACTAAGAAATCATCGAGAAAAAGCCAAGCCGCAGCCGCGCCCGCTTCCGCTGCTCCCGCCAACTCGATGGCGGCTCCAGCGGCAAGCTCGGCGCCGGCCGCAAAATCAGCTCCGGCACCCGCTCCCGCCGCGGCACCTGCATCCAGCATGACGCCCGCTGCGACTCCCGCGAAAAAGGCGGCCACCAAATCCGCACCAACTCCCGCTGCCTCCGACGCAGACATCGCCGCGGCCAAGTCTTCGGGCAAAGTCTGGGTCAATCTCGACAGCAAGGTCTACCACAAGAGCGGACGCTGGTACGGCAAGACCAAGAGCGGCAAGTTCATGACGGAAGATGAAGCCAAAGCCGCCGGTTACAAAGCTGCCCAATCCGAATAGTCACTTCTTCCAAGGAGAAAACATGATCCGCAAGAATCTGATCACTCGCATGCTGTTGACGCTCGCCGCTCTGACCCTGCTCAGTTCGATGGGCTTGGTCCAGGCCGCTGGCGCGCAGACCGCCACCAAAGCTCCGGCGGCGGCCGCAGCCTCATCCACTGACCTGCTCGACATTAACTCCGCCACCAAAGATCAACTCGACGCGCTTCCAGGAATCGGAGCGGTCTACTCGCAGAAGATCATCGACGGTCGTCCCTACAAGATGAAAACGGATCTGGTGAAAAAGAAAGTTCTTCCCCAGGCCACCTACAACAAGATCAAAGACAAGATCATCGCAAAACAGAAATAAGGGCCTCGGCTGGAGCGGCTGTCTGGCATGCGCTCCAGCCTTTTTCATTCCTCCCTCAAAACGTTCGCAATCTCAAAGGAGTGCTTATGAGTCTCTTGGACAATCTCGAAAGTATGGCGATGGGCAAAGTCGCGGGCTCGAACCCCGAGGCGGCGGCAGTTCTGCAACTGATCCAGAATCACCCGGGCGGCATGAATGGCCTCGTTCAGGCGTTTCACAGCAACGGCCTCGGAGAGGTCGTGAACTCCTGGGTCGGAACGGGTCCCAACCAGTCCGTGTCGTCCGACCAGATTCAGCAGGTCCTGGGTTCCTCGCAAGTCCAAGCCGTGGCGCAAAAACTTGGTGTTTCTCCGCAAGAGGCAAGTTCGACCCTCTCTCAATTGCTGCCGATGGTTATGAATCACCTGACCCCCAACGGAGCCGTACCCGAACAGTCAAACCTTCTGCAAATGGGTGAGAGCCTGCTCTCATCGCTCGCCAAGACGGGGACCGAGAGCTAGCCTCTTCTCTAACATCAGTAGTGAGGATGCGACAGCTCGTGTCCTCACTCCAACTTTCGTGTGCCATCCCGCATTGCTTTCCACTCTTCCCGTGGAGCATAATCAGTCAGGATTCCGGCCGGCCACCGGAGCCTCCCGTAGTAGTGTGAACCTGCCCAACTCCATCACGCTCATCCGTATCTTCAGCATTCCTCTGCTGATGTGGGTTCTCTTGAGCTCCCGCTTCAGCAGCGTGACCGGCGAGCGCGAGTTGCTGGCCTCTGCCATCTTCATCGCCGCTTCGATGACCGACGGCATCGACGGCTACCTCGCCCGCAAGCGCGGACAGATCACGACCATGGGGATTCTGCTGGATCCGCTGGCCGACAAGCTTCTCATTGCCGCAGCTTTCGTCACGCTGGTGCAGCTGAATCCCAGCCTGGTGCCCGCCTGGATTGCGGTGGTGGTCATCGGACGCGAATTTCTGGTGAGCGGCTTGCGCTCCATCGCCGCCTCCGAAGGCTTCACCATCGAAGCCAGCGAACTGGGTAAGTTCAAGATGGTGGTTCAGATCGTGTCGGTCGTTGCCGTCATCCTCGACCACCGCTGGAAGGAATGGCCCGTATACGGCCATTATATTTTCCCGATTCACTGGATCGCCTATCTCGCCATCTGGTTCATGGTGTGCGTCTCCCTCGTGTCGGCGATCGACTACTTTGTGGCCTTCTGGTCGAAGATTGACCGGCGCGGAGTGAAGCGCCGCCGCCGCGCATTTATTCTCAGCCGGCGCCGGAAGCCCGTGCCGCCCCCGCAGTCTGACCGTGATGTCGCTGCCTCGACCTAGTCCGCTCGATGTTGAGTCGCACGAATTCTCTTCCGGAGAGTTCTCGCAAGAAGAGAGAGCCTTACTTCTGCGTCTCGCCCATGATGCCATCTTGTCGGCGCTCGAGCGTCGTGAAATTCCTCTCGATCCTCCGACGCCTCATCTCGACGAACCTCGCGGCGCATTCACTTCGCTTTACCTGCACGGCGAATTGCGGGGATGCGTGGGCTATGTGCTTCCCATCAGCCCCGTCTATCGCGCGGTCGCCGACACTGCCCGCGCCGCTGCCTTCGAAGACGTCCGGTTTCCTCCGGTTACCCTCGACGAAGCCGGCGACCTGCAGATCGAGCTGAGCATCCTCTCTCCTCCTCGACCCATCGCGGCCGAAGCGGTCGAGGTTGGCCTCCATGGCCTGCTGATCAGCATGATTGGGCGCCGTGGTCTTCTTTTGCCCCAGGTGCCCGTGGAGCGTCAATGGAATACCGTCACCTTCCTGGAGCAAACCTGCCGCAAGGCGGGACTACCACCGGATGCGTGGAAAAAGGGCGCGACGATCGAGGCATTTACCGCGGAAGTCTTCGGGGAAAAGCACGCGTAGGTTTTATTCTCTGATCAAGGCTTGAGGCTTGTCGCGACACCAATCGCAGACAGGTCCACCAGAATCATCCCATGCGCTTTCTGCGCCGCTCCGCCTTGTAGTCGCAAGTGGGATCGAAGTCAAAAGTGCCGAAAGCAGACAGGATACTCTGTTGTCTGTGCCTCTCGATGTATTCCTGCAGGGCCTTCGTTACCGCATCCTTCTTCAGTCTTATGGTTTCCGACCCTCCTCGCTTCTTCAATGAGCCAATCGTCGATTTTCAGATTCGTTTTCATCTGTGAAGTTTCACACATCCTCATGCGTGAAGTTGATTCCCTGCAATGCAAAACCGGGAACGGTTTCCCGTTCCCGGTCTGGGACTTCGCGCGAACTGAGCGGAAAAACTAATTTACCTGGTCGAGCTCCACCCCATCGCCTGCATGCACGTCTTCCATGCTGAAGACGACCATGCCGGTCGCGGTGGTGTTGGTTACGCCGATGATCACGATCTCGCCCACGGCGCGCCGCGGCAAGTCCCTCACGTGGATCACTGGACCGTTCCCCTTGGTGAACATGGCCGGGTCGACCGAAGGCGTCTTCTTCTGCGTGTCCTCAGCAATCGCGGCCTTGAACGAGAGCGAATCCACCGGGTCCTTCAGATCGGCGTCATAGTTGCGCACGGCGCGGAAATAATCGCCGATCTTCACACCCTGATTGGAGCCGACGTTGATGTACACCTTCTGGCCGGTGCCCAACTCTGAATCGAAGTCTTTCCCCATTACGATGCGGCCTGAAACTTTGCCGCTGGCCAACTGGAATCGGTCGAACCGGATCGGGCTGTGGAACGGCACCGTCTGTTTCTCCGCAAACGGAATGGCGGTGTCGCCCGGATTAACGCCGTCGCACGCGTATTCAATCTGCGCGATCGCCGTCTTGCTGCGGGTATCGATCACCTTCACTCGTCCGACTTCCTCGTAGGGTTGGCCGGTTTCCTTCAGCATTTTCCGCTGGCCAGGAAACACTTCGTACTCGTTTACGTCACGCAAGGCGCGGATGATCTCATATTCCGCTCCGGTGCTGTACCCGTTCCCTTGGAGATACACGATGTCGCCGCGGGTGAACTTCGTCGTGGTGGGGGTCTGCAACCCGCCAGCTACAAAATTGGCGTCAGGCAGGATCTGTTTGCTGATGAAACCCGCGCAATACAGGTCAGAATAAGTGGGCGTGGTAATGCGCTCGCCCGGAAAGCTTGCCGTCGTCGGCACGGTTCCCTGCGGAGCTTCCAAAGTCGCTCCGTCAGGCCCGGATTGCGCCCAAGCCGCGGTTGCGAGCAACAACACGAACAGTCCTGTTTTCTTCATGTTACCTCCAGAGAAGACCGCTTGGCGTGCTTCCCCCTAGTTAAATGCCAGAAAAGAAAGGCTTCAGCCGGAAGGTAACAAGCAGGTAAGGGTGGGTCAAGGTTACGAGGGTGTTGGGGACCCTGGGACGAAGTTTTTCGTCTTCTTTGTGAATCGCTTGTTGCATAAGTAATTAAGCCCCTGTAATAATTCGCCGTTCATTCAGGTACGTCCTGAACCGGATGGCTGATCTAAGAACGATGAATTCGGCTCCCTCCTTCGCGCCCCGTTTGTTGCCCTTACGGCTGCCCCGAGTCTGCGTGGCAGTGACCGGGTCCGATCCCAACGAAATGGCGGAAAAGGCGGAGGCCTTGGTGCGAGATAACTCCTTCCTGGAGTTCAGGTTGGACTATCTCCCGAAGCCCAGCTTGGCGATTCCTCGGATCAAACGCTTCATGGAGACTCACCCCGGCACTGTGGTCGTCGCCACCTGCCGGAGAGCGGCCAGTGGAGGCAAGTTCAAGGGTTCCGTCGCCTCACAATTAGACGTCTTGACCAAAGCTTCTAGCGCGGGCTGCCAGTTAGTCGACGTTGAATTGCAAACCGCCAGCAAGTGCAGGCCCGAACAGCTTCAGAAGCTTCGCACCCGCGCGGCACTGATTCTTTCTTTTCACGATTTTCGTGCCACGAAGAAACTGGACGAAACCCTTGAGAAGATGGTCGCCTATCCGGCTGACTTCTACAAAGTGGTGAGCACTGCCACCACGCTCGCCGACAACGTGACCATGATCAAGTTCCTGGCTCGCGAGGGCGACCGGCACTCGATGGTTGGCATGTGCATGGGCGAGCAAGGACTCATCAGCCGCGTCTTAGGCGTGCGCGCGGGCAGCATATTTACCTTCGCTTCCGCCATTGCGGGCGAAGAAACGGCTCCCGGCCAAGTCACCGCGCAGGAATTGCGCAACGTATACCGCATCGAGCAGGTGGATGTAGCTACGCGCGTCTACGGCGTCGTTGGAGACCCGGTCGCCCACTCCTTGTCCCCAGCGATCATGAACGCAGCTTTTCGTCGGGAAAACGTAAATGCGGTCTATGTGGCCCTGCACGCCAAAACACTGAAGGACCTGCTGACCTGCGTCCGCGAGATACCGATCCACGGCATCAGCGTCACGATGCCGTACAAAGAGGCGATCCTGCCTCATCTCGACAACACAGACTCCCATACCACCAAAATCGGCGCCTGCAACACGGTGGTGCGCGCGCAGGATGGCAAACTTTACGGCTTCAACACTGACGCGGCCGGGATCGTCCGCCCGCTGGAACGTCGCCTCAACACGCTTGAAGGAGCGAGGATTTTAGTGATCGGCGCCGGTGGAGCGGCTCGGGCAGCCGTGTTTGGACTGAAGGAACGAGGTTGCGAAGTTTACATTTTGAACCGCAGCGCTGCGCCTGCCAAAAAGTTGGCCCATCAGGCGCACGCCCGCATCGTGAAACGTCCGGACCTTAAGAAGTTGGCATTCGACGTGATCATCAATGCCACCCCGGTCGGGATGGGAAATACGAAGGACACGCCGCTACAGGACAAAGAGATCAACGCCCGGTATGTCTTTGATATGGTGTACGATCCGGCCGAAACGCGGCTTCTGAAACTGGCCAAAGAGCGGGGCGCACAGGTCATCCCAGGGATCGAAATGTTCGTGCATCAGGCAGCCCGCCAGTTCGAGATCTGGACCGGGAAACCTGCCCCCTGGGACGAGATGCTCCGCGTAGTTCTTTTGGCTCTGCAGGAACGCGCCAACCGCTCTGCCGCCGGGAAGTAGAGCGGTGCACCGAAGAGTTTGCGACTGCCAGGCATAACCGGATAAAGCGATTTTGGTGGTTAGTTTGGCAAGCCTCCGCTGAGACTAACCGGCAAAGTCAAGTTTGATGGTTTGAAAGCCTCTCGGTCATCTGGACTGACGTTTGGCTAACCGGTCCCCGGCCGCGAAATAAGCGGCGTTCGATGCCCTTCGCCAAGAAAAAGTTGCATTTTACTAGGTGCCCAAAGTAAGATGCATTTAGGAAGTGTGATTGTTAGCGCTTCCCCGGTAGTAGCCCAGTACCGCCCGGTTCCTTACTTCCAACTCGCTGTAACAAGCTTTGGCGAAAAACTCGACGTGAGAGGCGGCTTGGTCCGTCTCCATCCCGGTTCGGAGAGTTCAACATGGCGTGGTACGCGTATTGTCTGACCGAGCATCAAACCCTCCCAAATGGAACCCGCACTCGCCGCCCTTTCCTCTTAGAGGGGGTTCAAGGAGTCAATGGCGCTGCGGTTCTTAGCTATCCGAGTGGTGAATTCGCGGTAATCGTGAGCGAATATGACCACGCAGCAGGCGAACTGGACCATAAGGCCCATATTGATCACGCTCGTGTGGTCAGCAACTGCTTTCGCAACTCCACCGTTCTTCCCTTCAAATTCGGCACGGTTTTCGACAGCGACGACGCCCTGCGGCAGGCCGTTCGGGTGAACCGGCGCGCTTTCGGCCTAAGCGTAGCCAAGCTGCGCGGCAAGTCCGAAATGCACATCAAACTGGTCGTGCGGGATGGATCGCTCCGCGAGGCCATGATTGATGTGGAGCTGCCCGACACGGTCGGCGGCGACTATCTCTCCAAGTTGAAAGTGAAAGCATCCCGGGAACGCGAGCGGCAGACCAAGGCTCGGGCACTGTCGGTTCAGGTGCACAAGCTCTTCAACCCGCTGGAGGAAGAAGTCAGTTGCAAGAAGGTCGCGCCGGAGGGCATGTTGATCGACATCGCCCACCTGATCGACACCAAGAGCGTGGAAAAGTACCAGAACCGCTACTCCACAGCCGCAAAGCAGCTCAAGAACTGCGAAGTGGCAATCAGCGGACCATGGCCGCCATATCATTTCCTGCCGGGTAAGCTGCGTACGGTTGCTGGCAACAGCTAGAAGCTTCTCGTTTTGCAAGAGTCCACGGCAATCGCCGTGGACTTTTTGCTTTCTCGCGTTGGCATCGGGGTGCAGCGAATATGCATTGTTCTGCACTTTCGAATTTCGTCAACTTCCCTTTCGGACGTCTCGACTTGCCCCGAATAATACCCATAAGCCAATGAATACAGAGCACTTAATTACCGGAGTGATTTCGGTCACAGCAGTTTCGGATTTTGGCGCGGCAAGTGCTTCCCTATAGGGTAGAAAGAGGCCGCAAACTCTAGCAACATGACCTTCACTCTCTTTGATTCTCCGCGTCAATTCCCGAAAAGCCGTTCCGAATTTCGGAACGGCAGGTTGCATCGCCTTTCCTGACATTGCCCACCAAATCGTAGCCTCTTAAAATGTGGCCCCAGCGATGGGGCCATTTTTTTATTGTGTGGCCGGGATTGCTTTTGCGGGCGAGTTTTTCTTTCTCCGGGCGGTTCAGATACACTGACTTCCGCCCATGCCTAACCCCCGCGGTCTCAAAATCAGAATCGTCCTGTGCTGCACACTCTTATCCGCCGCTGTGGCGCAGAACCCGCAGCCCAATCCGGCGCCCCCGCCGTTCGCGGCGTTGCCGCAGGCGTCCCAGGCGCAGCAGGAGAACTTTCCTCCGCAGCTTCTTGAGGAACTTTCGGCAATCAAAAAAGCCGCGCTTGCCGACGATTACGCCTACCGCCAGGTCGCGCATCTGACGGAAAACATCGGACCACGAATCAGCGGCTCTTTGCAGGCTGGCGCCGCGGTCGAATACGTAGCCGGCGAACTGCGCCAGCTTGGCCTTACGGTGCAACTTGAGGAGGTCAAAGTTCCGCACTGGGTACGCGGAGCGGAGACCGCCGAACTGGTCGAATATGCCGGACAAGCGAAGGGCACCGGACAGAAAGTAGTCTTAACCGCGCTGGGCGGAAGCACGTCGACGCCCACAGACGGGCTCACGGCCGATGTGGTCGTGGTCAATAACTTTGACGAACTGAAAGCCCTCGGCCGCGACCAAGTCGCGGGCAAAATCGTCCTGTTCAACGAGATTTTCGACAAGCAGAAGGCAGCCGCGGGTATCGCTTTCGTGGCTTACGGAGAAGCGGTTCGCTATCGCGGAGCCGGGCCTCAAAGCTGCCGCGGAACTGGGTGCCGCGGCGGCGTTGGTGCGCTCAGTCGGCAGCGCCGATTTCCGCTTGCCTCACACCGGCTTCAGTTTTCCCGCCGGAATCCCGGCTGGGGCGGTTACTGCGGAAGATGCAGACTTGATCGCTCACCTTGCGGCGGAGGGCAAAGTCCGCATGCACTTGACGCTGACGCCGCAGAAACATCCTGACGCGACCGGCTACAACGTGATTGCCGACCTTAAAGGAAGCGAACATCCCGAGCAGATCGTGGTGGTCTCCGGGCACCTCGACTCGTGGGATCTGGGAACGGGAGCCATCGATGACGGCGCCGGCGTTGCGGTCGCCATGGAAACGGCGGAAATTGTGCAGAAGCTTCACCTGCATCCCAAGCGAACGCTGCGCGTGATTGCGTGGATGGATGAGGAGAGCGGCGGCGCCGGCAGCCAGGCTTACACAAAAGATCACTCGTCGGATTTCGTGCGCCATGTGGCCGCGATCGAAAGCGATTCGGGCGCGGCGCATCCCCTCGGGTTCGACGTGAAAATGACGACGCACGCGGCTGAGCTTCTGCGCCCGGTGATGACTGTCCTGCAAAGTTTTGGAGCGAGTGCCATGCAGCCGAGCAGCTATGCTCCCGGAGCCGACATCTCCGCCATGTCTGAGGCGGGAGTGCCTGCGCTGGGCCTGTTGCAGGACGGGCGCACGTACTTTAACTACCATCACACGGCCGCCGATACGCTCGATAAAATCGTTCCGGCCGAATTGCGGGAGAATGCGGCCGCAATGGCCGTGATGGGATATGCGCTTGCAAACATGAAGGATCCGCTGCCGAGATGAGCAGGTTTCAAGGTTTCAAGGTTTCAAGGTTTCAAAACCGCGCAGCTATTCGCGAAACCTTGAAACTTCTGAATCGTTGACACATCGACTTTCATTCCTTGCCCCGTTTACATCGCCCTAGATCGCTAAAGTTCCACTTTACGAAGCTGTAGTGATATTCATCACATCGCAGGTGATTGACCGCGGCGAGGATTCGCCGGACGTGTTCCGTTGCAGCCCTTCGGGTGGTTGACGCATCTTAATTTCGGCGCTTATCATCTTCGTTTGGCCTTTTGACCACCGACGCCTCGGGCACGGGCGTGCTCTGAGTTTGATAAGCAGTTTTGGAATTCGAAGTGACCTATGGACAAGAAGAAACTGGAAGCATTTAAGAAACGTTTAGAAACGCGGCAGCAGGAATTGCGCCGCACCGTGAACCGAACCCAGGCGGACGGCCGGTCGGCTGATGAGGATACGGCGCAGGATATCGCCGACCGCGCGGCCAGTTCCTACACCAAAGAATTCCTGTTCAGCCAGAGCAACAATGACCGCGCGACCCTGCAGATGGTCGACAAGGCCCTGGTCCGCATCCGCGAAGGCAGTTTCGGGGAGTGCATCCACTGTGGCAAAGAGATTAACGCCAAGCGACTGGAAGCGGTGCCCTGGACGCGCCACTGCATCGAGTGTCAGGAAAAGACTGGAGCAGGGATTACTGGAAGAAGCTCCGCGATAAAGAATTCCGCGCCTTAGCAACGCCGCCGATTCGTTCGGCGGCGTTTGCATTTGGTAGGGGGCACGCTCGACGATCCCGCGGCCGGAGTTCGGTCCTCCAACCGGATAATACCGACGTAATCTAGCACCGTCTGAGACCCAGAGCTAGCATGAGTCGTTTCCGACTTTCCATTTGGACGGAGATCGACCATGACCTGTCCCGCTGCTCACCAACGTTGTACTCTCACTATCATTTCGAGATCGCTCCGCATCTGCGGAATCTTGCTGCTGGCGGGGGCGTCGTATGCACCGCAGAGCGCTGAAGCTCAGGCCGTTTCGGCAAGCAAAACTGACTCGTGCGCGAACTTCGGCAACGCCTTTGACGACGGCAAAGACGTTCACGCTGTGATCAACTATCAGAGCGCCTTGCGGCAACTGATCTCGCGCGAGGATTTCAAGCAATTGGCCACTTGTGACTTGGCTCGTCGCTGTCTCGTCCACCCCGGCTGCTCCTTGATTGCGAATGACCGCCTGCGCCGCCTTGCGCAGCGTCCCCTCCCGACACACCTTGTCAATCAGACTATACCATTTGCCTCCTTCGATTCCTCTTTCGAGGCGTCGCCACCATGCGTTCCGTCCAGACTTCCGCTTCCGTCCATGCCCATTGGGACGCGACTTCTCTGCCTTGTTTAGCACGGGGCAATCCCCGCAGGTTTAGTTGCTTGCGTTCGGTCGTTGGCGCTTTCACCTTCCTGTCCCCCTTGGCTCCACGGTCGTTACCCGCTTCGTCGCTACTACGGGGACTCTGACTCCTGCGCCGCTCCCGTCGAGCACCGACACAGGTCTCCTGATTTTCACGCTGGCACTTTCCCAACCCCGCCCACTCCACTCACCCTTCCGCGCCCAATGGTCGCCGCTTGAACGTGCGATGGGGACGCCATTGGCATGGCTTGCGCCACGGGCTTCACCTTAGCTATGCAGGCTGGCCGCCGCCGGACTGGCCGTATCGAGTTTAACCGCATTGTCATGCTGTTTTGGGCTGAGTCGTTCGCTTCCGGCTGCTCTCCACGATGTCTCGCGGCATCGCAGTTGCCTTCCGCTACCCAGACTTCTCACGTCATGTCTGTACTTGGTCTTTCACCAGTTAGTGTCTTCGTTTCATCAGCGCACATAGGGGTAGGGATGGAGGTTTGAGCTCCACCCCTCCCTCCGAACCGGACGGGCGGATTTCCCGCATCCGGCTCTCCAGTTGGTGAGTGCCCGCCTCATGCGGGAGTGGCTCGCTTGACCCAGGCTGAGGCGTTCAGGGAGATCAGCCCGAGTTCCGCGAAGTAAGCCTTGGTATAGGTCCGATGGTCCATCCGTCCCCGCCCTTTGCGTCCCTCTCGGCGTCGGAGAATGCAGCGCAAGCGCATTCGCAGCCAGCCGTCCAGGGCCTCATAGGTGTTGCCTTGTCCGCCACGGAAGTACTGCGCCCAGCCTTTCAGCCTTCGGTTCAGCCGGGAAAGGATTTCTCCCATGCTCTGGCCGTTGTTCCTCCGGGTTTGCTCGCGCAGCGTTTCCTTGAACCGGGCCACGCTCTTTTCTCGCGGCCACTTGCAGCCGTTTTCAAAGTGCCAGCCCAGGAAGTCAAATCCTCCGGGTTGGCTCGCGTCCACGATTCGCGTCTTGGTCGGGTGCAGGGTCAGGCCCGCTTCTCCCACCCATTGCCGCACCGCCGCCAAGGCGTTTTCCGCCTCGGCCCGGCTCCGACACTGGATGATGAAGTCGTCCGCATACCGGGTCATCTCCCAGCCCGCCCCAGCCATCTGCTGGTCTAACGGGTCGAGATAGAGGTTGGCCAGGAGCGGGCTCAGAACTGCCCCTTGCGGGGTGCCGCGTTCCGTCGGCGTCCACCCCTTGCCGGTTTCCATCACGCCTTGCCGCAGATAGCTCTCAATGAGCTTCAACACCCGACGGTCGGCCACTTTGGCCGCCACCGCCGCCAGCAGTTTGTCCTGCGGGATGGTGTCAAAGTATCCTTTGAGGTCTGCGTCCACTATCCAGATGCCGCCTTGTTGAAGCAAGGCTTCCACCCGGCTAATGGCTTGTGGGGCGTTGCGTCCAGGTCTGAACCCGTAACTGTGCGGCGCAAATCCGCTTTCCCAGATGGGTTCCAACACGTACACGAGCGCCGTTTGCACGACGCGGTCGCGCACCGTCGGTATGCCCAGCGGGCGCAGTTCCTGGCTGCCCAGTTTGGGAATCCAGACCCGTTTGACCGGTCGCGGGGTGTAGCGGTCTTCCCGCAATTGCCGGCTCAACAGGGCGACGGTCGTTTCCACTTGCGCTTTCAAGCGCTCCGTGGTTTGTCCGTCCACCCCGGCTGCTCCTTGATTGCGAATGACCGCCTGCGCCGCCTTGCGCAGCGTCCCCTCCCGACACACCTTGTCAATCAGACTATACCATTTGCCTCCTTCGATTCCTCTTTCGAGGGTCGCCACCATGCGTTCCGTCCAGACTTCCGCTTCCGTCCACGCCCATTGGGACGCGACTTCTCTGCCTTGTTTAGCACGAGGCACTCCCGGCAGGTTGAGTTGCTTGGGTCGGTCGTTCACGCTTTCACCTTCCTGTCCCCCTTGGCTCCACGGTCGTTACCCGCTTCGTCGCTACTACGGGGACTCTGACTCCTGCGCCGCTCCCGTCGAGCACCGACACAGGTCTCCTGATTTTCACGCTGGCACTTTCCAACCCCGCCCACTCCACTCACCCTTCCGCGCCCAATGGTCGCCGCTTGAACGTGCGATGGGGACGCCATTGGCATGGCTTGCGCCACGGGCTTCACCTTAGCTATGCAGGCTGGCCGCCGCCGGACTGGCCGTATCGAGTTTAACCGCATTGTCATGCTGTTTTGGGCTGAGTCGTTCGCTTCCGGCTGCTCTCCACGATGTCTCGCGGCATCGCAGTTGCCTTCCGCTACCCAGACTTCTCACGTCATGTCTGTACTTGGTCTTTCACCAGTTAGTGTCTTCGTTTCATCAGCGCACATAGCCCAGCCATTCATGGCTGGGGGTGGGTCCGGACCCACAAATAAGTCCCGACAGGGACGAAAGAAAATCGAATTCTTTCGTCCCTGACGGGACTTGATGGAATTGGTTCGACGGCTGCCCCAGCCATGAATGGCTGGGCTAATTTCGAAGACAGCGCCTCGCCGTCATCATCCGGCTCCAAAGAACTCGCAATCACACCCCCTAGCTTATGCCAATCGGTACGCTGCATATGCCGCTACTATATAATCACCGATGGCCGGCTTTGACCCTCGCCGAATGCAGACCGGGGAATTACTCATTGGAGCTTGCATCCCCCCGTATTGATTTCTAATCAACTGCGTTGTCCCACAGGGACGCCCACAGCCACCCCTTGGGTTACAAACCCTATTCTGAGGCCTAGATCTTCCGAATTGTCAGCGCCTACTTCCCTGGCTTCCCGAACGAGGCGTTCAAGCTTTGGCGTGGAGCAACCCATTGCCGGCGAGCATCTCAAACTTCTGGCTTCCCGGAAGCGGCGCCGCGAAAAATCGCCGCCAGCGCGCTCCAGGATGAATCCCGCCGCCGCGATGTCCCAGAGACTGACGCCAGATTCGACGTAGCCGTCGAAGCGCCCGCCCGCCACATAGGCCAGCGACAGCGCGGCCGAGCCCATCATGCGGGCTTTGAGAACTTTGGCGGCCAGCGAATCGAAGACGGGGAGGTAAGCTTGCAGCGTGGCGGGGTCTTTGGCGAAGCCGATGGCGACCATCGCCTCCTCCAATTTGGTGCGCGGGCTCACGCGGATAACTTTGCCGTTCAATCGGGCCGGGGCGCCTTGGGTGGCCGTCCACAATTCGTTGCAAAAAGGATCGTAAACCACGCCCAGCACAGTCGTGTATTCGCCTCCTTTGGCGGAACGCTCCTGCAACGCGATGGAGACGCAGGCGTGCGGCACGCCGTAAACGAAATTCACGGTGCCGTCAATCGGGTCCACCACCCAGCGCGCGGGGGCGTCGGCGACGCCCGAACTGCCTTCCTCGCCGAGGATGCCCCAGGCGGGGAATTCATCGAGCAGGATGCGCGTGATCAACTGCTGGCAGCGCACATCCAATTCGATCTTGATGTCGTAGCGCGAGCGTTCGTTGATCTTCTTGGCGCCGCCCATGTGACGGCGCATCAACGCCCCCGCCTGTTGGGCGGCGCTGGTCGCGGTCGCCAGGGCCTTGCGCAATTCGAGCTTTTTCATTCGCCGCCGGGTTCGGTTTGCGAGGCGGGGTTGAGCAGTACGTCCAGGCGGGCCTGATCAAGGCCGGAGATTTCGAGGGCCACCTGGCGGATGGTGCGGTTGGTTTCGAAGGCGACTTTGGCGATCTTGGCGGCTTTGTCGTAGCCGATGACCGGCGCGAGGATGGTGCAGTTGGAAAGGCTCAATTCGAGGTTGGCCTTGCATTTTTCGCGGTCCACTTCCAGGCCCGCGACGCAGCGGCGGGCGAAGACATCGCTGGCGTTGGCCAGCAGTTCGATGGATTGCAGGAGATTGTGGGCCATGACCGGCATCATCACGTTCAGCTCAAAGTTGCCGAAGCTGCCGCTGAAGGTGATGGCGGCGTCGTTGCCGAGGACTTGGGCGCACACTTGCAAGACCATCTCGCACATGACCGGGATTGACCTTGCCGGGCATGATGGAGGAGCCGGGCTGGGTGGCGGGCAGGCGCAATTCGCCCAGTCCCAGGCGCGGGCCGGAGCCGAGCAAGCGGATGTCGTTGGCGATCTTGATGAGGCTGACCGCGACGGTCTTGAGCGCGCCGGAGGTTTCCACGACGCGCGTCGCGGCCGCCCTGGGCTTCGAAGTGATTGGCGGCCTCGCGGAACGCCAAGCCGGTTTCGGCGGCGATGCGCGCGATGGTGCGCCGGGCGAATTCCGGGTGGTGTTGATGCCGGTGCCGACGGCGGTGCCGCCCAGGGCCAGTTCGCCCAGGTTCTTTTGCGCCGCGCGCAGGCGTTCGATGCCGTGCTGGACCTGGCTGGCGTAGCCGCTGAATTCCTGGCCGAGCCGGATGGGCGTGGCGTCCTGCAAATGGGTGCGGCCGATTTTGAGGATGTCGTGGAATTCGCGCGGCCTTGTTCTCCAGCGCCTCGTGCAATTCGGTCAGGGCCGGGAATGAGCGAGCGTTCGATCCCTTCGAGGGCGGCCAGGTGGATGGCGGTGGGAATGGCGTCGTTGCTGGATTGGCCGCGGTTGACGTGGTCGTTGGGATGGACGAGTTTGCCGCCGCGCTTGCCGCCGAGCAATTCGATGGCGCGATTGGCGATGACCTCGTTGGCGTTCATGTTGGTCGAGGTGCCGGAGCCGGTCTGGAAAATATCCAGGACGAATTCGCCGTCCCATTTGCCGTCGACCACCTCCTGGGCGGCCTTGACGATGGCGTCGGCCAGTTCGGGTTTGAGGCCGCCCAGTTCCTGGTTGGTCAGGGCGGCGTGTTTTTTGATCAAGCCGAGCGCGCGGATGAAGCGAGCGCGGGAAGCGCAGGTTGCTGATGGGAAAATTCTCGACGGCGCGGGCGGTTTGGGCGCCGTAATAGGCGGGCGGGAACCTGCATCGGCCCCATGGAATCGGTTTCGGTGCGGAATTGGTCGTTCATTTTATTAGTTGTATCTGAATTAAAGGCCGTCGGTATTAGCTTGTTGGATTCAGGATTTCAATAACTTTTTCATCAATGGCGGAACAGCGCCCAGACCATGCCGATGACCAGGCCAAAACCGTGGCAGCCGTTGGCGACGTTGCTGATGATCCCAAAGACGCAGATGAAGAACCACCCAATCATCATCACCACCGTCGAGGGCAAAAGGCGCAGGCCCGAGGCGGGGTCGAATTTGCCGCGCATCCAAATATAGCCGAAGAGGCCATAGACGACCCCGGACATTCCCAGGAAAATCGGCCCCGCCACCAAGTCCTGGCCAAGATTGGAACCGATGGCCACGACCAACACCAGGAGGAGGAGTTTGAAACTGCCTTCCCGGGATTCCACCATGGACCCAAGGTCCTTGAGCCAGAGCATGTTGAAGATCAGATGCAAAGGGAATCCATGCATGAAGATCGGCGTGACTAATCGCCAGACTTCCCCGCTCTGGACTTCAGGCAATTTGCGGCTAATCGTGCTTAAATAGAGTTGAGGGACCGATGGATTAAACCCAAACTTAAAAGCCACCCCGACGCAAATCCCGATCAGGACAATGGTCAGCGGCCCCATCGGATAGCTGGGCCAAAGCGCTTCGCTTGTAATGAATCGCCTGTGGTAGTCGCTCTTGGCCTTTTCCTCGCGCTCCCGGATCGCGGCGGCTTTCCCGCGGGCCGCCTGGAATTTGGCGTCCCTTCGATTTTGGAGGAATTGGGCCAGCGCGGCCTGGCCGGCTTCGACCTGCTCTTCCGCATGCACCCAGATGCTCCACTGCCCGTCGGATTCGGACTCCGGCGTGTTGGGGATTTCGAGCGAAGTCAGGTAGTCGCCGAAAGTCCGGGCGCTGGTTTCGTCGCGTAGATGGCCAATAATTCGCATGGTTGCAGCCTCCCCCCAGCATCCCTGATTTATAGGGCAAAAGACAACAAAATCGCGGCCTTCCGTGAAATGCGCGCGGGCGGGCGCGCACGTTCATCAACTGATTTGGAATTAAACCGGGCTCTGGATATAAGACTGCATAGCCTGGATGAATGCCTGGATTTGCGCCTCATCGCTGAAGGCTCGAATCGGGATATGCGTGCGCTGTATCGGCGAACACTCGATCATTACGTAGTGTGAACTTCTGAACACCCGCCTGACATGAGGCCAGCGATAAAGTGCTTCGCACGCGTCAGATGAAACGTGAAAGCCTTCCGGCATCACCGTGGCGGTCCATCGCCCGGTGATCCGCGCGAGATTCTCGTCCGAGTAAGCCATTCGGTAATAGAGCCGCTTAATCCAGGTCTGGATAAACCAATGCGCCAACACGAAAAGGACGGTAAAAACCGCCGCAATCGCAAACGAATCAATGACCACCGCCAAGGCGACTCCAAGAATGGGGAGAATCCAATAGTAATAAAGACGCGACAACCAAACCGGCGAAAAGCGTTGGCGCTCCTCGGAAAAAGCGATGAAGTCCGCCCGTTGGAGCTCAAAGTCAATGCTCATGGCTGCGGCACTTTACAGGAAAACCACGCAAATTCCATCGTGAGTCTGCGCTGAGCCAAAAAAGTTCGCTGGCAATTTGGCGGAATTCTGGTATTTTCACCGGAAGCTCAATCGCACTGGCGTCGGCAATCAAGGGGAGGAGAAAGGCTCCACCTCCATCAGTTCGTGTGGTTTGCATTTTCTGTGGGGCAGGTTCCGACGCCGGGCAACGAACGAATGAAATTCCGAAAATTTATTGGCTGGCTGGCGGCGGCCGCCGCGGCCGTGATGCCTTGGACCGCCAGCGCCCAGGCCCTTCCTCCGAGCACCAACCTCCCGGTGAGCGATGCGGACATTGCCTTCTGGACCGCCAACGCCGTCCAACAATTCCAATTCACCCGCCACCCCTTCGACGCCGAGATTTCCGGGCGCTTCCTGGATCGGTATCTCGAAGGCCTGGATTATTACCATCTGCTGTTCCTGCAATCCAACCTCCGCGAATTCGACGTCTATCGCAACGTGCTCCAATTCTACACCATGGATAAGCGCGACGTCAGCCCGGGCTTCAAGATTTTCGACCGGATGCTCGAGCGCGCCACCGAACGGGAAGCCTACGAGACCAATGTTTTGTGGACGGAGCCATTTGTGTTCACCAACCAGGAGAAGTTCATCCCTGACCGCCACGATCTGACCAATCCGGCCACCATGTCGGAGGCCACCAACCTCTGGCACGAGGAAGTGAGGCTGGATTTCCTCAACGAGAAGCTGGCCCAGAAAGTGGGCTATTTTGGCCCGGTGGCCTACGAGGGACAGAGCAATTGGCTGGCAACTCTCGTGCGCAAGACGACCAATGCCTCCAGTTTCGAGTTTCTCCCGGTCAGTTTCCACGACGCCGACGGCCATGTATTCGGGCGGCTGGACCCCGCCAGCGTCACGGCGACCAATGCCAAGATCCATCTGCAGCTTCCCGCCGGCGCCAATCTGCTCAAGATCATCAATCACTTTTACGGCGAGGGCGGACGGGACTGGGGGTTGATCCGGTTTGAGCCGGTCTCCGACACGAACGACGCGCCAACCCGCTGGAACGACGCCACGGGCAAGTCGTGCGATTTGATCATCGAGTTGAAGACCAACGACACGCTTAAAATCCAGCAGCTTCTGCAAAAGGCTATTCCCTGGCCCTCAAGAATGCGCGCTCCATGACCAGCGACGGGCATGTGCTGGAATCCTACCTCACCGCCCTGGCCCGCGCCTACGACCCGCACTCGGATTATTTTGGGCGCGCCGAGGCTGACAATCTTCTCGGCGACGGTCCCATTACGGTCGAGCCCCACGGCCGTTTTCAAATCCAAACGCGATAGCGTCGCCTTGATGGCCTCGGGAGTCTCCTGCAAATTGACCGCCAGCAGGATTACGTTCCGGTCGCGGTACTTGGCCACGGCGGGCACCAACTGCGGCAACGTCTGGATGCATGGTCCGCACCAGGTGGCCCAGAAGTCCAGCACCACGATCTTCTTCCGTTGGTCGCTGAGGTGGAACCGCTGACCGTCGAGCGTCTCCAACTCGAAGTCGGGGGCGGGCTTGCCGACCAGTTCGGATTCGATGCCCGGCACACCGCCGCCTTTGGCGTTTGCCTGAGCAAACTTCGGCTCGATGGCAGGCTGCAAATTCCACCGCTGATAGGGAAGCGCTGCGACTCTTGCTCGATGGCCTGGCCAACAAGGAGCCTGTCGAGCTCGCTCAACTCCACGTGACACGCGCCGAGGACGTCGCTTGTACCTTGAAGAATTGTGCCAGAGAGCTTCTCGGGCCGGAACGTCAAGCGATTACCATCGCTGCGGATGGCCTGCACCCGGGTCGCCGGCAGCGACTCCGTGGCGACGGACGGTTTCTCGGTTGCCGGGTTGTCTCTTGGTGTTGCCGATTTTTCCTTTGCAGTCGGCGGTTTTGCGCTCTCTGGAGCCAGATGATGCTCGCCACGTGATCGCGAGGCACACGCCGGGTTTCCAGCCGCACCTCGACCGTCAGTGATTTGTCGTCCATTTCGATGAGCCGGGCTCGCAGGTAGTCCCCCTCCGTCGAACGGATCAGGTGGGTGGGCGGATCCTCTTTCTGCATGCGCGGCAGAATCAACAGTCGATCTCGCTTGGAAAGATCGATTTTCGTTGCCAGG
>CAVXVD010000035.1:0-64182 GCA_963765015.1 uncultured Acidobacteriota bacterium | reverse complement strand
GGATGAGACGTCTGGGGCCCGATCTTCCATGCAAAACCTCCGGACGGAAAGATCGTGGCGCAAATACGTTATGCGTCACGCCTGCCTCGCATCATGGCGAGACAAGACTATCTGGGCGCGATTTTACCCCGAATTTATGCGGGTGGAAGAGAAAAATGTGATTAGAATCACAGTATTATAATGAAAATATATTCTCCTGTAAGGAAACTTAATTGCCCCGACGGCGCCGCTCCAACCATCGGCCTGCCAGCTAGTTCTTCCGCTTCGTTCTCCTTCCATCGACCCTAACTCTCGCGCACAGCCTTCACATGGGATAATGGGGATTCTGCATCTATCCAACTTATGCGTAATTGCTGCTTAGTTCTTCTTGTTTCGTGCCTGCTGGCCGCCAGTGCCAGTTCCCAGCAGCCTGCGGGCGTCAAGCCGGCTCCTAATGCGCCCAGCGCCTCCGCGCAGGCCTCTGCTTCCGCCGGAAAAGAGAAGCTGCACGACTACCTGCAGGAATCCTTCGTGATCGAGAAGATGCATTCCCACTACACCTTTGAGGCCGACGGCACGGGACGCAAAGAAACGGTTGCGCGCATCCGGGTGCAGAGCGAAGCGGGCGTGCAGCAGTGGGGACAGTTGCAGGAGGGCTACAATTCGGCCAACGAGCGTGTCGAGATTCCCTACGTTCGCGTGCTCAAGCAAGATGGCACCGTGGTCAAAGCCGGCGACGACGCGGTACAGGATCTCAGTGCTCCCGTCGAGCACGAAGCGCCGGTCTATACCGATTACCGCCAGAAGCACATCACCGTCCCCGGACTTCGCCCCGGCGAAGTTCTCGAATACGACATGGTCACGGTGATCCACACACCGCTGGCTTCGGGCCAATTCTGGGCCGATTACGAATTCGACAAGAGCAACATCGATCTCGACGAAACGCTCGACGTGGACGTCCCCGCCGGCCGTCCCCTCAAATTGAAGTGCAAGCCCGGCATGGATCCTAAAATCACCGAGGCGAATGGCCGCCGCATTTATCACTGGTCTGGCTCGCATCTCGAACGGGAAGACGACGACAAGGCGAAAGACAAAGACAAAAAAAAGAAGAAGCATCGTCCGGATGACGACCGTCCCGACATCCAGCTGACGACATTCGCAACCTGGGAGCAAATTGGCCGCTGGTATGCCGATCTGGAAAAAGATCGGCGCGCCCCGACCCCCGAGGTCCGCGCCAAGGCGCAGGAACTGACTAAGGGCCTGAACACCGATCTGGACAAAACGGAAGCTCTCTACGATTTCGTCGCGAAGAATTTCCGCTACGTGAGCCTCTCGCTGGGAGTCGGCCGATACCAGCCTCATGCCGCCGCCGATGTGCTGCACGATCAGTACGGCGATTGCAAGGACAAGCACACGCTGCTGGCCTCCTTGCTGGAAGCCGAAGGCCTGCACGCTTCGTCGGTGCTGATCAATTCCAGCCGCAAACTCGATCCGGACCTCCCATCGCCCTCCCAGTTCGATCACGTGATCACCATGCTGCCCATGGGAAACGAAGAAGTCTGGATGGATACCACCAGTGAAGTTGCTCCGTTTCGCCTGCTGGCCTACTCGCTGCGCAACAAGCAGGCGCTGGTCATTCCTCCGGTGAATCCTCCCTCGGCGGTCGCACCGCATCTTGAATTAACTCCGGCGGGCACTCCAATGCCCGATTCCGAGCGCTCCGAGATCGAAGGAAAGATCAACGACATCGGCAAGCTCGAAGCCCACGTGCACTACGAATTTCGCGGCGACGAAGAGCTTCTTCTGCGCTCCGTCTTCCGGCGCGTTCCGGAAGCCAACTGGCAGCGGGTTGCGGAAAACATCAATGCAGGGCTGGGCGGCGATATCACGCATCTGATCGTCAGCGATCCGGCCGCGACGCGGGAGCCGTTCACCCTTTCCTACGACGTTTCCAAGGTGAACTTCCTCGACTGGTCCAAGAAGAAAACAGAAATTGTGTTGCCTCTGGTGCAGTTCAGCCTGCCCGAAGCCGATGACGACGACACGGACGCCGACGCCGAACCGGTCAAGCTCGGACCGAAGGGCGAGTACTCCTACAGCATCAAGCTGGAATTGCCCGCTAAGTATACGGCGCATGCCCCACTGGCCTTTTCGCTGAAGCGCGATTACGCGGAGTACGAAGCGACCTACAAAGTGGACGGTGGCACCTTCACCGCCGGGCGAAAATTGATCCTTCATCAGGATGATTTGCCCGTAGCCCGGGCTTCCGACTACGAATCGTTTCGCCGGGCGGTAGGTGAAGATCTGGCGCAGCATCTTTCGGTCGAAAGTGCCGTCGCCGGAGCCATCGTGCCTCCCGCCGACATGAAAGCCGACGACCTGGTCGAGAGCGCTCGCGCCGCCGCCGATGCCGGCAATCTGGCCGTTGCCGAAGCGCTCCTGAAGCGCGCCACCGAAATCGATCCCAAAAATAAAGTCGCCTGGAACAACCTGGGCCTTATCTATTTCGCCACGCGCAACGATGAGCAGGCCATCGCGGCCTTTCAGAAGCAGATCGACGTCAATCCCTACGATGAGTTTGCCTATAACAATCTAGGCCGCGTGTATTGGAACGAGCGCAAATACGAAGAAGCCGTTAAGGCCTTCAACAAACAGCTCGAAAATAATCCGCTCGACAAGTTTTCCCACGCCAACCTGGGCGTGATGTACGCCGAGTGGCACAAGTACGACCAGGCTGTGCCTGAACTCGAAAAAGCCGCGGCCCTCACTCCCGACAGCGGAGAGTTGCAGGTCAGTCTCGGCGATGCTTACTTAAATCTTGGTCAGGACGACAAGGCGCTGGCGGCGTTTGATCACGCCGTTGAACTTTCAGCAACGCCGCTGGTCTGGAACAACATCGCCTACCAGCTTTCACTAAAGGGATCTCATCTCGATCGCGCCCAGCAATATGCCGAATCCGCCGTTTCAGCTACCGCAGCGGCGTTGCGCAACATCTCGCTCGACCGCCTTTCGGCAAGAGATTTGCCGCTCGTGCCTTCGCTCATCGCGTACTGGGATACGCTGGGCTGGGTTCAGTTCGGAGAAGGCCACTTCGACAAGGCGGAAAAATATGTCGGCGCCGCCTGGGCTCTGGGACATCACGGCGAGGTCGGCGACCACCTTGGCCAGATCTACGAGAAGCGCGGCCAGAAGGATCGCGCGCTGAGCACCTACGCCCTTTCGCTGAATGGACTGCGTCCGATTCCCGAAACGCATGGCCGTTTGGCCTCGCTGGCCGGAGGCGATGCGAAAGCCGATGCTGCCGTCGCGCGTTACAAAGTCGAACTCCAGCACTTGAGCACCATTGATTTGGGCAGGGCCACACAAACCGGCAACGCGGATTTCTTCATCCTGCTTAGCGGCGGAGCGGGGGAAGTCGCGAAAGTCGATTCCGTGAAATTCGTCAGCGGGGACGAGAAGTTGAAGTCTTTTACTGACGCGCTTCGCACCGCCGACTACCATCTCACCTTCCCTGACGACACTCCGGTAAAAGTGCTCCGCCGCGGAACGCTTTCCTGCTCGAACACGACCGGCAAGTGCCAGTTCATCCTCGTTCTGCCGGACGATGTCCGAACGGTCGACTGACCCGGGCCGAAACTACTGCTGTAGCAGGATGGATACCGTTCCATCCGTCGAGTTCGCCACCGCCAGATCGAGCTTGCCATCGCGGTTGAAATCCGCCGCGGCGATGCCGCTTGGTCCTTTTCCCACTGCGAACGGGGAGCCCGACGCCGGCGTGAACGTGCCATCGCCATTTCCCAGCAGAAGTGTGACGGTGTTGTCGCCGAAGTTTGCGACGGCGAGATCCAACTTTCCGTCGTTATTGAAATCCCCCGCGACGATTGCCTCCGGCTGCAGTCCAACCGTCATCGGCGAACTGGAAGCGGCCGCAAACTTTCCGGTGCCGTCGCCGAGAAGAATAGTCACTGTGTTCGTGGCGCTGTCGCAGACCGCGAGATCCAGCTTGCCGTCCCCATTGAAATCCGCGACAGTCACGAAGTCGCCTCCGCTGATCGAAGCCTTTTGGGTGAACGTCCCATCGCCGTTCCCGAGCAGGATGACTGCCCCACTGGGTGTCCCGTTGGTTGCTCCATTGACTGCCAGGTCGAGTTTCCCATCGCCGTTGAAGTCTCCCGCCGCCGACGAGGGCCCGACGATTTCGATGTTCTGCTCGACCGCGTTAAAGGCGCCATGGCCGTATCCCAGCAAAACCGTGGGAGACCCTCCATTGATATTGTTCAGTGCGACCAGGTCCAAATTCCCGTCTCCGTTAAAGTCAGCCGCTGTCAGCGACATCGTAGGCTGGCCCTCGGTATTGGCCAAAGTGCCGGAGTAGGTGAAGGTTCCGTCCCCTTTTCCGAACAAGATCGCGGCGGCCTCATTTTGGAATAGCCCCACAGCAAATCCCTGATGGCCGCTGTGGTTGAAATCGCCAACCGCGATCGGCCATGTGTAAGGCGAGGGAAAGTCGTCGTAGGGCGGGCTCGGGACCGGTATCGGCGCGCCTCCGCTCAGCGCAAAAGTTCCGTCGCCATTCCCCAGCATGACGTACATTCTGACGTTCGCCGCAACAACCAGGTCCGGCTTTCCATCTTCATTGAAGTCTGCCACCGCCAATGCGCCGGACTCGGGAGTCTGCAGCGGTGAATTGGCAGCACTCGCGAAACTGACCTCCGTCTCCGGGGCTGCGACTTGGAAGTACACGACGTTGGAGCGAGCGCTACCCGCATTCACCACAGTCACCGAGGCGGTGCCCGCCGTCGCGACATCCGCAGCGGGTACGAGCGCGGTGAGATGCTCGCTGTTCACAAATGTGGTGGGCAGCGGCGTGCCGTTGAAATCAACCGTCGCGCCCGAGACAAATCCCGTGCCGCTCACGTTCAGCGCAAAGCCCGCGCTGCCAGGCGAAACCGCCGTCGGCATCAGTGGTTGGTTCAGGAACGGAATCGGGTTTCCCGGCGCCACATTGGAATTGATTTGGATACTCATAAGGCCATTGACCGCCGTCATGCCGGCAGCGTCCGTCACCGTCGCTTCGAAATACCATGTGCCGCCGCCCGTCGGGCTTCCGCTGATGGCCCCGGTACTGGCATTCATCGTCAGCCCGTCCGGTACCGCTCCGCCCACCTGCCATCCCGTCTCAATCGGCCCGTCATACACACTCCATTGAAACGGAGCGCTACCGCCGATCAGTTGGATCATCTGGCTGTACGACGTGCCCACCGTTCCGCTGTTCAGCGTCTGATTTGGAATCTGCGGCAGCGGGTTCACCGTGATTTGTACCGAAGCGCTCTTTGTCTGGTCTGCCAGCGACGTGACCGTCACCGATGCCTGCTGCGCACTGGTGACATTGGTCGGAGACGCGTAGATGACGGATGATCCCGTCGAACTGCTGAGCGAACCCGGGCCAGACAAAGTCCACATGACCCCTTTCGAAGAAGTGTCATTCGCTACTGTAGCCGTCATCGTGACGGTCTGGCTTTGATCAATGGCTTGCGGTGAGGAAGGTGAGAGACTCAACAAAATGGGCGGGTGGGAAGTGGAACATCCGTCGGTAAGGATCGCGATCGCTACCGCAAACAACACTATCGAGCAACGACAAAATCGAGACATGGTCTTCTCCATTGCTACGTCGTTGGACGCGAGTGTCGCACGCGCGTGATCACACGGTTGCCAACAATTACACGAAATAACGAGGTTTTACCATTGCTTTACACAACGCCGATCTCGTTCGGAAAATGAAGTGATCGCAATCACAATTAGCCCGACTTCGACCCAGGCTTTTTCCATTCCTTCTTCGTCCACGTCAATAACGGTGCGCCCCACGCGCCAATACTTAACAACGCGCCGAAAAGGATCACGGCGTCGATGCTGCTCCGGCCCTCGGGCGACCAGTACACATCCCGCAGGTTGAGCCACAGGGCGAATTCATCCAGCGTGAGCGCCGCACCCACCCCATAAAGAACCGACATCAAGCGGCTAAGAAGAATTGAGGAGCCATCCGTCCCGACTCCAATGTCGCAGAGCCAGCCGTAGCCCACGAGGAGAAGAATGACGATTCCGAACACCAGGTGGTGAATATGCCGGCCGCCCGACTGGATGAAATGAAATGGCGGAATGTTATGCAGCACGGCAAACACCACAGCGCGCACTCCGGCAAACGTCAGAAAGAAACTTACCGAGGCGACAAAAAGCCGCCTCCGCGGCCGGTCGGGAATGCGCTCATGAATCGCGGTTCCCAGGGGCGTCCCCTGCAGCAGTAATAGGAAAAGAGCCGCTCCCACAATCGCGAGCAGCAGGATGAACCATGAATAGGCCATGCTGCATTAAACCGCAGGAGCGCCTTCTTCGCCACCAGCGCGTGGGACATTCTCATCGATGATCCGCAACCTGCGCACAAACTTCCGTCCGCCTGCCGTATACTGCCCCATTCAACCTCGCATGAGCGTTCCCATCGTTGCCGTAAAGTCCCGCCTGGCCTACATCGACTGGATGCGGGGACTCGCCTGCCTGCTGATGTTCCAGACGCACTGCTACGATTCATGGCTCACGCCGGAAGCCCGCCGCAGCCGCTTCTTCATGTACTCGCAGCTGGGCGGAACATTTCCCGCACCGTTATTTCTGTTTCTTGCAGGAATCTCGTTCGCGCTCGTCACTCACAAACTGCTGCAGAAAAACATTCCCCCGGCGCAAGTCGCGCGCACAACCATCTGGCGCGGCGCAGAGATTTTTGGCTTTGCCCTGCTGTTCCGCCTGCAGGAATACGTAATCGCCTGGGGATGGGCGCCGAAAAGCGATCTGCTGCGCGTCGACATCCTCAACACCATCGGCGCCTCGATGATGCTGATGGCCGTCCTCTGCTGGATTGTCCTGACCCTCTATGGCGCGGGCGCTCCCGCCCGCGAAATGCTGAAGTCAGAAAACAGGTTGGAGACTCTAACGAGGCGCGAGCGAATCCTCACTTTAGCCGCTTTCGCTACAGCGCTCCTCATCGCTCTCCTGACGCCGCTGCTGTGGACCACGTGGAGCCCCGACTGGCTCCCGTGGCCGATCGAGTCCTACATCAACGGCCTGCACAATCTTGGCTCGCCGCAGCCATGGCTCTTCCCGATTTTTCCCTGGGGTGGCTTCGCCTTCGCCGGCCTCGCAGTGGGATTCATTCTGCAGAGTCCGTGGGCGCGATCGCGGGAGCCGCAAGCTTTTTTCGCGATCGGGCTGGCCGGAAGTCTGCTGATCGAACTCTCGCGCTGGCTCGACCGGCAGCCGCACCAGCTCTATCCCGTCTACGATTACTGGCACACCAGCCCCAACTTTTTTCTGATCCGCCTCGGGATGCTGATGGTGATTCTTACGGCCGGCTACGCCTGGTGCCGATGGGGCGCCGCGCAGTGGGGATTCAGTCCCGTCATCCAGCTCGGCCAGGCTTCCCTGCTCGTCTACTGGGTGCACATCGAATTCGTCTACGGTCGCGTGTCCATTATGCCCAAGCACGCACAGAGCATCGCCGGCGCCTCGGCAGGATTGCTGGCAATCTCGATCGCGATGGTCGTGCTCGCTTACATCCGCACAAGAACAAAAGGACGCGGCGCGGAATTGATGGCATGGCTGCGCCCGAATCCTGCCCGTGCGAGTTGAGTCCCTCACCCTTCAGACTGAAATCTCCGCGCGAACTCCACGACTTCCCTCTCCGCCCACCGCCCGTCGTATCCGTCGCCATCCGGCTCGCCGATGAAAGCGCAATGGCCTCCGTCTGCGGTCTCAACATACGTGATGTTCGGATTCTTAGCGATGAGTTCGAGCGTCTTCGGGTGCATCCGGATAAATGGATCGTTGGCGGCGTGAATGACCAGCGCCGGAACCGCGATCCTGTCGACCACGTTGGCCGCCGCCGCTCGCGCATAGTAGTCGTCAGCCCCGGTAAATCCGCAATAGAATGCCGTCACGCGATCGTCAAAAAGCCGCAGGGTGGAAACTCCCCGCAAGCGGGACACATCAAAATTCTTCGGAAAATATTTTGCTTTGAGACGCAACCGCCGGAATAACTGCATCAGGAAGTAGTACTCGTAAATCCGGTTGGCCGGTTCATGCAACGCATCCGCCGATGCTGCCAGGTCGATTGCCGGGCACACTGCCACCACCGCACGAAACTCCGGTGGTCCGTCGCTACCCCACTCCCCCGCCAGTTTCAGAACCAGGTTCCCGCCCATGGAGAAGCCCGATGAGCCCGAAGCTCGACACTCCATCGTTTTCGACGACGTGGCGCGCCACCGCCGCAACATCGGCCGACAGGCTTGAGTTGTAAAGGGTGGGAGCGCAGTGATCCATGCCGCCGCAATTGCGCTGGTTCATGAGGACGACATTCATGCCCGCGGCCATCCCATTGCGCGCCATACCCAGCATGTACTGCGATTCCGACGAGCCTTCCAGCCCGTGGACGACAATCAAGGTAAGTGCGTTCTTGCGATTCTCGGTTTGCCAGCGGCACCAGCACCGCACCTGGATCCCCGGCGCAACTTCGACGAGCCGCTCTTCCGCCGGAGGCAGATGAATTTTCCGCGGCATCAGAAAGCTGGCAATAGTCTGCACATGACCACCGCTTAGCCAGCGACGCGCGCGAAATGGCTCACGAACGCTCCAGCGAGCCCGTACACCTTGCCCACCTGGCGGAATCGTCTCGCCCTGAGCGTTTGAGATTTGCGAACTCCCCACAAATTGATTCTAATAGGTATCTGGAGTCGCCCATGCCCATCTTCGAGTACATCTGCAAGGAATGTCATCACCAGTTCGAAGCCCTTGTCTACGGCAAGGACAAAGCCGAGTGCCCCAAGTGCCACACCAAGAAGTTGGCACCGCAGCTTTCCGTCTTCGCCGTCTCGGCGAAAGGCGCGTCGAGTTCGGCCAAACCGGCCGGTGCCTGCGGCTCGTGCGGTGACCCTCGCGGCCCCGGTGCCTGCTCGATGCGCGACATGAACTAGACCGCTCTGGCCTGTCGTCGCAAATTGTGACGGCGGCCATGAAACCATTCCGTCGCCGGCCCGCATCCCAGCCAGCAGTAAAAGTTATCTGGAGGGCTTTATGAAACAGCTAGTCGCCCTGATCGTTGTTGTCGGCAGTCTGTTCGCCCACTCGCAAAACTCGCAGCTTTCTGCTGAAGCACAGTCCGCCAAGCCCAGTTCCGGCGAGATCAAGGGAATCGTCACCGACCCGAGCGGCAAGCCGGTGTCTTTCGCGACGGTCTACGCGGTCGAACAGGACCTCTTCAACGACGCCCTGCCACTCTCCGCCAAAACCGACCGCAACGGAGCGTTTGCCTTCCGCGACGGCGTTCCGCTTGGAACTTACAAACTGTATTCGGCTAAGTACGCAGAGGGCTACCCCGATCCGCTCGACAACGTCTACGCCGACGCGAAGGCCGAAGCGCCGAAGGTGGAACTCACCGAGACCCGTCCCTGCGCAACCTCAACCGTCAGGCTCGGTCAAAAAGCTGCAATCGTGGCTGGAAGGATTGTCGACGCCAATACCGGGGAAGCTCTGACTGGGCGGCTTGCTTTCATGGATGGCGACGGACATGGACATTCCGTACCGGTCAATGGCAGTTATCGCATCCTCGTGCCGCCGGGCAAAGACGTGACCATGATCGTGGAGTTGGCGCCGCCCTCCGAACGTTCGGTGGTTCCAATGGCTCCGTTACACCTCGAGCCCGGGCAATACGTTTATCTAGATATTCCGGTCGACCGGTGAATTTTCCCACGAGAACAGTGAAGGGCCGGGGGCAGTCGGCGCCCCGCACCCTAACTGTTTTTATCGCGCGTTCACTTTTCCCAATTCCACGAGTTTGCCATCGCTGTACCGGTCATGATGCCGCACCCAAGCCATCGCGTGCGGCTTCATCTCCGCTTCGTCTCGCCCCTTTGCCGTGAGGTCGAGCATGTTGTATGCATTGAGCAGAATGTCGAGCCCGCGCGCGTAAGTGGAGTACGTGTGAAACACTTCTCCATCGTTCTTGACGAACACGCTCAAGCCCGGACGCTCGTCCGACGGAAACTGCGTTAGCTGGTAGTTGTAATAGACCGAACCGCCGGGCTGTTCCCCGTTGCCCGTGGATACCTGGTAGTCGTAGTTAAAGTCGCTTCCGTTCGACGACACCCACTTGAACTTCCATCCCATGCGCTTTTTGAACGCATCGATCTCGGGCAGGGTGGCGCGCGAAACGGCCAGCATGGTCGTATCCCGCTGCGCCAGGTGAATCCCCGATCCATCAAACGAGTCGGCCAGAAACGAGCAGCTCGGGCATCCCTCTTTCCATCCCGGACCGAACATGAAGTGATAGATGATCAGCTGGCTGCGCCCGTCGAACAAATCCGCCAGCGTTTCTTTTCCTTTCGCCCCGTCGAAGACATACCGCTTCTCGACCTTCTCCCACGGCATTTCCCTCCGCTGCCGGCTTAATTCATCGCGCAGCCGGGTAAACTCTTTTTCTTTTGCCAGTAGTTGCTTGCGCGCAGCGAGCCATTCCGCCGAACTGACCACTTTCGCCGCAGGTTTATTCATCTTTGCTGTCGTCATGATCTTTTACTCCTTCCCCTTTGGATTGCTTTGCTCACATTTCTTTTTACGAAGAACTTTCATGACCAGCGCCGACAACCCTCCGGTCGAAACAACGCTGCCCACCACCACTCCCGCGCTTGCGATACATGCTGGACACATAGTTCCTCCGCGATCTCGCAAAAACATTCCTTGACGCATCCCCGGCGGAGCCGCTTTTCAAGCGCAGAGAGGGAACTCTCATCTATCGGCACGTCGTTCACCTCCGCGACAGGAAGCCCCCGCTCATCTCGCCCGTTCGGCCCGAGCCTTGATGCGCGAGTTCATATTGCCCCATCCCTCGCCGACGCCCCGCCGGTGCTCTTCCTGGATGGCCCCAAACGCCTTGTGATGAAACTTGATCAGCGTCCCACCCTTTTCTTCGCTCAGCCGGTACTGCAGATTCGAGACGACGCCGTACGACATAAACAGCGGGCCGGTGATCTCAAACAGCGTCGGTCGCTTGATGGCCTGCACGTGCCCCCAGAGATGGCCGTTCCCGTCGCCCAGGTCGCGGTACCATCTTCCACCCGGCCAGGCTTCGATCTTCATGGGCATCTTGCCTTGCGGGGACTCGTTTCCGGGGCCGAGCTGCTCCAGTAGAGCCTCGAACGTTTGGTCGAGCGAAGCCTCTACGTGGATCTCCTGCGTGATCAGCAGTGTCAAACTCTCAATTCCCATCATCGTCGGAATGGTACTCATGCTTCCTCCTTAAGGACTGTTTCCGGTTACTGGCTCGTCGATTCCCTAGCCTTGTGTTCGGCGCGTTCTTTGATGCGCGTCAGCTGATGCGCCCACAAGCGCTCGAAAGTCTTCGTCCACTCATACAACGGACGAATTGCCTCCGCGTTGGTTCGATACAACATGTGCCTCCCATTCCGCCGCACCCGCACCAGCCCGACCTCGCGCAGGACTTTCAGATGCTTCGACACGGAAGGCTGTTCCAAACCAAGCCGGATAACCACATCGCCCACCGGCCGTTCCCCGGTAGCGAGATAGTCCAAAATCTCGCGTCTCCGCGGTTCGGCCACAGCGTTGAACGTGTCGGAAGTAGTAGCGGCTCGTGCCATGAGCAAGAATATATATTCCTATATCGGCATATGTCAAGTGCCTAAAATTAATGCTTCTGAGGGCGGATTTCTCGTCGCTGCTAAACTCCAATGATGCTGGTCAAGATTCTCGGCTCGGCCGCCGGAGGAGGATTCCCCCAGTGGAATTGCGCCTGCCCGAATTGCCGCGCCCAGCGTGCCGGCACCTTTCACGGCAAAGCCCGCACGCAGACGCAGCTCGCGATTAGCTCTGATTCTCGTTCGTGGTTCCTGCTCGGAGCTTCGCCCGACCTGCGCGCTCAGATCGAGGCCACTCCTGAACTTCGTCCGCGAGATGGAATCCGCCAATCGCCGATCGCCGGAACGGTCGTGCTGAACGCAGACATCGACCACGTCCTCGGATTGCTTCTCCTGCGGGAACTGCAGCCTCTGCGCGCGTACGCCGCCGAATCGATCCGCAGAATTCTGACCGAAGACAACTCGATGTTTGCCATGCTGCAGCGCATTCCCGATCAGCTGAGTTGGACCAGTTTCTCTCCGGGAACGGGATTCCCACTGCTCGATCCCTCCGGCAAGGATTCCCGACTGCGCTGTCGCGCGCTCTCGCTCGGCACCCATTTTCCCGCCTATGTTTCCGCAAGCCGGCAATCGGAGCTAGCCAACGGAGAGTCCTCGCTCGGCCTCATCGTCGAAACGTCTTCCGGCAAGCGCCTCGCGTACATGCCCGCGGTTCCGAAAATCTCCGACGAACTGCTGCGGGAATTCGAATCGGTTGACGTGCTACTCTGCGACGGAACCTTCTGGAGCGACGACGAACTCATCCATGTACAAGGGTCCGGGGAAACCGCTCAGCAGATGGGACACGTTCCGGTCTCGTCGGCGAACGGCACTCTTCGCGCATTGGCTGGGCTGGCCCGGCCGCGTAAAATCTATCTGCACATCAACAATACGAATCCCATGCTGAACGAAGCTGGCCCCGAATATCGCCAGGTGCGTGACGCAGGCTGGGAGATCGCGGAGGATGGATGGCAGTTCGAACTGTAGAAGCCAATCCGGAAAGCCTTCTGTCTTTTGACGATCTGTGCGCCCGTCTGCGTGCTGTCGGAGAAGAGCGTTATCATCACCAGCATCCGTTTCACCTCATGATGCACGAGGGCCGGCTGAGCCGCGGACAGCTGCAGGCTTGGGCGTTGAACCGCTACTGCTACCAGGCGATTATTCCGATTAAGGATTCGATCATCCTCTCGCGAGGCCCCGATCCGGCGTTTCGTCGCGCCTGGCGTAAACGCGTCATCGATCATGACGGCGATGCCACGAGCGAAGGCGGTATCCAGCGCTGGCTGAAACTCGCGGAAGCTGCCGGACTGAGCGCGGAACAAGTGGAAGCCGGAATCGGAATCCTTCCGGCAACGCGCTTCGCAGTCAACGAATACCTCAACATCGTGCGCAGCCGCAGCCTGCTGGAAGCCGTCGCATCGTCGCTGACGGAACTGTTCTCCCGTGACTTAATCTCGCTTCGCATGGAGAAGCTTCGCCAGCACTATCCGTGGCTCTCGGGCGGGCTGGATTATTTCGAGGCTCGGCTGACGCAGGCTCCGGAGGATGCGAAGTTTGCCATCCACTACGTCTATGAGAATGCGAAGACACGGGCGGAACAGGAACTCGCGATCCAGGCGCTGCGCGACAAGTGCGATATTCTCTGGGCACAGCTCGACGCGCTGTACTTCGCCTACGTGCAGCCGGCTTGGCCGCCGCCGGGCGCGTTTCGAATCGAGGGAAAATAACGATGGCTCCTCCTACCGACGCAAGCCAGCCACGCCTCGCCGCGGGATGCCGTTGGGGCGGCACGGAGACTGAACGTATGGTCCTGTTCCCAGAGGGTGCCATCAAGCTGCAGGGCACCGGGCGGCAAATTCTGGAGCGCTGCGACGGCCAGCGTACTTTTGGCGAACTGATCGCGGAGTTACAAAAAGAGTTTGGAACGACGGACCCAGAAAAGATTCGCGGCGACATCAGCGCGTTTCTGGAGCAGTTACAAAAGAAGCGGATCGTGGACTACTAGAGATGAAGTCATTCCGCGATTGACCGATCGGGCGATTGATCGATGCAATCGATCCGCTCATCGCCTTTAAGACAATCGCGCAATCACCCAATCGCAAGATCGCTCAATGATCTCTAATCCTCTCGCCCTCATCGTCGAAGTCACGCATCGCTGCCCTCTTCACTGTGTGTACTGCTCCAATCCTTTGGAGTTGGCGGCGACGCAGTCAGAGCTTTCGACCGAGGAATGGACCAGCGTCTTCCGGCAATCCGGCAAGCTCGGCATGTTGCACGCGCACTTCACCGGCGGCGAGCCGCTGGCCCGCACCGATCTGACTGAACTGATCTCTGCGGCGCGCGCCGCGGGACTCTACACCAACCTCATCACCTCCGGCATCGGACTGAACGAATCCCGCCTGAAGATATTGGTAGACGCTGGACTCGATCATATCCAGATCAGCTTCCAGGATTCGCGCGAAGAGGCGGCCAACTGGATTGCGGGCGCGAAAGCGCATGGCCACAAAATTGAACTTTCCCGCGCGATCCGCCAGCACAAGATTGCATTCACCGTAAACTCTGGTCGTGCATCGGCAAAATCTCGACCATCTGGAAGAAATCATTGCTTTCATCGAGCAACTGCAGCCGGAGCGGGTGGAGATCGCACATGCGCAGTATTACGGCTGGGCACTCGCCAATCGCGCGGCGCTGCTGCCGACTCGCGCGCAACTGGAGAAAGCGGTCGCCATTGTGACCGAGGCCGAGAAGCGCCTCGCCGGCAAGACTCGCATCGACTCGGTCGTTCCTGACTACTACGCGAAATATCCCAAGGCTTGCATGGGTGGATGGGGAAGAAGATTGATGCTCATCAATCCTTCCGGAAAAGTCTTGCCGTGCCATGCGGCGGAAGTGCTGCCCGGCCTGTCATTCGAGAACGTGAGGGAGAAAACGCTGGAGTGGATCTGGCAGGAGTCTTCTTCCTTCCAGCGCTATCGCGGCGAAGACTGGATGGCAGAGCCTTGCCGAAGCTGCGAGCGGCGCACAGAAGACTTCGGCGGCTGCCGCTGCCAGGCATTTCTGCTGGCCGGGAACGCCATGGCTACCGATCCGGCATGCTCGCTCGCACCCGCCCATGCCATTGTCGAATCCGCGGTAAAGGATGCGAATTCGGCGCCGGCGGCGGCCAAGCCCGCAGCGGCTTCATCCTTCGTTCAATTGCAGAAGGCGGCTGCGGGTTTTTGGCGTTATCGCACGAACCCCGAATAACCGTCGCGAGGCCACCCGACGGATCTCACAGACACTCACGGGATCAAAGAATCGCTTTGTGTTTGATCCGTGGAAATCCGTCCGATCCGTGGCCCATTCTTACCAGCGGAGTCCGATGGTGATGGGGCGTAGATCGGTGGTAATGCCTCCGCGGCTCCCGTGCAGGTAGCGAAACTCGGCGTAGAAATCAATCTTCGGGGTAATTTTTCGTGTGATGCCGCCGCCGAAGTTCTCGCCAAATTCGTTCTGGCTGGCGTTGAGGAATCTCCCGCTCACCGGCAAACTTCCGGCAAAGCAACTTCCCCACCACGCGTAGAAGGAATTGCATGCCGACCCAGGAATGAACGAAGAGGAATCCAGCTTGCCTGAACGGTGAAAAAAGGAGGGTCCAAAGACGAGGTATCCGCCCCAATCCTTCGTCACGGGGATGTTGATGATGGGATCGAGACTCAGAGAGTAGACGTGGCTGGTCGCGCCGGGAGCCTGCGCCAACACCAGGGCTGAGCTGCGCAACGGCAAGTTGTCGAACTGGAAGTCGAGACGTAATCCAAGATACTTATTGGCGTTGCGGGCCACGCCGGCGGCAGCGATGCCCCCGCCACTACGCACAAACGTCTTCGTGGTTCCGTTGGTCAGACTGGCACCACCTCCTACGTTATAGCTCCAGTTCGTGAAATCCTTCACTTTGACCTTCGCAGGTCTGGTGATGTCCTCGTTCGAGGCTTCCTGGCTACTGCCGCTGGACTGCTGGTTGTCCGGCTGAGATTGCGGCTGCTGTACCGGGGCCGGCTGCTGTGCCGGAGTTTGTTGGGCGTGAACGGTTGCAGTTCCCGCCAGGATCGTCATCAGGACCACCGATTGCACGAAGCTGAAACCGGGAACCGTTGCGAACTTTCGAATCATTCATTCTCCTCCCGCTGCCGGGGTGGCGGACCGCCGCGCTCCAACCGAGAGGCGCTTGTGAAAGAGCGTGTCCGCGATGCTCCCGCCGAGATTTCCGCTCGCAGCAGGCAGGCACCATATTACCAACTTTGATGCGTAGTTGGGCCGTCACGCCGCCCGCGGGTGTTCGAGATAGACCTGCCAGATCAATTACCCGAACCGCGATGCGCTGCCAGACTGTGGAATAAATCGGGGAGCCAGGCGTTCCACTGATTCCAGTCGTGGCCGCCGTTCATCGTATGGAACTCGAGGTGGAAGTGGCGTTGCGCCAGGAGCGCGGCGAATTCACGGTTTGCAGGCAGCAAGCCTTCCTGTTGTCCGCAGGTCAGAAAGAAATAAGGTGCGGCGTCGGGATTTGCTGTTTTCGCCAGTAGAAATGGATCGCGGTCGCGCCGTGTCTGACTGCCGGAAGGCCCAAAGATCGCGTTGTAATGGCGCGACTGCTGCAACCGCTTGAAGGTAAAAGCGCGACGGGGAACATCGATGGCCGAGCTGAGCCCTCCGACAAATCCAAACAGGTCCGGATGGCGGAGCGCCAACGTCACGGCTCCAAAGCCTCCCATGGATAGTCCAACGATGGCGCGGTTGGAACGGCCTGAGGCCGCGGGAAATCGCGTTTCAACATCCGCGATCAGGTCGCGCACGATGTAATCTTCGAAACGATCCTCGGGCGGATCGACAGCATCCACGTAGTAAGACGATGCGCCCTCGGGCATCACCAGGATCAGACCCGATTCGGCGAAGCCCGCGACATCGGAAAAGTTCGACCAATCGCGGAAACCACCTCCTCCCCCGTGCAACAGGTACACCACAGGCAACCTCTGTCCCGATGCGACCGCTGCGGGTAGGATGACCCGATAAGGCATATCGCGATGGAGCGCGGCGCTCCGGAATGTGACATCCCGGAGAATCACCTTCGGAGTAAGCCGTGGATGATCCGGCGGCGCTGCTTCCTTCGTTTTGCAGCTTTGCGCCAGAATCAGGATGGCGGCTAGGAGTGCGCCCCGGCAGTGCTTCGCATTTGGCATGAAGAGAACGATAATATTCCAAAAGTTGGAAGACCGAAGTAAGCGCTGTCACTGTGGACTCTGGTTGGTCATGGTGAGATGGCTGCGATGCTCCCCACATGAGTGTTCCCGAAAAACGCATCGGGCACGTATGATAGGAAATCCACTTCACAGTGAGACGGATTCCATTGGCGAAATCGACTTCCATCCCGGCAACGAACGTGGCTGATGACATCGGCCACGACCGAACCCACGCCCTGCAAACTTGCGCTCATCGGATTTGGCACGGTGGGCCGCGCGGTAGCCCGAATCCTGTGCGAAAGCGGCAATCCTTCTCTGCGGCTTGCCTATATCTGCAACCGGAACGTGGAAAAGAAAAAGCAGCCTTGGATCCCAAGCGATGTGGTCTGGACTGATGACGTGGAGTCGGTGCTGAAATCCGACGTCGACATTGTGATCGAACTAATCGGCGGCCTCACTCCAGCGGAGCAGATCGTGCGAAGCGCGCTGGGATCGGGAAAATCGGTGGTCACGGCCAATAAGCAGCTGATTGCGCGCCACGGGCCCGCACTTCTGCAACTGGCGGCGAGCAAAGGATGCCAGCTCGAATTCGGCGCTTCGGTGGCTGGAGGAGTTCCCGTACTTCCGGCGCTGCGCACGGGATTGAGCGGAGACCGGTTGCACGGGATCGCCGGAATTCTCAACGGGACGTGCAACTACATTCTGAGCCGAATCGAGAATGCGCGAATTCCTTTCAGCGAAGCGCTGGAAGAGGCGCAGGCGCGTGGCTATGCGGAGGCCGATGCTTCGGAAGATCTGGACGGCGGCGACGCGCGTGCCAAGCTGGCGATTCTGGCGCTGGCGGGATTGCATACGCAGGTTGCGCCGGAATCCGTACGGGCGAGAACGATTCGGCCGCTCGATGCAGTCGACTTCGACTATGCCGCGCAGATGGGTTGCACCATCCGCCAGATCTCGCGGGCGGAACTGAAGGGTGACACGCTGTTCGCCGAAGTCGGACCGTGCCTCGTGCCCTCGGACTCGCCCTTTGGACGCGTGCAGAGGAACCTGAACCTGGTGCTCACTTCCGGCCGGTACGGCGGGGACATGGCATTTCTGGGTGCGGGCGCCGGTGGGGATCCGACGGCGGTCGCTGTGGTCTCCGATTTGATGTTTGTCGCGCAGGGAATAAGAATGTCCGGCGGCAAGAGAGAGGTATCCAACTCCGTCTCGACGCCGAGCGTCAGCAGCGATTTTGAGACCGCCTGGTATTTGCGCTTTTTTGTGCGCGATCAGGCGGGGATTGTAGCTCGGCTCGCGCAGATTCTCGCGGCACACCGCTTGAACATCGATGCCCTATTGCAGAAACCGGGATTCGACAAAAGTTCGCTGCCGTTTGTAATTACGCTGGAGCCGTGCCGGGATTCCCTGCTGCATCCCGCGCTGGAAGAAATGGCTGGACTGGACTTCGCCCTGCGGCCATGCCTCTGCCTGCCTATCCTGCGCTAGGGATGGTGAACCCGCGATTCGCTGTTGGAAAAATCAGCGCCGGTTGTCTTCGCGACCCACCGGCGCTGGCCGAGACTAATTCCAGAAGGGATTATTAAGACCGGCGGGCTTGAGAGCGCTATCGGCCTTCGTTTCCGAACCTGATTCATCGGAGATTTTTTCGTCGATGAAGCGGGACGGCGGGGGAGCAATTAGTTCGTCCTTCTTGCCAGGCGTTGGGTTATAAGGATATTCGGATTTCATTGGGGGACACCTCCATCTTTATGATGTTTCAGTCTCCATTAAACACCTCGGAGCCGGATCGGCGCCTGCGAAAAAATTGATGACACCGATCAAAAAATCAGCGGGCGCCTTCGCTTGAAGCATCGGCTGCCGACTCCGGAGCGAGCGGGACTTGAGGCTTCGATATATGCTGTTCAGTTCCGGTTTGAACTCTTTCCCGAATCAAATGGATCGTAAGAGGAAGCCATGAAATATAGAAAGCTGGGCCGCACGGGATTCGAAGTCAGCGACATTGCGCACGGATTGTGGGGAATGAGCGGCTGGAGCGGCTCGAACGATCAGGAATCGCTCGCGGCCCTGCAACTGGCGATCGACCTGGGCTGCAACTTCTTCGACACGGCCTGGGCCTACGGCGAAGGCAAGAGTGACGGCCTGCTGGGCGAGATCATGCAGTGCAATTCCGGAAAACGGCTGTACGCGGCTTCGAAAATTCCTCCAGCGAACGATCGTTGGCCGGCGTTGCCAGAGTACAAGTACGGCGATGTTTTCTCTCCCCAGCATGTATTCAAGTACGCCGACCTGATTCGCAAGCAGCTGCGCGTGGACACCATCGACCTGCTGCAATTTCACGTTTGGGACGATAGCTGGACCAGCGAGCCGGAGTTCCGCTCAACCGTGGAAAAGCTGAAGCACGACGGTTGGATCCGTTTCTTCGGGCTGAGCATCAATCGCTGGGAACCGGAAAATGGAATCAAGGCGCTGCGTACGGGATTGGTTGACGTAGTGCAAGTGATCTACAACATTTTCGACCAGGCGCCAGAGGACGAACTGTTTCCAGTTTGCCAGGAACTGAACGTCGGCGTGATCGCGCGTGTGCCGTTCGATGAGGGCAGCCTGGGTGGGAAGTTGACACTCGAAACCAGATTCCCTGCAGGGGATTGGCGGGCGGGCTACTTTGGTCCGGAGAATCTGGCAAACACGGTGCGGCGCGTAGACAAGCTGAAAGAGATCCTACCCAAAGGAATGTCGCTGCCGGAGATGGCGCTGCGATTCATTTTGTCGCATCCCGCGGTGAGCACTTCGATCGCCGGCATGCGCAAGCCGCAGCACGTGCGGCAGAACATTGCTACGAGCGACGCGGGGCCTCTCGATAAGAGCTTGCTCACCGAATTGAAGAAACATCGCTGGGACCGAACTCCGCAGCGCTGGTCCGACTGAAAGCTCTGCGAACAGAGAATCTTCCCTTTCCCGCGCCGGTTGCCGCTTCTGGCCCATTCTTCTACGAGTGCTGGTAGTAGTGCGCCGCGCCCAAGTACCCTCATCCTCGCCATAATTCTGGCGAACTCCCCTGCTGTCGGCCCCTTCGATATGCATTTCATAAGCGAGGAATAGTTTGTTCATGAAGAGACTCCTTCCTGTGGTCTGGATGCTTCTGTTGGGGCACGTCATGGCGCAGAGCCCGAGGGGCTCGCTGCGCGGCACAGTGCAGGACACGACCGGCGCGCGCATTTCGTCGGCGAAGGTCGTGGTGCAAGCCATTGAGTCGTCGATGCGACGAGAGGCCATGAGTGAGGATCGCGGCGAGTTTCGGCTGGACGACCTGCTCCCGGGCGATTACCACATCATTGTGACGGCCACAGGGTTTGCCGAGGCCAAGGCGGATGTCTCGATCGCGGTCAGTTCGGTGCGCGAGGTTACGGTGACGCTAAAGCCGGCAGCGCCGTCGGAGACAGTCAGCGTGAGCGGACAGAATTCGTCGATCACTACTCAGCCGATCGATCTGGTCAGCGTGGTGCATCAGGGAGTGATCAGCAGCCAGGATCTGGAGACGCTGCCGCTAGCGGCGCGAAGCTTCGCCAACATTGCCTATCTGGCGCCCGGGACCGAACCCGTGGAACCGTCGGATCCGACGAAAGCACGCATCACAGCGGTTTCGACGGGCGGAAGTTCCGGACTGAACAACGATCTGTCGGTGGATGGTGGAGACAACTCCGACGACTGGATTGGCGGATTTCTGCAAAACTTTTCGCCGGAGGTGATTCAGGAATTCGCCGTTCGCACCGCCAACGAAGATGCCGATACCGGCGGCACGACTGCGGGATCGGTGGTCATCACTACCAAACGCGGCACCAACGAATGGCACGGCAGCGGATCGTTCTACGATCGCGCCGCGGATCTGAATGCGCGCTTTCCCATTGAGAATCCCGCGCCCAATCCCAAGCAGCCGTTCTCGCGCCAGAATTACGTGGGAACCCTGGGCGGCCCGATCGCGCACGACAAAGTCTGGGTCTTCACCTCGTTCGAACACGTTCACGAAAATGCCAGTATCGTCTACAGTCCGGCCAGCATCACGCAGTTCGACGCTCTGTCGCAGATTGCCTCCGACGGCTTGATTCCGGGCGTGCCCTCGATCACGATTCCGCCGAACGTTCCCATTCCGTTCCGCGACTACATCGGCTCTCTCCGGTTTGACTGGGCCCAGTCAACCAAATCGCAATGGTTTCTGCGCACCTCGGAAGACAGCTACCTGACTCACAACGCGCTGGTGGCGCAGGGTGCGCTGCCCTCAACCGGACTCACGACCCACAACAATTACTGGAACAACGTGATCAGTAACACCTACGAGTTCAATCCGACGTGGCTGGGCACGTTCGTGTTCGATGCCAGCCTGCTGCACCTGACCCAAACTCGCACCTCTACGCTCGGCTTCGCGCTGGCGTTTCCATTCAGTTCCACAACGCTGACGGTTTCCGGCTTCGAGACCTATGGCGATAATCAGTTCGCCACTCCCATCACGTTGTTTCCCTCGCTGCGCAATCAGGAGAAATATCAGTTCCGCTACGACCTGGGCCATGCCACCGGCGACCACTCCCTCCGGTTCGGAGTGAACTTCATTCACGAGCCGGTGTTGGCGGGAGCGTTCCCGGGAAATCAGGAGACGCTCTACGCGTTCCCCAACGATCCAACGTTTTATACGTTGAACGCGACCAACTTGGCGCAGTTCCCGATCGACTATGCGAACGGGGCTTCGACCACTCCCGCCAGCGACGGCAGCTTCTCGCAGAGCGTTCAGCGCCTCGCGCTTTATGCGCAGGATTCCTGGCGGCTGTCCCGTCAGCTCACGGTCAACTACGGCCTTCGTTATCAGACCACGTTCGGACTACTAACGGCGTCCGGTCGCAGCCAGGCGCAGAATGCCGCTTTTCCGACGCTGGAGGGCCTTCAGATTCCGCTTGAACCGAGCGTCCCCCACGATTACCGCAAGCAATTCGCGCCGCGCCTCGGGATCGCTTATTCTCCAGGCATCAGCGGCACAACCGTGCTGCGCGCCGGTTTTGGCATGTTCTATAACGATCTCGCGCAAAATGGATGGGGCACTGCCTTTCAGGGCGTGAACTCTTCCAATTTCGTGACTGGCACCTGCAGCCTCACTGGCACAGACGGCGCCTATACGCTGACCGGTCCCGGATGCCTGCAGGGCGGAGCCGGTGCCACCGGCAACATTGTCGACTCGAATTACCGGACGCCCTATGCCATTCACATCACTGGCGGCATGCAACACGCCTTCAACCAGAAATGGACGATGAGCGCCGACTACACTCACGAGCAGGGCAATCACGGTTACCGCGCCTACAGCTTCACCAGCGACACCAATCTTTTCACTCCGCTGATTCCCACTTCCGACCCCACTTATGACGCCGATCAGCAGAGCGTTGTGCCCAACGTGAATCTCTTTAAGTCTGACAACCGCTCCAGCTATAACTCGCTGATGCTGCACCTGCAGGGCAACGTGTCGCGGCGATTTAATCTGGTCGCCAACTACACATTTTCGAAAGCGCAGACCTGGGGATGCGTGCTGGGAGAGCTGTTTGACTACGTAAACGGAGTCTGCAATCCGCTGAATGCATTCGGACCGGGCGACTACGGCCCGTCCGGCGAAGACGTTCGCCACCGCTTCGTTCTGGCCGGGACTTTGCACGTTCCGGGCGGCTTCGAACTGAGCACCATGACCCAACTCGAGTCTGCACGCCCCATCACCATCACAACGGCCGACAACAGCGCCCGCATCTCGGTCAATGGAGTGCCAACCGCGCTCGACGCCTTCCGCGGCACACCTTACATTCAGATGGATCTGCGGGTCACGCGCCCGATCAAGATCGGCGAAAGATGGCTAGTCCTGCCGTTCGCCGAGTTCTTCAACGTCTTCAACCGCAACAATCCCGGCGCGAACTATGTCGCCAACATCGCCGCGCTGCCGCTGATTCCCAGCGACATCGCTTCCGGCAACGCCACCACAATCTGTCTCGACTTCCCCACCTGCAGCCAACTGCAGCCCGTCACCAGCTTCAAGCAGCTGGAAATCCCCGCCGGTGGCTTGGGAGATTTCTTCGGTCCCGGCACGACCGTGGGGATTCCATTCGCAGCACAGCTCGGCGTGCGGGTAAACTTCTAGGGTTAAATCAGAACCATCCAGGTGGGAGACTACCGAACCAGCCACTCGGTCGCGGTGTGCACTTGCGAAAGCAACTGGCTGTAGGTAAATGCGAAGCCAGCAAGCGTGAAAACCGCGGCGGCAAGCCCATACCATCCGGAAAGGCGCTGCGCCGGGACGCGCCGTTCGTCATTCCATGCAATCAGGCGCTCGACGCGTGCGTTCATAACCGAGGCAGGACTGTGCACCAGAGCGGCCGTCAGGTCTGCGTGCTCCGCTGGTCCCAGTCGCGATAGCTTGATCAGTGCGGCAGCCAGGTCGAGGGCCTCGCCGGCATTGGTCACCGCCGCATCGTCAGCCGCCATCTCCGTGGCCTCGAGCCAAGCATCTTCCAAGGCGCTCATCCCAGGAAAAGCCACAAAGCGGAACAGAAGCTTCTTCAGGTTGTCGCGCCGGCGTACGTGAGCGACCTCGTGATTCAATGCCGTCTGCAATTCATTGGCGGCCAACACAAACTCAGCCGCGCCCGAGAGCAGAATCCTCGGACGGACAATTCCTACCGCGGTCATCGCAGGAACCGAGCGCACAATCCTTAGAACCGGCAGTGGAGTAGGTGAGCAGACGGGCTGTGCGGCGTTCGTCCAGCTAGAAATCGTGCGAGAGGCTCTCCGGATTGCGCTGGCGGCATTCACCAGGCCAAAGATTCCGAGTGTCGCACCGCAGATGCCCAGCATCAAGGGAACTCCACCCACCGGTTCATCAATCGCGCGCGGCTCCAGAAGCAGGAACGACGGCACGGTAAAAGCGGCGGTGATCACAGCCGCGGTGGCCAGCGGAAGCATTCGCAGCGTGAACAGCAGGTCCGCAATACGGCGTACGGGATGATGTTGTGCCCACTGCTGAATCCGGCTCCACGTGAGACTCACGGCCAGCGACAGGACGCAGTACACCATCACAAATACCGAGAATGAGACGGCGACGCCGCGCAGGGCAAACATCAGGCTTTATCCTTGGATTTTGTGTTCTCGGAAATTTCCGTGCCACGAAGTTCGCGGCGCTTGGCCTCGACCAGCTGGCGCAGATCATCGAGCAACTGCGCGTCTCGTTCGGTAACGATTTCCACCAGGTACGAGAGCGGCAGTGATGAGGCCGGGCTCGCTTCCAATAACTGTCGAAAGGCCTCACCCGCCACTTCCTGATGCAACTCTTCCCGCGTCAGGCGCGGAGTGTAACGAAACGCGCGGCCTTCGGCCTCCCGCAAAAGCAGATTTTTCTTGAAGAGGCGGTCCAGCGTGGTCATGACCGTGGTATAGGCCAGATCGCGGCAGGCATGGTCGACCAACTCTCGGACGGTCGCGTTCCCGCGCTCCCACAGAGACTCGAGCAGGCGTTCTTCCAGCGGCCCAAGCTCCGAGGAAGATGCGCGGAAATGGAAGATGCGCTTCATAAAGCGAGCCGACGAGGAAGAATTCTATCCCACCGGAAACCAGCGCGCCACAAGCTTTTTGGCCGATTCCGCGAGACTAGGAGAGACCAACGACTCTATGCGATGGCGGCCCCGGAGGGGCTCGAACCCCCAACCCTCAGTTCCGAAGACTGATGCTCTATCCAATTGAGCTACAGGGCCGCGATATGGGAAGAGGTGTTTTGTGGGAACAGCCGCCCTCGGCTGCCCGGTCGAGCGAAGCTCGACTCCAACTGCCAGCAAAAAACTGGGGTGGGAAACGGGAATCGAACCCGCAACCGTCGGAGCCACAGTCCGGTGCTCTGCCAGTTGAGCTATTCCCACCACTCGATAGTCATTATAGCAATTCAGGCGGGAAAGCAGGGTTGAATTGCCGACTTCAGGAATCCGGACGTCGGACCTCAGACTTCAGACCTCAGCAAATCAATTCTCAGCAAGCAATCGTGCCGGGGCCGACTCGAGGGTCAAATCCAGACGTCCGAAGTCCGAGGCCCGAGGTCTGAGGTCTGGAGTCTGAAGTCCGAACTTATCCGCGGCCGATCCCGACGTATTCAAATCCGAGGGCGCGCAGACGGGTGGAGTCCAAAATGTTCTTGGTATCGACGATGACGGGCTTTTTCAGAAGATTCTTGATGCGGTCGAAGTCGAGGGCGCGGAACTCCGGCCAGCCGGTGCCGACCACCAGTGCATCGGAGCCTTCGGCGGCCGCGTACGCCGAATCGCAATAGCGTACGGACTCGTTCAGCCGTGTCTTGGCTTCGGGAATGGCCACGGGATCGTAAGCGCGAACGTGCGCGCCTTTGGAAACCAGCGACTCGGCCAGGCGCACTGACGAAGATCCTGCGATCGAATTTGTGTTCGGTTTGAAGGCCAGACCGAGAATTCCGACTTCTTTGTTTTCGACAGAGTTCAGAGTATGGGCGATTTTCTCGACCAAGCGATCGGCCAGGTAATGGTTCACGTCGCGGGCGGCACTCAGCACCTTCAGAGACACGCCGTTTTGCTGCGCCAGTTGCGTGAGCGAGTCCATATCGGACTCGGCGAAGACCCCGCCCATTCCTGCGCCCGGCTGCAGGCAGCGCGGAGCAATTTTCTTGTCGAGGCCGAGGGCAAGGGCAAGGTTAACCGCGTCGGCGTTTACGCGTTCACAGAGAGCTGCGACTTCGTTGATAAAGGAAATCTTCGTGGCGACGAACGCGGTCGCCGCTTCGCGAACCAGTTCGGCCGTCGATTGGTTGGTGACGATGACCGGAACACCACGCATGACCAGCGGATGAAAAATCTGTTTCAACATCTGCACCGCTTCGCCAGAGGTCGATCCCAGAATCAGCCGGTCGGGCCAGTTGAAGTCCTCCACTGCGCAGCCATCAGTGAAAAACATGGGCTGCGAAACAATCGTGGCCTGCAAGCCAATGTCTTGGAGGCTCTTTTCCAGAGCGTTCGCCGTGCCGACTGGCGCGGGAGTGACGATGATCAGGATCGGGGGCTTGGGAGCGAGACGCGCGATGCGAATCGCGACGTCGCTGATATTTTCTACTTTGTCTTCCGCCAGGAAGATCACGCCGGTTTTGCGAGCGAACGATTCAATGTCGGTGGAGTACGCAAGGCGCCCGGCGCGCACGTTGCGGCGGATGATCTCCTTAAGGTTCTTCTCGTAGAAGGGGATATTGCCCTGCGCCATCTCGACCATGCGCGACCGGTCGGGATGACAGCAGGATACCGGTGTGCCAAAATCCGCCAGGCAGGCCGAAATCACAGTGCCCAGGTACCCCGAACCGTAAACTCCGATCTGCATGTGTCTCTCCCGTTCCTGCCGGGAACCCGCGTCAGAAGTGGCGTTCAACGGGGATCGCCGGACTTGCCTACTCTTTATCTACAGGCGCGGGAGCGGGTTTTCAACGCACGGGAGGGAGATGTACCTTGGCCAGTCGCGCATGGCGACAGTAACTCGACGCAGTAATACGGAGCAGGATTACGGGGGTGTTATCGGGAAACCAGGCGGCGACCCAGCAAAACGGGGGCAAGGTCGACCCAGCAATTCGGAGCTTCTTCGCGGACAAATATCAGCTTTTCCAACAGGATCCGGCGGGTACCGGTGTATTGATTCCAGCGCTGACTGCCGATCTCGAAGGCAGTCCGGGCGGCCTGTTCCGTGCTCATCTTGACGATCGTCAAGTGCGGGATGTACGGCCACTCCTCATTGAACTCCAGGACTTCGGTATTCAGCTTGCTGTGCAGTTCGCTCATCCGCGGGGCGCCGGAGTCCACGCGGATATACACCGTGGGCGTGACCGGAATGAAAGTCTTCATCGGACCCAAAGAAACTTCGAAGGGCTCCTGCTCTCCGCAGATGCGCTCCAGAACTTTGAGGGCCGAGTCTTCCGGACCTTGCAAAGGCCGGGGCGGAAGGATTGTCAGATGGGCCGCGAGGTGAGGGAGTTCGGGATGCAGCTCTCGCCGCAGGTTCTCGACAAGCTCTCCAGCAGGGTTCCTTAGATACGCCACCAGCGCATAACGCGGCTTCTGCATAGCTGATCGAAAATTATACCCCGCCATTCAAGGCCGTGCCGGAAGTGCGCGCAGAGGGAATACAGCTGTTCCTGTGGATTGAATCGCTATCTGCCCCGCAGAATCGAGCAGAATGCGAGTCGGCAAAGGCCAGGCGCGAACTCTCATTTATAATGCAATGAGTCGGGGCGTAGCGCAGCCTGGTAGCGCACCTGCCTTGGGCGCAGGGGGTCCGCGGTTCAAATCCGCATCGCCCCGACCAATAAACCACTGAGCGGATTAGCATTAGCTTTACATCGATCAGCAAATGTCCAGGTTGGCAGTAGCCATTGCGTCGAGTCCGCGTAGGACGCCTGAAATACCACCCCCAGACCCAATTGGGCATATTCACTTTCTCCGCGGTCATGACGTCGCCTAGGGCGAAACAAATAACCTGAGAAGTAGAGAAGTACGAGTTCGATCACTGCTATCCACAATTCCTCCAGGCTTGGCTAGATGGCTTGCAAGGAGGCGGCAGTTGGGCAGATCACTCGTTCCTGTCGAGGTCCGATTCTTACTCCAGACTGGAGATAGCCATTTCCTGGAATGCGCGCTGTGGACGCTCGGAACAATCCCCATCGCACGCCACCATGAAGACGGTAATCATGTCGCGAGACGGAAAGATCAATTCCTGGGTTCCGAACGCGCCTCCATGGCCGAATGTTCCGAGCGGAAGCAAACCCAAAACTCCGGTGGGCTTGCTGATGATTTCCCAAGCCAGCCCGTAGTCGGCTCCGGGATACCAGCCGGCTTCCATGCCTGAGGTTTGAACTTGCCGCATGGCGTCAATCGTTGCGGGAGAAAGAAATCGCGCGCCTTTCCAGGTTCCGTGATTCAGAATCATCTGGCAGAAATGCGAGATATCCTCGGCGGTAGAAAACAGGCCGTATTCCGGTCCCGGATATTTTGAGCCTTTGCGAAAGGCGCCCGGTTCGCCGCCCAGGATCTGACTTCCGGCACGAATCATTTTGCCATCCTTGGGGCTATAGACGATGGCAATTCGATCCAGTTTATCGGCGGGCGGATAGAAGAAGGTATCTTTCATTTGCAGCGGCTGCAGCAGCCGGCTTTGTATGAAGCTTTCGTACGATTGGCCGGAGACAACCTCAATGATGCGGCCGAGGGTCGCGTATCCTGTGTTGCTGTAGAGCCACTTGGTGCCAGGCTCGAATTCGAGGGGTTCCTTCGCGAACGATGCAACCGCTTCGGCCAGCGTGTGATCCATTTTCCAGTGAATGTCCTTCATGTCTCCCTGAGGCATCTGGCGCATTCCGGAAGTGTGCGAGAGCAGGTCGCCAATACGGATGGGGCGGGAAGGCTTCTTCGGCCATCCGCTGACATTGACCATCTGGTCGCGAAATTCAGGCAGGTAGATCTGAACTTCATCGTAGAGATTGATCTTGCCTTCCTCGCAGAGCATCATGATTCCGACCGCGGTGATCGGCTTGGTCATGGACATGATCTGAAAGATCGAATCCTCGCGCATGGGCCGTTTGTCTTCGACGTTCTGCATTCCGACCGCTGACTTCTGCACAACATCGTCCCCGCGCAAAACCATCGTCACGATCCCGGCGGCTTCTCCGGCGTTTACATACTCCTGCATTCGTTGCTGGATTTTGCCGAGCCGCTGCGCGTCGAACGAGGCTTGACGCTTTTCCTGCGCGACAGCTCGTGGGGACGACAGCACCGCAAGCGCGAGGGCCAGAGACAACAATCGCCTTGGACACGCCCGTCGAAACATCACCGACTCCCAGAACGAAATCTGCTCCAGTTCCATGTTTAGCCCTTTCCAGAGTCGAAGCACTGACGGCTCAGTAGCGGGAGTATTTATACTCCCTTTTTCCAGTCTGGATCGCTTCCCTTCTTCAGACGAATCATGAGCGAACCGTCGGGGTTGGTGCGTTCATGGCAAGCCCAGCGGACCGGCCGCCGCACTCCCTTGACCTCAATTTCAGCTCGCAGAATAATTTGCTGACCGTCCATATCCTTGGGAAGGATGAGCGAGGCCTGGCGCAATTTGCCGGCGAAGGGTTGGCCGGCATCGAGATTGCCTCCGACTTTGACTCGGCCATCGGGAGTTTCGGCATAGACGCCTAGAACTCCTGGCACGCCGGCGACGCCGTCGTTGATGATGCCCACAATCAGTTCCATCGTGTCGTAGCGCTTTCTCTGCCAGATGATTGAAGGTCGGACGCGGTAGCCGAGCCGTTGCTCCATGGCGCGCAGCGAGTCGGGATATTTTTCGTAGTAGCGCCGGATGTTATCGGCTTCGGTCCAGAGGCCAAAATAGTTCGTTCCGATATCCAGGGCATGAAAGCTCGCGCTCTCGCGATAGGGACGATCGATCGGGCCGCCGATCCGGTGCGGATAATCATCGGTCGGCACGGCTTCGTCGTCCGGCCCCACAAACGCCAGCTTCGAATCCGAAAGTTTGCTCAGGCAGGCTTTCTCCTCGTCCGCGAACTCGGGAAGTACATAATGACGATTTTCCCCATCTTCCATGACGATGGCGACCCAGGGTGGACGATGGCCGAGTTCCTCGATCTGGATCGGTTCGTCCATGATGAGACTGTCGGAGCGCAGCCAGCATCCCGCGCGAACCGCCATGTCCTGCACTTGCCGGTTACCCACATTGCTGATGTCGGGCTGGGTGTTGACCGCCAGCGGAGTCGTCTTCCAGGCATCCATCTGGAGCCGGGTCATGTGAACAAAAGTCTTTTCCGCGGTCAGGTAATCGGGAAACGGGCTGGGGATATCGTTGGTGTGACCTTCTCCCCAGAACCCGTACATCATCAGGTCCATATATTCCAACAGCGGGTTGCCCTCGAATTTCGCGGCGAGCAACTCGTTCAACTCGGTGAAGGCTTTCTGAAATTCGGGGGAGTCGTAGCGCGGTTCGTAGAAATCAAAGCCGGTGTGGTGCTCCTTCGACTTATGCCCGATGTTGACGATGGGAACTTTGTCGTGCAGGAAATCCGGCAGCGAGAGCTTTTTCGGCTGGATATTAGGGCTGGAGAGTTGAACTCGGAAAGCCACGCCTAAGTTATGTCTTTTGGCGGCATCAAAGGTGGCTTCCCAAACGGGAGAAAGCTGCAGCTTTCCGGGACTGGTCTGTACATCCCGCCAATCGCACCGGATGTACAACACGTCGACGAATGGCAGCGAGGCCATTCTTTCTGCATTTTGTTCCAGCGTCTCTTTGCCGCACTGCACGGTTAGAGCTGGACCGTTCTCTTCCCAGGTGTAGCCGACCAGGCCAGTTCCGAAATTTCGGATGTGATTGCGCGAGGGCTGCGTCGCGAAAATCGTGTACCAACCTTCATCCTGCGCAATGCCAAAGGGGCCCTGGTCGAGGCGGTTCGTTACCGTCGGGCAGCCGAAATCATAGCCCTCCCACAAATGGTCGGGAACATCGGCCCACATGCGCGGACGCATGAGAGTACTGACTGCACCCAGAACCGCCCCTGTTTTCACGAAATCACGTCTTCGCATGATGGCCCTCCCAAATAGTGAGTCTCATTCGATTGTCATCCTGAGCGAAGCGAAGGACCTGTGTACTCCCCGGCCAGTTGCGTAGGTCCCTCGCGGCAAAGGACGCCGCTCAGGATGACAATCGGTAGGACGATCCGCCTGAGCCGTTGCGTTTAAACCTCCGCACGCAGGTTGGAACGCAGCGTGAGTGAACCATCCTCATTCAGCTTCTGATGACAGGCCCAACGCACCGGGTAGCGCATGCCCTTCACCTCGATCTCCGCTTTGAGCTTCAGTCCCTGCCATTTCGTGCCTTGCGGCAGAACAAACTGAGCTTGCCGAATCTTCCCCGGCAGAGGATATCCGGCATCGAGGCAACCGCTCTTGAGCGTCTTGCCGTCTTCACTCTCGACACTCACGCGCAGCACGCCCGGGACACCGGCGATACCATCATTGGCGAAGCCGATGATCAGGCCCACATAACCGTTATCTTTATAGCTCCAGATGAAAGATGGCCTGACCCTATAGCCAATGCGGCGATTGATCCGGTCGAACGCTGCCGGATAAGCCTGGTAGTAGGTCATCAGATTCTTGGCGTTGATCTGGTGAAAGTTCCAGAGCGACCAGTAATTCGCCCCGATATCTATCACATGAGAGATCATGTTCTCGGCCGGGGATATGCCTTCATGCGCCGCACTCGGATCAGGAGGTTTACCCGGGATACCCTGCTCGAGCAATGCCGCGATCCAGGGCGGGCGATTGCTAAGCGCCTCAATCTGCTCGTTCTCAATGAAGATGGTATCGCTGCGAATCCAATTATTGCTGCGGACCGTGCGGTCCAGCATTTCTGAATTGCCCACGCGACTGAAATCCGGTTGTGTGTTGGTGAGCAGAGGAGTTTTCTTGAAGCCTTCCAACTGCACGTTCAGCATGTTGATCCAGGTCCGCTCGGCAGTCTGGTAGTCGGGAAAAGGATTGTTGCCGAACGGCCAAGTGTGACCTTCACCCCAGAATCCGTACATGAAGGTATCGATAAACTCGATGAGGGGATTGCCATCGAACTCCGCGGCCAGCAGACCGACCAACTCTTTGAATGCCTGCTGAAAAAAAGGATCGTCGTAGCGGGGCTGATAACGCGAATGCGGATTCTGCAAATATCGTTGCGCCTCTTTGCTGCTTTCCTGGTCGCTCAACACTAGATCCACTTTCGGCACTTTTTCGAGGACAAAATCGGGGAGGGCCGCCGCATGCGTATAGTCTGGCGCGCACATCTGAATGCGCAATCCAATCCGCTTGTTGTTCTTCTTCGCCAGTTCAAAAACCAGCTTCACGTAATCGGGCAACTCCAGGCGCCCGGGGCGCGGCTGCACTTCCCTCCAGGTAGGACGTATATAAAGCTGTTGGCCCAGGGGAAATCGAACCAGGTCTTCGATTGCCTGGGGAATATTGTCTGACTTGATTTCCTCGGTGCCACTGTCAGCCGTGATGTAGGTGACCAGACCCTTGCCATAATTCGGCACGACTTCTTCCGACGGAGTCGTCGTCATCACCACGTCATCGGTGGGAATGACGGCATCCGGAGGATACTGCGAGAAGGGGCCCTGATTCAGGCGGTCAGCAACCGTTGGGCCAGAACCGAAATCGTATTTTGCCCAGTTGTGAGCGGGGACAAATGCGTGCGCTTTGCCAGTTCCGAGTTCGGCAGCAACGGCCAACGCAACACTGCTCTTAAGAAAGTCTCTGCGCTCCATCGAAATTAGGTCCTCCTGCGAATACTCGGCTGCAGCCCGCGAACAGATTTTCGTGGCTCAACCGGCTGATCTGCCGGGTGAAATCTTAAGACGCGCCTCCGCATGATTGGCACACAAAGTCCAGCGAATCGTGGATTTGCCAGACCTATCACGAATACACTCCTCGCTTCCCAGAAGTGTCGTCAATTCCCCGAAAGCCGAGGAGCTAGAAAGCCAACTTCAGAGCAAACTGAATCTGCCGCTGCGGGATCACGGTGGATGTGATCACGCCGGCAGCTCCCGGACCATCGGTGATGTAGTTATCGGGTTGAGAAAAAACCGGATGGTTGAAGGCGTTGAAAAACTCGGCTCGGAACTCAAGATTGAACCGCTCAGTCACGTTGAACATTTTTCGCGCCGACAAGTCTGCTGTTTTCTCTCCCGGTCCTTCAAGAATGTTCTTGTGCGCATTGCCGAAACAACCGTTGGGGCAGTCGGGAATCGGAAAGTCATTCGTATTGAACCACAAGTTCGGACTGGGATGCGCAAGAGCTCCACTCCCGGTCTGGTTCGAGCGCTGCAACCCCGGAGAACCGGTGTTGCTTGGGTCGAATCCAATTGCCGGCGAGAAGGGGAAGCCCGACCGCAGCGTGATAATTCCGCCTACGTGCCATCCTCCAAGAACCGCATTGGCCACGCCTCCCCGGTTCATGAACTGCTGGCCTTTTCCCACGGGGATCAGGTAATCGACGCTATTCACCCAGCGCTTGCGATTATCGAAGTCCGCCAGCCCTTTTTCTGCCGCAATGTTGTAGCTGTCCTGCGGCCAGGGAGAGTTGCAGCAGATTTCCGGCTGGTCGTTGATGGCTTTGCCGAAAGTAAATGCGCTCAGGAAATACAAGCCATGGCTGGCCCGTTTCTCAGCCTTGATCTGAAAGGCGTGATACGTGGAGTTTCCCTGATTCGTGATGGACGTAAAAGTCCCGTACTGGCATTGCAGAGTAGAGGTCGGGTCACAGTACGGCGCCAAGGTCGGGTCGTACGTCGACTGGGGCGTGGGAATCTGGTTGTAGTCGCGCAATACTTGCAGGTGAGTGCCTTTCGTTCCGACATAACCCGGACTGATTAGAATCTGGCCCGGCAGTTGGTATTCGAGATTCACATTCCACTGGTCATAAACCGGGGTGTGCGGATTCCAGTCCTGGCTGGTCACATTCGCGAAAGGCGCCTCGCTCGGATTGAGGGCCGGGAATCCCGTCGCCAAGGTAACTTGCGAAGGCGTTATGCCATCGCTGTTGAACGTAGGTTCGAAAAAGAACGGGATGTTGTAGTCGACTTGCAGCGGGTCCCCGGTGCGGATCTCATAGAAGACAAAAAAGCGCCCATATCCTCCCCGAATCACGAATGGCTTGGACGGAAAAGGGCTGTAGGCCAAGCCAACGCGTGGGGCGAAATTGTCTTTGGCCGGGGTCGCCAGATTCTTCGGATAACCTGGAGTTCCGGCCTTAACGAGGATTCCCTTGGTGTAATCCCAATTGGCTTGGCGATGCTGGGATTCGTAAACCGGGGTCGCATAGTCCCAGCGCAGCCCAAGGTCCAGCGTCAGCTTCGAGGTAGCTCTGTAAGTATCCTGGACGAACGCCCCGTACGAGTGCTGGCGATTGCCGAAATACACTTCGCTCGAAATGATCGAGGTGATCGGTATTCCCACCAGCATGTCAGCCAATCCGTTGCCGCTGCCATCCCCTAACGTGCCGGAATCGGACGTGAACTGACCGCTGAACGACAGGTTCCCGCGCGGTTGGCCAACCTGCAGGAGATTGAACTGGTCAAAGTGAAACTGCGGTCCGAACTTGAACAAGTGCTTCCCGTGTATAACGCTCAACGTGTCATCAATCTGGATATCCTGGCTGGTGCTGCGGGTCGGAGTAAACAACGGCTCGCCCAGCCCTGCATACGCGCTGGGAGCAAACCAAGCCAGTCCATTAATGAGCGGATCATTGGGCACACCCGGTAACTGCAGGTTAGCCGGCGGGAATTGCTGCCCGTAGGAAGGAGAGTTGGAGATGTAGTGGACACGGTTAAATCCAACGCGGAATGCATTCACAATGTTCGACGTGACGGCATAATTCATTCCGAATACCGCGCCCTCTGTGTTTAAGGGCCTCCCCCCGGTGTTGTAACCGCCTCCATCGGCAATTCCGGAGAACACCGGCGCCTGAAAGCGGGTGTCCTTTACAAATGAAAACCTTTCGAAGAGCTGCATTTTGTCGGTGACAGTCTCATCCACCCGCACATCCATCTGATCGACCTGGTCTGTTCCGGGCGCGTTCACCGCATAGTTGAGGGTCGAATAATCTCCGTTCGGTCCCGGCTGGTTCGGCGCCGGATAAAGGGCGGCGTAGTTCAGTCCGAGGCTCTGCAGGCTTCCCGCGGGAATAATATTTGCCTGTCCCGCTATCGGGAACCCAGTAGTTGGATCAAATCCAAAACCGTTGCGCACAACGGCACCGCCCGAGAGTGTTTGCGTAGTCGACGGATCGTAAATTTCGTTCGGGTAAATGGGCCGGCCCAGTGCGTCTGTGCCCGACGGTGTACTGCCCAGAATGGCGCTGAAATCTCCCATCCGCTCGTCGGACGTGCCGTTTGTGCCATCGGTCGGCACAGTCACAATATCGCTTTGCGCCTGGTGGATGCGTGTTCCTTCGTAATCGACAAAGAAAAATGCTTTGTCTTTCTTGATCGGTCCGCCAAATGTCGCCCCAAACTGGTTTTGCTTGTAAGGCGCTTTGGTCAGGACAGAGCCAAAACCGTATTGGGAGGCATCGAAGGCGTCGTTGCGCAGGAATTCCCAGGCACTGCCATGGTATTTGTTCGTGCCCGATTTGGTAGTGGCATTGATGACCGCGCCGCCGCTCCGGCCGAATTCTGGCGAGTAATTCGAAGTCTCGATCTTGAATTCGGCGATGGAGTCAACGCTGCTCAGTACAGCCACATCTCCGTTGTCGTTGGAATTGTTGTCGACGCCGTCAAGAATGAAGTTGTTTTGATCCCCTCGCGTGCCATTGACTGCAAAGCTTCCGCCGGCGTTCCCATTGGTCGGTGTGCTGCCGCCGTTGACCGGACCTTCGATGACCTTAGCCACACCCGAGGTGAGCTCTGCGAGATCGGTGTAGCGCCGGCCATTCAGGGGCAACTCCTCAACCGTTTCGGCAGTCACAACGTCGCCTAGGGACGCGCTTTCGGTTTCAAGTAAAGGAGTGGCTCCGGTCACTTCCATGGTTTCCGAAACCGCGCCAATTTTAAGAGTGAAGTCCAACCGGATGCTCTGCTGCACATCGAGCACGATGTCCTTACGAATTTCTCGATGAAAGCCGGCGGCTTCAACAGACACAGAGTACCGGCCGATATGAAGCGGAGTAATCACGTAATCGCCGTTCTGCCCCGTCTTGGTCGCAGTAGCAATGCCCGTATCCGCGTTGGTAGCTGTGACCACAACACCGGGAAGGAGCGCGCCGCTGGCATCCTTCACCGTCCCAACCAGGCTGCCGGTATCGACTTGCGCGAATCCAATCACGGCCAAACTGATCAGAAAAACGATAACTCCTACAGTTTTCCTCATGGTGATTCTCCTTCCAAGGGACGTGACGAAGCGCGGATCAATCGCCCGGCAGCCAACCTCGCTCCCGGCTCAACTCTCCCGCCATTGGCAGCACGCAACTCCTCCGAACACTAACGGAAGGTTTCTTTTTATATCGATTTATTGTCTTTTGTCCAGAAAAAACCAGCGCTTCGACAGAAAGCGTAAATCGGGCGAACAAGTTGCGCGGCTGTCAGCAAAAGCGAGTTCGGGGCGGCTCGGGGGACTCGCGTGGTTTACTTGGGTTCTACGGCTACCAACTGAAGAATTCCAAATCTCTCTGGAATGTGGAACGAAGGGCTCATCGTGGGTTGCCAGACAACTGCAATCCGGTTTGGCGGCGGCCCCTGGCTGCGAAAGAAATTGATCCGAAACTTGTCGCCCGCTGCGGGGATGTCGTCCTGTAGGGCCGAGAATGGAATGCGCATGGCTCCGTACCAGATTTTCGCGACCGGATCGATGCGAGCCGATACCGTGAAACCAGAGTTCCAGGTCCAGCCTCCCTCGTGATGCGGCTTGGACAGGTCAATGTCGAGATCCACCCACTCTGCTTGTGGCGATATTTCGAACTCTTTGTATTGGCGGATATTTTGAAAATCGGAACCGATAAAGACCTCGGCAACATCCCAATTCCACAGCTGATTTGTCTCGGTTGCAGTGCTGGGTGAGGGCTTGAGATTCAGCGTTTCGTAAGGACATACGAATAAGAAGTACAGATTCTTCTCCGTCCACCGGGAGCGGACCTCTGTACGGTAGCGCGGTTGGTCCTGGCCGTAAGGAGTCTTCTCTGCATAGACGAGGCCAGCTCCGCGCCAGAACGGGCTATTTGCGTCCGTGCTGGGCGCCACGTCTTCCCGAGCTTTTGTACTCTCCGTCACGGCGGGATCGGCTGCCATCAGCATCGGCACGACGATGAAAGCGAGAGCGCAGCTGATCACGCCATTCCGCACGCGCATTTTAAGGGATCGCTGCATCAGGGCCTTCATCCTCAGATCTGCACTCTCAATTTGCGGGCAGCATTTTCGAAATACACTTTGCGGAGAATCGTCTCTGGCAGATTGATGCCGTAAATGCGCCACCGTCCCTGCGGGGGGACTTTTGCGGGAGCATAGTCGAAGTACTCGTCGTCCGTCTCCAGGAACCGATAATAAATCTCATATAACTGGTCGTTGAATACTTGCTGAGGAAATTCGTCGCCGTGCGGAGTGGCATCAGTGCCGAACAGGATACGATCCTGATACCGATCGAAAAACTTCCGCGCCGTGCGGGGCTGCCTGCCCAACTCTCCAATGCGGGCAGCGATGTCAACAGTCATGTTCGGGAAGCGGTCGAGGCTCTGCGCGACGTCAGCCAGGTTTTCGGCGAAGTTTCCCACGTGCAACCCAACGAATTGCGTTTTCGGATGCCTCGCAAAAACCCGGTTGCGGGCCTCCAGTAATTCCGCGTTGCTGGGAAAGTCGCCACCGTAGAAGGACCAGTCCGGATGATGATTGAGTTCTTCATAGCGCTCGTTGAACCGGTCGGTAGGTTCAAAAAACGCGACCGGGTCGGATACGTGAATGGCTACGGGCAGGTTGAGTTGGCCACAGGTATCCCACATGGGATCGAATCTTGGATCATCAATCTTTACGAGTACGCCGGACGTAAGATTCTCCCGGAGATACAGACCGAGAGTCTTCAGAATCTTCAATCCTCTCGCACCCTGCCGGTGTGCCTCCTCGATGGCTTGTGCCTGCAGTTGAGGATAGTTCGGTTCCTTCCAGCGTTCGTAGCTGGGCTCGGTAAACGTGTAGAAGCGATCGGGAAAATCTCGGTCGTATTTCTTGATGACCTCAGCCAATCCCTTGTCATAGCCGCCCGTAAGGTTCACCATGGCGCGGATATTCTTGCGATCCATGGTAGCCAGAAGTTCTTTCGGCGTTCCCAGATATTTGCGCTCGGAGGCCAATTCCACTCCGTTCTCGGACCTGGCCGAGACCGTGATGTGGGTGTGAAAATCAATGACCGGGAACTTGGCTCGTTCCACTCGCGACTCGTGCACTCGCAGCATGCTCTTGGGCTCGAAGTCGGAGAGATCCAAAGAGGGACGCTGCGCTCTCTGTGTATCCTGATTGTCCTTTTCTTTGTCCCTGCCGAAAGAGCTCCCAGGCCGGGCGGCCGCGCCGGCCACGACTCCCACTCCGTAGAGCCACTGCCGCCGATTGATCATCGTTTCTCCCGCGGTCGTTCGCTACCGGCCCGACCGCAGACGTCACGGCCCGCGAACGCACCCAGATCGATACGACGATAACAGAAAGGTTTCACAAGGAAAAGAAAGTTATAGTAAGTTTCCCGCAACGTTTCCCTTTACCTAGAACCAGTCGCTCCGGTAGGCGACCCACCATGCAGCAAAAAGGATCGGGATGGTGGCAGCGCAGGCCCACCAAAAAGGAAGCATGAAATCGGCCACGAGCCCGAGCAGCATGAAGACCATCCAGAAAATCTTTTTCTGCATGCGGATGATTGTAGTAGCGGGGACGCGTTAGTTCCCAAGCTCCCCGCTCCGGGAATCACGAGTGCCATGGGGATTTATCCCCGTTGAGGCAACTCCCTCTGCAACAGGTCCATCTCACCTTTATCGGAAGTCGACCCCGATGTGCGCCAGCCCCCACCTACCTGCGACCCTAGGTAAGCTGCTCTCCCACCTATGTCTCATAGCCTTAATCATTCTGACGGCGGGAGCAACTCGGTCGCTTGTTCCGCTTTCTCCCGCGCCGTCAACGACGGTCGCGCATAGCAACTGCAGGCCGTGCTTTGAAAACCTGGACCTTGAATGCGGAGTGTTCCCCGCCAACGCGCAAGCGTTTCACACAATCGCGAATCCGTTTGTTCCAAAGGCTGTGGTCAGCTACAGAAAGGAAGCACCCCTTGATAGCAGGCATCACAACCGGCCACCTCCCAACGCCTAGCCTCTCCATTTTCCCTCCGCAATCGTAGATTCTCATCCCAACTGGACCATTCCATGCGGATCGTTCGTCGCCGCTTCAAACTTCGGAGAGGAAATTCAAATGGCAACCCCGGAAAGCAAGCTAGGTTCATTGACACGTGTTCTGGCAATCGCAGTCGGCGTGGGAATCGTCTCGTTCCTCGCCACCGAACTAATGCACCATTGGCTTGTCCCCGATCTTGGACGCAATCGCGAGAGATGGCTTGCGGAAGCGTTTTCAGCGCTCATCGTAACTTGCCTGGTGGCAAAACTTACGCAGATGGCCCGCGAGCAGTACCGCGCAGCGATCGCCCGCATGCAGGTGATTGACGAAATGAATCATCACATCCGTAACGCCCTGGCCCCGATCGCGCTCGCTGTGGATGCGATCGAGAATCAGCATCTCATTCGCATCATCTCCGACGGCGTTGACCGCATTGATTGGGCTCTCCGCGAGATACTGCCCCGCGAGACCCCATTCCTGAAAGAAAAAGGGCCCGCTGCATATCCATTCTTAGCGACGGCGCTTAAGTCTCAGGGGGCGACGAAGGAAACCCGCGAAACCGCCGCTCGCGCCAACCGGACTTGATTTCGACAAGCTGCGGAGACGCGGCCCAATACTCGAACAAGTTATGCTTGTTTGGTCGCGCAATCCGGTGCCCACGCGCAGTTGAACCCCATCGTAGGCTTTCCTGGAAAAACCAGGTCGTCTTCGACCAACAAAACGGGCCACCAGCGTGGACTGGTGACCCGAAATGCAGTTACAGCAGGGTCTAGAAGCTCAGATGCATGCCAAACTCCAGCACTCGCGGTGAACCTAGACCAAATACTCCCGTTCCATTGCCGACACGGAAGGACTGAGCGCTCGTGCTTCCCGCGGCGATACTGTTGATCGAACCGCTCCCTTCGGTCAGCCAGCCAGTCATCACGCCCGGAGGCTGATTAAAGTTGGAGAAGTTGGCCACATTGTAGAAGCTGACACTCGGCTCGATTGTGAACCGCTCGTCGAATCGATGAACCCAGCTGGCCTTGAAATCCAGGGCTCTCGTCCATGGGTAAAGCAGCTGGTTCGCCGGAGCCTGCGTCACGATCGGAGCGACGGCGCCAATTTGTTGCAGTTGCGCGACGGTGAACAAGCCGGCGGTGACCAGTTTCTGGCCGGCCGGGGTTGGCTCATTTCCGTAAATCGCGTTGTAGCCGTTGATTGCATTGTTCAGTCCAGTCACTCCAAACTGGCGCATGAACGAGCCGTTGGTGGTGCCGGGCATGGGTTGGTTCTCGAGTCCGCCTCCGGTGAAGTCGGTCTGGTAGATTTGCCCCGGCGTAAAATTTTGACCGATGATCGCCGGGCTCGACAGCGGGCTATAGAAGTGAGTGATCACTCCAAAACGGAAGCCACCTGCTACATCAAAGCTTCCTCCGAAGGAGATCTGGTGGGTGCGGTCGAGCAGGGACGGCCCCATGAATCGCAGAGGCTGATCGTTGTCGATCGCCGTCAGGACGAAATCCTGATCATTTTGAGCGGCCGGATTTCCTGGAGGCGGTGGGCCCTGGAATGCTAACGGATTCACAAATCGCGATAGCGAGTAGGCGACTTGGAAGTTTGCCGTCTTCAGCCCGGGAGCCGGGTTCGCAACATTCTCCGTCAACTTCATTTGCAGGGCGTTGTAGACCGAACGGCTGATGGGCTCCATCATGTAGAACTGGCCTAGCGCTGGATTCGTCCCCGTGAAGGCGCAGGCGCAAGCACCGCCCGTATCCAACGGGCTTCCCATCCCGTTGCCCACGAAATCGCCGATCTTCGCTCCCGCGGCAATGGTCCCAGCGAGATCCCCAGGGTGTCCGAAAGCCGTCTCTGTCGCACTGATGGCGGCCTGAGCATTGGCTTGGTTGAAGTTGGAGATGTCTCCCGCGTGGTTAAGATCGACCGCGAGCAGCGCATGGGTTTCGACGTTCCGCAGTAAATCCGCGCTGAACACCATTCCGCGACGGATCTCGCGCTGGATGCCGAAGTTCATCTGGACCGAGCGTGGGCTCACATAGTTGGAATCGAACAGTCCCTGGCTATTGTCGTATACGTTTACGTTTGCGCCTGCGCTCAAGTAATTGCCGACGTAATTTGCATTGGGGTTCGTCAGGCTAAACGGCGTGTTGGCTTTGAACGTATTCTCGTAGGCCACGATGGTTGAGGCTGCATTGCCGATCGTATCCGAGCAGGCCGTTGCCGTAGTTTCCCCCAAGGCGAGTTGCGCTGGATCCGGCCCGATCACTCCTGTGCCATTGGAGCAAGGTTCCACAATCTGAAGGAATGCGCCATTCTGTAAACGCGAGGGCCGGTCAAATAGGACGTTGTTGAAGATCACGTTCTCGTAGTAAAGCCCGATGCCGCCACGAACCACTGTCTTACCATCTCTCATCGGATCCCAGGCAATCCCCAATTGCGGGGCGAAGTTGAGATTGGGATTTCTCACCGGGTTTCCATGTCCGGGGAAGTACTGGTTGATGGGAGCGATGGCGGGAAGGTCGCTGTCGGTGCGGCCGGTGTCGCGCTCCCAACGCAAGCCGAGAGCCACGGTCAGATTCGACCGCACCTTCCAGCTATCGCCAATATAGAGGGACACGCGATTGTCCGGTCCCAGACCGCCCGCTGGAAACCCCAGGGCAGCTTGCGTGGTGGAGTAGCCTTGCCCGTTCGACGCCAGCACCTGACTGATGTGGTCGTCCAGCGGGTTGCCGTCAGGGGGAGGAGTAGTACCGCTGATCTGCGGAGCCGTACCGAAGAAGCTGGCAAAGCCGCCGCCCTGAATATGGTTGAAGCCGGAACCGAAACGCAAAATGTGTTTCCCGATCGTCTTGCTGCCGTCGTACTTGATCTGATGATCGCTTTGCGGCGTGCTCTGCGGTGCCAGTTCGTTCGGCCCCGTGCTAAAGCTTCCGATAAAAATATTGACCCCGAGGTTGGCCAACGGCAGATTCGACCCTGTCACGGCGTCGAGAATCTGGTTCTGAAACTTCAGATACGAAAAGCGAATGGTGTGAGTAAAGCTGCCGGTGGTGAAATCCAGGCCGAAGACTTCATTTCGCGTGTAGTCTTTGTTCTTGTACACGGAGAAACTGCTCGAGAAGAAGGTGGCGTCCGCCGAATTCTGAAAGTAATTGAAACGGCCAAAGAGACGCGCGTTCTTGGTCAGGGAGTAGTCCAGACGGCTGGTCAACTCAACTTCTTTGAACGGAGATTGAAACGTCCCGGAAAAAGCCTGATAGGGGGCCGCCTGGAGAACCGGCGCAGCCTCCTGCTGCAGGGTGCGCTCGCCGTCCGCAAAAAAGAACAACTTATCCTTTTTGATCGGTCCACCGATGTCGGCGCCCTCCTGGTTGCGCTGCCACGGGGTGGGGATTCTCTGACCCGTCGTTGGGTCGAGAGGTGAGGGCAGGTTTGCGGAGCCGACAGCGCTGTCGCGGAAGAACCCGAAGGCCTCGCCGTGATAGGCGTTGGTGCCCGACTTGGTAGTCACGTTGACCGCGCCGGAAGAAGTCAAATCGTTCGAGAGATCCAGGCTGGACTGCGCCAGCGAGAATTCCTGAATGGAACTGGCAGGAATATCTTCGGTCGTGGTGCCGACTGTCTCGTCGCTGACATCGACGCCGTCCACATTGATGCGGGCGGTACGCCCAAAACGGCCGCCGAATGAAACGGAAGAGTAGCCGACTTTGGTTGGATCGAAATTCGCGCCGTCCTGAATCTGGACGCCCGGTTCCAGTTGCGCGAGATCCAGGAAGTTGCGGCCGTTTACGGGCAGGTTTGAAATTTGCGATGCCGTAAGCACGCCTTGCACTTCGGCTTGTTCGGTGTTCACGGCAACTTCGCTCGCCTGCACTTCCACTACTGTGCTTTCCTGACCGATTTCAAGTTTCATGCTGCCGTTGGCGGTGTTGTTCACCTGGACGTCTACCGACAGCTGCGTCGTCTTGAAGCCCTTGGCTTCCGCGCGCACGGAATACTTGCCCGGAACCAGAGCGCCAGAAGAATACGTTCCCGCGCCGCTGGTGGTGGCATGGATGGTTTGCCCAGTGGGGCCGGTCATGGTGACTTTGGCGTTGGGCACGACTGCGCCGCTGGCGTCCGTCACCGTGCCTGAGATGCTGCCGTTTGAGACTGACGTCTGAGCAATCGCCACGGAACACAACAGCATCGTGGATAAGGCAACCAGGGCCAGCAACGTAAATCGTGTGCTGAGGAGAGGGGGACTACACAGGAACCGGGATTTCAGCTTAGAACTCATGACTTCCTCCATCACTCTGGATTTGACCGCAAACCAATTTCCGCAGAATGTTCCGCTCGCTTCCGCCTCCGCTTTGTTCACTGGCAAACTCTGCGAGTGGAAATGCGCAGGGTGCTGATTTGGACATGGCAAGCCGAGGGCCGTCTTGGAGGGCAAATACGTGAGGTTCTCTCACTGAGGTACAGGACTGTGGAACTAGAGAGTGACGAATCGACTAATTATCGAAACGAAGTAAAACAACGCAGCTGATCCATTCGTGCGGATATCAGTAGAGATTGGCGGCGATTCTATGAGATTCGGGAGGCAGGAATAAAATTTTGCCTCGACAGCCGCGGTCGTAACATGCATACTGGTTGGTATGTTGATGGTACGCAAGAATCGAAGACGTAAAATGCCGCGGCAGCGCGATGCGGAGCGTACACGGGAACGCTTGTTACAAGCAGCTTATCGAGAGGTTTACAAAGTGGGCTTCCAGAGCGCCGGAATCGATACAATTCTGGCCGCGACCAACGTCACCAAGGGAGCGCTTTATTACCATTTCGAAAGCAAGGAAGCTCTGGGACACGCCATTATTGAAGAGGTCATCGCAGAACTTACCCGCGAGAGGTGGATGCTTCCTCTCCAACGGAGCAGGGACAAGAATCCTATCGATGCCCTGATCGGCATCGTACAGTCGATACCAGCTCGGCCAAGAGACGTAAGAAGTGGTTGTCCCCTGGTCAATCTGGCGCAGGAGATGTCTCAACTCGACGAACAATTCCGCAGGCGATTAGAGATGGTCTTCCATGACTGGCAAGCAGAAATTGTCATGGCTTTGCGGAGGGGGCAGTCTCAAGGGACAGTCCGCCGCGACTTGGCTCCGGAAGAAACTGCGAGCTTTCTGATGGCGATGGTCGAAGGCTATGAGGTATTGGCCAAGAACGCTCAAGATGCGAAGGTGTGGAACATGGGGATCAAAAATATCACAGGCTGGCTGCATTCTCTTCGCGCGCCGGGCAACCGCAAGCGGGCCTGATTGCATCTGCTCGAAGGTGTTTGGTCGGTTAGTAACATACCGACCGGTTTGTATATTTGAATTGAAGCTACAGTTCGACCGGACATGCCCCGAAATCGGCCGGACCAAGCGTCTTACATCTCATCTTGCAAAGGAGAACGAACAATGACTAGGGCTACGGTGTCGCGCAGGAATCTTCTGGCACAGGGAACCTGCGCCCTGCTTGTTGCCGCGAACCTGCCGGGACCAGCAACGGCCAGCGCATTAGGAGAGCAGTACTCGAAGAACGAGGAGATCATCCGTAAGTGGTATGCGGCTTGGGAGAACAAGGATTTAGGCACGTTCGATACTCTGCTCGCCGACAATTTCACCTTTTCGAGCGCAGCCGGCGACGACCACATCAGCAAGAGTTCTTTCAAGACACAATGCTGGGACACACAGGTGGATTACATTGAACACATTGATTTGGAGCGCATCACCACCGACACAGACGATGCTTTTGTGAAATATCTTTGCCACACCAAGAACGGCAAATCATTCCGGAACGTGGAGTATCTCCGACTCAAGAACGGAAAGTTGGCATCCATTGAGTGTTATTTCGGCGAGCAATCCAGCTTTCCGTCAGCCGTCAGCACCGGGAAGAAGTAACCGAGGGCTGGGCAGTCCGGTTGCTGGGCCGAACGCATGTGTGCAGCCAAGTCATTGGATTCGAGACGTAACAGGAGGACGCTATGAATGCCAGGAAATGCGCAGCGGTTACGGCTTTGATCTTTGTCTTGATCATTTTCTGCGCGGGCTCGAGACAACCACAATCGCAAGCTGACAAAGACAAATATCCCAGCATGGCTCAGCTGGATCAGTACCTGATCGCAGATCGAAACGATGAGATTGCTCTGGCCCGGACCGCCGCTCCGCCGTCCATCTCCCTTAATGCGAAAGTGCTGGTCCTCGGGCCGCACGGCTACGAAACCGCTGTTGAGGGCAAGAACGGCTTTGTCTGCATGGTCGATCGCGCGTGGATGAGTCCATTCGACAGTCCTGAGTTTTGGAACCCAAAGAATCGCAGTCCCATTTGCCTGAATCCACCCGCTTCTCGATCCGTGCTCCCGATCACCTTGATGAGGACAAAGCTGGTACTGGCTCAAAAATCGAAAGAAGAGATCAAGGAGACTGTCAAGACCGCGATTGAGAAAAAGGAACTGCCGGAGCTCGAGGCTGGCGCGATGAGTTACATGATGTCTAAGGATGCGTATCTCACCGACGCGGGCAACCACAACATGGCACATCTGATGTTTTACGTGCCGCTTGGTACGGAATGGGGCGCAAATCCGCTGGACTCCTCAAATCATCTTTCGGAACCGTTCCCGGGATCCCCGCTCCTGCTAGCCCCATCGTACAAGGGCAACCCGGAACCGATCGATATGTTCCTGATGGGCACTGGCGTGTGGTCGGATGGAACGCCGGCTCCGATGTAGAACGCAGCCTCGAGGAAATGCAGTGCCGTGCCCGGTTTTTTTCCTCATCCCTCCGGCAACACTGGAGGGTGAGGGCGCCATGAAAGCTGCGTTTGAGTGGGCGGAAAGGACGGCCTCGGGTGCGGAGGCTGCGCGTTTCGGCCGGACGGAACTCCGACCGACGAGGAAACCATGCGCGTGTTGATCATTGACGATGAGCCGACGGCCCAAACGGCCCTGGCAAATATCTTGTCGGCAAGAAGCGACGTGGAGCATTTCGATTCGGCAAACGATGCGGGCGAAGCCCTAACGAAATTGACCGCGGACTCGTACGATGTCTTGCTTCTCGACATCAACATGCTGGACCGATCTGGCACTCAACTCGTAGACCAGCTTAGGGAACGAAACCTTCCGTTGCCCTCGATCGTGTTTGTCACGGCACACGTCGAACCTGCCGTCGCCGCTTTCGAAAGGCACACCGTAGACTACGTGCTCAAGCCTTTCTCGAACGAAAGCATCAACGAAGCCTTGGACCGCGCCTCTCGCCGAGCAAAGGGTGAGCGAGCCGCAAAATTGATCGAAGCTCTGCCGCAGTTGCAGAAGCTATGTTCTCCCGGTCACCCGATGATCGCAATCAAAGCGAAAGGGAGGATCCTCTTCATCAACCCCGAAGATGTGGTTGCAGTTCAAGCGGAGGGCAATTATGTGTCGCTGCAGCGGGAATCAGATTCCTATCTCCTGCGCGAGTCCATCTCCATGGTGGCAGAAAAGCTGAAGCCCTACGGTTTCATCCGGATTCATCGGTCTGCACTCGTGAATACGTCATTTGTAGTGGAAATCAAGCCGTACTCAACAGGAAAGTGCGGCCTGCGCGTGAAAGGTGGGAAGGAATACGCGGTGACGAACGGTTACAAGAAGAACCTCAGATCGCTGACAGAATTCCGCATCGGTAGCGGTGCTTTCCTTGCGGAATAGCCTACCCACAGCGGCAACTTGGACGCAGATGCGGCCACCGACTCCGGAACCCTGCCCCGTCGCAGCCGCCAATGATTAAAATCGTGCCTGGAGGTCCTGAATGCTTTGGTTCTACTATTCCTTTTTTCCCGTGGTCTGGGCTTTCTTTCTTGTCTACTGGCAGATCAAAGCCGTTAATACCAAAGCCACCGAGCGTCTAGAGCCCGCCACCTCGCGCATTTTCCGTGTCTTCATCTTCCTGATTGCGATGGTTTTACTCTCGATACCCCGCATCCCGCTACACTGGCTTTATCTGCAGCTATGGCCGGCCAGTTCATGGACCTTCTGGCTGGGAGCGACCGTCGCCATCGCCGGCCTTTTGTTCGCTGTCTGGGCGCGCGAGCACCTCGGCCGCAACTGGAGCCGCTCCGTCACGATTAAGCAGGGCCACGAGCTGATCACAAGCGGTCCGTATGCCGTGGTTCGTCACCCCATCTACACCGGCATTCTGACCGGGTTCCTTGGCATGGCGATTGCAATCTCCCAAGTGCGCGGCTTCATTGCTTTTGTTCTCATCTTCCTCGCGTTCTGGATCAAATTCCGCATGGAAGAACAGTGGATGCGCTCCCAGTTCGGGGAGGCGTATGCCACCTATGCACATCAGACGGCAGCCCTGGTGCCTTACCTCCTCTGATCGCGCTGATAGGAGAAATCTCAACCCCCGCACGGAATTCCGCGTCGGTAGCGATGTTTTCCTTTCAGAATCCTCTCCATAGCCACAACGTGGTCGCGAGTGCTTGCCGCCAACTCCAGAACCATCGCTTCTATTAAAGCTCGCGGTCGGATATCGTATTCGCGGGGAACCGAGGCGTCACGATTGCGCTGTCGATCGTGATGACCTGGGAACTGATTCAGGCAATGACCTCCTCAGATGGAGTATGTCAATCGTGACCGACACAGGATGCTGCATGCAAAAACCGACGGTGGTAGGTTCTGCGATCAGAACCGCAGGAGCAGTCCTTGTAAGTTTTCTACGCAGAAAAACGGGGATGACGCTCGTAGTTTTCCTGCTGGGCACGCTGCCATGTCCGGCCCAGCAGCTGACCAATCAAGCCCTGTCCGTAGCGGTCAATCGTCAGGACGGCTCCTATCAATTCGGATTGCCGGGCAGCCAACCTGTGCTGAAGGCTGGTACCGGTGCACTGATCAATCACCACTGGCTGCATTCCGGCAGCTACCCGTCGCATTCGGTTTCGGAGTCGCCATTCAGCGACGCGCTTGGTTCCGGCCAGCAGTTAACGGTCACATGCAGCGGACTTAGCGGAAGCCCCGATCTTATTTATGTCGTGCAGCTGTATTCCGAAAATCCTTACGGCGCCATTCAAGTGTGGATCAAGAACACCACCGGCAAAGCCACGTCGGTACAGGCAATCCGCAGTGTTGAGGCCATGGGCGATTCGATCGTGAATCTGGGAGCGCGCCCGGCCGATGAGCGGATCCTCTCCGATAGCTTTAGTGAAGATTGGCCCGACCTGGTGATCTACGATTTCGCGGACGCTCCAGATGGCATGCATCGGGGTGTCGGCAGCCAGCTCATCTATAACCGGGAAACCAAGCAGAGTCTATTTCTTGGCGCGCTCACATCGGATCGCTTCTTGACGCTGTTGCGGCTCAAGACCCAAGGCAAAGGCGCCGACGCTACGGTCGCGTCCTATACCGTCGAATCTACGGGTACCACGGAGATCCAGAGAGATCTCAGCGAGGCCAAGACTCTTGAACCCAAAGGTTTGAAAAGCGACCGCATCGATCTCAGTCTCCCGCTCAACCCGGGCGAAGAGATGAGTTCGGAACGAGTAATGTTTGCGGCCGGGCCAGACTACCTGGGGCAACTTCGCACCTATGGCTCCGCCATTCGACGGCTGCACCGCGCACGTGTTTCGGGCGAGATCCCCACGGGATGGTGGAGTTGGACGGCTTATTATGCCGCCATCAACGAGGGCGAAACGCTGGTCAACGCCGACTGGCTTTCTCAGCATTTGCATTCCCTCGGTTACACCTTTTTCCAGATCGATGAAGGCTATCAGTACGCCCGCGGCGAATACGTCACCGCCAACGCCACGCAATTCCCCGACGGCATGGGCTTTGTGGCGCATCATATTTTGAGTGATGGCCTTACGGTTGGCCTTTGGACCGCGCCCTTCGAAGTCAGCAGCCGCGCCTGGGTTTACGAACATCACAAAGATTGGTTGGTCCACAATGCCGAGGGCCAGCCGATTCCTCTCGAGGATGTGTGGGGGCAAGGCGTGGACACGCTCTATGCTCTTGATACGACGCATCCGGCGGCGCAGGAATACTTGCGCCAAACCTACAGGACGTTGGTCCGCGAATGGGGAGTCCGTTTCATCAAGATGGACTTCATGGATACGACGGCGATTGAAGGTTATTACCACCGCCCCAATACCACCGCCCTCGAAGCCCAGCGGATCGGCTTGCAGTTGATTCGCGATACCGTCGGAGACGATGTGATCCTCGACAAAGACGGCAGCCCCATGCTCAATCCCGTCGGAATCGTGAACACCGGCCGCATCTCCTCCGACACGGGACACAGCTTTCAACGGACGAAGGACGCCGCTCCCGGCATCGCGGCCCGTTTCTACATGAACGGCAACTTCTTCATCAGCGATCCGGACGCTTTCAACGTGACCGATACCAATCTGGTCGAGCATCGAGGCGAGCCGTCCTCGCATTCGCTGCCGACTGCCCAGACCTCGATCGCGCTCTCCGCGATTGCCGGTGGCATGTACGAAATCGGGGACGACCTGCTGGTGCTCGACAGTGAGAAGGATCGACTGGCGCTGGTCGAAAACCGGGATTTACTAAACATGGCGAAGGCTGGTCGCGCCTCTACGCCCATCGATCTGATGACCTATGACCCGGAGGATGGACAACCGAGTGTTTTCTTGCTCCGGCAAAGTCCTCGCCAGAGCATCGTGACCCTTTTCAACTGGACTGACAAGCCCCGGTCACGCTCGTTGAACCTCAAAGACCTCGGGCTCCCCGTCAGTTCCACGATGACAGCAACTTTGGTCATGGATTCAAACGCCTCGTTCGCGCTTGAAGGTGGCGTCCTCCGTCTCGAACATCAGGCGCCGCAGTCGGCGGTAGTCATCAAGCTAGTGGACACAGCGGTCGCCAAGGCCGCTCCGGCTGTTACCGCCCGAGTCCCTTCTCAGTCGAAGGCTGGAGAAACAATAGCCCTCTCCGCTCAGGCCGACCCTGACGGCGTTCCGGCACTCGGCTATCACTGGAACTTCGGCGACGGAACCACTTCAGCTGGGCCCAACGTTTCTCATTGCTATACCAGGGCGGCCGATTTCACCGTTCGGCTCACGGTAGACGGGCCGGACGGCGTGCCCTACGAGCAAAGCTTCTCCATTGGAGTGAGCGGCGCATTGAAGCCGCACCCCCAGCTCCGCGACAACCGGCGTTTTGAGCCAGCCGACAAATGAGTTGCGGCCATCTCGGCCACGATCTGCTGCCCATCCGAAGCGCCGGTTCCGTTTCAGAATCCTAGCGCTGGACCAGGGCAACAAACCGGACCGCATCCATCTGAGCGAGTTCTACCAGCTTCGAAACCGGCAACTGGCCGATGACTGCTTTTTGCTTTTGCTTTTCCTCCGAGATGGTGAAGCCTAGAGCTTTCAATCGTTCCAGCGCCGCTTTGGAATCGAGAGTTAAGAACAGTTGAAGATCAACCTTGTCCCCTTTCAGCTTGCTGCAAGCGGATCCCGACTCCTTCCAGCAATCGAAGGCCGCCAGTAGTGCAGGACTCAGTTTCGATTCCAGGATCGCGCGCTCGCCCGTGGGTTTCTGATCCGGCGGTGTAGCGGCCGGTTCGAGCTGATTCACGGCCCTCGGCAACCCCGCCGTCGGAGGAGGTGGGGGCGGAGCCGGCGCGCCGGCGATAAAGCCTCCGCCGACACCTCCGCCGGAACCCGCTGCTGCTGAGTTCCCAGCGCGGGGCGCCGCCATCTGCCGCATCATCATGCCTCCACCGCTCCCACCCGCGAGGCTCATTTGTGCAGACACCCTGCGCCCAACCTTGGTCGCGTACATATTGTCGCCGGCATTTCCGAACACTCCCTCGTAGCTCACGCCCTCCGGCATCTCGACCGGAACCTCCACCCGCTGCGGCTTGCCGTTGGTAGTAACGACGCGTTCTTCGACCGCGACAAACGACGTGAACTGCGTCATGAGGCGGTAGCTCAGCCCAAGCTGCGTGATTTCCTGTTGCACTGCGGGTTGTACGCTTCCCTTCTGCATTCCGGCGTAGTCCTGCGACATGAGGTCATCAATCTTGCGCCGCGCCCAGAAGCTCGGCAGGATCCTGCCACCTGCCGCGTTATTGGTCAGGCTGACGGGAATCTCGCGGGCAAACTCTTCTCCGGCGCGCTTGCCGCGAATGCGGATCGTGCCGCTTGCCGCTGCCGTGTAACGTCCGCTCACCACAACCGGTTTTGCGCTAAAGAGATCGGGCAACTGTTTCGGATAGACGTCGGTGACTGGCAAGCTGCCCCAGTCGATGGAAACATCCGTCAGAACCGGCGAACGCAAGCGCTCATAGAGGCGGTGCGCCGCCACGTCTGCTTTGTCATTGAGCGTCACGATTTCCGATTCGCCACGGCCTGCACGGGCCATGCCCTCGATCAGGAACCGGTTCACCGAAGTGCCAATGCCATAAGCGAAGACCCGCGCGTTAGTGTGCTTCTGCACTTCGCCAATGATTTCCAGATCGTTGCCCACGAACCCATCGGTGAGGAAGCAGACGACTCGCAGATGGTCCTCGGAGTCGGAGGGCACGAGGGCAGCGCGAATCGCCTTCATCATTTCTGTGCCGCCGTATCCGTGTTGCTCATTCAGGACTTCGCGAGCCTTGCGAACATTTTCTGCCGTGGGATAGACGGGTTCGGGAAACAGGACGCGGGTTTCGCCGGAAAACGTAATCAGGTTGAACGTGTCGCCGGGATACAGCTCATCGAGCGCGTGATTAATCAGCTCCTTCGCTTTCTCGATCGGGAAACCCATCATCGATCCCGACGTGTCGAGGACAAACACCAGTTCCTTGGGTGTAATGTCGGACTCGGCGATCCGCGCAGGCGGCTGCAGGATCAGATTGAAGTATCCGCCTGTGCCCAGCTTGCTGCCCGCCGGCACGGCCTGCGAAAGGATGGCGTCAGTGATCTGCTCGCCGGCTACGTCATATTTCAGGATGAAGTCTTTGTTGGGAATTTCAGTGAGATTTTTCAGTTTCACTGTCGCCGACGTCGCGCCAGTTCGCACGATTTCGACTTCGTGCGAAGAAGATTCCAGGCGCTGCAGCGCCACGCCCGCGTCGATGGCAAGTTCGATGGAAATATCGTGACCGCTGCGCGTGCCCTTGGGCGTTACCAGTGGAGTGATCTTCGAGGCGTCGGGAACTTTGTCAGTATCGGGAGCCCAGCCGCCCGCCTGTTTTCCAGTTGCGGTCCCGGGAATGTAGCGCGGCCCGACCACCATGGGAAATGCGAACTGGTACGAGCCATCCTCGTATTCGAGAGTCTGCAGGTAGCTGATAGTGACGACCACCTGCTCCTGCGGCAGGATATTCGCCACGGCCTGCGTGAAGATGTTCGGACGTTCCTGATCGAGCAGCGCCGCGACGTGCCCGGTCTGCTTGGCTTGCTCGTAGATGGCGCGCGCCTCTTCCCGTTTCTTGATGATGCCGCGCACCGTTCGATTGCCAACCTGGATGGTCATGTCGTCGACGGCGGCATTTTCCGGCAGCGGAAACGCGTAGACCGCCTCGATTTTCTCGGCCGCAGTGTTTTCGAATGTCTGCGTGACCGTGACCCGCGAGAGGAATCCGCTGATCGCGCCGCGAACCTCGGTGTGGCGTAGGGGGCACGCCCCGTTCACCGATCCGTCTCTGCTCAGGATCCCCAACGATCCCGGCGCATCGTCCGCCTTGGCGGAAACGACGGGTTCGTTGGGCCAGGTGGAAAACGCGATCAGTGTAACGAGTGAAAGACACACAACCACCCAGAGTGGGTGCAGACGATGGCGCAGCATAGAAGCCTCCGCAATCAGACGATTGGAACGTGGCTGTACCGCAAACGTTGCCTTGAGCTCGGATTTTTTCGGCGGCGTGTGTCTCATTGGGCTGCAGCGCCTCCCGGCACCGTGACCTCGGCAGGCCGGAAAAATACTCTTGCGATCCAGCGCAGAATTCTCCACGCGATCGCGGCCCCAATCAGGATGGTAAAGAGCCAGAGAACGATTGTCGGCACATAGAAGAGAAAGAACGTCATGGAAGCAACGTAATCGCCCAATCCATTCAGTCCCTCGCGCGCCGCCATCTTCAGTTGATAGAGCGGCCGCCAGTTCAGGCCGAACACCTGGGCATCAGCTTCGGCGCGCAGCGTAACATTGATGGCAACGGTTTCGACTTGCTTGGAGAGCGCGGCAAACTCGGCCTGCTTTTCTTCAATCGCTCCCCGCACTTCGTTCAGTTTGTCGCTGACCTCCAGCGTGTCTTTCACGGTGCCCGCTTTCCGCAGCAGATCGAGATATTGCTGCTCCTGGGCGCGCAGGTTGCGCAGGCGGGCTGCGTCGTCTACGTATTGTTTCGTCACGTCCTCGGAGCCAATGGTCTCTTCGTCAACGCGCACCGCGAGCGCGCGAATCTGGGCTTCAACCTCCTCGAACTTCGCCGCGGGCACGCGGATCGTGAGTGAGGCGAACGGCACATCAGCACCGCCGTTGAGTTGCGACGACCCAAGGAACCCGCCCGCATCGAGGGCAAGGCGGACGATCTTATCCGAAGTATGAGCTGGAGATTTCACCACAAGGTTCAGCGTCGAGGTGCGAACCAGCTTGCGGTCGGCAATCGGCTCTTCGGTTCCGTCGCTCTTATCAGCATCGGCCGTGAGACTTGCGCTTGCGAGTCGTACTCGTGCCGCCCCCACGCCTCCCGGCACGCCGCCGACGATGCCCTTCTGGTACATCGGGGCGCGGTCGTAAGAAGGCAGGAACGTCATCTGGCGCCACAATCCCAGCGGCTGACTGTGCTCCAGAGACGCTAACCCGGTTGCCTTGGACGATGAAATTCCCCGAAAGTCGCGCTCCTGCGGCCGAATGACCCCTATGTATATTGCGACGATGCCGGCCGTGACCAGCCAGCACGTCTTCAGCGACTTTCGACTCTTCGTCCAGAACGATCCCCAATGAATGGTCATGGTTTCTATCTCCACCGGGTATAGACCAAGGCAAGCAAGCGTTTGTTCCTGATTGGGACACAGATGGAATGGCTGGAAAAGAAATTCTTGCGGAACTAAATGCCGACGGACGGTGTCCGGCGCGGCTGGACGAATCGAGACTCGGATCGACGTCGACCGATCCGATTAAGAATCTCGAGCTGATCTCCGCCGCGGACGCGCTCCACCCAGGACGAGTTGGCACAGTTGGTCCACGAACTCAGGCGTCAGCCGATCATGCTGAATGAGGAATCGCATGTAGATCGGACCGTAGAGCGAGTCGAGCAGTAAGTCAGGGTCGATGTCTTGGCGGAGTTCGCCGCGAAGGATGGCGCGGCGGAGAGTCGCATAGGCCTCCTGCCGGCGAGGGCGCAGGAACCGGTCGCGAAATGCTGCAATCAGATCTTTATCGCTTTGGCCCGCGGCAAGAATGGCGGAAACGATGCGCCCCCGCGGGCTACGGAATACCTTCACCAGTTGACGCATCTGCCGGCTCATATCGGTATCGATCGATCCGGTATCAGGAAAATGCAGCGTGTGCGTGGTGCTGCTGGCAAACGCGTCCGCAATCAGCGCGCCCTTGTCGGGCCACCAGCGATACACCGTGGCTTTGCCCACCGAAGCCCGCTCCGCCACATCCTCGATGGTGAGATCGGAAAATCCATTTTCCCCCAGCAGTTTCAGCGTACTTCGCAGGATCGCCTGGCGCGCCTGCTCGCTGCGGGGACGCCCTGGAGGCCGCTTTCCATTGCCTTTCTGAGCAGGACTGGCGACCGAACGCTTATGGCGCATAGCGTCACATTACCATATAATCGAGCCCAGCTTTTTAGAATCCGATACGTTTAGTATCGAATCTAAGTTGACATTGGCGGGGGCAGGCTCGGGGGCAGCTTGCAATGCTTTCATCCAATGGTGGAGTGATAAGAATCAATGTGGATTGTTGCGTTAGCCCTAAGACGTCCTTATACCTTCGTGGTGATGGCGCTCGTCATCATCATTCTTTTCGTCGTGACGGCTCTTCGCACTCCGGTTGACATTTTCCCCGACATCGACATACCGGTCGTCTCGGTGGTCTGGTTTTATACGGGAATGTCGCCGCAGGACATGGCGGATCGGATCGTCATCAACTCCGAGCGCGGCATCACCACCACTGTCAACGACATTGAGCACATGGAATCCCAGTCGGTCAGCGGACTGGGCGTCATCAAGGTTTTCTTTCGCCCCGGAACCAACATCCAGGGAGCGATTGCGCAAATCACGGCAATTTCGCAGACCAGCGTGCGCAGCCTGCCGCCGGGCACAACTCCCCCGCTGATCATTTCCTACAGCGCGTCTACCACTCCCATCATTCAGCTCGGCCTGAGCAGCAAGACCCTGCCCGAGCAGCAACTATTTGATCTCGGCCAGAACTTCCTGCGGAGCTTCCTGGCTACCGTCCCCGGAGCGGCGACGCCGTATCCCTATGGTGGCAAGTTTCGACAGATTCAGGTGGACCTGGATCTTGGGAAGCTGCAGTCTTACGGCCTCTCCCCCAATGACATTGTCAATGCGGTCAATGCGCAGAACATCATCCTTCCGACCGGAACCATGAAACTGGGTCCGATTGAATACAACGTGGAGATGAACGGCACGCCGCAGACCATCGCTGAGCTCAACGATCTCCCGGTGAAGACGACGAACGGCTCTACGCTGTACATGCGCGACGTCGCTCATATCCGCGATGGTTTTTCTCCCCAGACCAATATCGTGCGGCAGGATGGCAACCGGGGAGCGTTGATGTCGATTTACAAGAATGGCAACGCGTCCACGCTTGAAATCGTCGCCGGCATCAAGAAGATCGTGCAGCAAGCGGCGCAGGCTCTGCCACCCGAGTTGAAGATCTCCGCGCTATTCGATCAGTCTCTGTTTGTGCGCGCCTCGATCCAGGGTGTGATTCGCGAAGGCTTGATCGCCGCCGCTCTCACGGCTTGCATGATCCTCATCTTCCTCGGCGATTGGCGGCCAACCATCGTCATCCTGATCTCGATTCCGTTATCCATTTTCGTTTCGATCATCCTGCTGGGCGCCATCGGGCAAACCATCAACATCATGACGCTCGGAGGGTTGGCGCTCGCGGTCGGCATCCTGGTGGATGACGCTACTGTCGAAATCGAGAACATCGAACGCAATCTGGCCATGGGAAAAGAGATGCGCCAGGCTATTCTCGATGGCGCCCAACAGATCGCTGTCCCGGCTTTCGTGTCCACGCTCAGCATCTGCATTGTGTTTGTACCTATGTTCTTTCTGACCGGCGTCGCGAAATTCCTGTTCGTACCCCTGGCCGAGGCAGTCAGCTTCGCCATGCTAGCCAGTTACTTGCTTTCCCGGACGCTCATCCCCACGCTCGTCATGTACATCATGCGTGGCCACGAACATCGCGCTGAAGCGCCCAAATCGTTCCTCGGCCGCTTCCAGCGCGGCTTTGAAGAGAAATTCGAAAACTTCCGTCGCGGCTATGAAGGGCTGCTGGAAACCACGATTGAGCACCGCGGCCTTTTTGTCGTCTGTTTCCTGATCTTCTGCGTGCTGTCCCTGGGCATTGTGATGTTCCTCGGACAAGATTTCTTTCCGCAGGTCGATGCCGGCCTGCTGCGCCTCCATGTCCGCGCAAGGCCGGGGCTTCGTGTGGAAGAAACCGCACGACTGACTGACCAAGTTGAGAGTTTCTTGCGGCAGCAGATTCCGCACGGTCAATTGCAGACGATCCTCGACAACATCGGCCTGCCGAATTCCGGCATCAACCAGTCTTACAGTTCGAACGGAACGATTGGCACGGGCGACGCGGAAATCCTGATCGCGCTCGACCCGGAGCATCATCCGCCCACGGCCGAACTGACGAGGAATTTGCGGGAACAATTGCCACAGCGCTTTCCCGGCGTCGAATTCTTCTTCCAGCCTGCGGATATCGTCACCCAAATCCTGAACTTCGGATTGCCCGCTCCCATCGACGTGCAGGTAGTCGGAGCGGACATGCAAAGCAACTACACCATTGCACAGAATATTTCGAACCGGATGCGGCACATTCCCGGCACGGCCGACGTTCACGTGCAACAGCAACTTTCATTGCCCACGCTGCACATGGATATCGAACGCACGCGGGTCACCCAGGTCGGCCTCACCGCGCGCGAAGTCGCCCAGAGTGCGCTGGTTTCCCTGAGCGGCAGCTTTCAGACCGCTCCCAACTTCTGGTTGAACCCGCGCAATGGTGTGACCTATCAGATCGCCGTGCAGGCGCCGCAATACCGGATGACCAATCTGCAGGACTTGATGGAAATTCCCGTCATCTCGCAACAGGGTCCGCAACTGATGGGAAACTTGGTCCAGCTGTCACCGACGACGCGGGCCGCGACTGTGAACCACTACGACCAGCAGTCCGTCATTGATGTCTACGCGAGCACCCAGGATCGCGATCTAGGAGCCGTCGCCGCCGACACCGATAAAATTCTCAAAACCTTTGACGGCCATCTGCCGCGCGGGACTCGCATCGTGGTTCGCGGGCAGGTAGCGACCATGCGGTCTTCCTTCTTCGGACTCGGCGTGGGACTCGTGGGCGCGATTCTGCTGGTCTATTTGCTGATCGTGATCAACTTCCAATCGTGGCTCGATCCCTTCATCATCATCGCCGCGCTGCCCGGAGCTTTAGCCGGAATCTGCTGGTTCCTTCTGCTGACGCATACCACCTTAAACGTGCCGTCTTTGACGGGCGCGGTTATGTGCATGGGCGTCGCAACTGCCAATTCGATTCTGATGGTCAGCTTCGCTCGTGAGCAAATGGATGAAGGCGTGCCCGCAGTCAAGGCAGCGGTGGCCGCGGGCTACACACGCGTGCGCCCGGTGTTGATGACCGCGCTGGCCATGATTATCGGCATGGTGCCCATGGCGCTCGGCTTTGGCGAAGGTGGCGAGCAGAACGCGCCGCTGGGACGAGCCGTCATTGGCGGATTGCTCTTTGCCACCATCGCAACATTATTCTTCGTCCCCAGCGTGTTCGCCATCTTCCATAGCCGGCGCGAAGCCCGGCGGGCCCGCGAGCAGCAAGCATGAGGCAATCGATACGGTATGAGATTTCCAAGAACCGGAGTCAAGAATGAGCGTCGATAAGAATCAGAAGCCACCGTCAGGGAGCGAGCAGAACCAGCCGCAAAGTGACGAACAGCCGCGTCGCCTGAGCACTCAGGCTCAACGGGATGAGGAAATCGCGGCGATGCAGCAGCACTCCCGGCATCAGCCTCCCGCCATTCAGGCGCCGCCCGATGAACCACCCGCGCCTCCCCGCAAGGCCCTGATGCTGGTTGGAGTGGTGCTGTTGGTGTTGCTCGTTGCCGGTGCGATGACGCTGATCGGCCACTCCAGCCACGAGCGGGCTTTAGCCAAAGAAACCGAGCGCGAAACGGTTCCTACCGTGGCAGTGGTTCATCCGCTGTCGGAAAAGCCCGACGAAGAACTGGTCTTGCCCGGCTCTTTGCTGGCTTACGAGGAATCCCCCATTTATGCCCGGACCAGTGGCTACCTTGTTCGCTGGTACAAAGACATCGGCAGTCGCGTGAAAGAAGGAGAACTGCTGGCCACGATCGATACGCCCGAAGTGGATCAGGAATTGAATCAGACGCGAGCCGCGCGCCAGCAAATTGTGGCGCAGTTGGAGCTGGCGAAAATCAGCGCCGATCGTTGGGAAAATCTGAGGAAGAGCGACTCGGTTTCCGCCCAGGAAGCGGACCAGCAAACCAGTGGATACAAGCAGGCGCAGGCCAACCTGGCGGCCGCCGACGCCAATGTTCGCCGTCTTGAGCAGTTGGAAGGTTTCAAAAAGGTATACGCGCCCTTTTCCGGCGTGCTCACCAAACGAAACGTCGATCCCGGCGCGCTGATCAATGCCGGGGCAGGCGCTGCAGGCCGCGAACTGTTCGACATCGCGCGAGTCGATCCTCTGCGCGTATACACTAGCGTTCCCCAGGCGTACGCGCCTTACATCAAAGTGGGCGCCAAGACCAGTGTCACGCTGACGGAATTTCCCGGACAGAAATTCGTCGCCAAGATTGCGCGAACCGCGGAGTCTATCGATCCCAATACGCGAACGCTGCTGACCGAAGTGGATGTGCCCAATCCCGATGGCCGGTTGTTGCCGGGTTCGTTCGGCGAAGTGCACTTCGCCATCGGATCGAACGTCGACAAAGTTACGGTTCCCACCAATGCGATGCTGTTCCGCTCCCAAGGCGCGCAGCTGGCCGTCGTCGGCCCCGACAAGAAAGTGCAATTGCGCCCCATCAACATTGGCCGAGATTACGGTTCCACTCTTGAGATTCTTGGCGGAGTTTCCACCAGCGACCAGATCATCATCAATCCGTCCGACTCGCTGGAAGAAGGCCAGCCGGTGAATATCGCCTCCGCGTCGCCAGAAGGCCCCACCGGCCAAGGCCAGCCTCAGCAGCAATCGGGCCCGCAAAGTCAGCCGAAGGGAAACGCGCAGTGAAGAGTCTTTCCCTGTCTTCTACTCTTGCCGTGCTGTCGCTCGCGACCGCATGTACCGTCGGTCCGCGCTACAGCCGGCCCGCGGCGCCCGCTCCGGCGCCCGATGCGTGGAAGACGCAGGCGCCTTGGCAGCAAGCCGCACCCAAAGACTCGATCCCGAAGGGACCGTGGTGGCAGGTCTTCCATGAACCTGAGCTCGACGGATACGAACAGCAACTCCTCCAGGCAAACCAGTCGCTGGTGGCCGCCCGCGACCGCTTGAACCAGGCACGCTCGCTGGCGCGCGTCGCCACCGCAGACTACTTCCCGCAAGTTTCTGCCGATCCCTCCGCCGTCCGCGAGCGCGGATCCGGCAATCGTCCATTAAACGGCTCGGTCCCTCCCGTTGTGAACGGCGTCACTCAGCCGATTACTCCCTATACCCAGAGCGTTTATACGATTCCCTTTTCGCTGAGCTACGAAGCAGATCTGTTCGGGCGCGTGCGCCACAATGTGGAAGCGGCTAATGCCTCTCTGCAATCCACCGCGGCCGATTTGGGCAATGTACAACTGGTGCTGACCGCGGAGCTCGCCGCTGATTACTTCACCCTCCGCGAATTGGACGCCGAATACCAGGTGGTCGAGGAATCGGTGGGCTATCAGCGCAAAGGTTTGGATCTGGTACAGAGACGCCACGATGGCGGCATCGCCAGTGGCCTGGAAGTTGCCCAGCAGGCCGCGCTATTGGACTCCACCGTCTCCCAGGCAGCGCTCGTGCAGCAATCGCGCGCCCAATACGAACACGCGATGGCCGTGTTGGTGGGACAGCCCGCCTCCGGCTTCAGTGTGCCCGTCGAGCCGCTCCGCGTCACCCCGCCCCCGGTTCCGCTGGGAGTTCCATCCGACGTTCTCGAACGCCGGCCCGACATTGCCACCTTCGAACGCGAGATGGCGTACGAAAATGCTCAGGTTGGAATCGCCCGTTCGGCATTCTATCCCCACATCACGCTCAGTGGTGGCGGCGGCTGGCAGAGCACGGATCTTTCATCCCTCCTGAGCGCCCCGAGTCTGATGTGGTCCATTGGCGCGGATGCTCTTCAGCCTATTTTTCAGGGCGGCCGCAACCGGGCCAATCTCGCCGCCGCGCAAGCTGGTTATGATCAGGCCGTCGCCAACTACCGGCAATCGGTGCTCACCGCCTTCCAGCAAGTGGAAGACGGCATCAGCAATTTGAGCACGCTGTCGCAGGCTCTTTCTACCCAAGGCGCTGCCGTGGAAGATGCGCGCCGTGCGCTGGCCATTGCCAATGATCGCTATGTCGGCGGAGTCACTACCTATCTCGATGTCATTACTGCGCAGACCACCCTTCTCACGAGTGAACGGTTGCAGACCCAGTTGCTTGGACAGCAGATGGTGAGTTCCGTCTATCTGGTGAAAGCACTGGGTGGAGGCTGGGAGTCAAGCCAAATCAAGGATGAACAAGTTCACCCCCACGCTGGCCAGATCGTGCAGCAATAATCCGGAGCGCTCCTGCTCGTGTGGGGACAGCCGCCCCCGGCTGTCCGAGCAGCGAAGCTCGCCTACTGTCCATCAGGGCAATTGCCAACTTTGACAGTCCGAAAGCGTTGCAGATTTTCTCATCAGCGATTGAACAGTTTCGCAACAGCGCCCCGGCCCCGTGTTTCCGATGTTGATTATTATCACGTCGACTTGTGATTCCCATCACTGTCAGCGGTTCCCTAAATAGAGGATAAACACTGCATTCGACTTGGATTGGACTGACCAGCAGTCCAAGTTGGAGGCCTCGGGAAGGGCCGCTCCGGGATGAGCGAATGTTCGCCGCTGTCGTAAGAATTTCTTAGATTTTCTTGTTCTTCATATCTTAGTCCGACTACCGCATTCCATCCCAGAAGTTCCTCCCCGATCCCTCTGAAAGTCGAATGCAAGAGCTTCCAAAGCCAGGAGGTGTTGCCGTGCCTGTCGCCACCGACTCGCGACCCGCGCAATGCCTGGCTTAGGAAGCGCCTCAATTCGGCCGACGGCCACGTTGTCCAGGGAGACTGTCTATGACGACAGGCGAGAGAGAGACCATTGGGACACATCTGAAGAAAAGCGGCGTGTCCCGCCGAAATTTCCTGCAGCTCTGTTCGAAAATCATCGTAGCGGCGCCGATCGGTCTGAGCTTGACCCACAAAGCTACGGCCGCCCAGGTCGCGCGCATCGTGGGCAAGGCTCGCCGGCCCTCGGTCATCTGGCTGCACTTCCAGGACTGCACGGGCTGTACCGAAACCCTGCTGCGGACCTCGGCTCCCGACGTCGGGCATCTCATCCTCGACGTGATCTCGCTGGACTACCACGAGACGCTCATGGCAGCGTCCGGGGCCCAGGCAGAAGCGGCGCTCCGCTCTGCCATGTCCGAAAATGCCGGCAAATATGTGCTGGTGGTCGAAGGATCGATTCCCACTCGCGACGACGGCGTCTACATGGAACTCGGAAGCCGTCCGGCGATTCAGGTTGTGAAAGAAGTCGCTGCGCAAGCGGCCGCGGTCATCGCCATGGGCTCCTGCGCTTCCTGGGGTGGAGTTCCTTCCGCCGATCCGAATCCCACCGGAGCCGTGGGCGTGGATTCTGTCATTTCCGGAAAGCCGATCATCAATCTTCCCGGCTGCCCTCCCAATCCCTACAACCTGTTGGCCGTGGTTCTGGAATACGTCACCATGGGCCGACTGCCGGAAATGGACTCGCTGAATCGCCCCAGGTTCGCCTATGAGCGAGTGATTCACGAAAATTGCCCCCGCCGCGCTCATTTCGATGCCGGACGATTTGCCTTCGCCTTCGGCGATGAGGGCCATCGCAGAGGCTGGTGCCTCTACAAGCTGGGCTGCAAAGGTCCGGTGACCCACGCGGCCTGTTCCACTCGCCACTTCAACGAGATTCCGGGCGTATGGCCGATTGGGTGTGGAATTCCCTGCGTCGGCTGCACCGAGAAAGGCGTTGTCTGGAGCATGGGGACTTTTGAGACTGTCCCGATTCATCTGGCAACTCCTCCCGACACTTATCCTGCCATCTTCAGTGGGGCAGGCCAGGTAAAGGTGGGCGCCGCCGCGCTGGTCGGAGGAATTGTTGGTGCCGTGGGCGGGGCGACCTGGGTCGCTTCACAGCGCTTCCAAAGCAGCATGGAGGCAGGCGTCACGCGCATCGCCACCGATCGCGAGCATGCTGAAAAGGCGAAAGCACCGGTTGAGAAGCCAGCCGGCAAGAAAGAGGAATAACGTGGCGATCACTCGGCGACAACTCATCACCGGCATCGCCAAGGCAGGGGTGCCGGCCGCAGTAGCGGTGACGGTCGGCACCGATGTCCTGCACGCCAATGAGCAAATTTCGGTGCCCAATGCTGCCGTTGGATTGCTCTATGACGCCAGCATCTGTATCGGCTGCAAAGCCTGCGAGTCAGCTTGCGCTGAAGCCAACGACACCCCGCCCGATACTCGCGGCGACAATCTCCATCAAGCTCCGTCCGATCTGAACGACCTGACGCGCAACGTCATCAAGCTTTACAAGCCGGAGGACGGCTCCGCCTTCTCCTTTGTGAAGCGTCAATGCATGCAGTGTCTCGATCCCGCTTGCGCTGCGGGCTGCCCGTTTCAGGCGCTGCACAAGGATCCGCAGAGTGGCATCGTCACTTGGACCGCCGAGAAGTGCATCGGCTGCCGCTATTGCACCATCACCTGTCCCTATCACATTCCCCGCTTCCAGTGGTCCGGATTCAATCCGCGCGTCACCAAGTGTGAGTTGTGCGCCCCCCGCCTGGAAAAAGGCTTGAAGCCCGGATGTACGACCGTCTGCCCGACGGGCGCCGTGATTTTCGGCCCGCGTTCGGTACTGCTGCTCGAAGCCAAGCAGCGTATCGCCCAGAGCCCCGGCCGCTACTACCAGAATCGCGTCTATGGAGAGACCGACAACGGCGGCACACAGGCTCTCTATCTCTCGCGAGTCCCCTTCGAAAAACTTGGCCTGCCGGAACTTGGAACCGAGTCCGTCCCAGCGAGGACCTTGCGCTGGCAGAGACGCTTCTACCAGTACTTCGCGCTGCCGGCGGTGCTGTATGCCGGCCTGGTCCAGGTCATCCGCAAAAGTCTCAGCGGCCACGAACAGGAAGCCCATGAACGCGAGAAGCAGACTGGATTGAGGGCGCAACTATGAGCACTCTAGCGGCAAATGTCGATCGCGCTCCAAGCACTCGCTGGGAACGAAACGTCCCGGTGTATGGATTCCCCGTAGTGAACGGGTTCTTCCTTCTCCTGTCCTCCCTGGTGCTGATTGCTCTGGTACTCACCGCCTATCGTGAGTTGGCGGGCTTGGGACCAGTCAGCGGAATGAATGACGCCTATGGCTGGGGCATCTGGAAGACCTTCAACGTAATGGTGATGACCGCGTTGGGGTCGGGCGCGTTCGCCGTCGGTATTGCTGCCTGGGTTTTCCGACGCAAGCGTCTGCACTCGCTGATGCGCATGGCACTGCTGACCAGCTTTCTAGCCTATGCCTGCGGTCTCGCGCTTCTCGGCATTGATGCCGGCCGGCCATGGAACTTCTACTGGATGGTCTTCCCCTGGAAATGGAACATGCACTCGCCTCTGGCAGAAGTCGCGATCTGCATGTCGATTTACGCCATGATTCCGCTGGCGGTCGAGAACCTGCCTCCCGTCCTCGAACGCCTCTGGTATTTCGATTCCCGCCTGCGACCCGGGGTGGAGCGCATTGAAAAGCGGTTGCATTATTTCTTCCCCTGGATCATCGCCGCTGAGTAAGCCACGAACTGAACCAGGTACACAAC
>CAVXVD010000034.1:0-16481 GCA_963765015.1 uncultured Acidobacteriota bacterium | reverse complement strand
CATTGGGATTCGGCCGGGGAAAGCGCGGACCATAAGGTCCGTAGGGACGAACTGGGTGAGCGGGAATGCCAAGCGCCTGCATGGAATTCGGTCCGACGCTCATCCAGTTATCGAGATAAAAAAGCATCGCAGGACTCTTGGCCGTCGCCACCAGCAGATCCTCGAACTTGCCGAGCGCGTGCGGACGAATCACTTCCTGCTCATAATTCGTCAGCAGCAAGCGCTCGGGGCCCTTGCCCACGAACACGTTGAAGTGATTGAACCAGAAGTCGGTCATCACCTCGTCCAGCTGGCGCTCGCTGTAGATGGCCCGCAGCAGCTTGGCCTGAGAAAGTTCCTCGACCACGACTCCCTGGGGATTGTTCATCGCCATCAGAGTTTCTTTCTGCTTTGGGTCCATGCCGGCGATAAAGTCCTGACCCTTGCCTCCGCGGAGCGAGTCCGCCAACAAGATCTTTTCGTCGACTGACATGGCCAGAACTTTCTTGTAGCGCTCGTCGGGCGGAAGAGCGAGAAGTCCCTGGATCTTCAAATCGGCGTAGAGACGATCTTCGCGGCGGCGCGCTTCTGCCGGATCTTCGGGAGCCGGTTTCGAGATTGCAGGGACCGTCGCAGCCATTTCATTGGAGGGAAGTGCACTCGAAGGCGCTTCGTTGTCCGAACGGCTGGGATTCGAAGGGTTATGGTTCGAAGGGCTCATCCCGCCCATCGAGTTGTTGTCGGCGGTGGTGGCCGGCATCGCGTCGGGCATGGCAGCCGCAGCGGCGGCGAGTTCTTCGGCAGTTTTGGCCCCTTCGGATGCGTCCGGTGTATTTGGCATCGCCGCGGTCGGGCGGGCTACAGCCACTTCTTTCGTTTCTTGCTTCTCCTGTTTCCGCTCTTTCTTTTCTTCGAAGCGCGCCATCTGGACCTGATAGATCGCGCGCCGCGCCGGATCAGAAGGCATCGACCTCTTACCGTCCACAACCTGCTTGATCACCTGGTTGTCAGGAAAATCTTCGGCGATTTCCCGGGAACTCATGTGCAGGGTGCGCAGCGGTGCTAGTCGCGCGTCCATCGCACTGTCGGAGATTTTTTCCGGATGCAACTGCTGGTCGATCCAGCGATCGACGCCGAGAGCCATGACCTGCTGCACGTCACCCGGTCGCGGACCGAAAGTTAAGCGGTTGAGAGCGTGCACGGCGCGCTTCTGCTCGCTGGGTGCGGCATCGGACGGCTTATCTTTCTTCTTGGCAACTAATTGCGGAACCATGCAGGCGAGGCTTACGGCAACCAGAAACAGCGCTAGCTTCGCGGAGCTGGATCTCATTGGAACTCCCCGGATGGAAAAACTCTCTTGATTATGAACCCTGCGGGCAGAAAAAGTTGCTGTATGGGCTGATTCCTCAGGGCTTGGAAGTCCTTGCTGGAGTTGGGCTTCCAAGGATTATTTCCAATCAGATTGCACCTGATGGACGCGCTGGCAGCTGGAAGCGTCGTGACTTCGAGAATTTCAGGGAGTCAGGTACGTCTTCCCGCGCGAGACTTTGTACTGCAGAGTAGCAGCGAGGTGGTCGATGTCGGCGGCGGCAATGTTCACGGGCATGGCGTCGAGCAGCGGGCTGCGGTTGCTGCCCACGGCATCGCGGCGGACCTGGATCAGTAAGCCTTGGACCACGTTCGGATCGAATTTCTCCGGTGCCAGACGAACCAAGTCGCTGAGAGCGCTGCCCACCGAGAGGGGAGCGCGGTAGGGACGCGCGCTGGTCATGGCATCGAAGGAATCCGCAAGGCCCACGATTCGCACCGACATGGGAACATCTTCCTGCCCAAGTTTGTCGGGATAGCCGGAGCCGTCGCTGCGCTCGTGATGCCAGCGAACCGCCTCAGGAATTTTTGGCCAGGGAAACTGTACGGTGCTGACGATCTGATGGCCGACGGTGGTGTGATCCGCCATGGCCTGAAACTCGTCCGGATCGAGAGCCCCGGCCTTCCCGAACAAGCGGCGGTCGACCGCGACTTTGCCGATATCGTGCAAGTATCCGGCGCTTCGCAGGGCCGCGACTTCGCTGGGATCCATACCCATAGCATCGCCAATCGCCGCGGCATACCGGCCGACGCGCAGCGAGTGGCCGTGAATGTTCACGTGCTTGACGTCGATGGCAGTCGCGAAGGCCTCGAGCGCGTTGTCGTAAAAACCGTGCAGCGACGCCATCAGGCGCAGGTTTTCAGAAACGCGCTGCGCGATGTTTTGGGTGAGGGCATGGTTTTGGACCGCCAGAGCAATGTAGCTGCACAGCAGTTCGAGAGCATCCAGTTCGCTGTCTTCGTAAAGCGCGTCACCCGGACGGCGGCCAAGGGCAACGACGCCGGCCAGGCGGCCTCCGGCTTTCAGCGGCGCCAGACACTTGAAGAGCTCGGGCGCGACGTTTCCATTCGAGCTGAGGAACACGGAATACGTCGACGAATTGAGAACGATCGGACCACGCGCCGCCGTCAGCGCATGCACGTGCTTCGGGAGGAGAGGAATGAAAGCGGGATCGGGAATCAGCGCGAATCCCAGGGCAGTCGCGGAGGTCAGCATGGCAGGCTTGTCGTTGAACAGAAAGAGCGCACCTTCGCGCGCGCCTGCCGCTTCCATGATGGCAGACAGCATCAGACGCGAGGTTTCCGAGAACTCGCGCTCGGCCGTAAGAGCGGGCCCGAGCTCGGATAGCGCCTCGACTGTGTGCAACAGCCGCCTTAAATTGTTGGTCTGAATCGCCACTGACGAAATGGGAGCCAGATCGCGAGAGCAAAATGAGGGTAACACGCAGGAAATGCGTGGCGCGAGAGTGCATGTTGGTTAGTTTGATGCGGTAGTAACGAAGATGAAAACAAGGTGACAGAAGAGATTCCACCGGTTTCCTTGAACAAAAGCTTCAGCATTGCAGCCGGACGTCAGCCATCCAGATCAGAAGTGTTCGCGCAGTTCGGCGAAGCGTCCGACGATGAGGAGTTTTTGGTTGGCAGGCGCGGGATTGATCTCTTCGTGCTCGAGAATCCAGGTATCGCCGTGGGGCACGAAGACGGCATGCAAGCCCGCTGCGAGTGCGGGATTGATGTCGGACTTGGGGCTGTTGCCGATCATCCACGTGGAATGTGGCTTGAGGTTGTGCTTTTCGACTAATTGCAAGTAAGCCGCCGGATTCTTCTCGGCAACGATCTCGACGGCCGCGAAATACTCCTTCAGCCCCGAGCGCTCCACTTTTCCCGACTGTTCGGCGACGGCACCCTTCGTCACCAGAATGAGGTGATGACGCTCGGCCAAGTACTGCAGAGTCTCCGGCACTTCCGGAAGGAATTCGATACCGTGATCGAAGATGGCATGAGTGAAGCTTTGGATTTGCGTCCGCAACTCGGGCGTGACCGGCTGCACGCTCAGCCTCTGAAAAGTATCCACCAAGGCATGCGAAAAACTGTGCAAGCCATAGCCATGTTTCACGACGCAATCGCGCTCCACATCGTTGAGGACTTCGCGCACCTGATCGGGGGTGAACTCGTGGTGATTCAGGAATGAAATGAACTTCGCGATGGCGCGCTCGAAGTAGACGTTGTTCTCCCAGAGCGTGTCGTCGGCGTCGATCAGGAGAGTTTGCGGGCCGTTTGCGTTGGTAGTCAACTCGGCTCCCGTTTGTCCATCAGTGAGCGAAAAAAGTCTAACAACTGGAAGCCGACATATTCCTCCCGCCTCTGAGAACGGTAATAGCAGTTCCAGTAGCTGGCGACCCGGCGTTCGATCGTCGCAAAGAATCCCTGATTGCCGCGAAGGAAACTTGCGTAAACCGGTGCGTCAAGATTATTCAAGTTCTGATGTACGACACGGAGGATTTCAGCCACATATTCGCCGACCAGTCGAATCACAAAAGGGGGCACCCAAACGTGGCTTGAGCCAATGATTCGCGCCAGGTGCTTTTCCCGAACGAAGCCGTCGGTGTGCCTTGTTAACAAGCAATCGATGAACTCTCTCTGCAGATTTGTCAGTAGACCAAATTGATTAAGCGGGCCTAGTTGCAAAACTGGGAGTTCGTTGTGAATTCGGGTCGGTAATATTACGACCTCGTTGCCCACGCTCACCGAAAAAGTACCCCCGAGGGATCGGGTGGTGGGAAAGTGGGATAACGCCAGGAGGGCATCTTCCCGAACGGCAACCGGGAAAGCGCACGCCAGTTCACTGCTGGTCAGAATCACTTTGGTCATTAGCTTGAGACAGCAAAACGGAACGGGCGCCTTACCCCACCCAGTCCACTTTGGCTTCGGGACCGATGATGCCGGCCTTGTGGCCCATGTCGAGCAGGCGGCGGACGGCTTCGCGGCCGTCAGGGCCGTAGTCGAGCGTACGTTCGTTCACGTACATGCCGACAAACTTATCGGCTGATTGCGAGTCGAGATCGCGGGCAAACTGCATGGCGTAAGCCAGTGCTTCTTCGCGATGATCGAGGCCGTACTGGATGCTTTCGCGGAGAGCCGCAGTGACGGCCAGCATCAGTTCTGGTCCGAGGGCGCGGCGAATGGCGTTGCCGCCGAGCGGAAGCGGGAGGCCGGTGACCTTTTGCCACCACTTGCCGAGATCGACTACGCGGTGCAGGCCCGACTTGTCATAGGTCAACTGGCCTTCGTGAATGATGAGTCCAGCTTCGAACTTGCCTTCGAGTACCTGCGGGATGATCTGATCGAAGGGAACCACTTCAGTTTCCACTCCGGGTGCGAACAACTGCAGCGCGAGATAGGCGGTGGTGAGTGTGCCGGGCACGGCGATTTTGCGGGTCTTGATCTCACTGGCGGTGAACGGACGCGGGGAGACGATCATCGGACCGTAGCCCTCGCCGACACTGCCTCCGCAAGCCATCAGCGCGTATTTGTCCTGCACATAGGGATAAGCGTGGAAGGAGATCGCCGAGACGTCATAGACGCCTTCGCGCGCCTTCTGGTTGAGGGTCTCAATGTCACAAAGCGTGTGAGTGAAGCGCAGGCCCGGGGTACGAATCTTGTTGGTGGCCAACGCATAGAACATGAAGGCGTCGTCGGAGTCTGGGCTGTGAGCCACATGAATTTCGCGCACCTGACCAGAGGCACTTCCGCCTGGCGCCTTTGCTGTTTCCGATACGACTGTCATTGAGAACTCCAGGAAATTACTGTCTGGCAGCGCTGCGGCGCCAGCGAGTGGCAATGGCCGCGGCGAACATCACTTTAATGATTTCCGCGGCGACGAACCAATAGAGACCGAAATACGCTGCTTTCGACAGCGAATGAGTGAAGAGGTAGAGCCAGGAGAGTCCGCCTGCAAATAGCAGGATCTCCGCCAGAAGCCCGGCGATGGCAGCGCGCGCAAACGTCTTGGTCCCACGCTCAAAAATATATCCGGCCAGGAAAGCTACGAAGGGGTACGCCAACAGAAATCCGCCGGTGACGCCAAACAACTGTGCTGCGCCGCCGAGACCTCCGGGACTGAACACGGGGAAGCCCGCCAAGCCTGCGACCAGATAGAGCATCATCGCCGAAAAGCCGCGCCGGCTTCCCAACAGTAGTCCGACCAGCAAGACGCCGAGATTCTGTACGGTCAGGGGAACTGGAGTGAGGGGCATCAGTGGGATGGTGATGCGGGCGCACAGCGCGACGAATAGGCTGCCGCCCAAAACGAGGGCCACCTGCCGGGACGCCTCAAGGAATCGCTCTTGCGGCGACTGCAGAGTTTGAGTCGCGAATCTTTCCATATCTGAATCTCCCAATCGGAAACGACAAATTTTCTCAGCGCTCGATGGTATCCACCCCGCGCTCGGATTCGGCTTCGCGTCCTGCCGGGTCAGCTACCCCGTGAGACTTGTGCAGGCTTCGCCGCAGATGCATATACAAGGCGATGGCCACGCACACTACGACAAGCGTACTGACACCCAGGATCAGGAACCACCAGATCATCCGCACAGCCGACTAGGATAACAGATAGGCAGCCTCTAGGAGCTGGCTTTGCGCCGCTCGCGCATGGTTTCGACGCGCTTCAGCATGAATTGCAGACGCTCTCTGCCCCACTTGGTGTGGGTTACGGCCTTCTCGATATTGAGGAAGAAGTGAGGATCCCCGATTTTCTGGCGCACTTCTTTCAGATAAGGCTGAACTTTGGCAAAAATAAGAAACATTTCGCCGCTGACCGAAGGTTGCAGGAACAGCTCTTCGTTCAGCACGCCCATCAGGACAAACGAAGCAGCCATGTTCCAGTATCCCGCCACCTGACGGAACCAGTTGTTTTCCTGGGAACCCATGGTGAAGGCCATCTTCATCACATCGTCGGCGCTTTGGGGGAAAAACTCACCGCCCCACCAGCTGCGCGCCTTGCGCATTTCGGCTTCGCGGCGGAGATCGTAGAGCTGCAGGATTAACTGGGCATCGGCGATGGTCGGCTTCTTTGGCATAGATTCTTACCTCGTTCAGTGTGTGGAGTTTCTTCCAACTCTGGTGCGGATCTCGCGCGCTTTATCGTACGCGGATTGTGCCTCGACCTCGTTTCCGCTTTTCCTTAATACTAGTCCGTAATTCTCCAATGCTGCTGCCATTTCCACTGTGTCGCGAAACTTTGAGTTGTCCAGAATTGAAATGATGCGCTTGTAGATCGGCTGGGCCTGTTCGTATTGTTCCCGTAACGCATAACACCGGGCGATTCCGCTCAAGCTTTGCGCGACCGGTGGCTGATCGGCACCGAACATTTTTTCGCGAATCGCCTCAGACCGCCGAAACTGTTGCTCCGCCTCGGGGAATTTTTTTTCGCGAACGTACAATCCTCCGAGCTGGTCTTCAGCATCCGCTACTTTGGCCTGGGAATTGGATGCGCCCTGTGCGATCAAGCGAAGGAAGTCTTCATTGGTTGGGTTCGCAGGCGGTTTGCGGTTGGCGTAGTTCTCTCGATCTGCGATCACCCGCTGATAAAAGCTTTCCGCATCAGCGAAGCTGTCATTCGTCGCAAAAAGCTCACCCGCCCGGCTGAAAAGGGTGGCAGAAGCCTCGACCTGATCCAACTCCTCCGAGGCATTTGTCGGTTTGTGCGCTTTCATGGCCTCGGCCATCGCCGTTACTGCGCGTTTGGCGAGCGCTTCCGCGTCCACCACCTTCGATTGCGCGTTGCAGGATTCGGCCAGCTTCATCAAGGATGCAGACTGCCGGGCATCCTTCTTCCAGTGCGACTCGGCAAACTCGACCGCCTGGCGGTACGAGTCTTCTGCCTGACTGTATTGTTTTCCAGCCATAGCTTTGTCGCCGGCGGACATGAGCCGCTCCCAGTCCGTCTGCTGCCCGAGGCACGTTGAACTGAGGGACAAGAGACAAGCTACGACCGCCGCAATGACAACACGGCTTAGGTTCATCGCAGTTCTTCTCCTGACCGCCGTGTTATGCGGTGGTTGAAGCCGTCGTGACCGCAGCCTCCGGCGGCGGCGGTGCGGGCCGCTCGTAATCGCATTCTTTATTGGGACATGCGATCACCGGCCCAGCCTTCAGATTCTTTTCGACGAGGTACTCAGTGCCGCAACTGGGGCACTTCTCGGCCAGCGGCTTGTGCGCCGAAGTAAACTTGCATTTCGGGTAATTTCCGCAGCCGTAGAATGTGTTCCCTTTGCGGGCGCGCTTCTCTACGAGATCGCCGTCTTTGCACTCCGGGCATTTCACGCCGATAAAGTTCTGCTTCACATACTTGCATTCGGGATAGCCGCTGCAGGTGGTGAACTCGCCGTAACGTCCGTGACGGATCATCATGTTGCGTCCGCACTTGGGGCAAAGCTCATCGAGCGGAATGTCTGGAACTTTCTTGCCTTGATCCAGGCGGCGCGTGGTCTTGCAGTCGGGATAGCCGGTGCAGGCCATGAACTGCCCGAAGCGCCCGCGCTTGAGGACCATGACGCGACCGCAGTTTTCGCAGTACTCTTCCGCCGCGCCAGTTTCCTGCATGTCGGCGGAATCGAGATCAGGCAGATTAATCGGATTCTCTTTGGTAAATGTGCAGGTGTTTGGATCTTCCTTGTCGTACGTACTGCAGGCGTAGAACGATCCGTGCCTGCCCCATTTGATCACCAGCGGCGCGCCACACTTTTCGCATTTCTCGTCGGTGGGCTTCTCCATCCGCTTGATGTTCTCCATATGCTTTTCGGCATATTTGAGATCCTTCAGAAACTTCTTGTAGAAGTCGGCCATGGCGTCTTGCCACTTCTCTTTGCCTTCTTCTATTTCGTCGAGATTTTCTTCCAGGCGGGCGGTGTATTGCAGGTCGAAAATGTCGCGGAAATTTTCCACGAGCAGATCAGTCACCACCAGGCCGATCTCCGTGGGAGTAAACTTTCCGCCGATTTTCTGGACGTATTGCCGCTCCTGAATGGTGGTGAGAATTGCGGCATAGGTTGACGGGCGGCCGATGCCTCGCTCTTCCAGTTCCTTCACCAGCGATGCTTCGTTGAAGCGCGGTGGAGGCTCGGTGAAGTGCTGCTCGGGCTTTAGCTCTTTGAGCGTGAGCTTCTGTCCGGCTTCGAGGGCCGGCAATTTGTGCTTCAGTTCCTCGTCTTCCTCGTCTTTGCCGTCCTTGGATTCTTCGTAGACTCGCAGAAAACCATCGAACTTGAGCACGGATCCGGTGACGCGGAACCAGAAGACTTCATTGCCGTTCTTCGCGTCGATATCGACGGTCGTCTGGTCGAAGACGGCAGGATTGATCTGCGACGCCACAAAGCGCTGCCAGATCAGCTTGTAGACCTTGAGCTCATCTTCTTTTAGGTAGGATTTGAGCTGGTCAGGATGACGCATCGCCGAAGTCGGACGGATGGCTTCATGCGCACCCTGCGAATCTTTTTTCTCCTTGAACGTGTTGGGCGTCTCGGGCAGATAGTTCGCCCCGTATTCTTTGCCTACGTATTCCCGAACCTCCTGAATCGCCTCAGGAGCGACTCGGGTTGAATCGGTACGCATGTAAGTGATGAGGCCGACGAGTCCTTCTTCGCCCAGCTCGACACCTTCATACAGACGCTGCGCGATCATCATGGTGCGCTTGACGCTGAAGCGAAGCTTGCGGGAGGAGTCCTGTTGCAGCTTGCTGGTGGTAAATGGCGGTGCCGCGTTGCGCCGGCGCTCCTTCTTATCAACCGAGCGCACAACCCAGTCGGCTTTTTCGAGAGCTACGCGAATCTTTTCGGCGTCCTCGCCGTTGGTGACTTCAACCTTCTCTTCATTCTTTCCGACAAAACGGGCGTCGAAGGCCGGAGGCTTGCTGGCAGCGAGGTGGACGTCGATCGTCCAGTACTCGACTTTTTGGAACGCTTTGATTTCGCGCTCGCGCTCGACGATCAGCCGGAGGGCAACGGTCTGCACGCGGCCGGCGGAAAGTCCGCGGCGCACTTTGTCCCACAGGAGCGGGGATACTTGATAGCCGACAAGCCGGTCGAGAACGCGGCGAGCTTGCTGGGCATCCACCAGATTCTGATCGATGGCCCGGGGATGTTCGAACGCTGCCTGGACGGCGCGCTTGGTAATCTCGTTGAAAGTCACGCGCTGGATGCGCGGAGGCGCTTCTTCCTCGCCCTTTTTCGCCTTCTTGGCTTTTTTCGCCTTCTTGCCGTTCTTTCCATTCCCGTCGAGCTCACTCGCAAGATGGGCGGCGATGGCTTCGCCTTCGCGGTCCGGGTCAGGCGCCAGATAAATGAAATCCGCCGAGGCCGCCAGCTTCTTCAGCTTGGCGACAACTTTCTCTTTGCCGGGGATGACGACGTAGTCCGTCTCGAAGTGGTTACTGGTATCGACACCGAGAGTGCTCTTGGGCAAGTCTTTGACGTGCCCGAGCGATGCCTCCACGGTGAAGCCCTTCCCCAGATATTTCTGGATGGTCTTCGCCTTGGCCGGCGATTCGACAATGACTAAACCTTTTGACAATGTATCCTCAATTTTTCCGGGAGTCCGTTTTCGAAGCTAGCACGAATGTCAAGCTGGCAACAAGTTACGGGACGGACTCGGAGGCGTCAGGAAGCAGAAAAGCTCTTTGGTCCCAACTGTTCTCAGCTCCTTTGATGCTTAGTCTTCCACGCTCGATTCTGCCGTATACTATGCCGATCGATCCGGCGGCGCTGGAAACGCACCATCCTGACGAAGGGATTCGAGTTCGCCCGTCGTGCCGGATCAGGCCCCTTTGTGAATACAAAACGAATTCCATCGCTCGATGGCCTGCGTGCCATCTCCATTACCCTGGTCATTCTCAGCCACCTGGTGCGCTGGAAGCACGTTTCACTGGAGCCGATGGGAAGCTACGGCGCGCTCGGCGTTTTCGTATTCTTCGTGCTATCCGGCTACCTGATTACCAGCATTCTGCTGCGCGAGCACGAGCGCACTTCGACCATCAACCTGAAGGATTTTTATATACGGCGAGCCTTCCGTATCTTCCCGGCAGCTCTGGTATTTCTAGCCGTGGTGATCCCGCTCTACTGGCGGCAAATGCGCTGGTACGACATTGCCGCGGCTCTGCTGTATGTCTCCAATATGAACGTTGGGCGGCCATGGATTTTCGGTCATCTCTGGTCGCTGAGCATCGAAGAGCAGTTTTACCTGCTCTGGCCATTCGCGCTCAAGAAATGGTATCGGCATCGGGTTGCGATCGTGCTGTGCGCGTTTCTGGCTACACCCATTTTTCAGACAGCGCTGTATGCCTTCAAAGTGCGTAACGGGCTCAGTGGAAGCCTCCCGGTATTCTCGAGCCAACTGGCGATCGGATGCCTGCTGGCGATTCTCGCGCCGCGGATTCCGCGAATCCCCAAGTGGCTCGCTCTCGTTATGCTGGTGGCGACCATCTTCATTCCATGGTTTCCCGGAACCAGCCCGGCGCGCACGCTGTTCATGCTGTTTATCCTTGGACCTCTGCTGCATGTCGCCGTCGCCGGCTTAGTACTGCATGTCATTCAAGTCCCATATCGCTTCCTCAATTGGGAACCGGTGGCATGGCTGGGAAGAATCAGCTACAGCCTTTATTTGTGGCAGGAGCTGTTCTGCTCAAATGCCGCATTCCATCAGGGATACCTGCTGGTGCTTCCGGCAATCGGCTGCGCCTGTCTCTCGTATTACCTGGTGGAGCAACCGATGTTGCGTCTGCGGGACCGGTGGTCGGGGAAACCGAAGCTCCTTAGCCAGCCTTCGGCGCCAGTCGAAAACACGTCAGTCCAGAACATGAGCATTGCGCAAGAACGCGCCAGCTAAGCAACGGCAGCTTGCCCTTAGAAGCTCTTAACAAAATTCTTTCCCGGCATTTGCCGAATCTTGCCGTTCAGTTCAAGTTCGAAGAGCGCGGCGAAAATTTCGGACGAAGACAGTTCCGCTTCCAGCTCCTCCACGATTTCGTCGATGTGGGTCGCTTCGTCGGCTTTCAGCCGGCTCAGGATTTTCCTTTCGTGAGGCGGAAGGCCCTCATCGGGAAATAGAGATGCGGACGAGGAGTTCGGGGATTCAGCGGTGACGGTCGGGCTCAGGGCAAGCCGCACTTCCGCCGGCAGATCTTCCCAGACATCTTCCCAGGTCGCAACCAGCTTCGCGCCTTGTTTGATCAGCGTATTGGGGCCCCAGGAATTCTTGTTAGTCACGTTGCCGGGTACGGCGAAGACGTCGCGATTCTGCTCAAGAGCGAGTCGCGCAGTGATGCGCGTCCCGGAATATTCCGCCGCTTCCACGACCAGGACGCCGATGGACATGCCACTGAGAATCCGGTTGCGGATGGGAAAATTCTGCGGAGCGGCGAAGGTTCCCATCGAGAACTCGGAAATCAAAGCACCGTTAAGAGCGAGAATCTGCTCCGACAGCCGCGAGTTTTCTTTGGGATAGATGACATCGACACCGGTTCCGAAGACGGCAATCGTCTTTCCTTTGGCAGCAATGGCTCCGCGATGGCTTGCCGTATCCACCCCGCGAGCCATGCCGCTGATAATCACTAATCCCTGCGAGGCGAGGTCCGTAGCCAACCGCTCGGCCATGCCGGAACCGTAAGGCGTGGGATGCCGGGTTCCGACCATGGCAATGCCCGGCGTGGTCAGCAACTCGACATTTCCACGCACATAGAGGACCAGCGGCGGGTCGTAGATTTCCTTCAAGCGCGGTGCGTAGGCGGCGTCGTCCATTGAAATTACGGTCACGCCGGCATCCGCCGCGCGGGCAATCTCTTCTCGCGCCAGTTCCGCCGACTTCCCCGTCGCAATCGATTGGGCGGACACGGCTTGAATGCCGGTGCTTTCGAGTTCGGTCAGCGAAGCATGGAAGACGGCGGGCGCGGATCCGAAGTGCGCCACCAACTTGCGCGACTTCGTGGGACCTAATCCGGGGGTCAGCGTGAGAGCAATCCATTCCAGAAGGTTGGTGGTCGCAGGTGAGACAGCGGTGTTCGACACGAAATGACTCCGAGCGGACTGTAATTACCGCGAAATCGCAGTGTCAAGGTCACATGTCACATTGGTTTGTTAATATTGTGGAAAGAATGAGACGTTTACGCATTTCTGCCATTTCCTACCTCAATACTGCCCCGCTGATGTGGGATTTTGAACACGGGACCGCCGGACGGCATTTCGAGATTGCGTACACGCTGCCTTCCGCCTGCGCCCGCGCCCTGGCGGAAAATACCGCGGACATCGGGATTATTCCGGCGGCAGCGTATACGCTGATCCCCGGACTACAAGTACTGCCCGACGTCGCGATCGCTTCGCGGCAAGCGGTACGATCCATTTTGCTGGTTTGTAAAGTTCCCATCGATCAGGTTCGGACGGTGGCCCTGGATACGTCGTCGATGACGTCGGTGGCGCTGACGAAAATCCTGTTTGAGAAATGGCTTGGGGGCGGCAGGACTTTCACTCCGATGGCACCTGATGTGGAGGCCATGTTAGGCGAATGCGATGCCGGGCTGGTGATTGGAGACCCTGCGCTGCGAGTCGATCGCAAGCGCTACCACACGCTCGACCTGGCGGAGGAATGGATCCGCCACACCGGAAAGCCTTTTGTGTTTGCGTTCTGGGCGGTGCGGGCAGATGCGCTACCCGAGGCTGATCCGTCACTGGATCTGGCGGCGGTGTTTCGCGATTCACGCGATCATGGATTGGAAACTGCGAGCCTCGATCAGATCGCACGCGAATGGGCGCCGCGCTTGAGCCTGAGTGAAAACGATGTGCGTAGTTATTTGACTGAAAGCATTCATTACCGGCTGGATGCGGGCTGTCTGGAGGGACTTCAGCTGTTTTATCGGTACGGGGCGGAGATTGGGGCGCTGCCAGAGGCCCCGGGGTTGCGGTTCTTAGCACAAAACGTGCCGGCCGGGTCGTAGTTTCTTTCGCCCCTCTGGGGCTACTCGCCAGGGCCCACGGCTTACGCCGTGGGCTGTATTCCTGCGCCGTTTCGCGGCTTCCAGCGGTGAAGTACTCGACTGTCTCTAAGGGTTCAGGCCCATTTTGCGCATGGTTTCGATGTAGCGCGGATCGGAGCGTAACGGGTCAAACTCCGGGCTGCGGATGAACTCCCCGACTAAGTCTCCGTTTTCATATCCTGACCCCAGCGCCCGGAGAGCAACTTCACGGTTGGCACTGGCGCACGCCACAGCGGACGATGGCATTCTGTCGGCTCCGGTGATTGCCTGATTCAACGTGCAATACCCATTCGCGTCAGGCGTCACCGACACATGACCGAGGAGTTCTTCCAATTTCTGCATCTCGGCCACTGCCTCCGCATAACGCCCGGTGGCGGCCAACAGATGCGAGAATTTAAAATGCGCGGGCCCAAAGTTCGGATCCTGCTTTATCGTTTTCTGGAACTGGGCCGAAGATTCTTCGTACCGGTGCCCCACCATCAGAGTCCAGCCGTAATTTGTGTTAACGATCGGGGAGAGCGGATCGAGCGAAAGCGCCGTGCGAAACTCGGCGAGCGACTCGTCTACACGGTTTTCCGGTTCTAACACAAGGAAGGCATAGAAATAATGCGCATGTGCATTGTTGGGACTGATCTCGATGGCGCGCTTGAATTCGGTTTCAGCCTCGCTCCAGCGCAATGCGGACGCCAACGAGGCGGCACGCGAGTTGTGGGTTTCAGAGAGCGTACTGTCCAATTGCACCGCTTTGCGTGAAGCGTCATCGGCAAGGGCAAGAGCCTGCTTCGAGCCAATGCCAATGTCATAGCTTGGAGCCACGTTATAGGTATCGGCCAGTCCGGCATAAGCGAGGGCGTAGGTCGGATCCGCGGCGATGGCCTGCTGAAATAACTCGATGCTCTTCTTCAGGCCCTGTTGCGTGCGTCCGGCCCACTGCTGGCGGCCTTCGAGATAAAGACGATAAGCCTCGGGATTACTCGTGCCAGCGCTGCCAAGTTTCTGCTGTTCCTCTCCGCTGATCTGCATGTGCAGGCTCTTTGAAATATCACGCGTGATATCGCTCTGCACCTGCGTGATGTCGGCCTGCTTGCGCGCGTACTGTGCGCCCCAAATCTCGCTGCCGTCGGCGGAGTTGACCAATTCGGCGTGGATGCCAAGTTCGTCCCCGTGCTGCGTGATGCGCCCGGTCAACACGGCGGCAACCTGCAGGGTTTGGCCGACTTTCTGCGGGTCGTCCTGGCTGTTCTTGAAGCGGAAGACCGTGCTCCGCGCCATGACTTTCATGCCCGGAAGTTGGGAGAGCGTGCTGATCAGGCTCTCCGTCAAACCGTCGCTCAGGTATTCATTGTTCGCGTCGGCGGTCGCATTTACAAAGGGCAGAACCGCGATGGAGGAAACTCTGTTGGCCTCGCCCTTTGGCCGCAGCCAATACGCGCCGGCAGCGAGCACCACGAGTAGCGCGCCGAGGCCGGCCCAGAGCGGCCAACGCGAAGTTCCTGCGGCTGCGATTTTGGCCGAGGAGAGCTTTTCCGGAGCTTCAACTTCCGCGGCGGAAGACCGTCCGGAATCCAGGTCGCGCTTCAGGCGCGACAAATCCGCTCGCAGGTCGGCGGCGTTCTGGTAGCGCAGGTTGCGGTCTTTTTCGAGCGCCTTGTTGATGATGCGATCCAACTCCGGAGGCAGATCCGGATTCAACCGCAAGGCCGGAGCAGGCTGCGCGTCGAGGATCGCTTTAAAAATGACGGCGGAACTCTCTCCGCGAAAAGGCAGGATTCCGGTTGCCATTTCGTACAGCACCACGCCAAAGGAGAACAGATCGCTGCGGGCGTCTAGTTCCCTGGCGCGTGCCTGTTCCGGGGACATGTACGCGACCGTACCCAGGGTGGAGCCGGGACTGGTCAACTGCGCGCGGTCGAGGGTGCGCGTCTGGGTATTGCCCGAAGTCGAAGTAGCGTCAGAGGCCTCTACCTTCGCCAGGCCAAAGTCCAGAACTTTGGCGTGCCCCCGCGCGGTCACAAAAATGTTGGCAGGCTTGATATCGCGATGAATGATCCCCTTGGAGTGCGCCGCTTCGAGCGCGTCTGCGATCTCGACCGCCAGCGTGAGCAGCACTTCCTTATCAAGCGGCTGGGCGTTAATGCGGTGCTTAAGCGTGGTGCCATCGAGGAACTCCATGGCAATGAACATCCGCTCGCCCGTCTTTCCGGTCTCATATCCGATCTCGTAGATGGTGCAGATGTTGGGATGGTTCAGTGAAGATGCGGCCCGCGCCTCACGCCGGAAGCGCTCGAGCGATTGAGGATCTTTGGCCAAATCGTCGGGCAGAAATTTGAGAGCGACGAAGCGACCGAGTTCGGTGTCCTCGGCCTTGTAAACGACTCCCATCCCTCCACCGCCCAACTGTTCGAGAATGCGGTAATGGGATACAGTTTCGCCGATCATGCGTGAGGGAATGTTAGGGGCTGGGAGGGATGGCGTCAAATCTCGTTGGCGTTAGGAGATGGCGGCCGCAAAGTCGGACTCCCTCCCGCCTGTCACCCGCCGGGGATTGGGTCAAATGAGTGCTATGGGGATGTTACGCCAACCTGACCCGTGCGGGTAATTCGGACCGCACTGCAGCAGTCAGTGCGATGGGTCATTTGTCAATCAGAACCCACTTACTTGAACGCTCAGATTTTCGATTTTCTCCAGCGTCAGTGTTCGCTTCGGGCGTTTCTTGCTTGCCGTGAAGATGCCCGTGAATGTAGCCGTGATTTTCTTGTTTACCGTTCCGATATTTCCTTGTCGGCGGATCGCATCATCAAGGGCTTTGAAGTCAGGGTGTTCTTCAGGATGTTTCCGAATGTAATCAGGGACAACCAGTTCGACGCCGTTGGGTTCACAGGACGCGTCTTGCAGCCATGTTCCACCCTCAATCACTGCACTCTCCACCTGCGCAGTAACCCGCACCAGTTGGTTCTGGAACTGTTTGGGATGTGCTACTAGGCTGCACAGATCGGCTTCGGTCGGACTAGTCTGCGCCAGAGCTACGCACGATAGAAACAGAAACCCCAAGGAGGCGAAGCGGCTAGAAAGGTTCATCGGCCTATTATCGCTCTGGCGTAGTAACTGTCGAAAA
>CAVXVD010000033.1:0-5084 GCA_963765015.1 uncultured Acidobacteriota bacterium | reverse complement strand
CGTGGGTCAATTCGTGGCCGATGACCAAACCGATGCCCCCAAAGTTAACGCTATCGTCGAGTTTCGGATCAAAAAATGGCGGCTGCAAAATTCCAGCCGGGAAGACAATCTCGTTGAACGACGAACTGTAGTAGGCGTTCACCGTCGGCGGCGTCATGCCCCATTCCTGGCGATCGAGGGGCTTGTCGATCTTCGCGATCTGGCGTTTCGATTCAAACTCATTCGCGCGCTGCACATTCCCCATCAGATCGCCCGGCTGGATGGTGACCGAACTGTAATCCCGCCACACATTCGGATACGCGATTTTGTTCCGAATCGCATCCAGCTTAACCTTCGCCTGCTTCTTCGTCTCCTCGCTCATCCACGACAAATCGTGAATATCCTCGGCCAGAGATTTCTCCAGTGCGTCCACCATCTTCAGCATGCGCGCCTTGCTTTCGGCGCTGAACGCTGCCTCGACATACCTCTGCCCCAGGGCCTCGCCCAGTTCGCGATCGGTCAGGTTTACGCATCGCTTCCAGCGCGCCTGAATCTCTTTCTGTCCGGTCAAAGCCTGTTGGTATTTGAAGTTTGCGTCGACAAACGGCTGCGACAACCAGGGCGCGGCTGAATTCAGCACGTGCCAACTCACATAGGTTTTCAGAGAATCCAGGGACTCTGATTCAAGTGTCCCGTTCACTTTCTTGAAAAACTCCGGGTTAGTGACGTTCAACTGGGTAAACGCCGGAGCTCCAACGGCGGTGAAATACCGGTTCAAGGCGAAGTTTGGTCCCAGAGCAACCGCCTCTTCACGGCTCATCTTGTGGTCACGGTTTTCCGGCTTGCGGCGCTCAGTTCGGTCCATCGATCCTTGCGCCAGTGAGGTCTCGATACGCAATACCGTCTGCGCCGATTCGCCTGCCTGCTGCGGAGTCTGCCCCGCCAGCGTAAACACCTGCGTGGCATATTCCACCAGGTGCTGGCGCATTTCTTTCATCTTCGGATTGTCTTCCTTGATGTAGTAATCGCGGTCGGGCAACGTCAGCCCGCCTTGGTCGATGTACGCGATGACCTGATCCGCATTATGCATGTCGGAAGAAGCGTAAAAATTGAACAGCGGACTCGGCCCAACCAAATGGATGTGCGCAATTTCGTCGATCAGAGCGCCCCTGTCCTGTGCAGCCGCAATCCGGTCCAGTTCCGGCTTCACGGCGGCAACTCCCTTGCTGTCCACGTCTTTCTCGTCCATGCAGGAACCATAGAGGTCGCCAATCTTCTGATCGATCGCGTTCCGCTTCGATCCGCCGGTCGCCGCTTTCTCGAGAATGCCGTGCTCAATATCCAAGTTGCGTTCGTGCAACTCCACGAAGCTCACCCACTGGGACTGGTCTGGAGGAATCTCTGAATTCTTGATCCAATTGCCGCAAGCATATTGATAGAAGTCGACACAGGGATCTACTGTCTTGTCGATCGTGTCGAGGCTAAAGCCCGGCGCAGGTTTGGCCGACGAAGCCGACTGCGAGAAACCGGCAAGGCTCCCCGCAAACAGAAATGCAAGCAAGAAACGGAACAGGCGCATAAAAAGGATCTCCTCGAAGCAACGGCTGGAATTCTAAGCTCCCTGCTCAACGCGAGCAAACAGCGCCACCTTTGATCCGGAGGAATCTGCAATTTCGTGCTTGCCGCTTACTTCCAAGATCGTTACGAGGGCCCTGCAACCCGCAAACCCTTCGTGTTCTTCGCATTTTTCGCCTTTGGCACCCTCGTCCGAAACCACAATCCCCATCGCGGTTATAATCGAAGCTTAACGAATTTCGATTAAGCTGGGGTTCTCATGACTTCCACGAATGGCAATGGCAGCAACGGATACACCGTCCCCAAACCCCGCGCGGAGTGGCTCGCGCGCCGCAAGGCCGAGAACAAGACTGGCAATTTCTCGCAGATGCACTATGCGCGCCAAGGCGTCATCACCGAAGAAATGTCGTTTATCGCGCACAAGGAAAAGCTGACGCCCGAGCTCGTCCGGGACGAAGTCGCCCGCGGCCGAATGATCATCCCTGCCAACATCAATCATCCCGAGCTTGAGCCCATGGCGATCGGCGTGGCGTCGCTCTGCAAGATCAACGCCAACATCGGCAACTCGGCCGTCACCTCGGAAGTGAAGGAAGAATTGAAGAAGCTGCACACCGCCGTCCACTACGGCGCCGATACGGTGATGGACCTCTCCACCGGCGGCAACATCCACGAAATCCGCGAAGCCATCCTTCGCCACTCGCCAGTTCCGATCGGCACGGTGCCGATCTATGAAGCCATCGCCCGCGTAAAGCGCGTCGAAGACCTGAACGCCGAAGTCATGCTCGAAGTCATCGAAGAGCAAGCCGCGCAAGGTGTGGACTACATGACGATCCACGCCGGCGTGCTGATCCAATATCTGCCGCTGATTTCCAAGCGCATCACCGGCATCGTCAGCCGCGGCGGCGCCATTCTCGCCCAGTGGATGGCCTACAACCACAAGCAGAACTTCCTTTACGAACGCTTCGACGACATCGTCAAGATCTTCAAGAAGTACGACGTCAGCTTCTCTCTCGGTGATGGCCTCCGTCCCGGCTGCGTTGCCGACGCCAGCGACGAAGCCCAATTCGCCGAACTCAAGACTCTAGGCGAGCTCACCAAGAAAGCCTGGGAGCACGACGTGCAGGTCATGATCGAGGGCCCCGGCCACGTCTCCATGGACAAGATCAAGGAGCAGGTCGAAAAAGAAGTCGAGCTCTGCTATGAAGCCCCGTTCTACACGCTGGGCCCGCTCGTAACCGACATCGCTCCCGGCTACGACCACATCACCAGCGCCATCGGAGCGGCGATGATCGGATGGTACGGCGCCGCCATGCTCTGCTACGTCACGCCCAAGGAGCACCTCGGGCTACCGAACGAAAAAGACGTGAAAGACGGAATCATCGCCTACAAGATTTCCGCCCACGCCGCAGACATTGCCCGCGGACGTCCCGGCGCCCGCGACCGCGACGACGCCCTCAGCTACGCTCGCTACAAATTCGACTGGGAAAAACAGTTCGCGCTCTCGCTCGACCCCGAAACGGCGCGCGCCATGCACGACGAGACCCTCCCGGACGACTTCTACAAAGAAGCCGCGTTCTGTTCCATGTGTGGTCCGAAGTTCTGCTCGATGAACTATTCGTCGAAGGTGGACGAATATAACAAGCAGGTCCACGGCATCGAAAAGAAGGATTATTCGGAACTGGTGGACAAACTGGTCACGCTCAAGTAGTCGTGCTTGCAAAGGGACAGGTCTGTGACCGCCCGGGACAAGCCAGTCCTGGCTGCCGGCTACTCGTGATCCCCTTTCCATTCTTGTCCCGCATTGCTGCATAAGCCGCCCAACACTTTGATCTTCTGCACAACGATCGTTTTGAATCCCGCCCCAGTCGTCGATCCCTCGTTATACGGCGGCGCCGCAACCAGCGCGGGATCGCTGTCGCCGACGATTCCTACGACCTTTACCGTCTGCCCGATCTTTCCTTTGAGCGCTGAAGTGTCTCCCGCCACGATGCGAAACTGCTTCGCCCCGGGCGCGCCTCCGGTGATCACATAGGTGTTCGCCGTCTTCGACAAGCACCCGACCACAGTTCGAAGTTCCGCTTTGCTCTCTGAGTTATTGTTGGCGACGTTATCCTGCGCGCAGGCAAAGGACACGGTCAGCAGTGCGAAAGCAATCCACGCAATTTGTCTCATCGGTTCCTCCTTGAAGCGCCGAACTCGATACAGCTATAGATCGAGGTTGCGCACCGGGAGTAGCTCGAAACCGCACTGAAATCGAGATCGTTTGATTCTTGAGAGAAGGAGCGAGGCTCGCGTGAACTCAGCGGAAACGCCAGGTTGGGATCCCCTCTCACTTTCCGTCCAGATGAATGTCCCCCACCCCCACGTGGGCCCGAAGTTCGTACTTGCCATCGCCGTGATATTTCAGTGTCTTGCCGAGCCAGCCGCTGGTTTCGCCGTAGCTGTCACCATCTATGTCACCGATGCCGGCGCTGACGTTGACGAGCCGGTATTTTGCCTGCTCGTTGGCGATGCGAATGTCGCCCACTCCCAGGGTCAAATCCTTGTCACCCTGAACGTTGTCGACGGTCAGATCGCCGACTTTCTCATGCACATCCATATTTGTATTTTGCGGAACTTCGAGCTCCACCTCGAACTCGGTATTTGCCCCAGAGGGTGCGTGAAACTCAACCGTGGCATCGTTGCCATGAACATCAAAACTGAGTGCCGCTTCTTTAACGTTGCGCTCGCGCCGCGACTTGATTGTGTACTGGACTCTAATCCTGTTGGCGTCACCGCGCTTGATGTGGATTTCCCCGACGCTCAGGCGCACGTGGATATGGCCGCCCGCGACAAAATCGCGAGCGTCGTTACGCGTCTCTTCATACTTCCAGTCGCTGGATGAACTGGCTGAACAGAGAGGAACCAGGAACAAACCCAACAGAACTATCTTGTGAATCTGAGTTGTATGCAGGACATGCCTTGCACTCATGGATCACCTCGCAGGCACAAGATCGCCTGCTAGTGGTACGGTGCGGAAGCCGCCGCAGTTCCAGGAAAGATCAGTTTTTGAAGTCGGCGACACCGTCCCAGACCAACTGGACGGCGATGGCAAGAATCAGAAAACCGAAGATCTTATTGATGGCACCCACCGCGCCTGGACCCAACCGCCGCACCAGAGGTCCGCCCAGGCAGAAAAACAGGGATACGCTGAGCGCAACCGCAGCCACTCCGATCACCATGCCGAAATACGCAGCCGCATTGTCCACATGCGCTGCCAGCGCCATTACCACGCCGATCGCTCCCGGCCCGGACATGAGCGGCATAGCCAGAGGCGTCAGAGAAATGTCCTCTTTGCTCTCGGCTTCATGACTTTCTTCAGCCGTAATGCGGGAGGTCGACGTCACCATGCCCCAAGCGGTATTCGCCACAATCAGCCCACCAGCGATCTTTAGTACGGGCAGCGAGATCCCAAAGAAATAAAGAACGAACCGCCCGAAGAACAGAAACACCACCAGGATGACGAACACCCACATTCCGGTTTTCCAACA
>CAVXVD010000032.1:0-3956 GCA_963765015.1 uncultured Acidobacteriota bacterium | reverse complement strand
GAGCACCCTTCGCCAGGAAAGGCGGCGCCGAACTCAGCCTTCCTACCATGGACATTCCCATCAGCCTGCTGACCTGGGAAGTGTTTCTGCCGGAGCGCTACAAGGTGAAGGATTTTGGAGGAGATGTGATTGCCGCCAACCGCGTACCTCCGGCCTTCCGCGAGGAAGCGGCTGTGCGCGACTTGCGGTCCAGCGAAGCCGACGTGACCAGCGAAATGCGCATGGACGTGCTGCCCGGACAGATTGGCGGATATGTGACCGATCCGACGGGCGCTGTAATTCCGAACGCGCGCATCACCCTGACTTCTTCGGAGAACGGAATCAGCCGGATGGCAGCCAGTGACGCGTCGGGACGCTGGACCATCGCAGGCCTACCTTCCGGCAACTACAAGATCAAGGCGGAGTCGCCGGGCTTCCGCACGATTCTCTATGACGTTCACTACGACTCGAACCAGCCTACGGCCTACAACTTCCCCATGAACGTGGGCAGCGTGTCAACCACAGTCGAAGTCACGGCGGCGACACCGATGCTGAACACCGAGTCGAGCTCAGTCTCCTCGCTTTCGGAGCTTCAACTCAACGGGCGGAACTACGAAAAGCTCGTCCAGTTGGCGCCGGGAGCCGTGAGCCAGAATGCGTCCGCCAACGTATTGAACTTGCAGAAGCGGGTTGCTGGCGTGTTGCCGGTGGCGATTGATGTCCCGCGGGCGGGTACTTCGTTCAGTTTCGTCCGGCCGCTGGTGCTTGACGAGGAGACAAAGGTAACGTTCAGCTACAAGAGCCGCTGAGTCGCGGCCCAGTTGAAGAGGCCCATGTCTCGGCGTCATCCCAAGCGTAACCGCTTTTCAGGCAAAGCGAGGGATCTCCCCGCAACAAAAGTCTGCGGAGGGAGATCTCTCGACCGTCTGGAGAAAACGCGGGCACTTCGGGATGACGACGAACATTTCAGGAATCTACACGGACGAAACGGCGCCCTGAACCACTCGATATGCCACTTTTTCGCTGATGGCATAGAATGAGGTTCGCAGATTGATGTTCGGGGAGCCCGGATGAGCAAGGTGGAAAGCTGGAAATCGTGGGAAGGGCGCGTGGTCGATGGGAAATTTCCGCTCCGGCAATGGCTCGGCGGATCGGACCACAGCGCCGTATTCCTCACGGATCTTCCGGGACAAGCCTCGCAGAAAGCCGCCATCAAGCTGATCGAGACCGACGCAGGCACGGCGGACCGCGAGCTTTCCCGCCTGCGCTCAGCCGCCAAGCTTTCCCATCCTCACCTGATTCGAATTTTTGAGGCGGGTCGTTGCCAGATGGATGGCGCGCCCGTCCTCTATGCGGTGATGGAATTTGCGGAAGAAGATCTGTCGCAGATTCTTCCCGTGCGGCCGCTGGCTCCAGCGGAAGTATCCGATCTGCTTCCGCCCTTGCTTGACGCGCTGTCCTACCTTCACGAAAAGAAATTCGTTCACTCGCGAATCAAGCCGTCGAATGTGCTGGCGGTCGGAGATCAGCTAAAGCTCTCAACCGATCAGGTAACGTCCGCGGCTGAGGTGCAGCCCGCGAACCGACGGCGGGACGCCTACGATGCACCGGAGACATCCGCCGGAATCGTCTCTCCGGCGGGCGATGTGTGGTCCGTGGGCGTAACGCTGGTAACGGCGATGACGCAGAACGTGGCCTTTGCGGAAGAATCCGGCAGTCCAAGCCTGCCGAATACGATTCCCGAACCGTTTCGGGGGATTGCGCGCGAGTGCGTGCATCTGGATCCGAAGCGGCGCTGCTCGCTCGCCGACATTCAGGCGCGGCTGCAGCCCGCGGGACGATCGGTGCCCGTGCCGGTGACACCACCGCCTGCGCGCCCGGAAAAGCGGCGGCCTGGACTCATTCCCATTCTTGCTGTGGTCGTGGTTGCGGTGGTGATCGCGGCAGTATTCCTGTCGCGCGGCAAGAGTCCCTCGGTACCGGCGCCCGATCCAGCCCAGCAGCCCGCTGCTCAAACCGAACCCGCTCCCGCGCCCCAGCTGCTTCCGAGTCAACCCGCTGCGCCCGCTAAGAAAGCTGCTCCCTCCGGTGGCGCGGTGGTTCATCAGGTGCTTCCCGATGTTCCGCAAAGCGCGAAAAATACGATTTCCGGAACGATCAAAGTGACGGTCCAGGTGCAGGTGGATGCTTCCGGAAAAGTAGTTTCGGCGAAGTTTAAGTCCGCAGGCCCGAGCGTTTATTTTGCGAACCTCGCGATGAAAGCGGCCCAGCGCTGGGAATTTTCTCCGCCTATGGTCGATGGACAACCTACCGGCAGTGCATGGCTCCTGCAGTTTCACTTCAAACGAACATCCACCCAGGCGTCTCCGCAGCGCATCACTCACTAGTCTTGCCGGGATTCCGCAGCTTCCACACAATCTGCCGCACCATGCCGAGAAGAAGTTTCGCGTCGTAAGCTTCCATTTTGAACCGCAGGATCAGCTGGCGGGCTTTCTTCTCGAACATGGCGTCAGTGCCCGGTTTCACGTAGCCGCTGATGCGCAGCGATTCGAGCAAACCTTCCGTGATCAACTCAGTTTGCTCGGCGCTGGCAGGTTCGGCTTCCTTCGGAGCTGGCGGAACGGTCGTATTCCGGGCCAGCTCATAGAGGCAGACCGCGACCGCTTGTCCCAGGTTCATGGAGAAATTCGTTTCTTTGGTGGGAATGTTCAGCAGCCAATGACAATGGCTGAAGTCTTTGCCGGAAAGCCCGGTTTTTTCCGAGCCGAACAGCAGGGCGACGCGCCCGGTTTGCAGTTGCTGACGGATCGCGGCACCAGAGGGTTCGTCGAGGCGGTGCACGGGCTGCGACAGAACGCGGTTGCGCACGGCCGTGGTTCCTACGACGAGGTTGCAGTCGGAAACAGCTTCACCAACGGTCTTGAATTCGTCCGCACTGGCCAGCAGGTCAGCAGCGCCGACTGCGGACTTCGCTTCGCGGAATCCGGGATCGTACACGTTGACCAGTCGCAGCCGGTGAGCCCCGAAGTTGCTCATAGCACGCGCTGCCGCGCCAATGTTGAGCGGATTGCGCGCGCGCACCAGCACCACGACCAGACCATCTAGCTCTGAGGGGGCATGCAAGTCTTGATTCTACGACAGGGCGAAGCCGCGGCGACCTCGGAGAGGAAGTCGAGCAGATCGCAAACTAGGCTTGTCATCCTGAGCGAAGTTGTCGTCCGCGAAGCGGGCAACAACGCAGTCGAAGGATCCCTGATTTCTTTCCACTGCAATACCTGCGGGACACAATAGAAAACGCCCGCGAGTGTCTCGCGGGCGCGTCGTTTTTAAATCCCAAATACTGATTACCGGGTAGCCAGCACCTTTCGCCGGATTATCACCGCCAAAGCGAGCGTCCCTGTGCCGAACAAAGCAAGCGTCGACGGTTCCGGGACCGAAGACTGCACACTGGTATCTCCGCCGGAGATCGTGGTCATGCCGTTGAAAAAGCCTTTTCCAGTGTTGATCGTCAGCTGCACGGTCACGCCATTGACGTTCATCCCGCCCATCGTTCCAACCACTACGCCCGTCAGAGTGTAGTTATGGGTTCCGTTGGCCAGCGTGGTCAGGGTCCAGGTTACCGGACCGGAACCTTCGCAGAACTGTGCTCTGGGGAAGACCTGAAGTGATATTAATCCAGCTATTACCTCCATCTGTGGAACGGAACATGGTGACATCCTCAGAATCTCCAACAATCCCACTGCTGCCACCGGCAAATAAATATGCTTTATCCGCTAAAAGTACTGTAAACGTTTTTGCCAGCCCCGCAGTGTCAACTGCCGCCCAGGTTACTCCGCTGTTTATGGAACTATATAATCCACCTCCAACGGCAAATGCAGTATTGCCGCTTATTGCAAGGGCCGTGCCACCGCCTGCATTAACCTCCATCCAACTATTACCATTATCAGTGGAGCGAAATACTCCCTCAGAGGGTTTGG
>CAVXVD010000031.1:0-24892 GCA_963765015.1 uncultured Acidobacteriota bacterium | reverse complement strand
TGCGTACCAGTTAGAGCCAATGCCCGCTGCCGCAATGCTGATGTGGCGCACCGGCTCGGTCACGGCTTCGAGGTGCATGCCGAGCGCCTCGGCGCCCGCGTCCCGCAAGACACCAAACCACGCATGGTCTCCCGGCGGCTCGCATTGGACCTGGATCGGCAGATCGACGGTGGCTTTTACTGCAGCCGCGCTCTCGGCGAGCATTGCCGCGCCGCGATCGGCGCCCGGCGGCGTTCCCGTGGTCATCACCATATGCGTGACGCCATCGAGTTCGACCGCGGCGCGGGCCACTTCGGCCAATTGCGCTGGCGTCTTGCGTTCGATCGTTCGCCCCGCCGCGAGCGATTGGCCGATAGCGCAGAACCGACAGGACTTGCTCCGGCTCTGGTAGCGGATGCAGCTTTGCAGCACGGTGGTCGCGAGCACGTCGCGGCCGTGCAGCGTGGCGATCTGCGAATAAGGAACGCCATCCGCCGTTTTGAGCTTGTAGAAATTCGGCGTCGCCGGAAAGCCGAAAAGAAGATCAGCTCGATGAAAGACCTGCTCCCGCTGCTCGAGCAGATTGCCAAGTCCGGCAAGCCGCTGCTGATCATTGCTGAGGACGTGGAAGGCGAAGCACTCGCTACCCTCGTCGTCAACAAGCTGCGTGGCACGCTGCAAGTCGCGGCCGTCAAGGCTCCTGGCTTCGGCGATCGCCGCAAGGCGATGCTGCAGGATATTGCCATTCTGACCGGCGGCAAGGCCATCACGGAAGATCTCGGCATTAAGCTCGAGAACGTCCAGATTGCGCGACCTCGGCCAGGCCAAGAAGATCACCATCGACAAGGACAACACCACGGTGGTCGAAGGCAAGGGCAAGCACAGCGAGATCGAAGGCCGCGTGAAGGAAATTCGCAGCCAGATCGACAAGACTACCAGCGACTATGACCGCGAGAAACTGCAGGAGCGGTTGGCGAAGCTGGTCGGTGGCGTAGCCGTCATTAAAGTCGGCGCCGCAACCGAAACCGAAATGAAGGAAAAGAAAGCCCGCGTGGAAGACGCGATGCATGCAACCCGCGCTGCCGTGGAAGAGGGAATTGTCCCGGGCGGCGGAGTGGCTCTGGCGCGTTGCGCCGCAGCCCTCGACAAGGTGAAGGCCGAAGGCGATGAGCAGATCGGTATCAACATCGTCAAGCGCGCCATCACCGAGCCCCTGCGCATGATCGCCGAGAACGCCGGCGAAGAGGGCGCAGTGATCCTCGGCAAGGTGCTCGATTCGAAGGAGAACAACTTCGGCTTCAACGCCTTCTCTAACGAATACGAGGATCTGGTCAAGGCCGGCGTGCTCGATCCGACCAAGGTTGTGCGCACCGCCCTGCAGAACGCAGGATCGATCGCCAGCCTGATGCTGACCACCGAAGCCCTGATCGCGGAGATTCCTGAAAAGAAGGAAGCTCCCGCTCCCGGCGGCGGACACGGCGGCGGCATGGGCGACATGTACTAGGACTGGCCGTCCAGGCAGACGCGCCTTCGGCGCCAAACCTTGACAGAAAAGAAGCCCCGCTCGCAAGAGCGGGGCTTTTGTTTAGCGATACCGCTCGGAGGATCAGCTAGAAGTGAAATGAATGGCGTTCATCGAAAGGTGCGAACTGGCCGTTCCGACTAGCCTGAGTTTAGGGCGGCTGCCAAGGCCGCCCTTTTTATTTGTCGGTGAGATGATTCGGCGAACCTCCGGCACTAAAGTTAGCTTGGGCGACTTACGGCACGAGTAAACTCATGCCCTTCCCGCCTCCGTGATGATCCTAGTAGATCGAGATCCAACAGATTGGGTTTGGTGGCATCCCACCCTTGTGCAAAAAGCGCACAAGGATGGGGCCCCTTGTTCCGTCTGCCTCAGATCCTTTCTGCTGAGCGCAACTCCTCGTAAAGTCAGAGATGTAAGCGCTGACCCTAGTTGACCGTGAAGTTCGTGGAACTGGTGACGCTGCCACCTTTTGTGGTCACGGTGATTTTTCCGGTTGCGGCTCCGGCGGGAACGGTCGCGGTGATTTCGGAATCGGAGACCACCGTGAATGTCGCCGATATTTTATCGATTGTCACCTTCGTGGTTTGAGTCAGGCCGGTGCCGTTGAAGGTCACGACGGTTCCGACCGGGCCGCTCGGAGGCGTAAAGCTTTTGTAGGTTGGCGTGATCTTGTAGCTCGCGGTGGTCGACAGCACGGTCGATCCAGTGGTTACGGTGACGTCGCCGGTGAGCGCGCCGGTCGGAACTGTCGCGAGAATGTGTGTGCTGCCGGTGAGTTTCGTGGTGGTGGCTTTTGTGCCTCCGAACTCGACCACAGACTTCGAAGTGAATCCTTGGCCCAGAATGCCGACCTGCGCGCCTTCTGCGCCGGACTTCACATTCACGAGGGAGATGAAGGGGCTGTAGCCATTGCTCACGCTGTAGAACGAGCCAACGTCGGTCCCGCCCTGCTCGGTCGTGCTGTAAAACGTGCCGTTGGTGGAAAGCAAGAGCGGACCATCAGGCTGAGCGCAATTCGAGCAAACGAGCGGGTATAGATAAACGGTCTTGTACACGCCCTTGGTGGTAATGTCGAAGAGTCCGGCTTGCGCGCAGCCCCCTCCGGCGCAATCCTCTGCGGCGCCAAATAATAAACCGTCCGGCCCCTGGGTCAACGGCAACATGGGATAGGCGCCGTCCGTCTGATTCGGGAAACTGTAGAGCACCGTCTCTTTGCCGCTCGTGGTGATCTGGAAAATGGTTCCGTCGTTCGCAGTTCCGCCCTCTTCGGTGGTTCCATAGAAGTCGCCATTGGAGCCCTGAATCAGACTGGCATTCGGGTACGCGCCATCCGGTTCGCCCGTGAACGTATATACCAGCGACTCCTTGCCCGCGAGCGTGATTTTGAATACTCCGCCATGGCTGACGATCCAGCCGTTTCCGACTCCCCACAAGTTGCCGTCAGTGCCTTCGATCAAGCCGAAGGGCACCGCCGTGTCGTTCGGCGGACCTTGGAAGTTGTACAGCAGGCTGTAGGTTCCCGCCAGCGTAAGCTTGTACACTGTTCCGTAACCATTTGTACCGCAACGACCTGTGGTTCCGTAAAAATCTCCGTTAGTTGCCTGGATCGGAGGCGCGTACGGTATACATCCGTCGTTGGTCGATTCTAAGGCTGCAAAGTTGTGCAATACGGTCAGGGCGCCGGCGGACGTCACTTTGAAAAGCGTTCCGTAGTCGTTGGTGCCCCCACCCTGACAGGTGCCGTAGAAATTGCCATCGGTGCCTAGAGTCAGGCCGTTGCATGTCGTGCCGTCCGATTGCGCCATCGCGTGCAAGTTTGTGAGCACTCCCTTAGAGCTGATTTTGTAAATCGCGCCCTGGTTCGCAGGACCTCCGCCGGATAGCGTAATTCCATAGAAATTTCCGTCTTGTCCCTGCGCCATTACGCCCGCAGGCAGATTCGGGTTCGTACCGTTGCTGAACTCGTAAATCGTGCTGACCGTTTGCGCCGGCGAAGCGATCGCTATCGCCACCAGGAATATGCCCGCAAGAAGCTTTGCCTTGAGAACTGTAGTCATTGTTGTCTCCTGAATTTGATTCGAATTTCTGCCGCGGCCGCGGTTGGCAATCTTGGTTTGGCGGCGGATGCAATTCATTGAAGTTTTTCCCAGAGAAACGTTAGAACTGGTTTGTACGACAAAATCCCGCTGGGCGTTTCTATTTGCCGGCGCGGGCCGCTCGCCCCCCGGGCTGAGACGACCGCGAATGCACGCCGAATATCACCTGCATTGGGGCCGGGGTAAAGCGACGGCTCGTCCACATCGAAGCGACGAGGTATTTTGTTTATCTACAATGGGTTAAAAGACTTTCTTGTCTGGAACGAGCAGCGCAAAAAGTGCCAGTCGACTTAGAACTTCCAGGAGGGCGTGGCGGGTCGCCTTCGCCAAGCGGTGTTTGCTGTGTGGGTAATTGGCGCTGCGACCGTATGTGCGAGAGCGACCTCTCAGCCAGGCCCTGGCAGTTTTCCCAGCACGATTCATCGCATTCTGGTGCGGCATGGACTTGATCCACGAACCGGAGCATCCGGGTCTGGCGCTGCAACGGTTTGAGCGCCAGGCACCCAACGAACTCTGGCAGATGGACTTCAAAGGCCCGCGGTGTGTATTACTGCCGCAGCCGGGTGCGGGAACTCGACCTAGGCAACCCGCGATCGACGATCGTCGTCCTAGTTGCCTAACGAATCTTCTCCCCCGAAACTGTAAAGGATCTCCGGGGACGATTTCTAAACTATGTCGTGGGACTAGACACAAAATCGGGCTTGAATGGGCCACGTTCCGCGAAGGTTCGGTTACCATATCTTGCGCATGGCGATCTTTACGGCTGACGAACGGGAGCGACTCCGAGACGAGTTGGTTTCTGCTGCGCAGAGCGATCCCAACCTCTGCGGCGCGGCGCACACTGGGTCGGCGGCGGCGGCGCGACTCGACCGCTGGTCCGACATCGATCTGGCTCTCTGCCTTGCACCCGGCGCGTCGCACGAGGGGGTTGTCGCCGAATGGACTGGCCGTCTTTACCGCGATCACGGCGCGGTGGCTCACGTTGACGTTTCGCGCGGTGCAACGCTGTATCGCGTGTTCCTACTGAGAAATACTTTGCAAGTGGATATCTCTTTCTGGCCGAGGGGGGATTTCGGCGCATTCGGACCGAATTTCCGGCTTGTCTTCGGCGAGGCGAATCCGCCGCAGCCCGCGCCGCAGCCGGAGGCACATGCGCTGATCGGGATGGCATGGCTTTATGCGCTGCACCTGCGATCGAGCCTGGAACGTGGACGGGTTTTGCAGGCGGAATACATGCTGAGCGGCATGCGCAGTCAAATCGGCGAACTCACCTGCTTGCGCTGCGGCGTGCTTGCCATGCAGGGCCGAGGGTTGGACGATCTCCCCGCGGTCGAGCGGGACGCGGCTGCCGCCAGCGTTCCCCGGTCGCTTGAGCCGACCGAACTGGAGCGTGCGTTTCGGAATGCCATGCAGGTATTGTTGAAAGAAATCCGGCATGTCGATCCAGAGCTCGAAGCGAGGCTATCGGGCCCGTTAAAAGACATGGCCGACTGAGCCCGGACCCGCACCAAAGTCCCCGAAAGTACGAGTTTAGTAACGCGGCCCTTCGTTCCCCCGAATTTCCGGTCGATCCACTGACTTCCGCGTATGATCAATGAGATGCCTTATATCACGGAACAACTTGCCAGCCTCCGCCAGGAAATCACTGACCTTCGCAACCTGAATGCCCGTTCCGCTGAGAAGGGCAGCTTCACCGAGCTGGACAAGACTGCGATGGAGCTACGTACCACCCGCCTGCGCGAAATTAAGCAGGAACTGTCGAAGATGCTCTCTCGTCCCGAGGACCCTCAGGTCTGGTGGGAGCGCTCGCGCCGATCCAATTTGACGACGTAAATCTGTTCACGTCGGGTCAGCGATCAGCCGCCAAACGTTCAGCAATGAGAGCCCGCTCTTCCCGCGGCGGCGAGTTTCGCTCGTCTCCCGAAAACAGTCCGGCTCAGCCATGCAAACGGTACAATCTTCCATGATGCGCTCGCTGGCGCGCTGAAAACTTAGGTATCCTGCTGGACCGCGCAGTCCTGAGCCAAATTGAATACGGTCTCCGCGTCTTCGGGCTTGGATGAGATCTGTGGTGCATGGAACAATCTGCCCGTTCCTGCCGTACCCTCCTTTGCACCTCCTATCCCAACCGAAAGCGAGTCCTATGAAGCGTTCTGTTCCGGCGATCCTTGCTTCTGTTTTCCTGCTTGTTTTGCTTGCCTATCCGTCCGCTGCGCAAAACGTGCTTCCACTCGACAAGATCCAGAATCAGGCGGACCTGGACAAGACTGTCACGGCCCTCGACGCGGCGCTGTTTGATTCGTACAACAAATGCGATCTGGAAAAGTTCGCTACATTCTTTGTCGATGACGTGGAGTTCTACCACGATCAGGGCGGCGTTACGCTGGGCAAGGCGGCGCTGACCGACAGCGTCAAGAAAAACATCTGCGGCAAGGTCACGCGCGAACTTGTTCCGGGCACGCTGAAGATCTACTACATGAAGGGCTACGGCGCGCTCGAAGAAGGCGTTCATCGCTTTCACCACCCGGGCCATGAAGACACCGAAGGCGTCGGCGAAGGCCAGTTCATTCACTTGTGGCAGTACAAAGATGGCGCGTGGAAGATTACCCGGGTGATCAGTTACGACCACCACTCTGCGGGAAAATAGGGTGGGTCGCGAATCGCCCCGTCCAGGCTTGCCTTGGGCGGGGATTTGTTTTGCCGGGCAAACCCTCGCTCCTCACTCGGGATGGTGCAGAAAGTCGCATCCTGAGAAATGAGGTGACCTTTGGGCGCGCCATGCAGGGTCTCGCGTATGATATTCACCGGTCTGGGGTCGTTATAATCCGGAAAGATTTTCCTCACTGAACGTTCCTATCTATGAATAAGAAATTTCGCGTGTTTGCTACCTGCGATATCGGAGAAGCCATTGACCTGCTGCGCAAGCGCGGATATGAGGTCGAGGTGTATCCCAATCCCGAGGCGCCACCGAAGGCGCTGATTCTTGAGAAAGTGAACGCAGGGATCGACGGGCTGATTACGACGCTCCGCGATCCGATCGATGCCGGGGTCTTCGAGGCAGGCAAGGGCACGCTGAAGGTGGTGGCGCAGATCGCGGTGGGCTTTGACAATATCAATCGCGCGGATGCAAATCGCTACAAGATTCCATTCACTCACACCGCTGACGTGTTGACCGAGGCGACCGCGGAGTTTGCCTTCTTCCTGATGGGAACGCTGGCACGCAAAATGTGGCCCGCCGAACATCTGACTCGCGATCGGGAGTGGGGTTATTGGCATCCGTACCTGCCGTTTCTGGGCGACGAGGTCACCGGGAAAACCGTTGCAGTGATTGGCACTGGGCGTATTGGGCTGGCTTTCATCAAGAAATGCTCGGGCTTCGATATGAATGTGTTGTGCTACGACCCGGCCTACGAGAATCAGGGCTTCGTTAAGGCAGTCCAGGAGGTCAACGATCTGCGGCATGCGCGCGGGATGACGAGGGAAAAGGCATGGATTAAGTATGTCCCGTTCGAGGAAGCGTTGAGAGGCGCGGATTTCGTCAGCGTGCACGTCCCTCTGCTGCGCGCCGGCGAGAGTGCGACGCCGACCTACCATCTGTTCAACGAGCAGACGTTGAGGCTGATGAAGTCCACCGCCTACCTGGTGAATACTTCGCGCGGCCCGGTAGTGGATGAGATCGCATTGGCGCGGGCGCTGCGCGAGAACTGGATCGCCGGCGCGGCGCTGGATGTCTACGAGAAGGAACCGCTGCCGGCGGATTCTCCGCTACGCGATCCCTCGATTGCCGACCGTTGCCGGCTGCTGCCGCACTTTGCCAGTGCGGCGCGGATTACCCGCTTGTCGACCGATCCAGAAAAGGGAATGGCTGGCCGCTGCGCTCAAGGGCTGATCGATGTGCTGGAAGGGAATTATGGCGGAGATGTTGCGAAGATGCCGTATGTCGTTAATAAGGAAGCATTTGGCGGGAAATAGAGATCTTCTGCAAAGACCGAGGAATCCCGGTTGCTACCGGGTTAGTAATACAAGGACTGCTCCGTTCGCGGCACGGCCCTCGGCTTCCGGTACAATGTAGGCCTAGATTGTCCAGTTTAAGGATTTCAATGACGAAGCCAGTGTTGGGGATGATTGGATTTGCATTGCTGACCGCTTCGGCGCTCGCGGCCGTGGATGCTCCGAGCCGACCGGCGGTAAAGCTGGAGCCGGCGCCGAAAGAGGTGCAGCTGCGTGATGGCGGGTTCAAGGTTGGGCCTCGGACCAAGATCTTCGTCCAGCTCGGCCATCAATCTGAGGATCGCATCGCCGCGGAGACTCTGGCGGAAGAGGTTGCTGATCAGTCGGGATTGCAGCTGGATATCCTGGGCATGAAGGCCGCTGGTAAAGCCGAAGGTGGCGCCATCGTGCTGGCGCGGCTTGAGGATGCGCGCGTACGCCGATTCCTGGCCCGAAACGGCCTGAAGGCCGACTCAGCGGTGGGCGCGGACGGCTATCTTTTGTTTTCCGACAAGTCGCACCTGATCGTCGCGGCTCACACCGGACAGGGGCTATTCTACGGCGTGCAGACATTGCGCCAGCTTTTGCGGCCAGCGGGCAAGGGGTTGATCTGCCCGGCTATCGGAATCCGCGACTGGCCCAGCCTGCAGACGCTCGGCGTGCAGGATAACCTCAGCCTCGAGGCGGTGCCGGAGTCGCTGAAGGGCATGCATCGCTTGCCACTCGAGTAAGAAAATTGAGCATGAGTTTCGGGCGTCCCTTTTTCGGGACGCCCATTGTTGTGTAGTGGGCGGACCCTTTCGTCCGTCCCCCGGCGAAGCCGGTGATTTTCCTTCCTATAGAATCCATGCATGTTTTCTGAGCGGACGAACTGGACCCTCACGCAGAACCGCTTTACTGAGGCGGTAGAACAAGCGCGCGCGAGCGGGAAGAAGATCCTTGATCTGACGGTTTCCAATCCCACGCGTGCGGGCTTGGAATATGACTCGGCGGCAATCCTGCGATCGCTGGGGTCGCCGAAGGCGATGGACTACGATCCGCAGGCGAAGGGCTTGCCCGAAGCTCGGGAGTCCGTTGCGGACTATTACCGGCGAGAGCATGGGGTCGCTGGACTGGATCGCGAGCGGATCGTGCTGACGACGAGCACGAGCGAGGGCTATTCGTACGTCTTTCGCCTGCTGTGCAACGCCGGCGACGCATTGCTGGTGCCGAAGCCAAGCTATCCTCTGTTTGAATTTCTGGCGGATTTGCAGGATGTGAAGCTGGAGCCGTATCCGCTGATTTATGACCACGGCTGGCAGATGGATTTTCCCTCGCTCGAAAAGGCGATTACCCCGCGTACCCGCGGCATTGTGTTGGTACATCCGAACAATCCGACCGGATCGTTTGTACAGGCGACAGAGGCGGGCCAGCTGAATACGTTATGCCGCGACCGTGGGCTGGCTTTGATCGTGGATGAAGTTTTTCTGGATTACCGGCTGGATGCCTCAGCAACTCATGCTGATGTGGGGACGGCCGCCCTCGGCCGTACGGTCGAGCAAAGCTCGACAGCTGCCTCTCCACAGCTGCACGCGACCTTCGCGGGAAATCAGGATGTTCTTACCTTTACGCTGAGCGGTCTGTCCAAGATTTCCGCGCTGCCCCAGATGAAGGTGTCCTGGGTCGTGACCAGCGGTCCAGGGATTGAAGTGGAAGCGGCGATGGCGCGCCTGGAAGTCATTGCCGATACCTATCTCTCGATGAATGCGCCGATTCAGTGGGCCGTGCCGGTACTCATGGAGGAGCGGAAGAATGTCCAGCGGCAACTGCTCGAACGAGTAAGAGAGAATCTTGCAGAACTGGATTGCCAGTTGGCAGGGCAGAAAAGCTGCCAGCGGCTGCAAGTTGCCGGCGGATGGTATGCGGCACTGCGCGTGCCCGTGACCCGCTCCGATGAAGAGCTGGCGATTGAGTTGGTGCGCGAGAAATCAGTAATGGTTCATCCCGGGCACTTTTATGATTTTCCTGGCGACGGTTATCTGGTATTGAGCCTGATCACCGATGAGCAGGAATTTCGAGACGGGATTAGCAGAGTACTCGAAAAGCTGAATGGCTGAATGGAAGATGTTTCCTCCGAATTTGCCTCCCAACCGCAGGCTGGTGGCCAGCATCCTAGTCTGGATGTTACGGAGGATAAACATGCGTCATAAAAAGAATTTGGTTGCTTCGTTTTTTCTGTCCGCCGCCTTGATGGCCCCGTTGGGCGCATTTGCTCTGCCGGTCCCACAAGACGAGCATGAGCGGCACGAGCAGGAAGAACACAGGGTGTATGACAAAGAACACCGCGACTATCACAACTGGGATGATGCCGAAGACCGCGCCTATCGAGGTTGGTTAGAGAGCAGGCACGAAACCTACGTCGAGTTTAATCGGCTGGACGCAAAGCGGCAGCGAGCTTACTGGAAATGGCGCCATGAGCACGAGGACCACCACTAGATCGTCAGGGACTATCGAAGAAAACAGGCGGCGGAGGCGAATCCTCCGCCGTTTGTGCTTTTGGATGCGGGCCGACGAAGTGCGGTCCTACGCCATGCCTCAAGATCAATTCAGCCACAGAGTCACAGAGGCACGGAGAAAATTAAGAGCGAGTAAAACCCTGAAACGAGCGAGCCTGATCTTTGGTTTCTCTGTGCCTCTGTGGTGAGCATTACGTCGCACTCGGGCGATCTGCTTACCCAACGTGAGGAGATTAGCGGTTTCCGGCGAGGATTCAGGGGTTTTGCGCTATAATCCCTCGCATGCCAGCGCCCTCCGGAGCTACCAAGGCCGTCGGAATGGTTCCCGACGACGAGAAGTTTGAACCGAAGTCCAAAGGTCTTGCCACCCCGCGCAAGAAGAAACCCAAGGAACTCGCGGTGATCACCGAGTGCTGCACCGGTTGCGCTGGATCGCCCGCGTGCGTGGAATACTGCCCGGTGGAAGACTGCATGTTCTGGGTGCCGGATGACGACCATCCGCCGTTTGGCCGCATCGCAGTGGACCCCATCCTCTGCATCGGCTGCAAGAAGTGTCTCAGCAAGGGACCGGATGGCTGCTTCCTGGATGGCTGTCCGTGGGACGCCATCGTCATGGTCGACACGACAGAAGTGGAAAAAGAAGTCGGGCCAATGGCGATCTAGCGGCTGCTCCGGGTACGTGCTGGGAATTCCGTGAGATGCCAGGGTTTGACCGCGGGTAGGGATCCATCAACTCCGCGGCGCAATTCAATTCGTTCATTCCGCAACTCCGCTCAGGATGACAAATCTCGTGGGTGGTCAGCGCTGGCTGCGCTGCAGAATCGCTTTCTCGGTTTCGAGCGCCTGCTTCCGCACGTCATCGGAAACATCGGGCACGTCGCGCTCGTAGGGCTGCACGGCGGGCAGATCGTCGGGCTGTCCCACGAGGTACAAGGCCCGCAGCGCTTCCCACACTTGTTCGGTCGAAGGATCGACTACCGCGATCTCCGCACCGGCCGCGACATTTGCGCCCGTTTGCGAGACTGAACGGATTCGCCCCGGAATCGGGGACCGGATTTCGACGGACTGCGGCGAGCCTGTCGTCTGCAACTGTGCAATCAATCCTCCCTGATGAATCGCCGTCCCGGGGCGATCCGCATCCAGAACATGACCGGCTGCCGGAGCGGTAAGGTGCGCCGGCTGCAGCAGACCCACAATCTGCGGACGCCCCGTTGCATCTCCGAAACGCACCAGCGATAAGGCTGCGTTCCCGCGCACCGTCGGAGAAGGATCCTGCAGCATCTTCAGAAGAGTCTCGTGAAATCCCGCACCGGACGTGTCTTGTCCCATTACCCAGGCATCAGTGTTGCGCACTTCTTCCACGGAATTGCTGGAGAGGCGGACCAGGTCCGGATACCAATGCTTCGCCGCCGCGTCGGTGTGAGCCATGCGGTCGCCGAGTTGCACGAGGGCGTGTTGCATGTGACGCGGCTTCTTGTCGTCGTGCAGGTATTCCGTCATCTGCTGATCGGAAAGATGACGCCCGAACCAGGTATTCCACCAGAAAAGAAAGGGCATGAGGACGATCAGCCAGCCGGTAGCGAAAAATAGAAGCTTCTGCGTGCGCGAGATGGAGGGCTTGGGTTTTGCCGGCGGAGCTGAGCTCGAAGTCTCGGCTATTTCGTCTGCTTGCGACATTCAGTCCAGCCTCCGGGTCAGTGGTCCGTTGCCGAATCCAATTTTATAGAAATATAAAGCTCTCCCTACAATCATGTCGTCGCTGACCAGGCCAAAATCAGGATAGCGGCTGTCAAGGCTCATGTCGCGGTTGTCGCCCATGACGAAGTACTGGCCCGGAGGCAGCGTGACGGGTCCAAACGAATCAGCGGCCGCATGCTCCCCCATTGGGCTCTCGGGTTGAACATAGGTCTCATCGATTGGGCTGCCGTTCAACAATATTGTTCGCCCACGGCCCTGGATCGTGTCGCCTCCGATTGCGATGATGCGTTTGACGAGCAACGAGTTTTGCCGCCTGAAGATCACGACATCGCCTCTCGTCTTGGAGTGTGAAGAGTAGTACCTCCAGTTGTAGACGAACCGGTCGTTCTTCATCAGCGTCGGCGTCATCGACGTACCCATGCATTGCAGGGTGCGGAACCCGGAGCCAATCAACGAGGCGGTGAACACGATATTGAATCCGACGTAGCCGAGAACAATCCCCAAGGGAAGCCAGCGCAGCTTGAGGCGAGAGCCCGATTGCGCATCACGGCTGAAGAGTGCATCGAATACTGCGAAATTGAACAGAAAAAAGCCAGAGAACACCAGGGACATAAGTCCGGCATAGTGCTGACATAAGCGTAGAGGCCAAAAGCACAGAAGGCAGGCGAGCAGTGCACCAAGCAAAATCGCACCCTTGCGAGAGTGTCCTAGGCGGAGTTGTCCCCACCCCGGAAATAGAGCCGAAAGCCCGGCCGCAGCGAAACGCTGTTTGACGCCCACAATTGGTGGGGACGCCGTTTCTGTCTGGGGAAGATTCGGGGTGCGAGCGAGGGTTGACACCGCGCAGCACTATAACAGAAATTGCCGGACGGGAGCTTATTCCACGTCCGCGTCAAGCACTCGATCCTGTTCGAGGTAATGGGACATGGCGTATTGCGCCAGAAGCGGCGTCTGCAGCCGGATTTCGGCGCCAATCCATTCTCCCTTGGCGTGAGGCGCGTCCGGCGGATGGTTGCAGCGCTGGCCACTGCCGAACTGCGGTCCGAAGTCGGCGCTTTGAATCTGATCGAACTGGTGAATCTGGCTCCAGGCGGCATCGCCTACCGTGCCGGAGACGTCGATTTTGAGCTTCAGTACAGACATGAAAAATCTATTTCACCACAGAGTCACAGAGGCACAGAGAAAACCAACAATGCGTAACAGACTGAGACTGGCGAGTTTGTTTCTGATCTTTGAGTTTTTTCTGTGTCACTTGCCTCTGTGGTGAAATCGGGTTTCCAACCTAACTGTGCGGAAACCACCGGTACAGCATGAAATATACGAGAACGCCGGTGACGCTGACATACATCCATAACGGCCAGGTCCAACGGGCGATGGCGCGGTGCTGGACAAAGCGTTCGCGCAACCCGCGGACCAAGGTGATGTAGACCAAAGGAACAATCACGATCGCAAGAATCACATGAGGAATCAGCACGATCAGGTAAACGATATGCCAGAAGCGGTCGCCGAGAAAGCGGATATCGCCCACCTGCGCGTGGAAATACAAATAACAGGCCAGAAACAATCCTGAGGAGATGACTGCAGCGATCATGCAGACGCGGTGCGCGGCGACCTTGCCGCGCAGGATCAGGCTGCGGCCGACAAACAGCAGAACCGCGCTGGCTCCATTGAGGCTGGCAATCAGAGCAGGGAAGTAAGCGTATTGAGCAGGGATCAAGCGGCGGGCCTCTTGGTGCGGCGGTTGGCTACGAGCAGTGCAAGTCCAAACATCACCAGAGAAAACAACAACTGATTCGCCAGATCTTCGGGCAGCGGAAAATTGGGATCAGCGATGCCATACATCAGCTCGCGCAGCGCCGCGACGCCATACGTCAGAGGATTCAGGCGCATGATGACCTGGATCCACCGCGAAGCTCCGCTGATATGGAACAGAGCGCCCGACACCAGCCACATCGGAATCAGAAACAGGTTTACGATGCCATGAAAAGCCTGCGAGGAATCCATGGGCCACGCGATGGCAAAGCCCAGCGCGGTGAGCGAAAAGGAAACCAGAAAAATCACCACGCCAACCAGCAAGATCTGCCTCACGTCGAGGTGAACGCCGGCAAAAGGAGCGAAGATCAAAAAGATCATGCCCTGGAACGCGGCCAAAGTAGTTCCACCGAGCACCTTGCCCAGCACGATTGCCGTGCGCGGAACCGGGGCCACGAGCACAGACAGCAAAAATCCTTCCTTGCGGTCTTCGATTACCGACATCATGGTGAAGATCGAAGTGAAGAGCGCGATCAGGATCATGATTCCCGGGTAGGAATAATCCAGATAATGCTGCTGGCCTGATCCGTTGCCGGAGCGAAAGGATGTTCCGAATCCCGAGCCGAGGACCAGCCAGAACACCAGCGGGGACGCGAGCACTCCGACCACGCGGCCGGGCTGCCGGTAGAAGCGCACGATCTCGCGCCACCATAGGGTAAACGCGGGCAGCAGCACGCCCGCCGATGCCGGCGCCGCGGGTCGCGCCAAAGTTGCTGACTGAGTCGCCATTGGTTAACTCGCTTTCGCTGCCGGTGCCTTCGCGGGCGGAGCTGCTTTCTTGCCCAGCAGGCCTCGATCACGCATCTCCCAGAATGCATTCAACAGGAAGCAGCCGGAGAGGGTCAGCAGGATCAAGGTCATGAACAGGCCGTCCATAGTGACTGAGAACGGCGAGAGCGTGATCATACCGGCCAGGAAGATTGCGACCACGCCGACTAGCGGCAGGATACCCAGCACCAGAGAAAGCACCAGAATCATCGGACGCAAGCTACCTCCTCTTTTTCTTTTCTTTTTTCTTGTTCACTTCGGAATCGGCTTCGTTGCTCTCGCTCCAGAACTTGTGGCCCGTGCGGTGGATGAATACATCTTCCAGCGCGGGCTTGCTGACAGAGATCGCCTGAATTTCGCCGGGGAAAGCCTCAACCACATCCGGGACAAAGCGGTGGCCGCCTTCCTGTTCGATGCGTACCTGATTTCCGTGGACGGCAGTTTCCACATGGAAGCGGGCGCGAATGTGTTCGGCCAGCGCGGCCGCGTCGTGCGCGGCATCGAGCAGAATTACGTCGCCACCGATTTCGCTCTTCAATTCCGCTGGCGTGCCGAGAGCCACCAGATTTCCTTCATTCATGATGGCTAGACGATCGCAGCGCTCAGCCTCTTCCATCAGGTGAGTGGTGACCAGCACGGAAACATGTTCTTCGTCGCGCAAGATCTGCAGATATTGCCAAAGGTCGCGCCGTGCTCCAGGATCGAGGCCGGTGGTAGGCTCATCCAGCAATAAAACGCCCGGGTGGTGCAGCAGCCCTTTCGCCAACTCAATGCGGCGCTGCATGCCGCCGGAGAAGGTTTCTACCCGCTCTTTAGCCCGGTCGGAGAGTCCAACGCGCGCCAGAATTTCTCCCACTCGCGCTTTCAGCGCCGCGCCGCGCAGGCCGTAAAGATGTCCCTGATGCCACAGGTTTTCGTAGGCGGTCAGCTTCGGATCGACGCTTTGTGCCTGGAACACGACCCCGATCTGTCGTCGCACGCTGGCCGGGTCCTGGGCCGCATCATAGCCCATGATCAGCGCCCGTCCGCCAGTGGGGATCATCAACGTGGAAAGAATGCGGAACAGCGTCGTCTTGCCGCTGCCGTTGGGGCCGAGAAGTCCAAACAGTTCTGCTGGACGAACGTCGAACGAGACGCCATTCAGCGCAGTGCGACTCTCATAGCGGTGAACGAGGTTTTGTACGGAAATGACGGATGTGGTGGAGGCTTGCTCGACCTCCGGACCAGCTTCGGCGAACGCAGCTACTTTCGAGACCAAGGGAATCCCCAGAACCACAACCAGTTTACGACATTCGGCGGAAAGTTAGGGTATCGACTCGCCGTCATCCGCGAAAGCCCGCGTTTTCTTCATCGCGCCGAGGGTCTGGCTAAGCAGACATTGATTGCGCGGGCGATCCCTCGCTTCGCCTGAAAAGCGGCTCCGCTCGGGATGACGCCACGGTGACGGACTGCCGACGAACCGCTTCCGTCGCTGTCGATCAATCCCGCGTTGCCGGATCGAGTTGCGCCGTGCTCAGGCAGCCGACGGATCGCGCTGCGGTTGGGGGAGCCGTTCTTCGAACGCTACGGGAACGTGCCTCCAAACCTGAATCGCGAGGATGACGGTGGTGGCCAGCAGCAGTGCGCCGACCGCAACGTGCGTTACTGTGGCGATCACCATGGGCATCTCGGGCTGGACTGCGTCTCGTCCCCACGACACGCGGGTTAAGAATGCGGTAAAGCCGAGGCAAAGCTGGGCAATGACGAGAGAGAGCATCAGAATCGCCGGACGGCGCACCGCCTCGATATTGGAATACACCGACAGCGCTCGCACCGCGGTCCAAGCCAGCACGAAGGACACGACGACGGCGTGCACCACGTGAGGCCACCAGCTTAATCCATGGTGGCGGAACATGGCTCCCAGAATCAACTGCACGTAGAGCACAAAGATCGAGAGCAGAGTCAGCGTGAACAGGCTCGGCCGTCGCGGGTCAAACTCGACTCGGGGCTGTTCTTCGACCCACTTCTGACCAGTGAAGAGCGCCATCGCAACTGCCAGACAGAAAAAAGTTTGGGCCAGCGCCGCGTGTGCGGAGGACACGGGCGGCGGGAGGAAGAACTTCACGGTCAGTCCCCCGAGCACTCCCTGAACGACCACCATTCCGAGTGCGACCAGGCCTAGAATTCGCATCCAGCGACGCTTTTCCGTGCGCCAGGTCCAGACGGCAAGGATGATCGTGAGCAATCCTGCGCCTTGGGCGATCATGCGGTGGGTGTGCTCGAACTTCACTCCGCCGACAAGTTGCGGAATCTTGTACCAGGAGCCGAACGAGGTCGGCCAATCCGGAACCGACAGGCCGGCGTCATTGCTGGTGACCAGCGCTCCGGCAATGATGAGCAGAAAAGTCCAGCAGGCAAGAATGACAACGAACCGGTGATGCGCGCGATTATAAGTGGTGGCGATGGCTTTCAGAGGAGTGCCCCTTGGGTCTTGGGAAGGTTCAACGAATCGGGTGCCTTCCCGCCGGATGGATGGAGGGAGCAGGCTACAGTCTGCAGCCTGCTCCGAACCAACGCGGTATTTTATCACCGGGCGCCTGCGGTTGGTGCGAGGTACGGCGACCCGTTTGAATTCTTGCTCATCGTCATCCCGACGGCCCGCGTTTTCTTCAGCGGGCCGAGGGATCTCCGCGCCACATCAGCGGGGTGACCGCCGAGGGGTGAAGGAATCACTCTCCGGCTTTGAAGGTGGCATCTACAGTCTTCGTATCCTTGGGGGCTACGGTGACCTTGATGTCCTGCGGCGGGCCCAGTTTCTCGTGCACGAACTCCAACGTGTAGTCGCCCGGAGGCAGGCCTTTAATCTCATACTTGCCGCTCTTGTCGGTCACGGCATAGAACGGATTTTTGACCACGTTGACGTACATCTTCATCCACGGGTGCTGGTTGCACTTCACTGGGAGCATGATTTCTTCCCGAGCGAAATTCTTTTCAATGGCTGGAGAAGAAGGTGGCTGCGACTCGTTCCACTCCCGGTTGTCTTTCGGCGTGGGATGGATGTTGTGCGTGGTGGGATCGGCGTTCTTGATCTGAACGGTCTGTCCCGCCATCACGCCCAATATGTGAGGATGATAACGGCAGCCCTGTTGCTCAAGGACGACCGGGTCCTTGGGAACGTCGAAGGTGCGGTTGCCGAGGCCGTCTTTGACATAGACAAATACGTTGGCGAGGTCACCGCCATTGACGACGATGGATTCAGCTTCGTTCGCGCCTTTGCAGCCCGGATCCTGGCTCATGTCAATTTTTGCCGGCTTGGGCGCGGTTCCATCGAACTTCACTGTGCCGTTGATGGTGGCCACGGTGGCCGGATCAATGGGCGTCGCGGCCGGAGCCGGCTGCGCCTGCTGATCGGCCATGGCGTTGCTCGATTGCTCGGTATTTTCTTTCTTGCTGCAAGCCGCGAGTGCCAGCAGCGCGCACAGTGCCAGAAGCGTGATCGTGAGCCTTGTCCAATCTGTCTTCTTATTCATGATGTCGCCCTTTCTGTAATGGTTCCACTGCGGTTAATTTGTTCATTCCCGAGCGAGCCGGAGCGGAAGCGGAGACGACCCGAGGAATCTTACTCCCGAAAATTCTACCGCGAACCTCCACTGGCTGCAGGATGCGACTGCACGGCGGCCTGCTTGTGAGTGCTCGCCGGCGGAATTGCAGCCGTCTTGGCATGCGGCATGGACGAAGCAACTCGCCGTTGCTCCTCCGGGGTCAACAGGAAGATGTAATCGGTTAACAGCTTCCGGTGATCGCCGGTAAATCCGTTGAAAGTGGGTGGCGTCGGCCCGGCAAAAACCCATTGATTGTTCTGCTGCTTGAACAATCCCGAAGGCATCGACGTGCCGGGGCTGACCGCCTGCGGATCGGTGATCCAGCGCTCCACCCAATCGGGCTTGAGACGTTCCTTCGCCAGCAGAAAGTTCGGCGCGGTAGCGATCTTGTCATGCGCCGGATCACCCGTGGCGTGGCACTTCAGGCAAGGCGCTGCCGTGCTGGAGAACAGGCTGCGCGCCATGTCGGTTTCCTTCGCCGTGAGCGACGGTACTTCCTCCGGAATGTAGGGCAGCGGTTGCTGCGACATTGCCTCGAAGAAGCGCACCAGCTTGCGCAGTTCATTGTCGGAGAACGAGAACGTGGGCATGCGGACTTTCAAATACGGACGCACGCCGTTGCGGTTCGTGTCGCTGGTGCTCAGCGCCGGGTTCGAGAGGAACTTGCGCAGCCATTCCGGATCGACGCGCGCCCCCTCCGTCAGCAGCTTCGGAGGCAGTTGCTCCTGCGCGTCCTGATACTGCGGAAGGCGCATCAGCATCGTGCGCTGGCCAGGAATGATCTGGTGACAGCCCATGCAGTTATATTTCGTGATGACCCACCAGCCTTCCTGAATATCGCGGCGGGTATCGCCGGGCTTGTATTGATAGCTGGCGGGCAGGGAAGTCTCCTGGCTGCCCATCAGGAACGTCGTCAGGTCGAGCACCTCTTCTTTCGAGAGGTGCAGGTTGGGCATGCGCAACTTTTCAGTCTCGCTCTTGATTTTTCCCTGGTCGTAGATGTTGGGCTCGGCCAGCTTGTGTTCGAAGAACCCCTTATGGTCGTACCACGAGTCTTTTGCGGGACCGTCGGGCAGGCGCGCCAGATCTTCCTTATCCTTGATCGGCTCGGCGTCTTTGCCGCCGCGCTGCGCGACCTCGGTGAAGAGTGCGAAGTCCAGGCGCTCGATCGGCTTCGAGCCTTCGTAGGTCAACTCCGTGCCGATGCGCCCTTCATCCTCAAATCCGCTGATCTCGTGGCAGCCGGCGCAGCCGTAGTGCCGGATCCACTTCTTGCCTTCCTCTTTCAACGCCGGATCATCCATGAACGCAGCGTCCGCGTACGAGGATGGTTCCTGCTTCTTCTGCGTCATCAGATACGTGGCGATGTCTTCCGCGTCCTCCGGAGACAGGCGCAGGCTTGGCATCACCGTCATGTTCTGAACTTGCAGTTCATGCCCGTCATTCGGACAGCGGCTGTGGTCAAGATCGAACTGGAAGGGAAGTCCCTTCTTGGCGTAATCCTCGGGACCAATGTCCTTCTTCTCGTATGGGCAATAGGGGCGCGTGCGCTCGCGGGCGTTGTGGATCCAGCGTACGAGGTAGTCGTAGTTGGCCTTCTCGCCGACCCGCGTCAGATTTGCGGCGAAGGTTCCACCCATCATCTGGTCGCCTTCGCCGATGGAGTGGCAGGCGAGGCATCCGCGCTCTTCGAACAATTCCTTCCCGTGGGCCGCGTTGCCGGGCTTGTGCTTGGGTAGTGCGTCGGTAAAGCCGGACTGCCACACGTAGGCGGAGATGGCCTGAATCTGATGGTCGGTCAGGCGGAAGTTCGGCATCTTCGTCGTGGGACGGAAATCGGACGGCTTCTTCAGCCAGACTGGAATCCAGTTCTTGTTGAGCTTGAGGCGAACGTCTTTCAGGTTCGGCCCGACTTTTTTCTGATCCTGCATCAGGCTGTGCGACTGGAAATCGAGCTGCTGCAAACGGCCGTCCGCTTTGCTGTTGGCCACTTTGAGCGCGATCGCCTTTTCGTTTAGCTGGTTGGCCTCTTCGTTAGAAGCGGCCGCGTCGGCCTGCTTCATCAGGTAGGCCGTCTGCTTGATGTTGTCTTTTTTCTGCGTTTCGATTTGCTTGATCTGCTGGCCAACAGAATTCAGGTCTTCGGGCTCTTTATCGTAGCCCTCGTAGCGATGGCATCCCATGCAGCCGCGGCGCCGGAAAAGATCTTTGCCAGTGTTGATGGTCTGGAACTGCACGTCGCCGCTGGCCAGCACCATGTCGGCTGCGTGACAGCTCTGACACCCGGCCTGGGCATTTTCCCTGGGATACAACGGCCACAGCCAGTGTTCGTAATTGCCGTGCGCCTTCTCGACGCTGGTAGTGGCGCGACCGTTCCCCTGATGGCAAGGCGAGCAGCCGAATTTTTCCGGATCATGAATCTGCAGCAATTCCGGCTGGGTATGGCTCTGGAAGGCGGTGGCGTATTCGTCCGGCTTCTTCGCGCCTTTCTCGGTCATCGCCGCGGCCGTGACTTTGATCGGCTCGCGCGCGTTCATGTGGCAGGACTCGCAGCGGTCCACGATGTTCGCGTCGGCTACATTGATCTGCACGATGGCCGGGTCCCACTCGGTGGCCCGCCTTTTCAGGCCATCGATTTGCTGCGGCGTCAGGTCCACCAGGTGGTCGGAGATGTATTCATCCATCTTCGCCTTGGCCGCGGTGACCGGTTTCAGAATGTCGCCCAGTTCCAGACTCAGGTTGGTCCGCTCGTCGCGGATTTCGTTATATTTTTTCTCCAGCTCTTCGAACGTATACGATTCCTTTTTCCCGTCCGGATATTCGACCGTTGCCTTCTGGCTCTTGTAGGCGTCGATATCTTTCTTCTTGCTGACTTTCGCCGAGTCGCTGGTGCTCGTTTCCCACTCATACGTCAGCGCATTCACATAGGCGCGGCGGTCAGTGAAGACGCTCTGCACGGCCAGCAACCGGGCGCTGGCGTCGTCGAGTTTCTTGCGAGCTTCATCGGCATTGGCTTTCGAATCCTGATACGCCTTCTGATAGGACGCTTTGAGCGCGGCATAGTCCGGGCTTTGCTCGACATCTTTTTCCGAAGTCGCCGACTTGGACTTGGCCGCGTTCAGGAATGCGGGATAGCGGTTCTTCCATTGATCCTGAAAGGCTTTCCAGGGCCGCTGTCCCCAGGCTTCGTCATACAAAGCCCAGAACAATGTGCCAATCAGAATCGTCGTCGCAATCAGGTAATGAAGAGCGTACGACTTGCCGGTTATCGGATCCTGCTCGGGAATCGGTTTTTCAGGCACCAGTTCCTCCGAACTTACTTCTTGTCATTCCGAGCGAAGCGAGGGATCTCTATTCCCGGCAATGCTACTCGGGTAGGGATCCTTCGACTGCTCCGCTCAGGATGACAAATCCAAACCAATCACACATTGAACCACGGCGTAATCCACACGTACTTGATATGCCACAAAAGCCGCAGCGCCATCTTCAGGGGCAATGCCAGCATGGTCAGCCACAGAAACGCCATCAGCGAAAACTGCAGAAGGCTCATGCGATTGAAATCCTTCTTCATCCTGCGGCGGAAGAGCGAATACACGGCACCCATTCCGACCGCGTAGAATCCGCCCACGACAATCGCCCCGAAAACAGCTTTGCCCAGGTTCGATGCGATGCCGAAAATGTCGGGCAAGTCGCGGTTTACCTCATAAATCAGCCGGTTGTGATCCCAGGTTTGTCCCGGCCAGAACCACTGCCAACCAGGCCCGCGAATGAACGTCCCAATGATGATCATCGCGACCCACAGAATCACAAAGCCGAACATGAACGTCGAAATCGAAAACTTGCGTTGTTTCCAGGTGTAATAGCCGCTGCCTAGCGGGTTGGTATCGATATACGGAATTACCATCAGACCAACGATGATCATGGTCGGCATCACCACACCGGCGATCCAGGGATCGAAATAGACGAGCATCTCCTGCAGGCCGAGGAAGTACCACGGCGCTTTGGCAGGATTCATGGTGAGGTTGGGATTCGCGGGCTCTTCCAGCGGCGCGTTCAGCGTGATCGACCAGACCATCAGGATAATGGTCACGATGATGGCGGCAAGGAATTCAACCCGCAGCAGGAACGGCCATACGTGCACTTCTTTGGCCCAGCCGGGCTTGAAGGGCCAGGTTTTGCGATGGTGAGTTTTCGCCATCGCGGGATCGGCCTCTAGTTGCTCGATCAACTGATCATTGGCGTGCGCTTGCTTCCAGGCCAGATAGATGTAGAAGCACAGCAGCGGAATCAGGCCCACGATGGGGACGTTATCAGGTGCAGAACAAATCTCCCAGAGTTGTCGCCAGTCCATAATCTCTCCGCGAACCGTGCTTCTGAATCATGACAGCCGAGGGCGGCTGTCCCCCCACAACCAAAATCACTCTCCTGCCGCCTTCGGTCCTCTTCGTGGCTTGTCAGCTTCCGCCTCCAGCATGACCGGGGCCGGACCGGAGATGCCGCCGTCTTTGCGGACGCGCCAGAAATGCACGATCATCAGCACCGATGCCACGATCGGAATGCCGATGCAGTGCCAGATGTAGGACCGAAGCAGGGCATTCGCATCCACAATCGATCCGCCAAGCAGGCCGAAGCGCACGTCGTTGTACGGAGTCATGCCGAGCATCGACCCGAACGGCCCTTCGTGGCCCAGCAGCGGAGTCGCGCGCGCCATGTTGGTGCCGACGGTGACGGCCCAGAATCCAAGTTGATCGTCAGGCAGCAGGTATCCGGTGAACGAGAGCAGCAATGTGAACACCAGCAGCAGCACGCCGATGTTCCAGTTGAATTCGCGTGGCTTCTTGTACGACCCGGTCAGAAATACGCGGAACATGTGCAGCCAGACGCCGATCACCATCAGGTGGGCTGCCCAGCGATGCATGTTCCGCAGAATCTTTCCGAAGGGAACGTCGTGCTCCAGGTACAGCACGTCGCGAAAGGCCTGCACCTTGCTCGGGTGGTAATAAAACATCAGCAGTACGCCGGTGTAGGTCAGGATGATGAACAGATAAAACGTGATCCCGCCCATGCCCCACGTGTAGCTGTAACGCACCGCGTCGCGGTTGATCTTTGCCGGATGCAAATGCAGGAACACGTTGGAGAGAACGCCGAGCGCCCGGTTCCGCGGCGTGTCGTCGTGTTTGTGGCGGAAGATCGACGTGTAGACCTGCGTCTTCGTGGGATCTTTGAGCCCGTCGATCTGTTCTTTCGCCTTGGCGGGGATTTCGGTCTTGAGGGCCGTAATGTCCTCTTTGACGCCGGTCGTGACCCGTTCAACGAGTCCGACTTTCCCGTTTTTTTCGCTTCCGTTGCCACCGTTCGGAATATTTTCGTCAGCCATAAGTTTCCTGAAATCGAGATTGCTACACGCCCGTTAAAAATGCTCCCGGATCGTTAAAGTGCGTCGGCTGTCCTTTCGGCCACTGATAGAGACGCGAGGTATCGACGATGATCTGCCCATCCGGCGCGAGTTCGACTTTCGCGCGATCCATCGGCCGCGGGGCCGGGCCTTCGAAGTTGATTCCTTCGCTGTCGTATCCGCTGCCATGGCACGGGCATTTGAACTTGTTCTCGCTCGGCTTCCAGTCGGGGGTGCAGCCTAGGTGCGTGCAGCGGGCATAAATCACAAACAGGCGGTCCGGCGTGCGATCGACCCAGATGCGATATTTCTGCTGAAACTTGGTATCGACGCCCAGGGCAAATTCTGAGGGATATCCAATTTTGAAAACGGAATTTGGTTCGAAGAGAGTACGAGGAAGGAAAAAGCGGAAGAAGGCGAGGAACCAGGCCATCAGGAAGCCCGTCACCATGGTCCAGACGAAGCGGCGGCGATGGCGGTCAATCTCGGTCGAGGGAGCAGTTCCGGCAACGCCGCCAGCGGCAGCTGCTTTCGAGGTGCCCACAGCCGGCGTGCCCACGTACTTCGTGGCATCGGCTGTGGGATTGGCCGGCGTCTTGGCCGCTTCCGGATTCGGATTGACCTTGCCGGTCAATCCGAACCCAGGAAGCGCGGCCAAGACGCCGGGCATCCCACAGCCGATGCCACGAAGTACGTGGGCCCTCTGTGGGCACCTCGAAAGCAGAAGCTCGCTGGCGGCGTTGCCGGAACTGCTCCCTCAACCGAGTTGACCGCCATCGCCGCCGCTGAGTTCCTGGACCATGGTGACGGGCTTCCTGATGGCCGCGTTTCTCGCCTTCTTCCGCTTATTCCTTCCTGGTACCTTCTCTTCGAACCAAATTCCGTTTTCAAAATTGGATATCCCTCAGAATTTGCCCTGGGCGTCAATACCAAGTTTCAGCAGAAATATCGCATCTGCTGGTCGATCGCACGCCGGACCGCCTGTTTGTGATTTATGCCCGCTGCACGCACCTAGGCTGCACCCACAACTGGAAGCCGAGCGAGACAAGTTAAATGCCCGTGCCATGGCAGCGGATACGACAGCGAAGGAATCAACTTCGAAGGCCCGGCCCCGCGGCCGATGGATCGCGCGAAAGTCGAACTCGCGCCGGATGGGCAGATCATCGTCGATACCTCGCGTCTCTATCAGTGGCCGAAGACAGCCGACGCACTTTAACGATCCGGGAGCATTTTTAACGGGCGTTTAGCAATCTCGATTTCAGGAAACTTATGGCTGACGAAAATATTCCGAACGGTGGCAACGGAAGCGAAAAACGGGAAAGTCGGACTCGTTGAACGGGTCACGACCGGCGTCGAAGAGGACATTACGGCCCTCAGACCGAAATCCCCGCCAAAGCGAAAGAACAGATCGACGGGCTCAAAGATCCCACGAAGACGCAGGTCTACACGTCGATCTTCCGCCACAAAACACGACGACACGCCGCGGAACCGGGCGCTCGGCGTTCTCTCCACGTGTTCCTGCATTTGCATCACAAGGTCAACAAAAAAAAAAA
>CAVXVD010000030.1:0-138208 GCA_963765015.1 uncultured Acidobacteriota bacterium | reverse complement strand
AAATTCGCTTTCGTCAGGTCACACTGGTGAAAGAGGCTTCCTTTCAGATCGCAATCCTGAAAATTCGCACCCGACAGATTGACCTGGGTAAAATGGGTATCGCGGATCACGCTTCCGGTAAATGAGGTGTTTTTCAAATCGAGGTCTGAAAAATTGCCCATATCGATCAAGCACTTCTTAAACGAGAAGGATAAAAACGAGCGGTCGCACCTGCTGAAATTTCCCCCGACGATTTTGCATTCCTCAAATAGGTTGTTCTGCAGCCGGCACCCATCCCATTTGGCCAGGCTTAAATTACATTTGATCCACCTGCAATCGATGAATTTAGAACCCATGAACTGGACTGGAAAAATCGCAGCCTTCAAAAACGCAGTTCCGGAAAACTTTGTGCTTCAAGTCTACTTCCAGTAGGACTCTTTGGTCCGGTGCTCATTTTCCCATTCATTTTTATATGCATGGCTTTCCTCGGTAAGCAATAATCATTATTGCTTAAAACAGAATTTGACCGCCAAGGAAGAAAACGATAAATTCCAATTTAAAGAGAAAAAATATGAAACGGTTCATTTTTACAATTTGCTGTTTTCTCGCACTGAATTGCGCAGCTGCCGACACCATGCGGCAAGCTCCAGAAAAAGTCCAATTTACTCCCTAACAAATCGCTGCCTCGCAAAAGATCAAGCACCTGATCATCATCTATCAGGAAAATTGGTCGTTCGATTCACTCTATGGAAAATTTCCCGGAGTCAATGGCCTGAACAATGCCTCAGCGGAAAGTACTCAGCAAGTAGACAAGAAAGGGATTCCCTATCCATTTCTTCCTGCATGCTCAACAAAACAACGTCCCTATACAGAAATTCCTGGCAAATTGCCCAATGGACCGTTTGATTTGCAGCCCTACATTCCTCCGATAAAACGACAGGCGATCTCACGCATCGCTATTATCAAGAACAGATGCAGATCAACGGCGGCAAAATGAACGCTTTTGCAGCACATAGCAACGCAGGTGGATTTGTGATGAGCTATTACGACATCGCAAATACCCGCATGGGAAAACTCTCGCAGGAATACACCCTGTGCGATAACTTTTTCCATTCCTGTTATGGCAGTTCCATGTGCGGCGTCCTCTGGTTTTTTACTGCGCAGATGCCCGTATGGCCCAATGCACCTTCAGACCTAATCGCCAAAGTCCTTCCCAATGGAACTCTCATCAAGGACGGCAAAGTCTCTCCTGACGGTTACGCCATCAATGATGCACAACCTTTTTATTCTCCCTATCGATGGGGAACGCTGAAAAGCAATAGACTCCCGCCACAGACTTATAAGACAATCGGTGATCTGTTAAGTGAAAAAGGAATTTCCTGGGGATGGTTTGCAGAAGGGTGGGATAACGCCGTGAAAGGAAAAGCAGACTCCACATTTACCTATCATCATCAGGCGCCCAGTTATTTCAAACAATTCGCACCCGGCACAAAGGCAAGAGCAGAACATCTCTTCGACCTGAAGAAATTTTACGAGCAACTCGATACTGGGAATATGCCTTCTGTCTCTTTTATCCGTTCCTTGAACAAGTATAGCCAACATCCTGCAGATGGTGGACTCATGCTTGGATTAGAATGGTGCGCAGATCTTATCGAACGGGTGCAAAAAAGCCCAGTGTGGAACGATTGTGCCATCATCCTCACCTATGATGAAAATGGTGGACGCTGGGACCATGTCGCACCGCCCATTGTCGACGCATTCGGCCCAGGAACGCGCATCCCAGCGGTGATCATCTCCCCACTTTGCCAAGCGGAGATTTGTCGATCACACTTGCTATGAGACGGTCTCTATTCTCAAGTTCATTGAGGAAAGATGGGGCCTTCCCTCGCTCTCCTCCAGAGATGCCCAGGCCAATAACCTATTGAACGCCTTTCATTTCGCAGACGAAGCATTGGATTGAAATGCTAATTCCTGCTTTATATTTATCGATCGCTGGATCCCACCAAAGCACCCTATTGAGTTGAGAACTTTATCTGAAACGAACGTCAATGGATTGCCCCCAAGACTTAACATTTTCAGACCTGTTAAATTCGCAAATCCATCGGGAAGCGTGCTGATGTTGTTATTGAAAGCGATAAGATGTACCAGCTGCGTTAATCCCCCAAATGAATCAGGAAGTGCGCTGATCTGGTTATTGGTAAGGTGAAGTTCGCACAGCTTTACTAAACTTCCAATTGAATCGGGAAGCGAGGTGAGCTTGTTGTCGTAAAGGTAAAGACGTTCCAATCCTATTAACCTTCCCAATGTATTGGGAAGCGAAGTAAGCTGATTATTGGGAAGCTCAAGCGCTGTTAGCTGTGATAAATTCCCGATTTCTTCTGGCAGCGACACGAGTTTGTTGTCAGCGAGACCAAGCTTTTGTAGCTGTAATAAATTCCCGATTTCAGCAGGCAATTCGGTGAGCTGGTTCTTCTCAAGCTCAAGCTCTTGCAGCAGCGTTAATTTCCCGATTCCAGCGGGTAGCCCTGTGAGCTTGTTATTGGGAATGCTAAGCAGTTCCAGCATTGTTAAATCCCCAATTTCTTCCGGCAGATGGGTGAGCGAATTGTACCCAAGGTAAAGCTTTTCCAGCTGTGTCAATTTCCCGATTTTGGAGGGAAGCTCTGTTAACTTAAGGTCACCTATATCAAGTTCTTTCAACTGGGTTAAACCAAAAATCGCATCGGGAAACGAGCTGAATGGATTGCCGGAAAGGTAAAGCCGTTCCAGCTGTGTCAATTGTGTAATTTCAGAGGGAAGCTCTTTTAACTCAACTCCACCAAGATCAAGTTCCTTCAACTGAGTTAAAGCTCCAAAAATTGCACGGGGAAGCGAGCTGAGCGGATTGCCGGCAAGGCAAAGCCGTTCCAGCTTTGTAAGTTTTGCAATTTCAGGGGGAAGCACTTTTAAATTAAGCTCTATTAGATCAAGGTCTGTAATCTGATTTAAGCGAAGAGCGATGTGCGGATCGTTAAGCAAAGCGCGGATCACAGCCACTGTTATTTTTTGAAAGACCGTACCTGGTGGAAAAACCTGTTCCACTATTTTCGGCCAAATCTCGAGGAGCGCAAGCTCTGCCTGCACATTTTCAGCTTGGGCGTGCAAGTTCTGAACATCATTGGTCGTAAGAGCAAGTCTACCCTTTGGAAGGGTCGCTCCAAGTTCTAAATACACATCGTGTAACCCCTTGAACAAGCGGCAAGGGTGAGTCTTAAAATCTTCTGGATCTGTTTTTTCTATTATATGGGGAAGATCGACCAGACTTTTAGGAAGAACAGCGTTCGGCAATTGTAATTGAAGCCAGTAGGACTTGAGAATAGAATCGACAATCTTTTTGCATTTCTTACTACATGGAGCCAATGAGGAAGGGCCTTTATCTACGATCACATAGTTGAAGATTGAAAATAACACTTCTCTGGGCAATTTCATAAAAGGCAGATTAGTCACCATAAACATTCCTCATATTAATTAATTCTATTTAATAAATTATAACATTTAAATGATTACAATTAAATGTTAATTATTTTTTGACTTCCATGAAGCATAGCTTTTTTCTCCTCTAAAGAGTAAAATATTTGCTCTTAGAGGCTGTCTACTTTGTAGACAGCCTCTCAAGGAGAGAAAATGGGCAGCGTTCGCAAAAAAAGAGTTGTCATCGTAGGTGGAGGCGCCGCAGGGATTTTTGCTGCAGCGATCTGTGCGGAAAAATCAACAGACCTTGAGATCATCGTTCTGGAAAAAACCAGGCAACTGCTCTCCAAAGTGCGCATTTCTGGAGGCGGGCGCTGCAATGTGACGCATTCTGAGTTTGACCCGAAAAAGTTGATCAATCGCTATCCGAGAGGAAATAAGGAATTGCTCGGTCCTTTCCACCGCTTTCAGCCGCAAGATACGATCGCCTGGTTCAATAAGCATGGCGTGGAATTAAAAACGGAAGAGGATGGGCGGATGTTCCCTGTCACTGATCATTCGGCTACGATCATCAACTGCTTGCTCACTGCCGCCAAGGAAGGGGGCGTGGATATTCGCTGCGAGCAGGGGGTCCGTTCCGTGGAAAAAACAGAGGAAGGATTTATCCTTCATTTGGAAAAGCAAGAGCCGATCGTTTGCGATTATCTGATCCTTGCCACAGGCAGCAATCCCCATGGCCATCAGCTGGCGATATCACTTGGACACTCGATCGTCCCACCTGTCCCCTCTTTGTTTACCTTCAATGTGCCTACATCTCCGCTCAACGATTTAGCGGGGATCGCTGTGACCGATGCAGAACTTTCACTTAAAAGTAGTGTCTTTAAACAGCGCGGCGATTTGCTGATCACCCATTGGGGATTTAGTGGGCCGGCTGCCTTAAAACTATCCGCCTGGGCGGCACGCGAACTTCACGCCTGCAACTACCGCACCGAATTATTCATCAATTGGATCCCCCAACTCAAAAAAGAAGAAATCTGGGAAACCCTATGCTCAGCAAAGCGACAAAAACCGATGAAGACACTCGATAACGAAAATCCCTTCCATCTGCCGATGAACCTTTGGAAACGCTTCCTTAGCTTAAGCGGAATCGCATTAGGGGCATCCATGAGCCATCTTCCCGATAAGAATTTGAGACTTCTATCGGATAGGCTCACAGCATCTTCTTTTGCCGTGGATGGCAAAACGACTTATAAGCAGGAATTCGTCACATGTGGTGGGGTCCAGCTTAAAGAGGTCGATTTCAAAACCCTAGAAAGCAGGCTAGCAAGCAACCTATTTTTCGCAGGAGAAGTCCTCGACATTGATGGTGTGACTGGCGGCTTTAACTTTCAGAACGCCTGGACCTCGGCTTATTTGGCGGCCTCCTGCATCGCAGATAGAACTGACTAAATCTTTTTCACTGTAAGCGATTAATAACAAGGCACATATCAAGATAACGTTAAAATGAAATCAATTACTAATTATATTGATATTTCAATTTACATAGTTTATAATATTATCTTAATACAATAACTTGTTTTTAAAACTGCATTTTTAGGTACATCAAATGGCTATCCAACCAAACATTGATAATTATAGCATTAACAAATATCGGCATAATTTGGGTTGTTTTTCTCAACATTCTGATGTTCTTACCCACGTTTTTATTAAAATAGCACTCAAAATAGATGAAAAAGCTTTTGAAAATTTATCCCACACGTGTAGAGCGTTTTCTATTCTTGTTGCAAAGCATGCTGATCCAATAGCTAAGAATCATTATTTCTTTATAAGGGCTTGCGTGACTGGCTGCTATTTTACCATAAAAGCTTGGATGGAAGCTAAAGAGAATTTAAATTTTTCTTTTAGGAATAATTCACCTCTTAGCATTGTGTGCGCAGCAGAAGGAAAACATAATGGTTTTTCAGAGAGCGATTATAATCGCATCTTGGAAACTATTTTAGAGCATTCTAAAAAAGATCCAGCCATCACTCCTGCTTGCAATAACAACTATTGCATAAGAGCTGCATGTGAAAATGGAAATGCATTAATTGTAAGAACATTATTAACTGATGGGCGAAGCGATCCCACTGTTGATGACCCAAAGGTTCTTCGAGATGCTTTGTTTTTTGCATGCCAGAATGGACATTATGAAGTTGTGGATGCTTTACTTGAAAATTCTGAAGTAGTTGTCCCTCCAGAAGAAGAAGAGTTTTTTAAAAAACATCCAGAAAAGAATGTGGAATTAAAAGAGTTATCAAAAAGATGTTCTTTTGATCCATTAAAAAACTATAAGTGGGCTTTATCTGTAGCTTGTAAAAAGAATCATTCCAAAATCGTAGCAAGGCTTCTAAGGCATCCTAAAGTAGACCCAAGTGTTTCCGCAAGTGCTTCCATATATAACGCGAGTAGATATGGCAGTTTAGAAGTAGCTCAGCTTTTACTAGAAGACGGTCGTGCTGATCCCTCTTCTGATGCAAATCTAGCTTTGAGATATGCTTTTGCTAATGGGGATAAAGAAATGAGAAACCTATTATTAAGAAGTAAACGAGTGCTGGTTACTTGCCTCGATTACTGCACGTGGGTAAGGGATGTACCTTATTAATGAGAGTGCACGTCATCCCATCTGCGCTAATAATTATTTAATAAAATTAAGAGGCAATTATGTCAGTATACTTTAATGCCAGTAAGTCTACCCTTACAGTACCAGAAATTAAAAAACTCAAAATTCCAGCCCATGACAAAATCGGGGCATTGTTCGCAAAGGGCCGCGATATGCTTAAACCTAAGGCCACTGAACAAGAAGAACTTCCAAGCCTCTTCAAAAAGTTAGGCATTTCTCCTGAGGATAAAGAAGCTATCGATACCATGTCCCAACTATTGAGCACACTTGACGACAGTTCTTTAAAAGTAGCAACAACCGAAAATTCAGGAATCTTTTTCATTCAGAAAAAAATCGCGCAAGAAGGGAAAAAGAAGCCGCGGTTACAAAACGTCGCTGTCTTTAAGATCGGACGCAAACGCGCTGCGATGGAAACGATGGCCCGCACCCTTGCAAATATCCTTAGGTCTGAACAAACATATGATTCCGGGAATGTTCTGCGCACTTGCAAAATCCTTCCTTGACCCAAATGAAGATACCATCGAAGAGCTTTGGAATGGATTGGACAAGGTCTATCTTGCCCAATCTGTAAAACCAAAAAAAGTAAGCGATGACGATGATCTTTTTAATTAGATCCATTTAAACAATTACAAAAAGAGGAAGAAGAAGAGTCCGAGATGAGAAGAGACTGCCCGAGCTGTCGTCGGAATCGTCCAACCGTTTTTATCAGATCAGCCTGAGGCTTCGCTTTATGAATATACTTTGATGACAATGCTTGCGCTTGCGATCGGTTTACGGGACGGTAAAAAAGATGGCTATGAGGGTTCCACCTTTTTTGATGTGGAAGATTGTATGTCCATACGCATCGATCCGATCTGGACGAAAGAAAAAATGGCAGAGTCTCCCTCGGCAATCGATTTGCCTTACCTTGATCGAGATGATAGAACATCGATGAAACTTTCCTTAGAAGATGTCGACAGATTAGCCGAGCTCGTCCAAAAATGGAATATCTATTCAATCGTGCAAAATTTAAGCCATCTAAAGATTCGTTATGAAGATAAAGCTGCAGAAGAAATGAAAGCAAAAGCCACAGGAAAAGATGAAGGCCTCTGCCCTGTTGAAGTCGTTATAGGTGAGCCCCACAAGATCAACGGACGACTCAATCACTTGAATATTAAGTCTAATGCCAAACGCCACATGCTTTTACCTGACCAAGTAGAAGCTTGCAATACCCGTCTTCAAAGGATTCGCGATTTTATCTTCGATTGTGCAAAGAGTAAGAGAAGCTTCACTCCGCAACAGCTTGTTTTCGCGGTCGACAAGTACGGCCAGATGTTCCACGATGCCATTCAAGGATCTCCACAACATCTTCCCAGATCTATAAGTGATACAATGATTCATTATGGTTTCAATCACGTCACTGGGCAGACCTCTCCAAGATCGGCACGTAGAAGCTGGCGTCTATGAAAGCTTCAGCAGGAGCAGTTCGAATAGCAGCCCGTCTTCGTCACTCAGGGCTTCAATGGACGACCAATTTGCAAATTCGTGGTTACGCGTTAAAATCTGTAGCATCCAAACAACAAGACGATTCAGCTTCTCAATAAAAGCTCTTCCCCGCGTGAGGCGGGGAGAATTTTTCTAATTATTTTAAGAAAAGAAAGCCACATAGATGGCTAAGACACACAAAACAATTCCCATTGCTTTTGTGATGATTAACTGAAATCTGGCAAAATGCTTTTGCAAAAGGCGATGGGTGATTAAGTAGGCGAGCAATACAAACCAGGCAAAACCGACAATAGCAATCATACTTCCCAGTGCGGCCTTCCCCCAAAAGCTCATGGAGGGGTCGATAAATTGGGTAAACAAGCTCAACACAAAAAGTGTGGCCTTGGGGTTCAACAAATTACACAGAAAGCCAGATACAAACGGTTTATGTCTTTTCTTGATTTCCGCATTGGCTATCTTAGGAGAGCCTTCTGGAGAAATCTGTTCTTTGAGAAGAATGATCCCCAAATAAAAAAGATATGCAGCTCCCATGTACTTTAGAATATGGAAGAGTAATGGGGATTCCTGAATTAAAATAGCAATGCCGAATAGGCAATAGGTCACGTGGATCAAAAGCGCTGTTGCCACACCCAGCGCTGTTAAAAACCCCGTTCTAAAAGTCCCAGACAGCGAATTTTTCGTGACCATGGCAAAATCGGGTCCTGGGCTCATTGCTCCAAGAAGGCTGATCAATGCGATCGTCGAAATTCCTGTGATATCCATGCCCTGGTATTTTGGGTTGTTTGTCATTTTCACAAAACAAAAATTCATAAGTCATTCTTAATTAGAATCATAATAATTTGTACGTAAAGATTTTTATCAAATATATAAAATATTTTTTGAATCAAATCTCCCCATAGAGTAAGGATGGAAAGTAACATGTGGTAAAGATCCCCGTCTTTGCCCGCAGGTTGTTTTTTGGGAGAGTCATTAGATGAAAACAGCGGAACATCAGCGACTGGAGTCGTACCGCTCGCAAAAGTCCAAGTGGAAGAAATGGGGCCCTTACTTAAGTGATAGGGCTTGGGGGACCGTCCGCGAAGATTACAGTGAAAATGGCGACGTATGGCAGTACTTTTCCCATGACATGGCTAGATCGCGCGCCTATCGCTGGAACGAGGATGGTATCGGCGGGATTTCTGATAGGAATCAAAGGATCTGTCTGTCTTTAGCCTTATGGAATGGCAAAGATCCTTTTCTTAAAGAACGGATGTTCGGTCTTGGCGGCCCTGAAGGAAACCACGGCGAGGATGTCAAAGAATATTACTTCCATCTCGACAATACTCCGACCCACAGTTACATGAAGATGCTCTACAAATATCCACAGAACGAATTCCCCTATCAGAGATTGAAAGAGGAAAATAAAAAGCGCAACTATGGAGATTTAGAGTACGAGCTGATCGATACGAAAATTTTCGATGAGAACCGCTATTTCGATGTCTTTATCGAATTTGCCAAGGGTGCAGAAGAAGATATTCTCATCCGTTACACCATTCATAATCGGGGCCCAGAAAAAGCAGATGTGAGCGTGATCCCGACGGCCTGGTTCCGCAACACCTGGCGCTGGGGCTATGGCGAAAAAGGCCCGATGGGAGATGAAGAGGGCAAGCCGAGCCTAAAGAAGGCTTCTAAGACAGCAATCGAGATCCATCATCCTGTCGAAGGGAACTACTTCTTATATTGCGATGAAGAACCGGAGTTGATCTTTACGGAAAATGAGACCAATAAGGAAAAACTCTACAAGACGCCAAACGACACCCCTTATGTCAAAGATGCATTCCACCGTTATATTGTCGACAAAGAAAGGGAAGCGATCAATCCTTCTCAAACAGGAACAAAAGCGGCAGCAGTCTATCGCAAAAACATCGGGCCGGGCGAATCTGCTACCTTCGTCTGAGATTGATAAACGTTGCAAATGATCTGCCCTTTAAAGATTTCGATGCTCTTTTTACGAAGCGGCAAAAAGAGGCCGATGAATTTTATCAAACTGTCCAACCTACTGAGCTCGAATGATGAACTGAGAAGCATCCAGCGCAAAGCTTTTGCCGGACTGCTATGGAACAAACAGTTTTATTACTTCGATGTCGAGCAATGGCGCAAATGGAGATCCGGGAGCTCAGCACCAAAGAAAATTGGACCGCAACCGCGATTGGACCCATTTGACAAGTTTTGATATCTTTTCGATGCCCGACAAATGGGAATATCCTTATTTCTGTGCATGGGATACTTCTTTCCATTGCATCCCGATGCTTCTGATCGATCCCGACTTTGCCAAACGGCAGATTGAGCTGTTAACACGAGAATGGTATATGCATCCCAATGGACAATTGCCTGCCTATGAATGGAACTTCTCCGATGTCAATCCACCCGTATTGGCCTGGAGCGCATGGCGCGCTTACAAGATCGATGAGAAGGTCACGGCAAGGCCGACCGCGACTTCCTCAAAGGAGTTTTCAATAAGCTGCTGCTGAACTTCACCTGGTGGGTCAACCGTAAGGATCAAGACGGCAATAATGTTTTTCAGGGAGGATTCCTCGGCCTAGACAACATCAGCGTCTTCGATCGCAGCAAACCACTCCCTACCGGCGGACATATCGATCAATCCGACGGAACCGCATGGATGGGTTTTTATTGCATCCTGATGCTGCGCATCTCGCTCCATCTTTCGCTGGAAGAACCTGTTTATCAGGATATCGCGACTAAATTCTTTGAACATTTCTTGCGTATTGCAGCGGCGATGTCCAATTGCGGCGGGCAAGGACATTCTTTATGGGACAACGAAGATGGTTTCTTCTACGATGCGCTGCATTTGCCCGATGACAGGATCATCCCCTTAAAGGTGCGTTCTCTTGGTCGGACTTTTGCCTTGCTCGCTGTCGAGACCCTAGAGCCGGAAATGATGGAAAAATTAAAAACATTTTCGCGCAGGGCCGACTGGTTCGTCAGCAAACGCAATGAGGTCATGATCAACTTGCATTGCGTTTATCACCCAGGAGTAGAAAAAAGACGGCTGCTCTCGATTCTGACAGAGGAGCGCCTTATCAGCATTCTCAAATACATGCTCGATGAAAATGAGTTTTTATCTGAATACGGCATCCGCTCAGTGTCGAAATACCATTTGAAGCACCCTTATAACTTCCATGTCAACGGAATGACTAATGTCGTCGGGTATCTTCCTGCAGAGTCTGACAGCGGTCTTTTCGGCGGCAATTCGAACTGGCGCGGACCGATCTGGTTTCCGATCAATTTCCTGATCATCGAGTCGCTGCAGAAATACCATCACTATTATGGAGACTCCGTGAAAGTGGAATTTCCCACAGGCTCTGGCCGCTTGATGAACCTATGGGATGTCAGCATGGAATTATCCAAAAGGCTGATCCGCTTATTTGAGCGCAACAGCGAAGGAAAACGTCCTATTTACGGCGGCGCAAAAAAATTCCAGGAAGACCCGCACTGGAAAGACTTGATCCTTTTTAACGAATACTACCATGGCGATAACGGTGCAGGACTGGGAGCCAGCCATCAAACGGGCTGGACCGCACTTGTGGCCAAATTGATTCAACAAACAAGTACAGCGGCGTAAAATATGAATAACAAACTCCCCGAAGTCGTCAAGCCTCGCCTCGACTGTCTGAGAATTCTGGAAGGACAAAAAGCACTTGTCACCGGAGCAAATTCGGGTATTGGCAAATCGATTGCGATCTATTTAGGAAGAGCGGGAGCGGATGTCGCTGTCAACTACGTCACTCATGAAGAAGATGCTCTAGCTGTTTGCGAGGAAATCAAAAAATCGGGAAGCAATGCCGTTGCGATCAAAGCCGACGTATCGAAGGAGAGCGAAGTGCTTGCGATGTACCAACAAATGTACAAGGCATTCGGCACCATCGACATCCTTGTGAGCAATGCCGGCGTCCAGCGCGATTCTGCTTTAGAAAAGATGACCCTTGATCAATGGAATGCAGTGATCGGGATCAATCTCACCGGCCAGTTTTTATGCGCCCGCGAAGCCGTCAAAGAGTTCAAGCGCAGAGGGGTAAAAAAGGAAGTTTCCTGCGCTGCGGGAAAAATCATCTGCATGAGCTCCGTGCACCAGATGATCCCCTGGGCCGGCCACGTCAATTACGCCTCATCAAAAGGAGGCATCCACATGATGATGGAATCGATTGCTCAAGAGGTCGCTCCATACCGGATCCGCGTCAATGCGATTGCTCCCGGAGCGATCAAAACACCGATCAATACAGCCGCCTGGTCGACACCGCAAGCGTATAACGATCTGATGAAGCTCATCCCCTATAACAGGATCGGAGAGCCGGAAGATATCGCCCATTGTGCGACATGGCTAGTGTCGGATTATGCAGATTACATCACGGGCACAACAATTTATATCGACGGGGGAATGACGCTGTTCCCCGGCTTTGCGACGGGAGGATAATGATCGCAACAGCGTCATCATTTCGACATCATCATCATCGGAACGGGCGCGGGTGGAGGCACTCTGGCGCACCGGCTTGCGCCATCGGGAAAGAAAATCCTGCTGATCGAACGGGGATCATTTTTGCCGCGCGAAAAAGAAAATTGGCAATCGGAGGATGTCTTCCTCTCCTCCCGCTACATGGTGAAAGAAAAGTGGGTCGATAAACAAGGCAAAGAATTCATCCCGGGCACACATTACTACGTCGGGGGCAATACGAAATTTTATGGCGCAGCGCTGCTCGAGAATGCGGGAAAAAGATTTTGGCGAGGTGAAACACTACGGCGGCATCTCCCCTGCATGGCCGATGAGCTATCACGATTTCGAGCCATATTACACCCTAGGCGGAAAAACTCTACCACGTTCATGGCCAGCGCGGCATCGATCCGACCGATCCGCCCTCTAAACATCCATTCCCCTATCCCCCAGTCGCACATGAGCCGCGCATCGAGCGGCTCTATAAAGCACTGCAAAGAGAAGGCTACCATCCCTTCCCTCTTCCTCTTGGCCTGATCCTCAATGAAAAAGACCGCAATCACAGCCCTTGCATCAAGTGCAACACCTGCGATGGATTCCCCTGTCTTGTCGACGCAAAAGCAGACGCCCATGTCGTCTGCATCAATGAAGCGCTCAAATACCCCAACGTCTCGCTAATTACCGACGCTTACGTCGAGCGCCTAGAGACCAATGCGACAGGCAAAGAAATCTCTCAGGTCGTCGTCAAACGCAACGGGCATACCGAGATGTACAAAGGCAACATCGTTGTCGCCGCCTGCGGCGCGATCAATTCCGCAGCCCTGCTGCTCCGCTCGGCAAATCAAAAACACCCCAAAGGCCTGGCCAACAGCTCCGATTGCGTGGGAAGATTTTATATGTGCCACAACAACTCGGCGCTGATCGCAATCACCTCAGAGCCCAATCCAACCAAGTTCCAGAAGACGATGGCGATCAATGATTTTTACTATGGCGCACCCGACTCCGACTTTCCCTTTAGGGCACATTCAAATGCTCGGAAAAGCCGATGCCAATATGTTCAAAGCCGACGCCCCTTTCTTCACTCCGAAATTCATCTTAAAACATCTCGCTTTTCATTCGATCGACTTCTGGCTGACGACAGAAGACCTTCCTGACCCCAACAATCGCGTCATGCTGACCAATGAAGGACATATCCAGCTCAATTACACCGAAAACAACACCGAAGGGCATGTGCGTTTGAGAAAAAAACTCAAAATGATGCTCAACAAGGTTGGAGTGAAACATCGCATGCAAGACTTGCACGCTTATTTCGGTAAAAAAATTCCGCTCGCAGGAGTCGGACATCAAAACGGGACAGTGCGTTTCGGCAAGGATCCCAAGACCTCGGTTTTGGACCTCAATTATCAATCTGGCGGCTGGGCATGTTTCCATGCGTTACGGTGCCAAGGGACCCAACGAGGCGACCGCGACCGCCTGCACCACCAGCGCACATTCCATTGGCGATTCCTTCCGGATCATTCAGCATAACGATGCCGATGTGATGATCGCGGGTGGCGCCGAGGCCGCGATCACTCCCATGGGCGTGGGTGGATTCGCCGCGATGAGGGCGCTTTCTACTCGGAACGATGATCCCGAAAAAGCCAGCCGTCCCTGGGATCAGGCCCGCGACGGATTCGTTATCGGCGAAGGCGCCGGCATCCTGATCCTGGAAGAGCTGGAACACGCGCGCAAGCGCGGTGCCGTCATTCTTGCCGAAGTCGCCGGCTACGGGATGTCCGGCGATGCCTATCACATGACCCAGCCCGCTCCCGAGCACGAAGGCGGATTCCGCGTCATGCGTAACGCCGTGCGCGATGCCGGAGTCACGCCGAATGTCATCGGATATGTGAATGCTCACGGCACCTCGACGCCCATCGGCGACACGCTGGAGGCTCACGCCATCCGAAATTTCTTCGGCGAGCACAAAGTCGCAGTCAGCTCCACTAAGTCGATGACGGGCCACCTGCTCGGCGGCGCTGGAGGCCTCGAGGCCGGCATTACGGTTCTGGCCCTGCGCGATCAGATGCTGCCTCCGACGATCAACCTGGAGAATCCGGATCCGGACACCGCGGGCATGGATCTTGTCCCGAATCACGCGCGCAAGGCCGAAATCGAATACGCCATGTCGAACTCTTTCGGCTTCGGCGGCACCAACGGCGCGTTGCTGTTCCGCCGCTGGAGTGAATAATTTTCTTATATTTTTCCGTCGCGGCTTTTCTAACAAACCCTGATCCTCCAAATCCCTGATTCCACGCGGCTTTTGCGCGTAATGTCCTTTCTCGCACAGCCCTGAAAAAGTAATGACACTTCGGTACTCCGCATGATGGTCCTTCGGGTCTTTGCAAGTTTTCTGTGAGCCTCCACAATGGTTTTCGAAAGTGGAGTCTTCCCCAAATCATGGATAAAGCTTTCGCCACGACCTTCGCCCCAGCTCCCATCAGCCGCAAAGTCGCAGCCCGCGCCGCCCTCGTAGGGTTGGGCGAACCGGAGCGCGTACTGTTGTCGGAGTGTTTCCGCCAGTTCGGTATTGAAACAGTCGTTATGACCTCCAATGCCGCCGAGCGTCTCCGTAAGGAAAAATTTGAAGCCTGCGTGCTGACTCTGGCCGATGGGGCGGAATCGGTGATGGAATCGGCTCGCGCTTCCGCCTCCAATAGCCGCTGCATCATTTACGGGGTTGGCGGCAGCGCGCAGGAAGCCATGCGCTATTCGAAGTACGGCATCAATGCCATGTTCAGCGAACCGTTGGAGCGGCCCGGCGCGCTGAAACTCGTTCGCGCGACGCGCATGCTCGTCGTGCACGAGTTTCGCCGTTACGTACGGATCCCCGTGATGACTGAGGTTCAACTCATCGGAGATGGCCGACGAGTTACGACCTCCAGCATCGAGATGAGCAGCGGCGGAATGTCGGTGAAGAGCGCGGAAGAGTTTTCCAACGGCGCCGCGGTTGAACTATCTTTCGCCCTGATGACGCTGCCCCGAGTGATTCTTCGAGGCGTGATCACCTGGCGCAAGCCGAAGTCTTTGGGCGTCCGCTTTGATCCCACCGACGAGCGCCGTCTCCGGGTGAAGACCTGGATTGATTCTTACCTGGAAAACTAGTCATCTTGACGGCAGGCGGGCGGTCAGAAGGACTTCATCCCGTTACAATAGCGTCGTGCCCGAAGCCAGCACTCGTGAAGTGGATGCCAACGCGCCAGCCTCGTCCGGCCCTCGCCGCTTTACCCTGCGCCAGCGAATCGTCCTACGGATCATCATCTGGCTGGGCTACTGGCTCATCCGTCTGATCGGTCCCACTTTGCGCGTCTGCATTTCCCGCGAAGACGGAGCGCAGGAGACACTCCCACAGCGTCCGCTAATTGGTTCCTTCTGGCATTCCTGCATTATTCCGGCAACCTACATCTGCCGCGGTCTCGGCGTGCGCGTGATGAGCAGCAACAGTTACGACGGCGAGTACATGGGGCGCATTATCCAGAAATTTGGATTCGTTGCCGTGAAGGGATCCAGCAGTCGCAACGCGGTGCGTGCCTTGCTCGGATTGCGTCGCGCTCTCGGAGAAGGCTGGACGGTAGCTTTTACGCTCGATGGCCCTCGCGGACCGCGTCACAAAGTCAAGCCTGGGCCCGTGGCCCTGGGGCGCTCCTCGGGCGTTCCCCTCACCATGTTTCACGCAGCTGTCGATAAAGCCTGGGTACTGAACAGTTGGGACCGCATGCAGATTCCGATGCCCTTTTCGCGGGTGCTGGTGCGCTTCGGCAGGCTGATCCGCGTGCCCGATCGAGCGTCAGAGGAAGAAATCGAATGTTACACAAATGAACTGCAGGCTTCCCTTGATCGTGTCTGCGACTTCGCCGAAGCGAATGTAAGCAAGGTTGGGACGGCGGATTTTCCGTACTACAGCGGGAGCTGACCTATTCCATCGACGAGCCCAGTTGCGTATACCGGTACTTTTTTCCGTCCCAGTACAGCACCGAGGAAGTATCTTCCCCCTCGCCCTGCTCCTCCATATAAACGCCGAGCATGGTCCGCTTCTTCGTCGCCAGCCGTTTCACCGTCAGGGTCTTGAAGGGAAGATTGATGAGCAGGAACTTAGCTTTTGGGGTTGCGGAACGCCACGCATCCTTTCCAGCACCATGAATGATCAGCAGGCTGATGCCGCGGCGATCGGGTTCATCGGAGGCAAAAGTCGAGGTAACTTTCACATCGCCAAAACCGAGAAAGTTGTCGTACGGATCAGCCACGCTGAAGCCGTACTCATCCTTGTCGGCCATTGGATTCTTGCACTTGGCAGCGACGATCAAGTCGTCGATGCCGTCTCCGTCGAGGTCGCCGACAAACTGCGCGGGTCCATCCAGCAGAGAGCAATTTTCACCGAATTGCTTGTGAATGAAATCATTGGTGACCGAAGGCGAAGGATGCGTCGCATGCGCCGGCGGTGGCGGCTGCTTTTTCTCCGCGGACGCCGGGACGATCACTAAAAGCGCAAACACTGGGAGGAGAAGAAATTTATGGGACGACATGGCCCTACTCTAGCCGGGTTTTCCGCGTCGGGGTAGAGAAAGACTGGTTACCGAGGTGACTACAGTACCCAAACTGCGAGTTGGTTCTGGCGGGCTGCGGGCTGTGGCCATTGCTCGCTGCGAGCGCCAACCCTCACCGCCGGAAGTGCTCCCATCCCTGCGGATGAAGCTCAGAACCCACGCCCCGCGAGTTGCGAATCACAATTTTCTTCCGCCGCGTTATCTGTCCAATCCGGGTCACAGCGACTCCGCCAATCCGTGCAGGAACCTGTTTCCCAGCCTTGGCGGCGAACAGCAATTCGTAGTCCTCGCCGCCATGCAGAGCCAGGTCGAGATCGACCTCGCGTGCAGGTTTTCCGACTCTAGCCCGGGGGATCAACTCTGCTTCGATCTCGGCTCCTACGCCGCTCTCCTCGCAGATGTGAGCCAGGTCGGTTGAAAGGCCATCGCTGGTATCAATCATGGCGGTGGCCAGGCGCTTCTCTCGAAGGAAGCGTCCGATCGCAAGTCGCGGCTCCGGATAAAAGTGCCGCACATAGTCCCGCGGCTTGAGTTTGTGTTTGGGCCGGGCTTGCATCTCGAGCACGGCGGATGCGGAACCACCAAGTTCTCCGGTGACGTAAATACCGTCGCCGGGCCGCGCCCCCGACCGCAGAATGGCTTTGCCCTTCGGCACGGTCCCGATCACGATGATGTCGGCCAAAATGCCGTTGGGCGATTCGGCAGTGTCTCCTCCCGCCAACGCGACGCCGAACCTCCCTGCCAGACGGATGAGGCTGCGGGTAAAGCGGCTGACCCAGGCTTGCGGCAGTTCGGGGGGCAGGGCCAGCGAAAGAAAAACTGCCGCGGGCTCGCCTCCCATGGCTGCGATGTCGCTCAATCCCCGCGCCAGGCAGCGGTACCCGACCGACTCGGCCGGATGCCAGTTCGGGCGGAAGTGAATTCCCTCCAGCGTGAAATCCGTGGTCACCAGCGGGTCCGCCTTCCGGGGCAGCCGTAGTACGGCGCAGTCGTCCCCAATTCCAGCTAGGAGCCTGCTCTGAGCTGCGCGGGGACTATACGCCCATTTTCTGTTCTTAGATCCCGCCATGCGGCGAATCTGGGCGATTAGCGCTTTTTCGGGAAGAGGCATGGCGCAACCAATATAAGCGAGGCTCGGGCCAAAAGATGCGTAGACCCTAAAGAAGCCTCTACAGTCCACCTTGCCACGTTCTGGATTGATTCCGGGGGGCGCCGGTCGCCTGTCCCGGAGGCCCTCGGTTACCCCGTCTTCGGTAACCGAAAATGGGCTTGCGTGTCGTTGACAGGGGGAATCCAGTTTGTTACCGTTAACCAGTCATTCACAAAGACCTTTGGCCGAGCTAAGTTCTGCGAGTGGTTGGAATTGCAGACGAGTACTGATTTTTGAGGCTCTGGTCCCAGTTTCCCGTAGGTAAAGGGCGCGACAAAGTTTCCATTCCCAAGATGGGAGCGTAGCCCGAAAAAAGTCGGGTTTCCGAACAGGCGTTCTGCAACTAAAGAATCTGTGCCTGATGTTCCGGACCTGATGCTTCAAAATTTGGTGTTGAGTTTCGAGGAGCGATTTGCAGAAGCGCTTTTACATCCTTTTCGTGGCCCGCGGGGACGACGGCCAACTTCGTAAGATTTCCATCCCCGTGCATTACCTCTATGTTTTCGTCATAGGGGCCGCGATTGGATTCCTCAGCCTGACCGGAATTGCCAGTTCTTACACCCGGATGTTGCTTAAGGTGTCCCAGTTTAACCAGCTGCGGACCGAAAAAGACCAGCTTAAGAATAGCTACTCCCGCCTGGAGCAGGTAGCAAAGGAACGCGATCTCCAAGTAGCCTCGCTGGGTTCGATCGCCGGGGAAGTTTCGGCGCTTTACGGGCTAAAATCGCAGCCCACCCTGGTCACGGCGACGGCCGATCAGATTCATGATGCCGACGTAAATTCGTCACTCGATCAGCTGCACGCCCTGCGGACTTCGGCTCTTACGGGGGCGACCATGGTGGGTTTGACCATGGGCCTGACCAAGGGCGCCACTACGGCGGATTGGGCCCGCGCGAATTCTGCTCCGAACCTCTGGCCGGTCGAAGGCCAGGTCACGGGCAGCTTTGGGGAACGGATCGATCCATTTAATGGAGAGGGCGCATTCCACAGCGGAGTGGATATCGGTAGCAATTACGGAGCTCAGATCATTGCCCCCGCCGATGGTGTGGTCACCTTCACCGACACGTTGGGCGGATACGGCAAGGCGATCATGATTGATCATGGCAACGGCATCAGCACCCGCTACGGCCACTTGTCCGGTTTTGCAGTAACGGCTGGCCAAAAGGTACACCGCGGCGACTTGATTGGTTATGTCGGAGAGAGCGGTCGCTCGACTGGTCCCCATCTTCACTACGAAGTTCGCATCAATGACACGCCGGTGAATCCCTACAAGTACCTCCGAATGACAGTTGCACATAGCGGCGGCTTCACCACCGGCAGCTAGTTTCCCTGCCCTTCCTTATCAGGATTCCACTTCGAGAAGGCTTGGGCCAAACCCCACGTTCCGTCGTTTTTTTCCCGCATTACTGGGGTAATGGAGCCGCGCCACTAGGACCTCGGATCAGGTCTCGAAACCCGCTACCATAGTAAGAATTCCCTCCCTAGTTACGTGGCAGGCCGCTGGTGTGTGGCTGAGGATCCATCCATGGAAAATTCCGAAGAGGTAATGAAGCGGTTTGGCCGCTATGAGATCCTGGCCGAATTAGGCCGCGGAGCCATGGGTGTGGTGTACAAGGCGCGCGACCCGCAGATCGACCGGTTGGTTGCCGTGAAAACCGTGTCCTTATGGGGGCAAGAGCCTGAGGAAGAAAAAGAATTCCGCATGCGTTTTATGAATGAAGCGCAGGCGGCCGGCCGACTGCATCATCCTGGCATCGTAGCGGTCTTCGATGTGGGCGAGAATCCTGAGAATCGGGATCCCTACATCGTCCTGGAGTACGTTCCGGGCGAAACGCTGAATCGGATTTTGCACCGGGAAAAGAAGCTGCCCCTGGTTACGGCCTTGAAATTCGCGGAAGAGCTTGCCGAGGCGCTCGATTATGCGCACGCGCAGGGCGTAGTACACCGCGACATGAAGCCTGCCAACATTCTGATTACCGAATCGGGCCACGCGAAAATTGCCGATTTCGGCATTGCCAAGTTGAATCTGGCCCACTTCACCATTCCAGGACGAGTGCTGGGCACTCCCGCCTATATGGCACCGGAGCAGTTAAGCGGGGAAGGGGCCGACGGCCGCTCCGACCTGTTTTCCCTGGGTGTCATTCTTTACGCGATGGTGACCGGACATTCGCCGTTTCAGGGCAACAGCGCTACCACGGTCTGTTTCAAGGTAGCCAATCGCGAACCGATTGCGGCCAGCGCTCTTGATATGACTTTGCCTCCGCAACTGGACACGGTCATTCAACGGGCGATCGCGAAGGATCCCGGCGAGCGCCACCAGAGTGGCGCGGAGTTTGCGGAAGACTTGCGCGTTTTGCAGCAGCAGTACAAACCCGGATCCACCACAACATCGCTGCCATCCGTCGCCCGGGCCGGAACGCAATCGCTCAATGCGCGAGGGGAAAAAAACGGCTCCGGCCGCCCTGGGGCTGGTTTGGCTCAAATCGAAAAGTTGGTTCGTCACATCTTGTTCAAGGCCCCGGTCCGTGACCTCGTTCTGGTTGCAGCCACGATTGTTCTGCTGGTCATCGTGGGAGCCCAATCGAAGCTCTTGGTGATCTCTCCGAAGGTGGGGATGAACTCCGCAGGTGCCGTGTTGAACCCGACGCAGAGCGCTGTTCCGGACATAACCTCAAGTTCAGCGAATCCGGCGCTCCAGCCGCCGACCGCGCAACCTGTGCCGGCTGGGACCTCTGCAATCATCGCTGCGCCAGCGAAGACGCATAGTCAGAAGGCACACCCCGCAAAACAGATCGTGGTGCCCGAGTGCACCCTTGAACTGGCCGTGCAACATCAGTTCAAAGACGCGACATTGTTCGTATGGGTCGATGACAAGCTAGCCTTAACCAGGCCTTTGCACGGAGGGGCTCAAAAGAAGCTGGTTGTATTCGGCGGCATCCGAGGTATGGAATCCGAGACCATGAAGGTCCCTGCCGGCAAGCACGTGCTGCGCGTCCGAGCACTCTCGGCGGATCAAACGACAGATCTTTCTAAAACGATCTCGGCCGACTTCATCGGGGGCGACGATAAATCGCTGCAGGTGACCTTCGACAAGCACAATCTGCGGCTGCTCTGGCAATAGCTGAGTTCTCTTACTGGCGCAATCCCATCCAGTTTTCCGACACTACCAGGGAGTTTCCCGGATTCTGCGGATCGTACTTCACCGAAGTGTGCAGCCCCAGCCGGCAGGAGTGCAGATTGATCCAGTGACGCAGGTAGGTGACGTCCTGCGAGCATTCGTAGGAAACGCCCGCAACGTCATATTTATAGATCAGCATGACGGCGGCGTGATAATTGCTCGCCGCAGCCAGTTCCTGAACATCAATTACCGTCCCGTCGGTGATGCGGCCCGTGCCTTCGAGCCACGCACGACGCTCGCGCTCGAGTTCGTCCACTGTTTTGGGCTTGCGCCGAAGCAGTGCGTACGCGCCAACCAAGGCCACGCCGCCAGCGGCAACCATTCCATACAGTCGAAGTGAATCCATACGCAGGTGGGTTTCGAAATCGAGGCTGCTCTTCCGACCTCAGTTATCAGCATAAGCGGAAAGCGAGACGCTTGGAAGTAGTTCGGAGGTTACGGAGGTGCCAGGCGTTGTGCAAAACGTCCGCGGACATTTCTTGGACACGCCCAGAACATTTGATTCTTAATCTAGAATCACCTTCGGTGCGAGGAAGAAGTTCCCCCCAGAGGTGCTTTCTTGAAGAAATGCGTCCATGCAAAATTCGGAAACATAACATGGTTCGTTGCCGCGGCATTTCTTGCGTTACTGGCTGTACTCGGGACGGATAGTCGTTCCGCAGCACAGTCACCCAGCAAGCCTGCGGACCACGATTGGCCGGTCTATGGCGGCACGCCGGAAAACAATCACTTCTCTCCTCTTAATCAGATCAGTCGTCAGAATGTGGCGCGTCTGCAAGTGGCATGGACGTTCGACAGCGGTGAGACCGGCGGATTGCAAACCAGCCCCATCGAAGTCGACGGAGTCCTCTACGGCCTGACGCCGTCTCAAAAAGTCTTTGCATTGAATGCGGCGACTGGCGAACCTCTGTGGAAGTTCGATTCTGGAATCAAAGGCACGCAGCCCGACCGGGGATTGGCGTTCTGGTCTGACGGGAAACAGCGCCGCATCTTCGTCGGCGTGATGAATTTTGTTTACGCACTCGACGCCGCTACCGGCAAGGCGATTCCGAGTTTCGGCAAAGACGGACGCATCGATCTGCGCGAAGACTTGGGCCGCGATCCTGCCCAACAATCGATCTACATGACCAGCCCCGCGGTCCTCTACAAGGACCTGATGATTGTGGGTGGGCGCGAGGCCGAAACGCTACCGGCATCTCCCGGCGATGTGCGCGCGTACGATGTGCGCACCGGGAAGCTGCGCTGGTCGTTTCACACGATTCCGCATCCTGGTGAGTTTGGCTACGATACCTGGCCGAAGGACGCGTGGAAGACCAGCGGTGCCGCCAACAATTGGGCGGGAATGACGGTCGATGCACAGCGGGGAATCGTTTATGTTCCGACAGGTTCGGCGGCGTTTGATTTTTACGGAGCCGACCGCATTGGGGACGACCTCTTCGCGAACTGCCTCATCGCTCTGAACGCCGAAACCGGAGAACGCATCTGGCATTTCCAGGGAGTGCGCCACGACTTGTGGGATCGGGACTTCCCGTCGCCTCCGGTACTCATCACCGTTGAGCGCGACGGTAAGCGAGTCGACGCAGTCGCGCAAACCACGAAGCAGGGCTTCGTCTTCCTCTTTGACCGAACTGACGGTGCTCCGCTGTTTCCCATCGAATGCAAGAATTATCCGCCAAGCGATGTGCCCGGCGAGATCGCGGCGCGACAGCAATGTCTGCCCGCTAAGCCTGCGCCATTTGCCCGGCAGTTACTCACCGACGCCATGCTAAGCGACCGAACGCCCGAGATCCATCGATGGGCGCTCGAAAAATTCCGCAACTTTCGCAGCGAAGGCCAGTTTGTCCCGTTCGGCGTCGGCAAAGACACCGTCGTGTTTCCTGGATTCGACGGCGGCGCCGAGTGGGGCGGGGCAGCCGCTGATTCTGAGACAGGAATTCTCTACGTCAACGCGAACGATCTTGCCTGGACCGGAGCGCTCGCTGAGAACACCGAAGAAGATAGTCCACGCGCTCTGTATTTGAATCAATGCGCGGTTTGTCACGGCGAAAAAATGGCAGGTTCGCCGCCCGCAATTCCGTCCTTGCTCGGGCTGAAAGACAGGATGGCGTCCAAGGATGTTGTTGCCACTATCAAGAGTGGCAAAGGCCGCATGCCCGGCTTTTCGAATCTGGACGACGATCAGATGTTCGCGCTGCTGTCGTACGTGATGAGCGGCGAAAACAAGGAAGTGGTGAGTACCGGTCCTGCATCGACGACGTTTAAATATCACTTTACGGGTTATCACCGGTTTCTCGATCCGGAAGGCTATCCTGCGGTCGCCCCGCCGTGGGGAACGCTAAACGCGATTAATCTGAACACGGGCGAATATGTCTGGAAGATTCCGTTGGGAGAATATCCGGAACTCGCAGCCAAGGGACTGAAGGGTACAGGCACGGAGAACTACGGAGGGCCGCTCGTCACAGCCGGGGGCCTGCTCTTCATTGGGGCGACGAACTACGACAAGAAATTTCGGGCGTTCGACAAGGCAACCGGGAAATTGCTTTGGGAAACCAAGCTGCCTTTCGCCGGCAACGCAACTCCGGTGACCTACGAAGTAAATGGGCGCCAGTTCGTCGTAATCGCGGCTGGTGGAGGGAAAGATCTCAAAGCGAAGTCGGGCGGGGTCTACGTTGCATTCACCGTCAAGCGATAGGGTTCTTTCTGGGACCCTCGTGCCCTTTATTGTCGTTGTTGGGATTGCGTTCGTAGCGCGTTACTTACTCTGGCTGCAAACGTCTTTGCTCACTAGGTCGGCGAAGCCGCCTTCCGGAGTCTTACCAAACTGATCATCTCGGTTGGCTTTCTTGCTGACCACGAAGCGTCCACTGCGGTCGCGGGAATAGAACCATTCCGTGGTGGGGGCGGCAGCGCCGTTGCTGCAGTTAAAGCGCACCCGCGCGCGCATCTCGACGAACGGTCCACCCTGGGGAAGCGCCGCGGGTTCTTTGTACTCGACTCTTACCAGCGCGGTTCGCTGATTGTTCTTGAGGACCCGCACCGAACTCACGGAGATCTTGTCCCCGGCATCGGTCTGCCCGATGGCTCGCCAGTCCGCGGCTGCCAGGACCAGGCTCACCACCAAGACGGGCGTTAGGATCACCGCCGCGAGGATTATTAGGGCCTTTTTCAACCGTGCTTCCCCAAGCGCGTCGTGCAAGCACACCACTCTGGGCCATCAAATAGATTCTGTCAACTGCGTTCCTCCAATCTTTCTCACGCTGCATGCCCCAGCGTGCTATGGTTATGCCCAGCTGTGCGGCTGCCGCCGGCATGAGAGATCCATGGAAACCCTTCACACCACGATCTTTACGTCACCCGTGGGGCCTCTTTTCCTGGCGGCTTCGGGGAAGGGATTAGTGGCGCTCGAATTCGACCTTCGACGGCCTGGGCAGCAGACCATTCGCCCCAATCCCCGCGACCTGCGCGTAGAAAGCAAGTGGGTGCGCTTCGAAGATTGCGAGCGTGCGATGTCTGGCTACGTGCGGGAACTCGGGGAATACTTTGCGGGACAGAGACGCGATTTTAGCTTTGGGCTTGACCTCCGCGGGACCGACTTTCAGGTGGCATGCTGGAACGCGCTGCTCAAGATTCCCTACGGCGAGACTCGCAGTTATGCTGACATCGCCCGCGCCGTCGGTCAGCCTCGAGGATTTCGCGCTGTCGGCATGGCGAACAACCGCAATCCCGTGGCGATTGTTGTCCCGTGCCATCGCGTGATCGCGTCCGACGGGACTCTCTGCGGTTACGGCGGAGGTCTGGACATCAAGCGCAAGCTTCTGGAACTCGAAGGCGCGCTCAGCGGGACTCTGGCGGCGTAAACCATCGTAGAGACGTGGATCGCTAGGTTTCTGCCTCTGGCATTCGTGAAGATGGTGAGTGAGACGTGGCAATCAGCGTCTCAACGACGCTCCCGCTAGCGAAACAGAACTCTTTGACCACCCACGGCAAATCCTCCACTCTCCGCAAGGCCGGCCTCTTTTATCTCGTCTTCGTGATGTTCTCCTACACCACGGGGGGCCCGTTCGGGCTCGAGGACATGGTCACCACCTCCGGCCCCGGGATCACGCTGATCTATCTGCTCATCCTGCCGTTCTTCTGGTGCATCCCCGTTTCGCTCGTCTCGGCGGAGTTGACCACTGCCATGCCGGTCGAAGGCGGCTTCTATCGCTGGACGCGTGCCGCCTTCGGAGACTTCTGGGGATTTCTGTCCGGATGGTGGAACTGGACGGCATCCTTTCTGCTCGGCGGCGCGTACGCCGTGCTGTTCACTGACTACCTCGTCTACTACTTCCCGAAAATGACCTGGTGGGAGCACTACCTTGTCTCCGTGGCGCTAATCGCCCTGCTGACTTGGATCAACGTGCGCGGCATTCAGATGGTCGGCCAGCTCGCCACCGCACTGGAGATTTTCATCTTCATCCCCGTGATGATCATGCTTGTCATCGCGCTCGCCCATTGGCACCAGAATCCATTTCATCCCTGGGTGGTTCCGCACCAGGCGACATTCAAAGTCTTCGGCGTCGGGCTGGCTCTGGGTCTCTGGCTCTACTCGGGATACGAGCAACTTTCTACCGTCGCCGAAGAAGTCGAGAACCCGCAGCGGGCGTATCCCCGAGCGCTCGCCTTGGTGGTGCCGCTCTCGATCGCTGCGTATTTCCTTCCAACATTTGCCGGGCTGGCCTCGGCGGGGAATTGGCAGAAGTGGCATACGGGATTCTTCTCCGATGCAGCCGCCATGATCGGAGGTCGGTGGCTGGGCACTTGGATGACTCTGGCCGCGATGGTGGGAAACGTGGCGCTGTTGAACAGCACCATCCTCACTACGACCCGCATGCCGTTCGCTCTGGCGGAAGATGGATATCTTCCGAACATTCTGACGCGCAAGCACGCGCGTCATGGAACTCCATGGCTTGCGATTGTCGTATCCGCTCTGATCTACGCGCTGCTGGCATGGCAAAGCCTGGGACAACTGATTTCGGTTTACATCTGGTTGCGCTCGGCCACGACGGTGCTGACGGTCCTGTCGGCGTGGAAGCTGCGTCACACGCAGCCGGAATTGAAGCGGTCGTTTACGATTCCCGGCGGCCGGATGGGATTGCTGTACGTGGTTGGAGCCCCTGTCGCGATGGCCATGGTTGCACTGCTGGGAAGTGATCGCTTTGGCTTAATCGGGGGTGCGATTGCAATCGCGCTGGGGCCAGTGGTGTACGCAGTGCTGAAAAAGCGAACCCGCGCTGACGCATAGTTCAGGCGGAAACATTTCGCGCGCGAGACTTAGAGGCGAGTTTTCTTGGCAGCCTCATTAGTCTCGGCTCGTCCCACGCCTTGGTATAACGCATTCCGATTTGCAAGAACGTCGCGTAATCGTCGGGCGCATGTTGCCTGAGCCAAAGCAGCGTGTATACCCAGTCCACGGCGTTCATCATAATCCGCTTTAACTCGGCATTGGTGATGCGCGAGTACTGAGATTTGCCAGAACACGTAGGACAAGTTTTTCCCGCGTGGAGGTCCTCGATCGGACCATTGCGAAAAGAGAGGGCGACCAGACTCTTAGCTTCGATTGCCAACACGTCAGTCTTAGAGCGAGGCGTTTTCATGCCTCGAATATAGGACACAGATCGGTGAATTACACCTAGTTTTCGCGGATTTACATCTGTCAAACGTGCGAGTTTTTGGGACGGGCGGTCTGGTTCGCTTCTCCTAGCTCACCCAATCCAGCACCTTGTACCACGCCCCCGCAAATGGCAGGAACCACGGTTTCCCGTTATACAAACCGAGTGGCGCGCCCGGAAACGGGATGCCCACGAACGGATTCTCGGGTTTATCTCCCGCCATCAATTCTGCAATTTTCTGACCCTGGTATGTCGCCATTGCCACGCCATGACCCGCATAGCCGACGGCGTAATACATGCCGTCCATCTGCCCCGCATGCGGCATAATGTCGAACGCGAAATCGAGCGTGCCTCCCCAAACGTAATCGACCTTGGCATCCGCTAGCTGAGGATAAACGCTGATCATCCCTCGCCGTAGCAGTTCCGCGCTGCGGCGGACCGTCTGATCGTTCTCCGGAAAAAACGCGGCGCGCCCTCCGAACAGCATTCGCCCGTCCGGAGTCAGACGGTAATAGTAGAGATAGTTTTTCGAGTCATAAATCATCCGATTCCGGGGGCTCAATTCGTGGGCCAGCGGACCGGGCAGAATTTCCGTCGTGATGATGAACGAGCCGATCGGGATGAGCTTCTTCTGCAATGCCGGGGTGGCAGCCCCGGTGTAGCCACTGGTGCCGACGAACACTTCGTGCGCCCAGATTTCGGTAGTCGATGCTGGGCCACGAGAGATGGAGATCTTCCAGCCCGCCTCGCCCTGGCGCGATTCGCGTTGGATGCTGACCACCCCTGCATTCTCGAACAATTCCGCCCCAGCCTTGATCGCCGCGCGAGCCAGGCCCGCCACGTAGCGTGCCGGGTTGCACCCTGCGCTCACCTCGTCCACCATGCCGCCGTAATAAATGCTCGATCCAATCTCGGAGCTCAGTTCGTTCTTCTGCACCACGCGCAGCTTGTGGTTGAACGTGACCTCGATGATCTCGGCCTGCCGCGTATAGTCGTCGAAGTGTTTCTGTTTGCAGGCCACTTCGAGATGCCCGCAGCGCGAGAAATCACAATCGATTGCTTCTTCCTTAACGATCTGCTCGACGCAGTCCATGGAAGCGAGCGAAGCAGCATACATGCGTTGCGTACGTTCCAGTCCGTACATCGAGATCAGCTTGTTGACGCCCAGCTTCATGCCTGTGAGGACCATGCCTCCATTGCGCGAACTGGCTCCCCACCCAATGGTCTTCGATTCGAGCACAGCGACCTTCGCGCCGCGCTTCGCCAGCGTACGAGCAGCAGACAGTCCGGTGAACCCCGCGCCGATCACCGCGACATCCACCACTTCCGGCAGAGGCCTGGCCGCGTCTGATGCGGGCATTTCAGTCGTCGTCAACCAGTAATTCTTTTCCAGCATTTCGCGTCCCCTCTAGCGTCCGCCTTTTGACTCGCTACCAATCTCAAAGCACCGCCGTCTCGTGGATCATTCGTCCTTCAGCGAAACGCGCCAGATTCAGCAGCGATGCATCGATGAGTTCGGTCTTACCCGTGAGAATCAAGTCGCTCAAAATCTTCCCCGTCGCCGGAGCATGCATCACCCCATGACCGCTAAATCCATTGGCCAGAAAAAATCCGAGTACTCCCGGTGTCTCCCCCAGAATGGGATGATGATCGGGCGTCATCTCATAGAGTCCGGCCCATGCGCGTTTCGGATTCACCGGAAGATTCGCAAAACAAGGCACCCGGTCCGCGGCTCGAGTCAGAATCTTCTCCACGAATGCTGGCTCGAACTCCGTCTTAAAGCCCGGCGTCTCCTCCGGATCATTCCACGCCAGCAGGAAACCGCGGCTTTCCGGTCGGAAATGGAATCCGTTCGACATGTCGATGATCATGGGAGCGGTGTGGGGGAATTCGTCGAATGGCTCGCTTGGCACCAGCATTCGGCGCAGCGGTTCCACGGGCAACTCTACGCCGGCCATGGCTGCCACGCTCCGCGCCCATGCTCCCGCGCAGTTGACCACTTTCCGGGTCGCAATCGGGCCGCGCGTTGTCTCCACTCCTGCGACTCCGCGCTCATCGCGTACTACGCCGGTCACGACCGCGCTTTTCCATAGCGCCGCGCCATGATCAGCTGCCCAACTCATGAAGCCGTTCATCGCACTGTAGGGATCGACAAATCCGTCGGTAGAGCAAAAACTCCCGCCGACAATGTCGTCCCCGCTCAATTGCGGGAACCTCTGGCGAATTTCGGAGCCCTCGACCAGGCGCACATTCTTCAATCCCATCGCGACCTGCTTCTCATAATTAGCGCGCAAGTAGGCTGTGTGGCGCTCCGTGGTCGCGCAGAAAAGATATCCCTGGGGACGGTAGTCGCATGGATAACCCAACCGCTCCTCGAAGCTGGCATAGAACGGAATCGAGTACATCGACATCTGAATATTGACCGGGGTAGAGAACTGGGCGCGGACCCCGCCCATGCTCTTCCCGGTGGATCCCTTGCCGGTCGCTGATTCCCGCTCGAGGACGACGACTCCGCGGCAGCCTGCTGCGGTCAGGTGATAAGCAATACTGGACCCGACAATCCCTCCGCCAATGATTACGACCTCAGCTGTCAGCATGATCATGGAGCCTGCTTGAGTGACCGAGCATTCTAGCGCGCCGCGGCAGTACATGTCCTTCCGGTGTTCTCCCCATCGATTTCCGTTCCCCCTCGGTAATCTTGCTGGAGTTACTGGCTACCCCTAGTCTGGAGAGGCAATGGTTCTTCACTGCTTTTTGTTTTCCTCAGACGAGGAAGCGGCCACGCCCATTCGCCAGGTGCTGACCGGCCTTGGCGTGGAGGGAGAATCCTGCTCCGACGCTATTCTTGCCGGCGATCGGATTGCCAACCAGACCTTTCAGATCGTTATCATTGACTGGGACAATCAGCCGGAAGCCGGTTTACTGCTGACGGCAGCACGCGAGCGCAAAGCTGCGGAACGACCCATCACACTGGCCATTGTCAGCGACGATGCCAGTGTTCCCAAGGTGCTGCAAGCGGGCGCCAACTCGATCTTGCGTAAACCGATCTCGCGGAACCAGGCTAAAGATACTTTGACCACGGCTCGTGACCTGCTGCGGGCTAGGGAGGAATCCGCTGCCGGCGCGGCGCAGGCGGCTGCGGCCGCAGCGCGCGTCTACCTCTTCTTTATCCGCCGCTCCTGCCTCATTGGGCTTGGAGCCAGGAAAGGAAAAGATGCTGCGGGCGGGCGAGTTCCTGCAGACTGCCCCATCAACTCCCGGCGGAAGCTTCGTCACCGAGACGGACGTTCCAGATTCTCCGGAACAGTCGGTCGCTGTTCCGATCGACCCTCTGAAAGATCTCGAACCCGTCGCTTCTTCTGTGGCGGAACAGAAGGCCGAGCCGCTTCCACCTCCAGCGCCCGGTGAGACTCGAGGTCTCGAGTGGTACTTAAAGACGCGTGGGGCGACACGGGGCGCTGCTGCTCCTGCGCCAGCCCCCGTTTCGCGCAATAATCCCGAACTGCTGGGCTACGACCAAACGCCTTCTTATTCCGCACCGACCGAGGAAGAGGAACCTCTAACTCAGCCTCCTACTCCCGCTCCCGCGCCAAGGGCACAGGCCCCCCGCACGGAGCTTCCTCCGAGCATTCGCGAGGATAAGAAAGAGGCCGAACTCGTTGCCTACATGAATGGGGAAGCGTCCGAATCCGAATTGCCTGCTCGGCGGCGCTTCGGATTGGGCAAAGGAGCGATCATTGCAGCCTGCCTCTTGGCTGCCGGAGCAATTGCTGCCGCTCCGCAAGCTCCATGGCACGGGCGAATGCGCGCTCTATGGTCCAACGGTCGCCATGCCATGCAGGTTTGGCTGAACCCTCAACCGGTCACACCGGTCCAGGCCCCGGCCACCCACGAAGATTTTGGCCGTGCCGGCGATGAGTACAAGCTACCCGTCGCGGAAAATATTCCGGACGCCACCACCGATCCCTCACAGATTCAAGTGCTCCCGGTAGTAGACCCGACCGCTAAGAAACCGGCCGACGCACCAAACCCTGACCCGGCCGTGCAAGGCCCATTGAACTCGGGTGACCCCGCGCAACCGTCACCGGTTCCTGAAGCCTCGGCGCCCCAATCATCAGCGGCTCCGTCGCAGCCCGCCTTGTCACCAGTGGCCACGGGAACCACGCCGGCCTTAGCACCGGCGTCAACTAGCTCGATGACTCCCGTTGTTGTGGCCCCGCATTCCGACACACCGGCTGTAGTTGCGGCATCGAATCCTGCACCCACCAAGGCCTCGCAACCACATTCGGCGCCGATTCCGAATAATGTTCCTTCCAGTCTGACCTCGCAGCTGACCACGATGGCCCCCGATACTGGCGGCAACAAGTCTCCAGAATCGGCCATGCAATCGATTGAGCCTGTCAGCGTGCCCGAAGCCGCGGAGCGCTCTCTACTCACCGAGCAGTCGGGCATCGATTATCCCGCCAATGCCGGCAATCAACAGGGAACCGTCGTGTTACAGGTCCTGATTGGGAGGGATGGCACGGTCCAGGATGCTAAGTTCATGCAAGGTTCGCTGGCCTTTGCCAGAGCCGCTATCGACGGCGTGAAGCAATGGAAATTTAAGCCGTACACCATGAACGGACGTGCCGTTTCCGTGCAAACTCTTTTCACCCTGAAGTTCAAGCCCGGGCAGTGAGTCTAAGTCGCTTGTTTTGTTCGTTCAACGTCACGATTCTCCAGATTTCTTGCTCCCGGCAGGCACCTCACTGGATAACCAAACTCAGCTCGGTCCGTCACTCCCTTGACGTATTTGGGTAGACGTTACCCGGGAGTGCTCCAAATCGAGCAGCCGGGATGGAGCTGCTTGCATCTAGAGATATAATGATCACAGTTCACAGGAAGTAGTTCCTTCCGGAAGAAGATCACAAACAGATGTCCATGAAAATTAAAGCAGCGATCCTCGTCACCTCTTTTGCCGTATTACTGTTCGTCGTTGTGGGGTCAATGGGTGGCGTCCATGCCTCGTCGAGCGACGGCTCTTACCGTCAGTTGCAGGTTTACAGCGAAGTGCTGTCGCGTGTGCGCAGCGAATACGTTGAAGAGCCGAATATTCCTAAGGTGACCGACGGGGCGCTGCACGGACTTCTGGAGTCCCTCGACTCCAATTCAAGCTATATGACGGCCGACGCCTATAAGGCGTTCAAAGATCACAAGCAGGAAGCGAAAGGCGGCATCGGCGCCGTGGTCTCGAAGCGCTTTGGATACGCGGCTGTGGTCTCGGTGCTACCCGGATCTCCCGCCGAAAAGGCAGGAATTGAGGCGACCGACATTTTCGAGTCCATCGAAGGGCAGAGTACGCGCGATATGTCGCTCCCCGAAATCCGCAACATCATTGCCGGCGCGCCCGGATCGAATCTGAATGTGGAAGTAGTTCGCGCCCGCAAGGCGGAGCCGCAGAAGATGGTCATTACGCGCGACGTAGTGAGCGTTCCCGCTGTTGCCGACAAAATGATGGACGATGGCATCGGCTTTGTGAAGGCGGAAGCCCTCACACCGGGCAAGGCCCAGGAGATCGCCACTAAGGTCAAGGCCCTCGAGAAATCGGGAGCGAAGAAGATCCTGCTCGACTTGCGCAACTGCGCCGAAGGCGAGGAGGCGGAAGGTATCGCCGTCGCCAATCTTTTCCTGAACCACGGAACCATCACATACCTGCAAGGCCAGAAATATCCGCGTGAGGCGTTCAACGCCGATCCCGCGAAGGCCATCACATCCCTGCCGCTCGCCGTCCTAGTCAACCGCGGTACGTCTGGCCCGGCGGAAATCGTGGCCGCAGCGGTCCTTGAGAATGCGCGCGGCGACGTTGTAGGCGACAAGACTTTCGGCGACGGCTCCGTCCAGAAGACGATTCCCCTCGACGACGGCGGTGCATTGATCCTCTCCATCGCAAAGTATTATTCGCCGAGCGGCAAGGCTATTCAGGATGCTGCGATTACCCCGAACGTTCTTGTAGCCGACGCGTCCGACGACTCTGTTGGACCGGACGACGAGGAAGCGCCATCTACTACTCCGGCGGAAGAAGCGAAGCCCAAGAATCCGGTGGATGATCAGCTCAACAAAGCCATCGAAGTTCTGAAGAGCCGGGCGAGTTAACAATTCATGTCGCGACAGCCGCTTCGGCTGTCCTGCGAAAGGCAATCGGATCGCGCGTCCCAACGGCGCGCGATTTTTCTTTTCCGACGAGATCACATCGGCCAGAACCCAAGATGCTATCCTGACTTCAACGGCCCATGAAAACTCTCTACGAAAACCTTCCCCCGGTGGAAATCGGAGGACGCAGGCTCGTGGGCCGAGTTCTGTTCGGATTGCTGGTTCTGGTTGCCGCGCTGGTCGGCGCCACGGCCGGACTTCTCCTCGTTTACACCACCGACCTGCCCCAGGTGGATGCACTCGAAAATTACCGTCCCAGTTCCATCACTGAGCTCTATGACGACCACGACAAGGTCATCGGCTCATTTGCGTTGCAGCGCCGCGTGGTTGCCGGATACGACGACTTCCCGCCGGTTCTGCGCGACGCGCTCGTCTCCATCGAAGACAAGGATTTCTACCGTCACTCCGGAATCAATTTCTTCCGCATCGTGGGCGCTGCCTATCGGGACATCGAATCTGGCGGCAAGGTGCAGGGCGCCTCGACTCTCACCATGCAGCTCGCGCGCAATCTTTTTCTGTCGCCCGATCGCCGCTGGCAACGCAAGGTGCAGGAGGCGATGCTTGCCATCCAGATCGAGCGCCGCTTCACCAAGCCGCAAATCTTCACGCTCTACGCCAATCAGATTTTCCTGGGCCATGGCGTCTACGGATTCGAAGCTGCCTCCGAGTTTTATTTCAGCAAGCCCGCGAAGAATCTGACCCTGGATGAAGCGGCGGTGCTCGCGGGACTGCCCAAAGGTCCGTCAGTCTATTCCCCCATCAACCATCCCGACCGCGCGCAAAAACGGCGGAACCTCGTCATCAATGCCATGCTGGAGGACGGCAAGATCACCGCCGCCCAAGCTGCCGACGCGCGCTCGGCGCCGATGGTGCTTCGAGTGGCGCACGACCCGAATTCGCTGGCGCCCTACTTCGTTGAAGAAATTCGTCGCTACCTGGAAGGTAAGTATGGCGCCGACCAGGTTCACGAAGGCGGATTGAAGGTCTACACTTCGCTGGATGTCGACTTGCAGAAGGCCGCCAACCAGGCAGTCCTCGATGGCCTGGCTGCGTACGAGCACCGTCACGGCTGGAAAGGTCACCTCGAGAACGTTGTCGAGGAAGGATTCGTCATCGAGAAATACTTTCACCCCGACTGGGACGACGAACCCGAAATTAACGGCTATGTACATGCGCTAGTCACATCGGCCGGAACCGGAATCGCCACCCTGAAGTTTGGCCGCTATACCGCGGCCCTCGGACAATCCGACGTTGCCTGGACGCAGCAGAAACTGGCCGACATCCTCAAGAGCGGCGACATTTGCTACGTCAAAATTCTTGCTCTGGGCCTGAATGGAGCCGCGCGCGTGAGCCTCGAGCAGGACTCGGGCGCCCAGGGCGCTCTGCTCGCGATCGACAACGCGACCGGCGGCATCAAGGCTATGGTCGGTGGACGCGATTTCAACGAATCCAAGTTCGACCGCGCGACGCAAGCTCTGCGCCAGGTCGGATCGTCCTTCAAGCCCTACGTTTACACCACCGTCATCGACGGCGGCGCCAGCCCCGACGACACGATTCTCGATGAGCCCATCAGCTTCGACACGCCCTCTGGCCCTTACACTCCGCACAACTACGACGAGAAGTTTGAGGGCATCATCACGCTCCGCCGCGCCCTCGCGCAATCGCGCAATATCCCCGCGCTGAAGCTGGCCAATAAAGTAGGCATTAAGACCGTGATCGAGTACGCCGGTCGTTTCGGCATCACCTCCAAACTGCCGCCCTATCTGCCTGTAGCGCTGGGATCCGCCGAGATCACGCTCTTCGAACAGACGTCCGCGTACAGCGTGTTTCCCAATGACGGCGTGCGCGTGACGCCGCGCTACATCACTCGCGTGACCGACTACGACGGCCGCGTGCTGGAAGAAGATTTTCCCGACGTCAAGGACGTGATCAGCGAGCGCACCGCCCGCATCATGACCTCGATGTTGCGCGAAGTGGTGCTCCACGGCACCGGCATCGCTGCCGCCAAGCTGCCGTTTCCAGTCGCCGGTAAGACTGGCACGACCAATGATTTCACCGACGCCTGGTTCGTCGGATTCTCACCCACCATGAGTTGCGGTGTATGGGTCGGCTACGACGAGAAAAAGTCCCTGGGTGCGAAAGAGACGGGAGCGCACGCTGCCCTCCCGATCTGGATGAACTTCATGACGGTCGCGATGGCCGGAAAAGATCCCGGCGAATTTCAACCGCCGCCAGCCATGCCGCATGCAGTCGCTCAGAAAGTAGATACGCCGGACGCAGCACCCGCGACCGAAGAGGCGCATTAGCGTGTTTTAGAGACCGTGCAAGCAACTTCTCTATAAGAAAAAACTATGCACAAGGAAAAGGTTCTCTCCATCCTGGTCCTACTTCCATTGTTCGCGGCCGGCGCAGCAGCACAGAGCGCAGCGAAAAACATGCCTGCGCCAGCCGATAGGGATGCCGTCGAGCAGGTCCTCCGCACCCAGCAGGACGCCTGGAACCACCACGACCTCGACACCTTTATGGCCGGATATTGGAATTCCGCGGACCTGACGTTCTTCTCCGGAGCCAAGCAGACCAGCGGTTGGCAGGCGACCCTCGACCGCTACAAGGCAACCTATGCCAGTCCCGGCCATGAAATGGGAACGCTGGAGTTCTCGGCGCTTCGCATCGAGATGCTAGGCCCGGAGTCCGCCTTCGTCCGCGGCGCCTGGCATCTCACCATGACGGACGGCAAGACTCCGCACGGGTTATTCACGCTGGTCTTCCGTAAATTTCCCGACGGCTGGAAGATTATCCACGATCACACCTCGGCCGCAGAGTGAGACCGCGCGCGAACGAGCGCCTAGGCCTATTCACGGGATCGCGAAAAACCAGGTAGATCAATTTCAAGGGATCCGAGCGTGAACGCGAAAGGGAAGGGGCCCGGATCGCTCGTTCGATAGGCTCCGTCAAAGAATACAAGCGCTCGCTCCCCGCTTTGCTCAGGAAACTGGAATGAGGGTTTCCATGGCCCGGAGTGCCATCCACGATCTTCTGCCGTCATGATTTGAATCGGCTGGCTCCACTCGGAAAGCACTCCCGAGGGTTTCTCGGCGCTGCACCACCACAAGCCTGTCTCGGGAGGTGCCGGACCCTCCGCAACCCATACGCGTGCAAAGATGGCGTCGAATGCAGCCCCCCGCTGCCGAACACAGAAATCAAACATCTTCATCTCGGGAAGTGCAAAGATCGCATGCCTGCTCCAGTTGCTGCCGTCTTCGCTTTCCGCGTACCCCTGCACCAGGTAATCCTGCTGGTTCGATCCAGAGACGTACCACATCTTCCATTTGCCCTCGTGATAGAGGACATTCGGCTCGTAAACGCTCCCGCGTTCCCAGTCTTCATTTGCAGTGAAGACTGGTTGGGACTGATCAAGCCACTTTTCCCCATCCCACTGAAGAAAGCCGATTGCGTATGGTCCCCAGAGATTCTCCGCTGCACCAGCGTAGTAGATGCGTTCCACCCACTGGCCTTTGCGTGGATCCCACCCCTTGACGTGCGACGGACAGTGACGTCCACCATTTCCGTCCCATGTCTGGCTAAATCGTCGCCCCGCGACTGGGACAAGTTTTCCGGCAACGTCCCGTGTGACACTCCAGCCACTAGCAGACAGCGGCGCCCCGATGGAAAGGGATGCACTGTAGATGTCTGTCGCTCCGTATCCGCCTGCCTGGCCTGCGAGGTAAATCCACCATTGCTCCCCTCGCTGCACGACGCTAGGGTCGAGCAATTCCGCCCCACCTGATCCTGTAGAGGCGTCGCGAGGGTCAAAGACCTTTCGTTCAGTTCCAAAGCCTAGTCTATGAGGATTATCCACGCTTGCTTCGCCCTCAAGCTCACTTCTTCACGCGCAGCTGCACCTTCGTTCCCTCCGGCAGAGTACCGTTCAGCAATTCAACTTTTCCCTGGCGCACGATGCCTTCGAACTCTTGCTGCTGGATTGAAGCCTTCGCGGCGGGGGCAGTCACAGGTTCTGTCCCCACTCGCGCCACGCTTCGCCCCATGCCTTTGTCCATTGCATCGTTCGCCAGCCGGTCGGCTTCCTGATTGTGCTCGCGCAACGCGTGTCCAATAGAAAACCAATCCAGTCTGCGCGATCAATTCCTTCGCCCGCCCGTGCAGGTCTTGCAACACTGCGTTCTTCACCTTGTAGATGCCCTTGATCTGCCGCACCAGCAGCTCCGAGTCGCTGATGAGCTTCAAGGCCTTGGGCCCATGCTGAATCGCGTATTCGAGCGCGGCAATCAGTCCCTGATATTCCGCGAAGTTATTGGTCTGGTGGCCGAGGTATTCGCTGAGCGCGGCGACCTTCCGTCCGGTTTCATCCTTGATGACGACTCCATACCCGGCCGGACCCGGATTGCCGCGCGCCCCGCCATCACTGTGGGCGATCAGGTAATGCTCGGGAGGATTCTCGCGAGCCTCGAAAAGATGTTTGGTTCCTGCTGCGGGAGAAATCAGAAGGCATGTTCGAGTTTATAACGGACGGCCCAGCTTACCGTCCAGCGGCGAGACGCGTAGCCAGCCGCGGAGGAAGTTTCGCGGCAAAGATACGATCCTGCGCTTCTTTCAGGTTGTAAGGCGTGCGGTGAAAGTGCACGATCTGCGCCTCGGTGTCGAACAGCGCAAAAGCTGCGCGCCAGTCTCCATCGCGCGGCTGGCCCACCGATCCCGGATTGATCAGATAACGCGCCGTGTTCTTCAGTTGCAGCGGCACCGATTCGGCTTGGCCGACCGTCCGATACTCCGGACGAAAGCCATCTGCCGAGGAGCCATTCGCGAAGAATCCGCCCTGCAAATGGGTGTGCCCAAAAAACGTCAGCGGCATGGTCAGGGTGATCAACGGTGCCAGCGCGTCGCCGAGCGAGACCACATATTCGTCCTCGTCGTTGGGCGAACCGTGGACGAGTTGCACGTCGGGGAAGTCTGGCAGAGATACAGGACCGTGCGGCAAGTTGCGGAGCCACTCCAGATTTTCCGGTGTGAGTTGGTTCCGCGTCCAGAGCGCGGCTGCCGCGGCCATGGGATTAAAATCGTCCAGGTCCATGACGCCCGTGGCCGCCTTGTCATGATTTCCGCGGACGAAAACCTTCCCCAGTTCGCGCGAGCGGTCCGCGACTTCGTTGGGGCTGGCCCCGTATCCGACGATGTCGCCCAGGTTCACGATCAGGTCGTAAGACGGAGCAGCGGCGAGGCACGCGTCGAGGGCCTCGAGATTGGCATGGATGTCGCTCAGCAGCAGTATGCGCACGGATCACCGAACAAACTGCCGATTATAGACTGAATGAGGGCGTTCGCGCGCGGTCAGCAGGCTTCGACGAAATTGGTTCCATCGCGTTGAGCGAACGCGTCGACTAGCCATTCACAACCGGACAGCGCGCCCAATGCCCCGCCGCCACTTCGACCAGAGGAGGCGGGGTCTGAGCACACTCGGGGATACGGAACTCGCAGCGCGGCTCGAATGCGCATCCCGGAGGCAACGATTGCAGCGCGGGAACCGTCCCCTCAATGGTGTGCAGCGGGCGTCCGCGATCGGTCTCAAGATCAGGCACGGCCTGGAGCAGCCCGCGAGTGTAAGGATGCGCGGGCGCCCGGAAAATGTCGCGCGCCACGGCGAGTTCCACCAAAGATCCGGCATACATGACCGCAACCCGATCCGCGACCTGCGATACCACGGCTAGATCGTGCGAGATGAAGAGCATGGCCAGCCCGAACTTCTTTCGCAGTCCGGCAAGCAGTTCCAGGATTTGCGCCTGAATGGTCACGTCGAGCGCGGTGGTCGGCTCGTCGGCGATCAGCAACTGCGGCCGGTTGACGATGGCCATCGCGATCATAATGCGCTGCCGCATTCCGCCCGATAGTTGATGCGGATAGTCTCGGGCGCGGCGCGCCGCGTCGGGGATCGCCACCTCATTCATCGCATTGATCGCGCGCTGCCAGGCTTCGCTCTTCGAAATCGAGGCATGGGCCGTAACCGCTTCGGCGATCTGATCCCCCACGCGCATGACCGGATTGAGCGCGGTCATCGGTTCCTGAAAGATCATGGCGATGCGGGAGCCGCGCAGTTCGCGCATGGCATCGTCATCGAGCGTGGCCAGGTTGCGCGGAACTCCGCCGCTCTCCGCGAAAAAAATTTCGCCGGACACTTGCGCTTGGGGTGGCAGCAGGCGCATGACGGCAAGTGAGGTGAGCGATTTCCCGGAGCCGGATTCCCCGACGAGCCCCAGTACTTCGCCGGGCGCGATAGAGAAACTGAGACCGCGGACTGCGGTGAGCGCGTGTGCGGGGACGACGGACCCCGGCTGTCGGGCGGGCCGAAAGGCTGCGGGGCTCGGGGCGTGCCCGGGGAATGAAATGTTCAGATGGCGGATGTCAAGAAGCGGAGGCACGGTTTCATGGTAGCAGCGCGGCCAAGAGCCGTCGCCTTAAGGCGACGGGACGGCCGAGGGCGGCTGTCCCCACATTGAAAGATCCGATTCTACTACTGGCCTAAGATCAGCGGCAGGCCGTTCTTATTGTTGCCGATCACGACTACTTTGGAGTTCGGGCTCTTGGCCAGATTTTCCGTGGCCTCGATCCCCTTCCATTCGAGCAGCGACGGCGTAATGCCCTGAGCGACGATCTGCTGGAAGTCGCGGACGCCCGCCGCTTCGATGCGCTTGCGCTGCGCCTCCTGCGTCTCTTTCTGCAGGCGGAAGTTCATGGCGAGCGATTCCTGCTCGGCCTGCTGCTTGGCTTCGATGGCGGCCTTCAGCGTGGCTGGCAATTGAATGTCGCGCAGAAGGACGTTTTCAACCGAAATACCGCGCTTGCTGAGCTCGATCGTGATCTGGTCCGTGATTTGTTTAGCTACCATTTCCCGTTCGCCGGTGTAGAGGGCATTGGCAGTGTGCGAGGCCGTCGCTTCGCGGATGGCGGAACGCAGAGTCGGCTCGACGACCAGGTTCTCGTAATCGGCTCCGATGTGCTGGAAGACCTCCGCGGCGCGGTCCGGATTGAGGTGATAGATAAGCGAAGTGTCGAGGCTCATCATTAGCCCTTCACTCGATGGCACGCTGGCCGATTCTTTAATCGTCTGCGTCTGGATCGAGAGTTCATTGTTGGTCTTCAGCGGGTTGATCACGTGAATTCCCTCGCCCAGTGTCTCTCCGGTGACTTTTCCGAAAAGCGTAAGGACGCCCACGTGGCCAGTGCCGACCCGCGTGATCGCGCTGAGCAGCAGGATCACCAGCAGGAATGCCGCGATGCCCATGCCCACCAGTCGAATCAGGTTGCCAGCACCTCCTCCGCCGTCAATCACTCTGCCGCGAGCTGGATCAAAAATCGTCATCGGATTTCTCCCTGAGAGATTCTAGGGCGGGACGGGAAGGCTAAATAAGTGGCTTGCGTGGCTCAGTAGGACCCCGGGGTTGGATTGGCCTTGCCCGGATACTGCCGAGCTACTTGTCGTCAGTTTGTTTTTGGAAATTGTTGTTCGGGTTTTGAGCGCTAAGGCTTGATCACGTCGATTTGAGCCGTGACGTTGGTCACTGACAGGTGAAAGGTGATGACGCAGGATGCTGATGGCTGAAATACGGCCTAAGGAAGTGTTGGTCTTGACAGATCAAGTTCTGATGATGCTCCGCGAACGGACCTCTGATGTCGTTTTTGGAACACTTTTCCTGCTTGTTGCACTGGGCGCCTGGGGCATCGCGCTGATGCGCCGCCGGAGCGGAGTGGGTGTCCTCATCTGGCTGGGAGCTTTGAGTGCGCTTGAGGCCCGACCTTTGATTCCGTTATTGGACGATGCGGGACTTCTGCCACACTGGCTTCACGTCACTCTTCCATATCTCGGCGAGGTTCTCTCGTACTTGGTGGTGGTTGTTGCTGTGCTCGCCTTTTTGCAGCTAAGCCAGGGCAAACTGCGGCTCCTTCTGCAAGGAATGACTTTAGTGGGATTAGCGATAGCTTTAGCAGGTGTCGGCTCTTTCGTATTTACTGGCTCGTCCAACAGAGTGATGCCCTACAACCATCTCCTCGCCGCCTGTTTGCTTGCTGTCCTGGCAATCGTGGTCGCCGTGCCAAGACTCTCTCGCAAGTTCCTGATCCTGCCCAACCTCATTCCAGCTCTAGGGATATTTCTTTTCACGATCGAAGCGTTGTATGGCAATTTGTCGCTCCCCTTTGGGTTCCGGAGGCCGCCCAATATCTTGGACCCACTCGGATTTAGTGTCCTTTTCTTTTCCTTTGGGTATGTCGCCGCGCAGCAATTAAAAACGAGTCTCCCTATCGCCCCAGAACTAAATTGACGTAGCACCCTTTATCACTTACTGACCCCTTTGTGCGCCCAGCCCGCTACCTCCCTGAATCTTGCCCCCGACCCGCCGCATCTCTTACAGTAACCCTATGAGCAAGATTCACATTCCTACGCCTTTACGCCAGTATGTGGGCAAGCAGGCCGCAGTCGACGTGCAGGGGACAACCGTCGGCGAGGCCATGAACTCCCTGGTTGCGCAGCATCCTGAACTGCGCAAACACCTCTACACCGACGATGGCAAACTCCGGGCTTTCGTCAATTTGTACGTAAACGATGAGGACATTCGCTATCTGCAGAAAGAAGCGACCGCCCTCAAGGACGGTGATAACATTTCGATTGTGCCGTCCATCGCCGGAGGCGCGGCCTGACTGGGGAGTTCTGATTGCCGATCATGAAACCTGCCGCCACAACTCGCTGTTGTTGCCCTTCCTGTTGGTAGGCCGCATTCGCGCGGTCGTCGCCATCATTCCAGCAAAAATCTTTCAACCACGAAGGGCACGAAGGTACACGAAGGAGACCACGTAACCGAGGACATTATGGCTACCACTACCGAAATTCCCGTGACGCTCAACAAAGACGAGATCCTGCGCTACTCGCGCCATCTGATCATGCCCGAGGTCGGCATGGAGGGCCAGCAGAAGCTGAAGGCGGCGCGCGTTCTTTGCATCGGCACGGGCGGACTGGGATCTCCCTTAGCGCTCTATCTTGCGGCAGCCGGCGTGGGCACTCTTGGGCTGGTGGATTTCGACGTGGTGGATTACACCAACCTGCAGCGGCAGATCATCCACTCGACCGCCGACGTTGGCCGCAAGAAGCTGGACTCCGCCGCCGACAAGCTAAAGGGGATCAATCCGTTTCTGAATTTGAAAACGTTCGACACGCGGCTCAGCAGCGCGAATGCGCTGGAGCTATTCCGCGACTTCGACATCATCGCCGACGGCACCGACAATTTCCCCACCCGTTATCTGGTGAATGATGCGTGTGTGCTGACCGGCAAGCCGAATGTCTACGGATCGATTTTTCGCTTCGAAGGCCAGGCCAGTGTATTCGCGACCAAGGAAGGTCCTTGCTATCGCTGCCTGTATCCGGAACCGCCACCGCCTGGGCTGGTGCCCTCGTGCGCGGAAGGCGGCGTGCTTGGAATTTTGCCGGGGCTCGTGGGCGTCATGCAGGCAACGGAAGTGATCAAGCTGATTCTTGGAATCGGCGATCCGCTCATCGGACGCCTGCTTCTGATCGACGCGCTGGGCATGAAGTTCCGCGAGCTGAAGCTGCGCAAAAATCCGGACTGCCCGGCCTGTGGAACCCATCCCACCGTCACGAAGCTGATAGACTACGAGCAATTCTGCGGCATTCGCGGGGAGGAAAAATCAGTGGGCAGCGGAGTTCCTGAAATTCAAGTCGAAGATTTGAAGCGGCGTTTGGACGCGAAGGAAGATCTGTTCGTGCTGGATGTGCGCGAGCCGCACGAATACCAGATCTGCAATATCGGCGGATATCTGATTCCGCTGAACGATCTGCCGAAACGCGTCAACGAACTGGATTCGAGCCGGGAGATCGCCGTCCATTGCAAGATGGGCGGCCGCAGCGCCAAGGCGGTCGCGTTTCTGCAACAGGCGGGATTCAAGAAAGTGGTGAACGTTGCCGGTGGAATTACGGCGTGGTCGGATCGTGTGGATCCGAAAGTCCCGAAGTACTAAGCAGGGTTTTTGTTGTCAGTTGCCCAAAAGGGAGCGCTCAGCGCTCCCTTTTCCTTTCCCGAAGCCCGCTTGCAGTCTGTGATTTCCGTCCTTGCATTTTCACCGGAACTGCTGATAATTACCGTTTTCCTTCCCCCCGGGAGGTTCCATGCTGTTTCTCAATCCGGCGCTGCGCCGTGCCGCACCGGTGTCTCTGGCCACGCTCCTTGCAGTTTCCACGGGATTGCTCGCCTCTTTTCTCTTCTTTGAATTCCCCGCCCGCGCGCAGAATGCCGCGCCGGCGCCGAACTCCGATCCAACCTACCAGGCTTTGCGCAACGCGACGCTCGGCAGCGAGGCGGTAACGGTCAGCAATTTTCAACTGCACCGCGAGGCGGCGACTTTCCATCTACGTTCCGGTACCATCTGTTTTCTGGCTCCGGTTGCCAACAAGGTAACCGGGGCGGTCTTCATCGGGGACGGCAATCTCGTCATCGACCCGCCCGACTCCGAGCGCGCCATGCTGAAGCTGCTGACGAAAGAAAACGAATTCAGCGAAAACTTCAGCCAGATGGTCTTGCGGTTTACGGACACCACGTATGAGGAGATCAAAGGAGCTTCGACTCCGGCCACATCCGGCTGCGATGCGGGAGCGTTCAAAGACAGCCAGCACACCACTCGTCACAAGCTGAAAGAAAATCTGGAGGCGCGAATCCTTGCCGATGTGTTGAGTCCCGTCCCCGGCGGGTTGTTTATCGCATTCATCCACGGCAAGCGCTATGACGGTCAGGAACTTTTTGAGATCGATCCGCATGAGGGACGCAACCAGGTCGAGTTCGTGACCTACGACGAAAATAAATTTGGAGAATGGCTCTCCTATCCTTTGGAACCGGGTCGTGCCAAGGGCGGGAGCGGGCATCCCATGCGCATTCAGCACGAGCAGTTGGATACGACTCTCGAGAAGAGCGGCAATTTAATCGGCAAAGCTACGACTGAATTCCAGGCGTCCTTCGATGGCGTGAAGGTCGTGCCCTTTAATCTGTTTCACACTCTCCGTGTCAGAAGCGTGAAAGCGGCGGACGGGCAAAACCTTTCGTTCATCCAGGAAGATAAAAACGATGATGCCCAGTTTTCCGTGATTTTGCCTCAGCCTCTAGCTGCCGGAGAAAAGTACTCCGTCACCACGGAATATGAAGGGAAGGAAGCAGTCACCAACGAAGGCGGAGGCAACTACTTTCCGGTTGCCCGCATGAACTGGTATCCGAACAACCCCGGCAGCAGCTTCGGGGAATACGCGACCTACGACATGACATTCCGCGTCCCGAAAGAGATGCAGATCGCAGCAACCGGTGTCCGCACGAGCGAGACCACGGTGGGTGGACAGGATGTGTCGGTGTGGAAGAGCGAAGCGCCGCAAACCGTGGCCGGATTCAGCATGGGCCGGTTCAAAATTGAGGAAGTGAAACTGGAGAAGCCCGAGTATCTGGTCCAATCGTACGCAAACCAGGATTCACCGAACTGGGTGCAGAGCCTACAGCGTGCGGCCGAAAGTGATCGGCCCGGAACCGGGCAGGTGCGGAGTTTTGACGACCCCAATACGGGCCGGGACTTTGCGCTGGGCACGATGGGCACAACCGGATTGAACAAGAAAGCACTGGCCGAGGGCGAACTCGCGGTGCAGCTTTATACGGACTATTACGGACCGTCGCTGTTCAAGCATCTGCAGTTGACGCAACAAACCGCATGCAACTTCGGCCAGTCGTGGCCGGAACTTGTCTGGATTCCGATCTGCTACTACTTCGATACGACTATTCGCCATCAACTTGGCATGGACTGGGGAGACCGTGGCTACTGGAAAGTCGTTACGCCGCACGAGGTTGCTCATCAATGGTGGGGGCATACGGTGGGATTCAGTTCCGGCCGAGACCAGTGGATGAGCGAGGGCTTTGCAGACATGTCTGCTTCGCTCTATTTGACTTTGATCGAAAAGAATCCGAAAAAGTTCATCGCGTTCTGGAACGACGAGCGTGAGCTGTTACTGGAGCGTGACAAGGAGGGATTCCGTGCGATCGACGCCGGGCCGGTGACGATGGGTTACCGGATGAGCAACTCGCGTACAGGATTCGACACCACCCGCCGCCTGATCTATCCCAAGGGGGCATACATCCTGCATATGCTCCGCATGATGCTGCGCGACAATCGCACCGGGGATCAGCGATTCAAGGAGATGATGCAGGATTTCGTGAAGACCTATTCCGGCAGAGCAGCCACTACGGAAGACTTCAAGGCCATGGTCGAGAAACACATGACTCCCGAAATGGATCTGGAGGGCAACCACAAGATGGACTGGTTCTTCAATCAGTACGTCTACGGAACAAAGCTGCCGTCGTACAAGCTCGACGCATCGTTCGATATTGGAGCGGACGGAGATGTCGTGATGAGCATGAAGATGACGCAGTCCAATGTGGACGAAAAATTCCGTATGCTCGTGCCGATTTATCTGGAGCTGGCTGACGGCAACATGTTCTTCCTCGGCCGCGGCCGGGTCACCGGGAATAATTCGATCGAGCAGAAGATTCCGCTGAAAGGATTGAAGACGAAGCCTCGTCGCGGGGTCCTCAATTACTACGACGACGTTCTCGCCTCGCCGAACTAGATTGCTTCGATCGGGCCGATGTGAAAAAAGGGGAGCATCTGCATGCTCCCCTTAGTTCTTAGCTGGCTCGCAGTGGCGCTTACTTGCTTGAGCCAGCCTGCATCCCGTCGCTGGAGTCGCCGATTTCTAGCGCGAACTTCTTGCCCTCGAAGCGGACTCCGGCGAGAGTGCTCGTCCCATCTTCATGCCGCTGCACGACGGCCGCGCTGTTCTGAGCGGGCGCGCTCAGGTCGATTACTTTTGCCGGTACTTTCGCGAGCAGAGTCTTGCCCTGAATGATGCTGACTTCAACGTTCGAGCTGCTGCCGTCCCATTCCAGCTTGTAGTCGCCAGCTTTCAGCTTGGTTCCATTGATGGTTGCCGGGCTGTTCAATGTCAGATGTGCTTTGGTGGCTGCGAACGCACTAGAGGCCAGCAGCAATGCCAACCCCATCAAAAGGCTCTTCGAAATCGTCGCGAACTTCATAGCTGCTCCTTATATTTTCCCGAATCATCGGGATGGTTGGGGCGGCCCGGTTCACGACCAGCGCGAAAAGACCTTTGTTTTTCCGCACAAATCGCCTAGAATGCTGCCGCTGGGGTAGAGCGCGCAAGTCACAAGCCTGCGCCTTCGCGATGGGGGTTTTCTCACCTGGGCCGCCAAACCGAGTGTGAGAGAATCCCCAGACCCCGCAAATATTTTTTGATTACTCGCTGACCAGAGTCACCTCTGCTCTAGCCGTTTCCCACTCATCCAGATATCTACGTACTCTCTGCAGTGAAAGTTCCCGCTGACGGGCAATTGCTTCATACTTTATTGGACGCTGCGAGAGCGCTTCGGGTAGCAAAAACTTCAATGAATCGGGCTAGTAGAAGAGGACAGGAAGGATGTGTTTTGTGGTACTTGACGCCCGAAAGCTGTATGGCTGCGAAGGATTTAGTCTGCGTCCCCGTGCTGACGCTCGACCGACCAGATGTTCGCCGGATCTTTTTCGAATGGATAGACGTGCACCATCCAATTAAAGATCACCGGACGGAACGTTCCGCCGGCTGCGTCGCAGGCTTCCTGCGTCGTGATCGATCCCCTAAGACCAAACTGTGGATTCGGGCCCAGCATTTCTTTTCTGCGCTCGGCAGGCGGAAGACAGAAATTTACATGCTCATGCCACTGCGCCACGCTTAGCGGAACGCGCTCGTCGAGGTCGTCTTCGGTAAATCGCTTCGGTGCGGTGTACATCACACCGATGAGCTTGTAATCGTCACCGTGCTTTTCATAGAGCAGCGAGGTCGGATGTTCGGGATTGAAGTGCCGGAACGCTTCCAGGCCATAACCCATATTGGTGAAGTGATACATCTTCTGTGGAACTTCCGGGTGGAAGATCTTGAAGCCATCGGCTAGCGCGGCATGGTAGTCCTTGTATTTTTCGGAAGCGGTGCGGGCTTCTTCCACAATCCGCTGCGCGCGGGCGGCGTCGCCGGGCTTGGGCGGGCGCAGCGCCGTCATCTTCATGTGCGGGCCCATATCCATGTGACCTTCCATCGAATGCATGGCGTGAGCACTGGCGTCTGGATCTTTTTCGTCAGACATCGGCATGTCCTTCATGTTTGACATGTCGTGATGCATTCCTCCGGACATGTCCATGCCCGGCATCGACTGCGAGCCGGCCGGCTGGGTCGAGGTCGCTGGAGAGGTCTGGGATTGTCCCCAGGCCACGCTGCAGACAAAGATCGTCACGAACAGAGCGATTCGGTTGCGCATAGGATCCCCCACTGATCTCAGTTGATATTAACCCTGAAGCAGAAGCGATGTTTCTGCAAGAAATCTTGGGTTACCGCAGATGACAGAGGTAATCGGGGTAGGCGTTCCAGTGGCGTTCCCCGTTCGGGCGGTTGGCCTCGCGCGCGCTTTCTGATACATCTAACTGCTTGACTCTGCAATCCATCATCTTCCTGTTTTTTGCGGGAGCGCTGGGCGGAGCGCTGAACTCTGTCGCCGGCGGCGGCAGTTTCATTGCGTTCCCTGCGCTCCTGTTTACGGGAGTGCCCCCGATCCCGGCGAATGCCACCAATACGATCGCGCTCTGGACCGCCGCCGCGGCCAGCGGAGGAGCTTACCGAAAGCGGCTGGATGTTGCGCGCCGGGTGATCATTCCGCTCCTCGCCGCCAGCCTTGTCGGCGGCTTAATTGGCGCGCTACTCCTCCTCAAAACGCCCGCGCACACCTTCATGCGAGTGTTGCCCTGGTTGACGCTGGGAGCGACCTTACTTTTCGCCTTCGGCAAGAAACTCGCGGCCGGCCGCCAGTCGGTCATTGAGCACGAGGCGTCGACTGCAGCGCTCGTCGGAACCACGCTCTTCCAGTTTGGTGTTGCTGTCTACGGAGGCTACTTTGGCGGAGGCATGGGCATCGTCATGCTGGCGATGCTCGCTGCTCTGGGCATGACCGACATTCACGCCATGAATGCGCTGAAGAGCGTGATGGGGTTCGTAATCAACGGCATCGCGGTGGTCACGTTCATTGTGGCGGGCGCGGTCTATTGGAAACACGGGGTTATCATGATCGCCGGCGGAATCGCAGGCGGATACCTTGGCGCCCACTATGCGATGAAGATGCCGCAAGCCTGGATTCGATGGTTTGTCGTACTGGTCGGAACAGGAATGACGGTGTACTTCTTCTGGAAGTCGTATTGAAAAGAAAATCGCCGCGGATTTACGGATCTTCACGGATCAAAACAAAATCATTGAGGGGTTGATCCGTTAAAATCCGTGAGATCCGTGGCCGAGGTTTTCATTGCAACGGCGCGGACACGTGCTCGTGCACGATCAGCCACTTGCCGTCTTGGCTCTCCAGTACAGCCGTCCAGCGAAAATTCCCCATCTCGACTTTTCCAGCCTTAGTCGTCATTTCCTCTTTGATCGTAGCCGTAGCCCAGACCAGATCCCCGTGGGGATGGACCGCGAGGTCGTCATTGATCGTAAACCTGGCACTCTTGTAACCGGCGAGCACGTTTTTAACGCCGGTCTCGTAATCTTCCCAGCTGTTGTACTTGAGAGGGGCAATGTCGAAAAATACGCCGGGACCCTTGGCGTAATACTTCTCCACATTCGTGGGATCGAGCGTGGACCATCCGTCCCACACTTTCTGCAACGACGCCTTGTCGGGAAGCGCACCCGCGGGCGACTTTTTCATGACAGATTTCTTGGTTTGCGCAGCCCCGGACATGGTAAGAACGAGCAGGCATAGCGAAACGGTCAGTAGTCGCTTCAGCATTCTGTTTTCCTCCATAGAATCCGGCGGAATTCTCGCATAGCCGGGCCGGAAGTACAAAATCCAGATTCCGGCCTCGCGCCGAGCCAAACCTACCTGCTTCACAAAGAAGTTCGTGTTTGACCGATTTCCACAGCGCACGTTAGAATGATTGAGTTTGCCTGTACTGGCCGACCCGTTCTGGGGACGCCTGCCTTGGCTGAAGCGCCGTGGCGGAAAACACAGCAAGCAAAGGGAAATCAGCAGCCTCATGGTAGCGCTCGTGTGCGCCCGGGGTATCGAACGGAAACTGGCCGGATAGAGGTTCCGTCGCGAGAGTTTCCTGTTACGGGCTGAATTTCAACGACATTTGACGGAGGCAGACGTATGTACGCGGTTATCCGCGCCGGTGGAAAGCAGTACCGGGTGGCGCCCGGAGATGTGATTCGAGTAGAGAAAGTGGGGACCGGCACCGACGGACAGGTCGAGTTCCCGGTGGTTGCGGTTTCCGGCGAAGAAGGCCAGGTGGGCAATCAGGCAGACGCACGCGTCGTCGGCGATGTGGTCGAAGAAGGCCGTGGCGCCAAGATCCTGGTTTTTCATTACAAGCGGAAGAAACAGTACAAGAAACTCCGCGGTCACCGGCAGGCCTATACGGCCGTGCGCATCTCTGAAATCGCGTTTGGCGGACAGAGCTTCAAGGCTCCGGAGTTGCCCAAGAAGGAAGCCAAGCCCGTGAAGGTGAAAGCGGCTGACGCCGAGACGCACGAGCCTGAGCCGAAAGCCAAGGCCAAGAAAAAGGCTGCTCCGAAGAAGGCGGCGAAGAAGTCCGCCGGCAAGAAGAAATAATAATTTTGACTGCGAGGGCGAACTGCCTTCGCGACAGCCGGCCAGCCGCCGGCGCTACGAGGAAATTTTATGGCGCATAAAAAGGGACAGGGTACTTCACGAAACGGCCGCGATTCGAACGCGCAGCGGCTTGGTTTCAAGGCATTCGGCGGGCAGATTGTGCCCGGCGGCACCATCATCGTGCGGCAACGAGGCACGCGCGTGAAACCGGGGCTCAACGTGGGCCGCGGCAAAGACGACACTCTTTTCGCCAAGATCACGGGCCGCATCAAGTTCTTGAATAAGGGACAAATGGGCAAATTCGTGATGGTCGAGCCCGTCGAAGCAAAGTAGGAGCATCGATGTTCGCCAGTTCGCGGGCGGGGGCTCCTTCGAATAGAAGACAGGTTCTTGCCACACAGGCCTCGCCTTCGGGTCGAGGCTTTTGCTTTTGTATCGTTCGTCAATGAAATCTGGGACGCCCAGGAAGTATTGGTCTTCGCATGTTTATCGATGAAGCAAAAATCAAGGTGATGGCAGGCGACGGCGGCAACGGCTGCATGGCCTTTCGGAGGGAGAAGTTCGTTCCGCGCGGCGGTCCATCGGGCGGCGACGGCGGCAAGGGCGGCGACATCATTATGGAATCCAGCGAGCGCCATAACACGCTGGTCCATTTTCGTTTCAATCCCGAGCACAAGGCCGAGCGCGGCCGGCATGGTGAAGGATCCAACAAGACGGGGCGAGACGGCGGCGACATTGTGCTCAAGGTTCCCGTCGGGACGATTGTTTACGATGACGAGACGGGCGAGAAAGTTTTCGAGTTCACGCAGCCCGACCAGACCTTCGTGATTGCTCGCGGCGGACGCGGTGGACGTGGCAACGCGCGCTTCGCCACCTCGGTGCATCAAGCGCCACGCGAGCACGAGTCGGGGCGTCCCGGAGAAGAGCATATCTATCGTCTCGAACTGAAGTTGCTCGCGGATGTGGGATTGGTCGGGTACCCGAACGTAGGAAAATCCACCCTGATCTCGCGCATCTCATCGGCTCGGCCCAAGATTGCCGATTATCCATTTACGACGCTCGAACCCAACCTGGGAGTGGTCGCCGTCGGCGACGCCAAGAATGAAATCAGCTTCGTAGTGGCCGATATTCCTGGACTCATCGAGGGAGCGCATCAGGGCGCCGGCCTGGGCACGCAGTTCTTGCGTCATATCGAACGCACGCGCCTCCTGGTGCATCTGGTGGATGTTTCCGATTCGAGTGGCCGCCCCGATGTGACCAAGGACGTGAAAGTGATCATCGGCGAGCTCTCCAGTTTCGGAGCTCATCTCGAAGAGAAGCCCATGATCATGGTTGCGTCAAAGATCGATGCCGTGAATAAAGACCGGCTCGCCAAGCTGAAGCGGTATTGCAAGAAACATAAGTTGAAGCTGTATGAGATCTCAGCCGTAACCGGCAAGGGGATCGAGGAATTGAAGTACGCGATGGCCGAGGAAGTGCAGGAGTTGCGGCAAGCCGCGTCTAAAGAAACAGATCACGCCACAGTAGAAGAATAAACCGGACAAGTAAAAGGCGGCCCTTCACGGCCGCCCTTCCCAGACGTCATCACCCACAAAACCTGAACGTATCTTACGCTCGCGGGAGCGGACCGTGCTGGAAGTGGTATTGCAGAATCCGCGCAGCCAGTGCCGGGCTCAGTTCGCTTCCGTGTGCTTCGACCGTACGCACAACTTCTCCGCGGCAGACTACTTCCGTTTCCGACAACCCGGCAATCTCGGCTGGGAGCACCAGATTGATCTCCAGTTGCGAACTTGGTTGCAGTAATTCATCCGCCTGGAACAGCAATCCCGAGCGGCTGATGTTTTCGGTTGTGCCGACATGCCATTGCTGTTCGCCCAGACGGCGATAGCGCAAAGGCAAGTGCAGCTGGAATCGTTGTGCGCGTGTGGGCGGGATTTCCTGGGCCCGCACGGCGTGAGCATCAGTGGACTGCGTGGACATGGCAACCTCCGGGGGAGTTAGAGATGCATCGAGCACTTCGCGCACTTTGCCTTTCAGGTCGCGAAGGTTAAAGGGCTTCTGAAGCAGGCGTACGCCTGCGTCGAGCGTGCCGTTGTGTCCGATCACGTTCTCGGTGTAGCCGGACATGTACAGGACTTTCACGTTGGGGCGAATTTCGGTGATGCGCTGCGCCAGTTCGCGGCCATTCATCCCAGGCATGATCACGTCGGTCAGCAGGAGGTGAATCGTCGCTTCATGCGCGACCGCGATCTGCATGGCGACGGCGCCGTCGGCCGCTTCGATCACCTTGTAACCCTGCTTCTCGAGATATTGACGGGCGAGATACCGCAGGTTCGCCTCGTCTTCCACTAGCAGAATCGTTTCTGTTCCGGGCTCAACTCTTTGGAACGGAACGGGAGTCGCGACTTGGGCGGCGGGTTCTCCGCTGGAAGCGACTCGCGGTAAGTAGATTTTGAAAGTGGTTCCGCGCCCCAGTTCGCTATAGACCCAGATGTACCCCCCACTCTGTTTCACGATGCCGTAAACGGTCGACAGGCCGAGGCCGGTGCCTTTCGTTCCCTTGGTGGTGAAGAATGGTTCAAAGATGTGCGACTGGGTCTCGGTGTCCATTCCGGCGCCGGTATCGCTGATCGCGACCATGACGTAGTCGCCGGGGCGAAGTGGACCATGCAGACGGGCATAATCCTCGTCGAGGGAGACGTTGGAGGTCTCGATAGTGAGCTTTCCGCCAGAAGGCATGGCGTCGCGCGCGTTCACGGCGAGATTCATGATCACCTGCTCGAGCTGCCCGGCATCGGCGCGGATCGGCCAAAGATTCGGGCTTGGGATCATTACGAGATCGATATCTTCACCGATCATGCGCGTGAGCATCTTGAGATTTTCCGTTGCAACGTCGTTCAGGTTCACGATTCGAGGGGCGAGCATCTGCTTCCGGCTGAAGGCCAACAGTTGTCGCGTGAGCGATGATGCGCGTTCGGCGGCGCTGGCGATCTCCTGGGCTGGACCGCGCAGGTGCGGTTCGGCCCCGAGACGTTCCAGGAGGAATTCCGAGTAGCCGGAGATCACCATCAGGAGGTTGTTGAAGTCATGCGCAATTCCACCCGCCAGTCGGCCCACCGCTTCCATTTTTTGAGACTGACGCAATTGTTGCTCGAGCGCGCGGCGCTCCGTCACGTCTTCGGCGAAGAGTTCGAACACGACTCCCTCTGCACGACCGTTGACCACCGAGCGGCCGGATACCCGCACGACCGTCGTACCGCTCTTGCGCTTCCATTCGGCGGTCAGCCCTTTGAATGGTGCAGGGGAGCGCAGGAAGTCCGCGAGATCGAACCACTGATCGGCCTCCGCGTAGAGGCTGTAGATGTGCTGGCCGATCAATTCCTCCGCGGAACTGATCCCCAGCAGTTCGAGAAATGCAGGATTGGCATCAAGAATCCTTCCCGTAGAGTCGCAACGGCAGATGCCGTAGGGAGCGTTGGTCACCAGAGAGCGAAAATTGAGCTCGGAGCGGCGAAGGCTTTCTTGCGCCGAGCGCAATGCCGCATTCAGCCAGCAGATCAACATGGCTACAAAAAAGAACAGAGAGAGGCGGAGAATCGCCGTGCGCAATTGCTCCGGGGTGTGATTGCCGACGAGGGAGAAGTAGGCGCTGACGGTCAGTGCGAACGAGGTAGCGACGACTCCGGGCTTCCAGCCGCCATACCAGGCGCTTACCATGACGGCTACGCCGAACAGCGCCAGGCGGCTTTCCGAGACGTCGGCCAACAGAACCGTAGGGATCAGGGCCAGCGCCGTACTGAGCACGGCAACGCCATAGCGCAAAATCGGCGCACGCGCAGCAGGAATGCGGAGTAGGGGGAGGGTTACTCGCATGTAACGTATGGTAGTACCGGAAGAGAAAACAGGATAGTTACAGGAGTTCATTTTTTCGCTGCAATGAGCCTCGACTGAGATGTCCCTCGGCACGTGGCGGCGAGGCCAGTCGGACAATGACTATGCGATTCGGCTTGCAAGCGGAGCCGCGAATCTGGACACTAGGCGGGGCGAAAACATTTCATGAACATTGGACTCTTTGGCGGAACCTTCGATCCCGTGCATCGCGGGCATCTGGCGCTGGCGCGAGCCGCGCTGGATCGATACAAACTGCACCGCGTATGTTTTGTTCCAGCGAATGTTCCTCCTCACAAACAGCGGCCGCTCACCCCATTCGTCCACCGGTACGCGATGCTGGCCCTGGCAACCGCATCCGAAAAAGCGCTTGTGCCATCACTGCTGGAATCTCCGTCCAATGGCGAGGCTGGCCGCGGCGAGGTCAGCCGAAAAAACCGGCAGGAAAAGCCGAACTACACCATCGATACCGTGCGTCGCCTAAAGGAATCGTTCAGAAACAGCGATAAACTGTTCTTATTGATCGGCATGGACGCATTTGCAGAGATTGCCAACTGGCATCAGGCGGAGGCTCTGTTTCGTGAGTGCGAGTTCGTCGTGGCGGGACGTCCGGGATATTCTCTGGCGGATGTGGCCAATGCGTTGCCGGAGAGACTGCGTCCGCGGCCGGAGGTGACGCTTCCCTTTCACAAGCATGCCGCTACTGGAGATCTAGTATTGAAGGGCGTGACCATTCACTTGTTAGCCGACCTGCATCAGCCGGCTTCGGCGACCGCGATTCGCCAGGCCGCCGCGGCCGGAAAGCCGTTGGGACGATTTGTGGATCCGGCGGTCGCGGACTACATCAAGAAGATGGGATTGTATAAATAGCTGCTGCCTGGCGCTTCCCGGTTTTCCTTCGTGTCCTTTTTTGATTTAGGTTTTGCAAGTTGCACCGCTACCACCGCCGGTTGAATTTCCTGAATATTTCAATCCTCGATTATGATGGTAACTCGGACACTTGAGCAGATAACAATCTGGCAATCATCCGGTTATTGAAAACCAGGGCAGGCGTCCCAAACCGCCAAGAAATCAGGAGATCGCATGTCTCAGAATCACTACACTACCAAGACCAAGCGGCGGCAGAAGAGCAGCAAGCGCAAGGATCCATCTGCGGCCACGATGGCGAAGTTGCGAGAGTTGGCTGCTGCGGATGCGAAAAAAGCCGCCAAGTAAGGGTCGCGAATTAAGGTAGAGCCCGGCCCTGCTAACCAGTCAGGATTTCAATTGGTATAAATCCTCACGTAGTCGACCAGCATTTCTGAGGGGAACAGAGTAGACCAGTCAGGCGCTCCAGGCCAACTCCCGCCAATCGCCAGATTCAAAATGATGAAATTGCTCTGCCCGGCATCGAACGGCCAAACGGCGCCACTCAAGCCGTTAAGGCTCGACGGCGTGTAAGTCGCGTAGGGCTGGTTGGGATCATCGACGTAGTAGGCCACACTTCCCTTGGACCAGATCATCCCGTAGGTATGCCATTGGGATGCCGTCTGCCCGCTTGGGAAGTGGTACGTGGTACCGAGGTTCGAACCCGTAAAGCCAGTTCCGTGAACCGATCCCTGGTTCCAATCCGGGTTCTCAGGCGCGTCAATGCGTTCCAGCACGTCCTGTTCGCCGCATGCCGGCCAATTCACAGTTGCGATGTTGTTGCCGAGCAGCCATGAAGCCGGCCAGAGTCCCTGGTACTCCGGGACAGAAGCGCGAAACTCGATACGGCCATATTGAAAGCTGAAAAGGCCTTGTGTCTTCAAGCGCGCCGAGGTGTACACCCCGGGAGACGGCTGTTGCGCCTCGATGTGCAGATAGCCATCGGTGGTTCCCACGTACTCGCTCGGACTCGTTGTGCTGCAGGGAGAAGTGTTGGAACCCCAGGCGCAATAGTTCTCCAGTTCGCCGTTGCCAAAGCCGCTGTTACCCGTGTCATAGGTCCAGACCGTGGGATCGGGTTGCGCGATCGCACCCGTATTGTTGGTGAATTCGTCGCTCCAGACCAGCGTTCCCGAAGGGATATTGGGCGTGAAAGTCTGGGTTATGACCGTGCTGGGCGTAAGAACGTTGGATGTGCCGGCAATGGCAATCGCATTGACCGTGAGGTTCGATGCCACCAAAAAGGGTCCCAGGTACTGCTGCGAAGACGCCGTGGGGGAGCTGCCATCGACGGTATAGAAAATGCCCGCGCCGTTCGAGGTGGTGGCCAGACTCACCACTATGGCACCGTTTTGTGCGGCTGTAGTGGAGATGGTCGGCGCGGCAGTCTGCCCTCGTCCGCCAGTTCCAATGTTGACGGCGGAACTCCCTCCGCAGGCGCACATCAGCATGCCTAAGCCGAGAACCGCTATAAGGATGGCCGTGTGGACCCGCATTGTTCCGCCTTTGCGAGCGAGAAAGAGCAACTCTCGCTCGTGCTCATTTAACTGCTTGCAGAATCCCGAGTCAATCACTCTAAACACATCTCGACAACGAGATCTACAGGACAGGAACCGCCTGGAATGAACGACGGCCCAAGGTCCGCCCGGCTTGGACGGTCGAAGCTCGCAAGTCGGTTACAATGAAGGACACCATTACGATCAACCACGAGCGATCAATCACCGAATGAAGAAGAGCGAACTCAAGAAGCAAGTTGCCGCGGTCATTCAAGCCTGCCTGGAAAAAAAGGCCGAAGAGCTCAGCATCCTGGAAATGGAAAAAGGCTCGGGAGCGTTTACTGACTACTTCGTGCTGTGCAGCGGGACGAATCCGCGCCAAGTGCAGGCCATTGCCGACGAAGTGGAACTGCGCCTGAAGGGCGCGGGCATTCGTCCGAATAATGTCGAGGGCTATAAGCAGGCGGAATGGGTGTTGATCGACTACGTCGATTTTGTGGTTCACGTGTTCTCCGAGAAGGCGCGGAAGTTCTACGATCTCGAGCGGCTGTGGAAGTCGGCGAAGCGGCTGGAGCCTGCCGATCTGAAATCGGCTGCTCCATCGGCTCCTGCTAAGAAGAAAGCTGCCATCAAGTCTGCAGCGCCGAAGAAAAAGAAAAAGACCAAGGCCCGATAATTTCTGCTGGATTCCGTAATTTCCATGCCTTCGCAATCTGACTCCGAGCCCGGTTGGGGATCGCAGTACCGACTCGTCGCCTCCGAAAAGTGGAAAGCGAAGTCGGCGGCGATGGGCCAGCCGGTCACCGACGCGCTGGTGGAATATGCGGCCCCCGCTCCCGGAATGTGCGTGCTCGATCTGGCCAGCGGGACCGGAGAGCCTGCCATCAGCCTCGCAGGCCGCGTGGGCGAGCAAGGGCATGTCACGGCGCTCGATCTGAGCGCGGAACTCCTCGAAATCGCGGCCGAACGGGCGCGTGCCCGCGCCCTCACCAACTTCACCACACAGCAAGGCGATGCGCACTCTCTGCCGTTTCCGGCCAACAGCTTTGACCTCGCGACTTCGCGTTTTGGCGTAATGTTTTTCCGCGCCCCCGAAGCTCGCACTGCGCGAGTTGCGTCGCGTTCTGCGACCCGGAGCACGGGCGTGTTTTCTGGCGTGGGGAAGCTTCGATCAGCCGTATTGGCAGAGCATGATGGGCGTGGTGCACCGTCACGTCGGCGGCCCTTTGCTGGTGTCAGGCGGGGCGGATCCTTTTCGATTTGCGGAGGCCGGCAGCCTTTCGACGGTTCTCCGCCGTGCCGGATTCGCTGACGTGGAAGAAGAAACTCGGACATTGGAGTGGACGTGGCCCGGTTCGGTCGAGGAAGTTTGGGAGCAAGCGCAGGCCGTCGCCGTGCCGTTCCGTCCGATGCTCGATCGAGTACCTGCTGAGCAATGGCCGCAGATTCATGCCGAGGTGCACCAGGCGGTACGGCGATATTCGGATGGGGAGAAGATCGCCTTTGGCGTGTCGGTCGTGATGGCGTCAGGAAAGAAGTAGAGAAAGAGAATCGAACTGCGCTCGATGGACAGCCCCTTCGGCTTCGCTCATGGCAGGCTTGGGGGGCTGTCCTCACATTCGTTGCCTCCGGAGTCCGTATCTCGTGAAGATCAAGATTGCCTGGATCGGGAAGACGAAGGAAGCGGCGATTGCTTCTCTCACCGAGGAGTATCTCAAGCGGATCTCGCGCTTTGTTCCAGTCGAAGGCGTCACGCTTCGCGATGAGGCGGATTTGATTGCAAAGTTCGGCGGAGGCAGCAAGAGTGCCAAGTGCACCTTAGTGCTCCTCGATTCGCGAGGCAAAGAGTTTTCGTCCGAGCAGTTTGCCAGATTTCTGGGAGACTATCAGGATCGCAACCCGCTGCTGCTGGTCTTCGCGATCGGCGCTGCGGATGGCTTCAGTCCCGAGGTCAAATCCACCGCGCAACACACAATTTCCATGGGAAAGATCACGCTGGCACACGAACTGGCGCGCGTGGTGCTGCTGGAACAGGTCTATCGCGCATTCACGATCCTGAAGGGGCATCCGTATCATTCAGGGCATTGAGGCGGGCGCGAATTCTTCGGTGAATTAGCTGAGGGTGATGCTGCAAGATCAATTCTCATGTCGTGCTCTGAGTGCGCCTCTGTGTTCCGCTGCCGGGCGCGGCGGAGAACGAGCAGCAAGGTCACCTCAGCAGGAAATCTCCACGTCTGGGACGTTTAGTGAAGTGACTTCGTACCGGTGGCGTGCGCTTCCGACAGCCCATTGGGACCGCTTGCGATGCTGCTTTCGGGCACAGACCTTTTGGCGAGTCGATTTGGTCCCAATATCTGCCGATTACGATCTACGGGCGTGAAAAAGCGCATGGTGACGTCTTCCCCGAAGTGCACAAGTTCAGAGTGCTGGACCGGAACTCGAGACGGTGCGGGGACAGGCGCGAAGTAGAAGACGGTCACATCCTCTCCGAGGTGGACAACTTCATTCTTCTGGCTTCCCCACCGCGGGAAGGGGGTCATACTTCTCGCTTTCCGCGCCGAAACCAGTTCGGCTTTAGATTGCGGCCAACCCTTTGGGGGCGCTACCTCCGCGGGGGGTACTGGTATTGAAGCCGCGCCCGCAATCGGTCTTTGCTGCTTAAAGGATACCAACAACGTAGCTGAGTGGCGGCCCCAGAAAATGCCTGAGCCGGACAGGACCAAGAGGGCCACAACCGCCGCATATCGGTTCCACGGACGCTCGTGCCACACAATGTTCTTTGCTGGCTGGGTCACAGTGGTCACCTGGAGCTCCGGTTGATTGGGTATCGGCAACTGGCAGTCCTCTGCCGGTACGGTGTCGCAAGGCTGGACTTTCACTGGACCGTTTGTTCCCGGCAAAAATATCCCGCCATTGGGCGATTCCGGCAATCGAGTTTCTACGGAGTGGGGCACTATGGCCCGCAACGTGGTGCCCTGAGCCGCAGACTCGATTTCCAGCTTGCCGCGCAGGTCGTGCAATCGTTCACGCATTCCGGCCAGGCCCACGCCGGCTTCAGCGTTTCCTTCGCGAAGTCTATTTAAACGCTCCGCGGAAATGCCGGTTCCGTTATCCCGCGTTTCCAGAATTACCTTGCCGAGCTGGTGCCGGAAACAGACGGTAACCTCTGACGCTCCAGAGTGCCGATGCACGTTGGTCAAGCTTTCCTGGAGAACTCGGAAAAGAGCAATCTCGATGCTCATGGGCAGGCGCTCACGGTCGGTCGCCATATCGAGATGAACGGCGACCCCACTTCGCTTGGCGAAGCCCTCGACATACCATTCCGCCGCACACGCAAAGCCTACCTCGTCCAATAATGGGGGATGTAGCAGGTAGGACATCGTGCGTATTTCCGCGATTGCTTGATCAGCCAACTCTGCAACTTCCAAAACATATGCCATTGCACCTTTATCTTGCTTACAGTTTTCCTGAAGGAACGAGACACTGATTTTCAATGCCGCCAGCGTTTGGCCAGTGCTGTCGTGCAAGTCGCGAGACAACTTGCGTTTCTCTTCATCTTGCACCTTGAGAAGCCGCTTGGAAAGGTTCTGCAGTTCGGCAGTGCGTTGTAGCAGCACCGATTCGAGTTGGGAATGAGCGGCTGCCAATTGCCGCGAGTGCTTTGAAAGCGTCCACATAAATGATCCGGAGAGCGTTAGGGAGACGCGAACTACTTTCTTTTAATCCGCGATTCTTGGATTGTTGCATTTCAAGCTCCCGAGGTCTGTGCACAATTGCTCACGCGACATCTTCAAAATGCTCGCGGATGTCCTGAATTATCCCCTTTACCCTCACCGGGGCCGCAACCCTTATTTCTTCGGCGCATTGGCTGGCGAGTTCGCCAGGACTTTCAGGATTTCTTGGGCGAGGTCGCTGGCGCCTACGCCTTCCATGTTGGTCAGAACGACCACTCCCGCGCCCGAAGCAGGTGCGATGATGAAGGCTGTGCTCGTTCCCTGCTGGCCCCCATTGTGCGCTACGTACGCGATACCGTTTTCCTCGGCGCTGCCCCATCCCAGGCCGTAGTGGTCTGGCGACCCGTCGGAGGGTGTGAGCGGCGTCCACATTAGGTCGCGCGTGGCCCGCTTCATCAGCTTGTCGTGCAAGAGGGCGACTTCGAACTTTGCCATGTCTTCGGCGGAAGAGAGCCATCCGCCACCGGGGATCTTGTAACTCGAGTCGAGGAAGTCGGCGTTCTCGACCGTGCCCGAGGCGGCCTTCTGATAGAAGCGCGTGCGGTAAGGGATAATGGCGAAGCGGTCATCCACCTGCGTGTGATCCATGCCGGCGGGGATGAAAATATTTTGCTTCATGAGGTTCACATACTTGGCGCCAGACGCTCCCTCCATGACGCAGCCTACCAGCGTGTAGCCCTGCGTCGAATAGTGAAAGTGAGAGCCAGGATCGGCGACCAGAGGATCATTCTTGAAGAAGTCGAGTCCGCCTTGGATGGGATTGTCGAAGTGCTTGGTGTTGCCCACTTCGGGGTCTTCTTGGGAGGCAGCCTTATAGTGGCGAATGCCGCCAAGGTGCCCCATGACCTGACGCGTGGTGATGGGCGCCTGCTTCTGGGGAAAGGCTGGGCAATATTTCTGCACTGGCGCGTCGAGATCGAGTTGGCCTCGCTCCCACATCTGCATGGCAGCGGTTGCCGTCAACGATTTTGAGATGGATGCTAACCGGAAAAGGGTGTGCTCGGTGGCGGGAACGTTGTTTTCCAGGTCGGCAAAGCCGAAGCCTCCGGCCCAGGTCAGCTCCGCGTCTTCGACCACCGCTACCGACACGCCCGGGACGTGGGTCGACGCCATGAACCTGGAAACGGCGCCCTCAACCTGAGCGCGATTCTCCTGCGATAGCTCGCGATCCTGCGCGTGAACGAGCGCGGCGCAGCAGAAGAGAGATACAGCAAAGACAGCGAATGTGCGGAGAAGATTGGCTGAACGTCGATTCAGGAACATGAGTCACCTTCGGGAAGGAGAACTCATTGTAGCCAACTTTCGAATTTAGAGCGGAATTGTCGGGAAGAACTGCTGTCGAGCTGCGCTCGACCGGACAGCAGGGGGCTGTCCCCACATAATCCGGCTGCCCCTACATGTTCCCGCGGTCCCCCGCATGATCCGACCGGCTATCTACTGCGTCACCGTGGCCTGGTAGCTGACCGCTTGCCAATGTCCCGTCTTGCGGACCCAGACTCGGGTATAGCGGTAGGGGCCGCTGAAATCTTCTCCCAGCTGATGTCCCTTCACATCGGCCCGAGCCGTGACTACCGCCGTGTCTCCGTAAATGCGGACGACCATGTCGCTCACGTTGATGGTCTCATAGCGAAGCTGACCGCTCTTTCGGGCGGAGACGGTGTCTTGTTTGGTCGTGACCTGTCCCAGAGGAGTAATCGCGACGTAGTCTTCGGCGAGGGTCCGCTGGGAGAAGTCCGCGTCGCGCCGGATGCTGGCCTCCCGCGCTTGGCGCTCCATGTCGATGATCTCGCGGATGGTCTCTGAGTCGCCGCCTTCAATGGAAGGCCGGGCACGAGCCGTTAGGTGCTGGGCCGAGAAGGCCGGCAGCGCGAGCAGAACGGTCCACAATAACACTACACACTTGTTGATCACGAAGAGACCTCCGCAGTTTGCGAGGGGACAGAGATCCGCCTGACCGAGCTACGCAATCTTGGATGCTGGAGTTCCGTGGAAAAGTTCGCCGCTGCGAAAATTCCTTCAGGACCCGAACCTACAACCAAACATCTCTAGAACGTATAACGGATCAGAGGCGCAGTTTATTACATTTTATTTTCGTGATCTGAAAAGCGAACTGTCTCATATTGAGCCGGGGATATCGGGTTTCAGGCGACTCCGGGCTCCGCTTCTAGTAGAATCAGGAATTCCGAATCACGCATGGCTGATATCCGTCGCGGTCTCATTATCGTGAACACGGGGCCGGGCAAAGGCAAGACCACGGCGGCCATGGGAACGGCGCTCCGGGCTGTAGGCCAGGGGATGCGGGTGCTGATGCTGCAGTTCCTGAAGGGCTCGTGGCATTATGGTGAGCTCGACGCAGTGCAGTCATTCGGCGACAGGTTTGTCATGAAGCAGATGGGCCGTGGCTTCGTGAAAGTAGGCGCCGAGAAGCCTGATCCCGAAGATGTTCGGATGGTGGAAGAGGCCTGGCAGGAAGCCGACAAAGCAATTCAGTCGGGTGCATGGGATCTAGTGGTCCTGGACGAGATCAATTACGCCATTAGTTATGGCATGCTCGATCCGGCGAAAGTGGTGGAGAGCCTGCACAAGAAGCCGGAGTTGGTCCATGTCATCTTGACCGGCCGGAACGCTCACCCCACAATTGTCGAAGTCGCCGACACGGTCACTGAGATGCGCCAGGTCAAGCACGCGTACGAAAAGGGCGTGATGGCACAGAGAGGAATCGAATACTAGTTCCCAGTTCTCAGTTCTCAGTAAGATCGGTGCGGGAACAGTTTTACTGAGACCTGAGAACTGACATCTGAGAACTGCATTTATGGCTTGGTTTAAACGCGAATCCGGCGAGCTCGACACTTCGGGGGAGAAGCGCGTCAAAACCGAAGGGCTGTGGGTGAAGTGTGAGAACTGCCGCCAGATCATCTGGAAGAAGGATCTGGAAGAGAATATGAACGTCTGTCCGAAGTGCGAGAAGCACTTCCGGATCGACGCCAAGACTCGGCTGGCGCAGTTAATGGACGACAACCAGTACGAGACGTTCGACGGCAACATCTCGTCGACCGACCCCCTCAAATTTGTCGATCTGAAGCCCTATTCGTCGCGGCTGAAGCAGGCGCAATCCGACACCGGGCTGAAGGATGCCATCATCAATGCCCAAGGCAAGCTCATGGGGCGGCCAGTGGTGGCGAGCGTGATGGAGTATTCGTTCATCGGCGGCAGCATGGGCGCGGTTGTGGGCGAGGCCATTACCCGAGCCGTCGAGCGCGCTGCGGATTCTCGCATGCCACTGATCATCGTCTCGGCCTCGGGCGGCGCCCGCATGATGGAAGGTGTGATCAGCTTGATGCAGCTGGCGAAAATCTCGTCGGCACTGGCCAGGCTCGACAAGGCCAAGGTGCCCTACATCTCGCTGCTGACCGATCCCACCACCGGGGGCGTGACCGCGTCCTTCGCCATGCTGGGCGATCTGAATATTGCCGAACCCGGAGCGCTGATTGGCTTTGCCGGACCTCGGGTGATCGAACAGACGATTCGCCAGAAATTGCCCGCCGGGTTTCAGCGCAGCGAGTTCCTGCTGGCGCACGGCATGCTGGACGCCGTCGTTCCCCGCAAGCAACTGAAGCCCTACATCGCAAGGGCGCTGGATTTCATGGCGGCGTAAGCAGCGGCCGGCTAGACATCGGCCCTCAGACATCAGCCAAATCCGCACGCCTGGCTTCGCCCCGAGTGGCTCCCAGATTCCGGGTACCTGCTGATAATCTTGTGACTCAGCCGACGCCCGAGGGCTGACGCCCGTCTTATGTCCTACGAAGCTGCAGTCGCGAGCATGTTTGCGCTCGGCCATGAACTGGCCAACACGCCGTCGAACAAATTCGACCTCGCGCACATGCGAGTATTGCTGCGGGCGATGAGCCATCCCGAGCAGTCGTTTCCCAGCGGGCTGATTGCCGGAACGAACGGCAAGGGATCGACGGCGGCGACTCTGGCTTCGATTCTGCACGCCTCAGAATTGAAAACCGGGCTGTATACTTCGCCTCACCTGATTCGAATCAACGAGCGCATCCGCATCAACGGCGAAGCCATCAGCGACGACGAATTTGCCGAACTGCATGGCGAAGTGGACGCTGTCGCCGGACAACTGGTCGAACACGGAGACCTGCCGTGGCATCCCAGCTTCTTCGAGATGATGACAGCGATCGCCTTTGCTTATTTCGCGCGAGCGAAGGTCGACATCGCCGTTCTCGAGGTCGGCATGGGCGGACGCCTCGATGCCACCAATGTGGTTGAACCGCTGGTCAGCGTCATCACCGATATCTCGCTCGATCACCAGAAGTTTCTTGGCGACACTGTCGGGCAGATCGCGAGGGAAAAAGTCGGCATCATACGGCGCGGAGGCATTGTCGTAACCCTCCCGCAGCAGGCGGAAGCCAACGACGTGATCGGCAATACGATTCTCGATCTGGAAGCGGTCGGGGTCAGCGCCGTTCAGTATGTTCCGCCGGTTTCACCGGGCAGTACCGATTACCGGGTGCAGAGCGCCGGGCAGAATCAGAGGCACGTCTTTGGCTCTCGCTATCCTCTGCAGGTGATGGGGCAAGAAATCCAGGTTGAGACCCAACTGGCGGGACGGCATCAATTGCGAAATGTGGCTCTGGCGATTGCCGCCGCCGAAGAACTTGCGAAAAAAGGATTGGCGGCGCCGATTACACCCGCCTCGATCGAACGAGGAATTCGCGAAACGCGGTGGCCGGGACGCTTCGAAGTCGTGCCCGCCAATGGAGATTCGCCCGAGATCGTCCTGGACGTGGCGCACAATCCGGCAGGGGCGTGGGCCCTCCGCTCCGCCCTTTCGGAGCGCTATGGCGACCGTCCGCTGGTTTTTGTTTTCGGAGCGATGCGCGACAAGGCAATCTCAGAGATGACAGAGATTCTGTTCCCGCTGGCGTCTCGGGTAATCGCCACCAGTCCGCAGAATCCGCGGTCGGCTTCCGCGGAAGAAATCCAGAAGGCCGGGAGCCGAACGGGAGCAGAGATTGAAGCTATTGCCGGGGTGGGGTCGGCTTTGGAGCGGGCTCGCGCCGCCGCCGGACCGGATGCGGTGCTGGTAGTGACCGGCTCAATTTATCTGGTCGGCGAAGCGATGCGAGTTCTCGGAGTGCGCGCCTGAGGCGTACCCGGTGGGCGATTTTCCCCTAGAATGGATAGTGTGCCGGAAGTGAATTCATCCGTGGATCAGGTGGAGAGTGGCCGGGTGGAGCGTCAGGGCCCTCAGCCTTTGCCGCCTGCTCCGCGCCTGAGTCCTCACGCCATTCCCGGCCTGAAGCATGGCGTCCTCAGCGCGCTGCGGTCCTACTTGATTCTCGATCCCCTGATTTGGTTCTACACGCTGGTCATGGGATTGGCGGCCCTGCCGGGCGGAGTTTTTGATCGCACCGGCCGTCGTCTGCACTGGTTCTCGCGGACTTGGTCGCGGCTGATCATGAAGACCATCCAGTCCCCGGTGAAGGTGACTGGACTCGACAAGATCGACACCTCCAAACCGCACGTCTATGCCGTCAATCACGCGTCGGCGCTCGACATTCCCGTCCTCTACGTCAATCTGCCGTTTCAATTCCGCATCGCCTTCAAGAAAGAGCTGCTCTCCTATCCCGTGGTCGGCTGGCAACTGAAGCGTTCCGGACAAATCTGCATCGATCAGCAGAATCCGTCGCATTCGATCAGCAGCATTCGCGCGGCGCTCAAGGGCTTGAAAGCCGGTCTGCCGCTGGTGATTTATCCGGAGGGTGGCCGCACGCCGGACGGAGAGATCAAGCCATTTTTGTCGGGTGCGTTCTTTTTGGCGATCAAGGCCCAAGTGGATATCGTGCCCGTGGCGCTTGTCGGAACCTACGAATTGCTGCCGATGAATACCTACCACATCAAATGCCGTCCCCTGGAGATGCGCGTGGGGCAGCCGATCTCAACTACCGGGCTGACGATGAAAGATCTGGAGTCGCTTTCGGCACGAGTGCAGAAGGCCGTCGAAGACCTTTACTATCGCTGACGGTTCGGATCTCGTCGTAAACGCTGGGTTGATGTAGACCTGGGCGCGCTTTCTATTACCATGCACCTGATTCCCGTTGTCCTGCTCAACTTGGCGATTGCCGCGGTTCTGTTCTGTCTGGGGTCGGCTGTTGCAAAGAGGGCGTCATCTCGGTCGGCGCGATCGTGGCTCTTTCTTTCGGGTATCGTTTTGGCGGCGCCGGGACTTCTTTTCGTTCTTTACTACACCCACCTTTTTGACAGCGCTGCCTGGTTTTACAGTTTACGAGTTCTGCCCTTGACCGAGCTCTTGCCAAGCGGAATGGGATTGCTGGCCGGAGTTCTGCACTCGCGGTTCGAACCCGAGACCCTGGGGCAACGGCTTCTGGTTCCAGGTGCACTCGTGGTTCTGGTCGTGATCCCATTCGTGAAGCCGCTACTGGATCCAGTCGAACTTGCCCGCTTACGGGACCGCTGCGAGGGAGAAGTATGCATGCAGAGCACCTTCTCCACCTGTGGGCCCTCGAGTGCCGCGACACTGTTGAAGGCCTTCGGTCAGACTACCTCTGAGAAGCAGCTCGCCGAGGAATGCCTGACTTCACAAGGAGGTACCGAGATCTGGTATATCGCCCGCGCATTCAAACGACGGGGATTCAAGGAGCATGTTCTCGTTCAGCAGCTGGAGAGCGCCTCACTTCCGAGTCCCGCGATCGCGGGTGTGCTGTTGCGCGGCGGCGCTGGGCATTTCATCGCGATCTTGAGTCAGGGCCCGGACGACGTCACTATCGGGGATCCCATGAAGGGCAAGCTGATGATAAGAAGAGCAGACATCAAGAATTACTACCACTTCACTGGGTTCTTTCTGGTCGTGCAACCTGAGTGATCGGTCTCAGGCGGCTTTCTTCGTCTCATCACACAGCTGCTGATAATGCTCCCGCCCGCGCTGATAGCCGCGCGCAAACGGTTCTTCGACTTTCACGCCGGGATACTTGCGTTCCACATCTTCCAGTGCGGCATCCATCGCGGCCGAGACCTGGTCAAATTCCATGCATCGGGTGCGGGCATGCAGCGCCGCTTCAAAACCGAGGCGGTAGAACTTCTCGTCGTCCGAGAATCGCTTGCCGGCGTTCGTGTAGTGACTCTCTTCTCCGCTGCGCAAGCCGGTCCACCACTGCTCGCGGGCCGCATCCACCGACTCGGCGCCTTCCCGCTTCATCACTTCGCGAATGCTCGACGCCGAAGGCTCCTCATCGGCCAAGGCTATGATGACGCTGCGACCGCGCCGCAGGGCATCTTCGTAGACAAAGATCTCATCTTCCGGCAGGCCTTCATAGCTGGACCTCTCGATCTTTCCACCGGCGGTTGCACCCACAGTTGCGCCGGCAGCTCCCAAAATGGCTGCACCCAGAAGACCCAGGGCGGTCACCGGTCCGAGGCCCGGAACCAGCGCCATGAGGACAGCGCCTCCGGTCAGACCCACGCCGCCGCCCAACAGCCCGCCGACGGCTTTTCCCATGCCCGGCTGCTCGGTGGTGTCGGTGGGGATTGACTGCACTTCCTTCTCGACTTGATCCACGGTTCCGGGGACCAGAAGTGTGATCTTGTTGGAAGGGATTCCCGCCTGATGGACCGCATTAAGGGCCCGCTCTGCCGCGGATCGCGTTTCGAACACTCCGGTAACGGTTTCCATAAGACTCCTTCGTAAGTTGGGTTGAGTGAAATTTTGGATAACTGCAACTGCCCGGCGTATTGGATGCAACAGGATGTCGCCGGTTCACATAAAAAAACGCGTTTTTTCTATTTTTTGCCGGTTCGTAACCTTTTTTGCCGCCGGGCCGTTTACCCTATAGCAGGCAAGACCGCGGAGAAATCGTTGAAGGCTTTAAAGAAAGAAGCGGACGAGCGGCTTCTGATAGAGGCTGCGCAGAAGGACCCCGCCCGCTTTGCCGAGCTGTATGAAATCAATTTCGAGCGGGTCTACGCCTATGTGGTACGGCGAGTACGGGACCGCGCCGAGACCGAAGATGTAACCGCGGAAGTCTTTCATCAAGCGTTGGCGAACCTAAGACGCTTTGAGTGGCGGGGAATTCCCTTCGCGGCGTGGTTGTTCCGGATTGCCACCAACCTGATTTCCGATCGCTGGCAGCGGTCAGGTCGGGAGGTTCCCGATGATTCCGGCATCCTCGAATCGGCGCCAGCGAGTCCGGTCGAGATCGAAGAAGTGGAGCGCCGCGCCACTTTGTTTCGCCTGGTCGATACCCTGCCAGCCGAGCAACGGCGCGTGGTGGTACTCAGGTTTGTGGAACAGAAGAGCATCAAGGAAGTCGCCAAGGAAGTTCGCAAGACCGAGGGGGCAGTGAAGCAACTACAGTTTCGCGCGCTGACCAGTTTAAGGGCGCGCATGGAGGGTGCCGATGCCTAAGCGCTCTCTGAATCCGGGGAACGGCGGCCAGAAGAACATTGAGCAGCTGAATAAAGCTCTCGATCAGATGCTGGCAAAGAACGACGGGCGGGTCGGGAAGGTCGGGGGTGAGATCGGGCCACTGGTGCGCATCGCGGCGGACTTGCGCAATCTGCCGAGTGCGAGTTTCAAGGCACGATTGAAATCCGAATTAGGAGGAAAGAAGCGTATGTCCACAGTAGCCGAGCCCGTTGCAGCCGTTCACGTGACTGCGTCACCAAGATTAGCGTTCCGAGATCCTGCCAAAGCACTGGAGTTCTACAAGCGCGCTTTGGGCGCGAAGGAAACCTTCCGTTTCGAGGTTGGTGGAAGCATTCCTGCCGCTGAGCTGATGATCGGCGATTCGAAGATCCATGTGACCGGCGAATGGCCCGAAGGCGGACGCTTCAGCGCCGAAACCCTGGGAAACTCGCCGATTTCGATTTCCATACAGGTGCCGGATGTCGACGCATTTACCGAGCATGCCGTTGCGGAAGGAATGAAGCTGGTGAGGGAGCCGAAGGATCAGTTCTACGGCCACCGCGATGCCACCGTGCGGGATCCCTTTGGCTACACGTGGGCCGTGTTCACCGTGAAAGAGGACATGTCGGTGGAGGAAATGCATCGCCGCATGAAAGGCATGACCAAGGGCCCCGAAGGCGGCAAGCTTCCTGAATCCGGTAATGTCGTGAGTCCAGTTCCTCGCGGTTTCCGCACCGTAACCCCTTACCTCGTTGCCGCCGATGGGCTCGCCCTGCTGGAGTTTGTTAAGAAGGCTTTTGGCGCGGAGGAAGTTTTCAAAGCAATGATGCCGACCGGCGTGCATGCGGAAGTTCGCCTCGGGGATACCCAGCTGATGATGGGCGGCGGCATTCCGGGCAAGAAGTTCCCTGGCACTCTGCAGCCGAACGCGCTTCACATCTATGTCGAAGACGCGGATGCGGCCTGCAAGAACGCGGTCGCTGCCGGAGCCACGCTGATCGACGCACCACGCGATCAGGACTATGGCGAGCGCTCCGGCACCGTGAAAGATGCTGCCGGCAATGTTTGGTATGTCGCCACCGCGAAGGGAAAGAGTTTTGTCCCCGAGGGATTGCACAATGTGAATCCGTATCTGCACCCGCGGCGGGCAGAACCCTTCATCAGTTTCTTGAAGCGAGCCTTTGCGGCCGAGGAAATCGCGAAGTACGCCTCGCCCGACGGTGTAGTGCATCACGCAGTCGTGCGCGTGGGCGACGCAGTCCTCGAAATGGGCGAGGCCCACGGCAAGTACGAGACCATGGAGGCCATGTTCTATCTGTACGTGCCGGACATGGACTCCGTGTACCGGCAGGCCCTGGCGGCGGGAGGGACGTCGTTCCAGGAGCCGACCGATCAGCCCTACGGTGACCGCAATGCTGGTGTGAAGGATGCGTTCGGCAACAAGTGGTACATCGCCACGCATGTCAAAGATGTGGCGATGTAGTCGGCGGTTAGGAAGAGAACAGTCGCGGTGACGGCCAAGCAAAATCCTGCGCCCCGACAAAGTTAGGCGTTTGAGGTATTAGGCGGGAACGTGATTCCCCAAAACGTTTCCGCCTTTTCGTCTTGCTCCACAAACTCGATCGCATAAGTGGAAACGCCCTGCAGGCCTGCCAATTGGGCCACAACGCGAGCGGAGATCTCAGTGCCGCTCTTGTTTTTTACGCTGACCACCGAGCCCACCAGAAGGTCGCGACCGAGTTCCACCGCGGCGCCGTGCTTATTCAATTTCGTCGCCTTCGCCGGCATCGTAAAGGGGCATTTCTGGCGATCTTCTCCAGACATCCCGACCGACGCGTGCAGCGCCATGCGATTGCTGCGGCGCTTTGCCATCATGCTGCGGCCTACGGTTGCTTGAGTAGATGGGTGCGGATGGTGCGCTTTCAGGTGGGGGTGCGCAGGTTTCAGATTCATTGTGATCGCGACATTAGAGTGTGTTGATGGATCGGCGCAATGTATCGTTCGTCACCTCTCCTGGTTACCACGCAGAACTCCTTGATTCTTCAAAGTAAGGTACTCACCATGTCACGGCAGAAAATAGGACATGTACCAGATCGGTGTGCCCTTGCAAGAAGATCCAGGGGTTTGGCCCAGTTTGACCCTCCCCACTCGCCGCTTTAGACTGAGGGATTCAGAATTCCTGCAGGTCTCAAACTATGGCTGACAGCATTCGTGTGAAGCTCCCGGATGGGAGCGTTAAGGAAGTTCTCAAAGGTACGACTGCGCTCGACGTTGCGAAGTCGATCGGCCAAAGGCTCGCCGACGCGGCGCTGGCGGCGAAAGCAGACGGCAATCTCATTGACCTCACTCGCCCGCTGGAAAAAGACACTGAGTTGCGCCTCCTGACCGAAAAGGATCCCGAGTCGCTCGAAGTGTACCGGCATTCGTCGGCGCATCTTTTGGCGGCGGCGGTTCTTGAGCTGTTCCCCGAGACCAAGCTTGGACACGGCCCCGCGACCGAGAACGGATTCTTCTACGACTTCTACCGGCCCACTCCGTTCACGCCCGAGGATCTCGAGAGGATCGAGAAGAAGATGCAGGAACTGGTGCAGCAGAACCTTCCCTACGCGCGCGAGTTTCTGCCTCGCGACCAGGGGCTGGCCGAGTTCAGAAAAGACGGCGACTTCATGAAGTGTCATTTCATCGAGCAGTTCACCAAGCCCGATGAAAAGATTTCGATCTACCGCACCGGCAAGTTCACCGATTTCTGCCGCGGGCCTCACATCCCGTCGACCGGGAAGATCAAGGCGTTCAAGCTGCTCAACATTGCCGGCGCCTACTGGCTCGGCGATGAAAAGAATCCGCAGCTGCAGCGCATTTATGGGACGTCGTTTTTCTCGAAGAAAGATCTCGACGATTATCTCAAGCAGATTGAAGAGACCAAGAAGCGCGACCACCGTGTGCTGGGCCAGCAACTTGATCTGTTTTCGATTCAGGAACTCGCCGGGCCGGGGCTGATCTTCTGGCATCCCAAGGGCGGCATCATCCGCAAAGAGATGGAAGACTGGATGCGCGAGCAGTACCTGAAACGCGGTTACTCGCTGGTGTACACGCCGCACGTGGCGCGGCGGCAGCTTTTCTACACCTCGGGGCACGAAGGCTACTACTCGCAGAACATGTTCGACGCGATGGAACTCGACGACGCCGAGTATCGGCTGAAGCCGATGAACTGTCCCGGCCACATTTTGATTTATAAGGATTCACTGAAGTCGTATCGCGACCTGCCGGTGCGGCTTGGCGAACTCGGTACGGTCTACCGCTACGAGCGCTCGGGCGTGATGCACGGCCTATTGCGGGTCCGCGGATTTACCCAGGATGACTCGCACATTTTCTGCACGCCCGAGCAAGTGGAAGACGAGATTACCGGTTGTCTAGACTTTGCCCTGGATGTGCTGAAGGATTTTGGCTTCGACAAGTACCAGGTCGAGCTGTCCACTTGGAATCCGGACGACCGCAAGAATTTTGTGGGCAGCGAAGAGCAATGGGTCCACGCCATTCAGTCGCTGGAGAATGTGCTGAAGCGCAAGAATGTCGAGTACAAAACCATCCCCGGCGAAGCCGCGTTTTACGGTCCTAAAATTGATATCAAGCTGGTGGATGCGATTGGGCGCTTGTGGCAGCTCTCGACGGTGCAGGTCGACTTCAACCTTCCGCAACGCTTCGGCCTTGAATATGTCGCTGAGGACGGTACTCGCAAGCAGCCAGTGATGGTGCATCGCGCCTTGTTCGGCTCGGTCGAGCGTTTCTTCGGCGTGCTGCTCGAGCACTACGCAGGGCGCGTTCCCGGTGTGGCTGTCGCCGGTGCAGGCGGTTATGATTCCAATCAGCGAGCGGCACGCGGAGTATGCGAACAAGGTCGCGGCGCAACTTAAGGCGATCGGGGTGCGCGTTGAGGTCGATGCGCGCAACGAGAAGATGAATGCCAAGATCCGCGAGCATGCCATGCAGAAGGTGCCGTTCCTTCTCGTCGTGGGAGATAAAGAGGCGGAGGCGGGCAAGGTGAACGTCCGGACGCGCGGGAAAGAAAAGACCGAAGACATGCCCGCCGCCGATTTCGTGGAGAAGATCAGGAATCTGATCGCGGAGAAGAGCCCGGGGCTATGAGATTTTTGGGAGATTCTTCAGGTACCGCAAAGGCTGTTTGAGTTTCCCCTAATAAAAGATATTTTCAATCGGTACAGATCCTCGTCCATGCCGCCTGAATCTGGGTCGCCGCTCTTCCCGGCATAGAATTCCTCGTCCAGAGCATCCAGCAAGGGCGGGCACGCTTGCTTGTATGCTCGCCAGTCGCCGTTGGATTTGTGCCGCCTTTCTCGCCACGACTCATTGCCGACTATAGTTGCGGCTCGCTGAAGAAATGCGCTGTACCTTTTGGCACCAATGGCCTCATAGGCTTCAAGGGCCACATCTGCAAGCGTGCTGGATGAGTTCCAGAAGTATTGTTCGAAGCCGCCATTGTTTACTTCCGATTCGAGAAGGCGCATAGCCCAGAGGAATTGCGCTGGTCTGGGAGTTTGGCGTACGAGGCCGTAATCATCCTCGTCAGGCGCTAACTCGCCAACAAAACTTAGTACGGAATCTATTACCCGTTGAACCAGATCGCTGTCGGGCGTTGCATCGAGTTCGGATTTTGTAAGACTCCAGCACCTCCGCATTCGCATAGCCTACTACGGCATAACGCGATGTACCATGTTCCCGTGCATTCCCTGACGCAACGCGTGCTTTTTCACCTTCGGCGGCAGGAACTGCTGAAGGCGGGCGATCGCGTTGGCGTGGCCGTTTCCGGCGGAATCGATTCTGTCGCCCTCTTGCGGCTTCTGTTTGAGTTGCGGGGCGGGCTGGGCATCGTTCTTTCTGTCGTCCATTTCAATCACAGGCTGCGCGGTGTCGATTCAGATGTCGACGAGCAATTTGTCGCGGACCTGGCGCGCGCGCACCATCTCGACTTTCACGGGGACGCCGACGACGTTGCTCAACATGCGGCACAGGAGCACATAAGTTTAGAAACGGCGGCCCGCGAGTTGCGGTATGGATTTTTCCGTCATCTTCTCGGCGAGGACGGCGACGACGACCGTGGGACTCGTCTGGACAAAATCGTTACCGGCCACACCCTCGACGATCAGGCGGAGACGGTGCTCATGCGGTTGATTCGCGGGGCCGGGCTGCGGGGGCTCGGAGGAATTTATCCCCGCCTCGCGGTCGAAGATGACGCTGGGGAACTCTGCGGAGAGATTGTGCGGCCGCTGCTCGAAATTCGCCGCCGCGATCTGCAGCAGTATCTCAACGACATCGGCCAGTGCTGGCGCGAGGATTCCACGAACGCGGACAGCCACTTCACGCGCAATCGCTTGCGCAAGCTCGTGGTTCCGCTGCTCGAAAAGGAGTTCAATCCCGCGGTGGCGGAGACTCTGGCCGAGTTGTCGGAGATCGCGCGCGGCGAAGAGGATTACTGGGAGAACGAGGTCGCGGGTTGGATGGGGACCTCAGTGCACTGGGCAGAGCCTGAGTGGGCTCGATCCGTTTCCAGCGAGGCGAGCCTCGTGCAGATTGCCTTCACGAGCCACCCGGCGTCGACCAAGCCTTTGCTCGACGAGGCTCTGCAATCGCGAATCGACAACGCTCCGTGGCTGGTAGCCAACGCGTCGGTGAGCCGCTTGTGGCTGCTCGGTGAGCCGGTCGCGGTGCAACGCAGGCTGATGAAGGCCATCGGCGAGCGGGCCGGCATTCCGCTGGAGTTCAAGCATGTGGAAGAGATTCTGCGCTTCACATCGGAGAGCGGAAAAAGCGGTAAAGAATTGGCTCTACCGCTGGGGTGGAAAATTCGCCGCCATCAGGACGAGTTGCTCTTCGTTACTCCCGATTTGCGAGAACCGGTTCCGTCAACGGACTACGAGTATGCCCTCTCGATACCCGGCCAGCGTACTTTGCCCGAGGCAGGCTTCGCCATCGAAGCGCAGTTGATTCCCGCGGATGAGGTTGCGGGTTATAATCCTGATCACCTTCTGGACGCGGATTCTGTGGCCGGACCGTTAACGGTGCGGAACTGGCGTGCGGGAGATCGATTCTGGCCGTCCCATACGAAGTCCCCTAAGAAGATCAAAGAACTGCTGCAGGAGCGCCACATCGCGCACCCCGAGCGCGGGTTGTGGCCGGTCGTCGTGAGCGGGGATGAGATTGTATGGATGCGCGGGTTTTCGCCGCCGGCGAAGTATCGGTCGAAGCCCGGATGCAATGCCATCTTGATTGCAGAAAAGCCGTTATCCCGCGAAATTCCGACGTAGAATCAGCGGTGTGCCGGAGGCACAGAACTTCATGAACGCTTCGAGAGTCGAGCCCTTTCGCCCGGTCATTACCACAGAGCAAATCCAGAAGCGGGTGAAGGAACTGGCGCGCCAGATATCCGACGACTACAAAGGGCAGACGATCCAGATGCTGGCCGTCCTGGAGAATGCGTTCATGTTCCAGGCAGATCTGGTCCGGGCGCTCGATGTGCCGGTGGTCTGCCAGTTTATCAAGCCGAAGTACAGCCAGGGTGGCTCCGGCAGTAATATTACGGAAATTTTCTTCAGCCACGAACCGGATATTCGCGGCCAGCATATCTTGTTAGTGGAAGGTTTGGTGCATTCTGGGGTGACCAGCGAGTTTCTAATGAGCGACTTGCGGGCCCGCGGCGCGGCATCGGTGAAGCTCGTGACCTTGCTCGACCGCCAGGCGGCTCGCCGGGTGCCCTTACAGCCTGATTATTTCGGGTTCCTGGTGGACGATACTTTTCTGGTGGGCTATGGGCTTGGAGCTGCAGAACAAACCAGCCGAAACCTGCCATACCTGGCGGCGGCCAGCTAGAGGGTAGTCATGATCGGAACCGTGAAGACCGTTGTTTTTTGGGGATTCATTGCCATTTCCGCGATGCTTCTCTGGCAGGTTGTGCGCGCTACCCCCGAAAATCAGAAATTTCCGGAGATTACCTATTCACGGTTCATGTCGGAGGTGGATTCCGGCAATGTTGCCAGCGTCGAAGTCACGGGAACCCAGATCAGGGGCGTGTACCGGGAGGGCAAGGGGTCCTTCCACCTGACAGGTCCGGCCAATGCGGCACTTTTCGTGGATGCACTGCGAAAACAAAGTGTAGAAATTCGGTTCCGGGACAACGGCGAGCCGCCAGTACTGTCGTTGCTGGGGACGTGGGCTCCGCTCATTCTCCTGGCTGCCCTTTGGTTCTATATGATCCGCCAGATGCAGAGAAGGCCGTCGCACGCGGCTTCACCCTCGCCGGGACAAGATTTCGGCCAGCCCACCGGACCAAGGTGACTGTCGTCCCGGACTGTCCAAACGAAAGAACCCAAGTGACTTAAGTCATCTTGATGCAATTCTGCCTTTTTGACGCAGAAAAGGTAGAATAGGGCGTCAAGGATTTCGCCAATCAAAATTCTCACACGGGCATCTAATGCCTGTAGGCGTCTCGTACAGTGTTTGAGATGCCGCAGAGTTTAGGAGTCTTCTAGGTGAACTCAACTGTAAAGACCGTGCTGTTCTGGCTGCTCATTGGGGTCTCGGCCCTGTTGCTGTGGGAAGTGGTCAAGAGTTCCCGCGAAGGCCAAAAAGACGCAGAGTTAAACGTCAGCCAGTTCATGACCGATGTCGATCAGAACAATATTAGGGAGTTGACCGTCAACGGCATGGAAGTGCGCGGCAAGCACCGCGACGGCTCCCAGTTTCACACCACAGCGCCGGGGAATTACTTTACTCCCGAGGTGTTGAAGGGCTTGCATGACAAGGGTGTCAACGTTATCTTCCGCGACGTCAACAGCGGGAGCTTGCCTTTGACACTGTTGGGCACATGGGCGCCGCTGATTTTGCTGGGCGCGTTGTGGTTCTTCATGATTCGCCAGATGCAGACCGGCGGCAACAAAGCCCTGTCGTTCGGCAAGAGCCGGGCGCGGCTGCTCTCGATGCAGCAAAAGAAGGTCACGTTTAAGGACGTGGCTGGCGTGGAAGAAGCCAAAGAAGAACTGCGCGAAATTATCGAATTCCTGCGCGAGGCACAAAAGTTCCAGAAATTGGGTGGACGCATCCCCAAGGGCGTGTTGCTAGTCGGGCCTCCGGGAACCGGGAAGACCTTGTTGGCCCGGGCTGTGGCCGGCGAAGCCAACGTTCCTTTCTTTTCCATCTCCGGCTCCGATTTCGTAGAAATGTTTGTCGGCGTCGGCGCGAGCCGTGTGCGTGATCTGTTTGAGCAAGGCAAGAAGAATGCCCCGTGCATCATCTTCATCGATGAAATCGATGCGGTCGGACGCCATCGCGGTGCTGGTCTGGGCGGCGGACACGACGAGCGGGAACAGACTTTGAACCAATTGTTGGTTGAAATGGACGGCTTCGAGTCCAACGAAGGCGTCATTTTGATGGCGGCGACGAACCGGCCAGACGTCCTTGATCCCGCATTGCTGCGGCCCGGTCGCTTTGATCGCCGGGTTGTCGTAAGCCGGCCCGATGTTCGCGGGCGCGAAGAAATCCTCCGCGTACACACTCGCAAGATTCCCTTGGCAGAGGATGTCGATCTCTCCGTGCTGGCTCGCGGGACACCGGGGTTCTCCGGCGCGGATCTCGCCAACATGGTCAACGAAGCAGCTCTGGCCGCGGCCCGGCAGAATCGAAAGGCCGTCCTCCAATACGACTTCGAACTGGCCAAAGACAAAGTCCTGATGGGTGTGGAGCGCAAGTCGCTGCTGCTCACCGATGAGGAAAAGAAGAACACCGCCTACCACGAAGCTGGACACGCGCTGGTAGCAGCCAAGATGCCGAATTCGGATCCGCTGCACAAGGTCACGATCATTCCGCGTGGAATGGCGTTGGGCGTCACTATGCAGCTGCCCATCGATGACCGGCACAACTATTACAAGAACTACCTGGAGACCGAGATCGCCATCCTGATGGGCGGGCGCATCGCGGAAGAGCTATTCCTGAACCAGATGAGCACCGGCGCCGGCAACGACATCGAGCGGGCCACCGACATGGCGCGCAAGATGGTATGCGAGTGGGGCATGAGCGAACTGGGTCCCATGACCTTCGGCAAGAAGGAAGAGCAGATATTCCTGGGCCGCGAGATCGCACAGCACCGTGATTACAGCGAAGACACCGCGATCAAGATTGACCAGGAAGTTCGCAAGCTGGTCAATAACGGCTACAACATGGCGAAGCAGATCCTGTCGAATAATCGCGAAGTGCTCGAGCGGATCGCGCGTGCGCTGATTGAGCGGGAAGTTCTGGACGCGAACGAGATCAAAATGCTCGTCGAGAACCAGCAACTCCCCCCGGTCCAGCCACCACCATCGTCGAAGGACGATGGGGTGCAGCACGTGATCAAGCCGAATCTGGAACCCGGACGCGCCAAAGGCGGGGAACGGCCAGCCACGGCGTAAGCGCAGATTATTTCGGTTATGTTGGGCGGCTTAAACGCCGCCCATTTTCTTTGAAGGCGAAGCCGGCTCTACGAAGGCGAGCTGATCAACCCCCTCGAATTTTGCCTCATTCATGTTGACCCAGCCTACAACGCCTGACTTCATTTTCACCTTCGCCCACCAGACTTTTTCTCCCAGGTCAACATAATTAGCCGCACAGTCCCTCAGGCAGCCGCTTCCGTCCGGCCACTTGGCAAAGGTAATCTCGTACTCGCGATAGAACCGCCCCTTGAACCAGGCGGCCGAGAAGCCCTCACCACGGTATGTGTACGTGAGGATCGTATCTCCTCGCCGTAAATCATCCTCCGGCAAGTCCTCAGTCAGCCGGATGACGCCCGGCTTGTAGGTGATGACTACTCCCGAAACGCCTGTCACCACAGTTCTCGTGGGAAGTGTGGTTATGCGCTTGCGGCTTGGCTTCCAAGTATCGAAAACTTCCACTGCTACCGCCGTTGTCCATGCGCCATAGGTGCATCCCTCAAAGGGACAGGCATTCCAGTCGAAGAAAGGCAACGTTGGTGCTGGTTGTGCTACGTAAGACGGCGGTTCCGGTGCTGCTTCGGGCGAAATGCCACGTGGGTCTGCGCTGGGCGCGTTTGCGCTGGGAGTGCTTGGGGGCTCGGTAGCAGGCATCGTCGCATAGTCCAGATTCGGATTGGGATCCGTCGTACATTTTGTGTATGTCTGCCAACTATCGCCGCGCAGTATTGCCAGGGTTACCGGATTAACCACCCGGTAGTTCGGGTCCCCGGCGATCGGCGAGTTCGGTTCCCACGTTCCTGGCTCAAAGCAGCCGCCAGGCCCACAGAAGGAAATCGAGAATAGATTTTCCGCTTGCTTCTTAATCTGAACGCCGAACGCGTTCGAGCAACGCGTCTTCCAAAACCCAGTAAAATCAGGTGGCGTGCTCTTTACAGGTTCGGCGCGATTATTGCAAGCAGCGGTGAGGAAACACAGGCATGAGAGCAACACCGAAAACTGCTTGAACCGACGGTTCATGTGCGCCGTCCTCTTTGAATGGCGAAGGTTTTACCCCTGTGTTCATTCTAGGGCCGCAAATAACGGGCCTCGAATTACGGTCGTAATCAGCGAATTTCACTCATCGCAATTTGCCGAACCTGAGCGCGTTACTCCCTCGATTCAGAGCATTTTGGGCCCGACTCCAACCGCCTGTTTTATGATATAATTTCTAGAGTCGAAATCGATCCTAAGTACAAGGAAATTCAATAACTTGAAGTCTATTTTGAATGACTTCGAGACGGCGGGATCGAGAACAAATTCCAGCCTGGTTCCAGGATGCGACCGGCAACGGCGCAACACAAAAATTCGGGACATTTTCGCGGAGCGGAATGGCCACCAAAGAGATTAATACTCCCATCGTAGACAGCAAAAACAAAAAACGGAAAAGTAACTCCGATCAACACGTCGAATGGTGCGCCGAATGGCGGTAACGGCAGCAGCGACTACAACGCCGATTCGATCAAAGTGTTGGGCGGCATGGAAGCGGTGCGCAAGCGTCCCGCCATGTACATCGGGTCTACTGGCGAACTCGGCCTGCATCATCTGGTGTACGAAGTGGTCGACAACTCGGTCGACGAGGCGCTCGCCGGATTTGCTACGAAAATCGAAGTCACGATTCACCTCGATAACTCCATCACGGTGATTGACGACGGCCGCGGAATTCCGGTCGACGACATGGAGATCGATGGCGAAAAAGTTTCCGCAGCGCAGGTTGTCATGACGACCTTGCATGCCGGCGGCAAGTTCGATTCTTCGACGTACAAAGTATCAGGCGGATTGCACGGCGTGGGTGTGTCGTGCGTGAACGCGCTCAGCGAAGAACTGGAACTGGAAATCTGGCGCGACGGCGCGACCTGGCAGCAGAACTACTCGAAGGGCGAGCCGCTGAATAAGCTGAAGAAGACCGGCGTCGCCAAGGTGAAGACTGGAACCAAGGTTCACTTCCTGCCCGATCGTAGTATTTTTACCGCGACGGAATATAACTACGACACCCTGGCACAGCGCTTGCGCGAATTGGCTTTCCTGAACAAGGGATTGCTGATCACGCTGATGGACGAGCGCGCCACGGATGCGAAGAGCGGCGAGCCCAAGCACACGGATTTCAAGTACAACGGCGGCATCGCGGAGTTCATCAAGCATTTGAACCGCGGCAAGCAAGTGCTGCATGACAAGCCGATCTACATGGAGGACGACCGGAATGGCGTTCACATGGAGATTGGGTTGCAGTACAACGACGCGTATTCGGAGTCGGTGTTCAGCTTCGCCAATAACATCAACACGGTGGATGGCGGCACGCATCTGTCGGGATTCCGCACGGCCCTGACCCGCACCATCAACTACGCCGGGCAGCAGATGGGCCTGTTCAAAGACGTAAAAGAGAATCTCACCGGCGACGACGTGCGCGAAGGACTGGTCGCCGTGATCAGCGTGAAGCTGCCGCAGCCGCAGTTCGAAGGGCAGACCAAAGGCAAGCTGAATTCGGATATCGCCGGCACCGTGACCCAGTTTGTGAACGAACGGCTGGGCGCGTTTTTCGAACAGAATTCGCCGGTCGCGAAGAGGATTATCAACAAGGCAGTCGATGCGGCCCGCGCCCGCGAGGCGGCCCGCAAGGCGCGCGATCTGACGCGGCGCAAAGGTGCGCTCGATTCGGGCGGGTTGCCGGGCAAACTGGCGGACTGTTCTGAGCGGGACCCGAACCGCTGCGAGTTGTTCCTGGTCGAGGGCGAGTCGGCAGGCGGCACAGCGAAACAAGGCCGCGACCGGCGCTTCCAGGCGATCCTGCCGCTCAAGGGAAAAATCCTGAACGTTGAGAAGGCGCGCTACGACAAGATGCTGGCGCACGAAGAAATCCGCGCCATGATCACGGCGCTGGGCACGGGCATCTCGAAAGAGGATTTCGATCCGACGAAAGTCCGGTACGGGAAGATCATCCTGATGACCGACGCGGACGTCGACGGCAGCCACATCCGCACGCTACTGCTGACCTTCTTCTTCCGGCACATGCAGGAATTGATCAAGCGCGGCAATGTATTCATTGCGCAGCCTCCGTTGTTCTCGCTGAAGAAAGGCAAATCGCAGCAGTACATCAAGGACGAGCGCGAGTTCGTGAAAGTCATGGTGAAACGCGCGGCTGATGGATTGATCGTGCGATACGGCGAAGGCGCGGCCAAGCTCGAGGGCAAAGATCTGGCGCGTTTTATGGCGGTGCTCGACGAATATCTGGGCTTCTTCGAGAAACTCGATAAGCGAGTCCGCAACGAGCGCGTTACCGAGCTGATTCCGAAGCTCGATCTAGCGAAGCGCGCCGATTTCGAAGGCGAGAAGAATGCTCCACCTAAGAAAATTGAGCGTCTGGAAAAAGAGCTCAAGAAACTGCAGAAAGGCGAAGGCTTCAAGAGCGTGGAAGCGCGGTTCGACGAAAGCCACAACCTGTGGGAAGTCAGCTTCGTCAGCAAGCACGGAGCGGAACATCTCATCAACTGGGAACTTTCCTCAAGCGCGGAATGCCGCCAGATGATTACCAAGTACAAGCAGATCGAGCCGTACATGGAGCCACCGTTCGTGGTCGAAACGATCACGAAAGCAGCGCCGGCAAGTGGCGATGGCGATGTGGACGGCGAATCCGCTGCAGCAGACGATAAGGGCGACAGGAAAGCTCTTAAACCAGTCAAGCGGAAGACCGAAGCCGAAGTTGTCGAGAAGACCAATGTCCGCGACCTTCGCGATTACGTGATCAACGAAGGGCGCAAGGACTTCACCATCCAGCGCTACAAGGGCCTAGGCGAGATGACCGCGCCGCAGTTGTGGGAGACCACGATGGATCCGGAGCGCCGCACGTTGCTGTCGGTGAGACTGGAAGACATTGCGGAGTGCGAGACGATTTTCACCACGCTGATGGGCGAGGACGTCGAAGCGCGACGCAAGTTCATCGAAGAGAACGCGCTGGACGTGAAGAATTTGGACATCTAACTTCTTTCACGCGGATTTACGCGGATTCACACGGATACAACAAGAATCAAGAGAGCGGCCTTCGGGCTGCTTTTTTGTGGAACGAATAAGCGCTGCGCCGCATAGAATGCGGTTCATTCAGGCGCTAAAGCGCAACGCTTCTTAATGACCGTGACGGCACGAGTTGAACTCGTGCCCTTCCCTTCTCGTTACGCAGGAAGTCGCGTCCTTCATGTTGTACAGGCAGGAACTCGCGTTTTCAGTTTCGTACACAATAAATTGAATACTCCAGAAGAAGTTCGGGGTTGTTACGCTGAAAGCGGAAGCTTCGGAAGAAACAACGACTGGCCCTGCAAGTTGAAGATCTTCTATTTCAGGCCTTCCACCAGGTAGAGATCAGCCAGCATGCGGTGGTAGCCGAAAACGCAGGTCTTCGCGTCAGGAGTCATGAGGATGGGCCCGATGTTTTCCACGCCGGCAGGATCGTACGGCATCAGTTCCTTCCAGAGCGTGCGCTGTCCGGTCTGCACATCGAGGCGATAGACCCGTGCCGGAAGCTCGCCAGGCTGATAAATGTACAGGCCGTGGCCGTCCGTGCTGAAAGTGATGGGCTGCTCGCCGGGATTGAGGCCCGGAAGCAGGCGCGGCTCGCCGCCCGCGGTGGGATACAAGTATCCCTTCTTGTCGGGGCCAATCGCTGCGATTTGCTGCGAGTCCGGCGAAATCGCGAACGACGTGCCATTCACGCCTTCTCCCGAAATCGCCTCCGATTTTCCCGTTCCTGTGTCGTAGATGTAGAAACGCACGCCCTTGCCCGGTTCGTCGGCCGTAAACAGGATGCGTTTACCATCCGGAAACCAGTGGGCCCAACTGTGGTTGATGTTGTCTTTGGTCAAATCCCGGGGCTCGCCGGCACCGGTGGGTAAAAGCTTGAACTGCGAAGGAGACTCCTGACTTTGCGCGATCGCCCATTTTCCGTCAGGCGAGAGCGAAACCGCTCCACCTTCGCCGAGCAGCACAGCGGGCGTGCCATCAGTCTTTCGGATGTAGACCGCATAGGTCAGGCCGCTGGACTTCGAATAATCCAGCGCCCCGCCGCCGCCTTCTTCGTCGAAGAGCAAGGTCTTGCCATCCGCAGAAAGATCGGCGGGATAGGTGTAATCCAGCCACGAGAGTTCGTGCTGCTTGGCATCGTTGGCAAAGACTCCGAGCAATTCGCGGCGCCAGTCGGCGCGCACCAGCAGCACGCGACCATCTTTGGCGATGTCGAGGAGCATCAGCGCTCCGGGCAGGCGCGCGACGATGCGCTCCTTGCCATCGAGCGAGGTCGCGTACAGCGTGCGATCCGTTCCTGATTTGCTGGCGGTGAACCAGATTTCTTTTCCGTCGGGCGCCCACGCCAAACCCTGAATCGTGAACCACTGGGCGGAGAGCAGTTTCTTGTTCCCGGCCATGTCCACGATGGCGAGCGAGCCGCTGTCGTCCCCTTGCAGTGGATGGTCGGCGAAAGCGACGTAATCTCCCTTGGGCGAGACCCTGGGATGGCCGATCCAGCCGCCGGTTTGGTAGAGCGGCTTGCCAATGGGATATTCCAGGCGATTTCTTCCGCCAAAATCGCGAACTACGGCGAGGCTCATGCCGTCCGGGGACCAGTCGGCCCACTGCACCTGCTCCAGAACTTCGCGCGGCGCGCCACCCGAAAGCGGGGCCCGGGCGAGCGTCCCCATACTGACCCATGCGCCAACCGCCTTGCTGTTGAGCAGCACCGCCATTTCAGCCGTCGATGACACCGACATCAGCTGGGTGTGGCTCAGACCCATGGAGCGGGATTCAGGAGCCTCGGGGCGAGCGGTGAATACGTCGGTCGGGTTACCCTGCCATGCCGCGCTGTAGAGAATCGTCTGACCGTCAGGAGCGAAGCGTGCAGAACGGATGCTGCCGCGGCGGAAAGTTAACTGCCGGTACAGAGGTGGCTGGTATGGCGGCGGAGTGAAGGCCAGCTTTCCGGCGTAGAGTCCCAGGACTGCCGCGATCACAACCGCGACCAGCGCCAGCCATGCTGGTGAAGGTTTCCTGACGACCGGCGCCGAGGGCTGCACTGCGGTCGATCCTGATCCGGAGGGACCGGATGCGGCCCCGGGCAGAGAGGGATGCGATTGTTCCGTGGCCACCGAATCGCGGGAGGAGTCCATCGTGCGCTTCAATCGTTTCAGGTCGGCGCGCAGTTCGGCGGCGGTCTGGCAACGCATGTCGCGGTCTTTTTCGAGGGCCTTGGTGATAATCTCCTCGAGCTTCGGCGGAAGATTCGGATTCAGGCGAGCGGGCGACGTAGGAGCGCGATTCAGGATCGCTTCGGTAGTGACAGCAGAGGTCTCGCCGCGAAACGGAAGAACGCCCGTGGCCATTTCGTAGAGCACCACGCCGAAAGAAAAAAGGTCGGTGCGGCCGTCAAGGTCTTTGCCGCGCAATTGCTCGGGCGACATGTAGGCGACCGTGCCAACGGCGGTTCCCGGATTGGTGAGGTCGAGATTGGTGGCATCGGCAATCGTCTGCGAGTCGCCACTGGTGGGCCGGGCAGCGCGAGAAACTTTCGCCAGACCAAAATCGAGGACCTTGGCGTGTCCGCGGTCGGTGACGAAAATATTCGCCGGCTTGATGTCGCGGTGCACGATGCCCTTGGAATGCGCGGCATCGAGCGCATCCGCCACTTCGATGGAGAGACCGAGCAGTCGCTCCATCTCCATCGGCCTGCCGTCAATCAGGTGCTTCAGCGTCTGGCCGCTCAGGCACTCCATGACGATGAAGAGGTGACCCTCGTGCTGTCCGATCTCGTGAATGGTGCAGATGTTGGGATGATTGAGGGATGAGGCGGCGCGGGCTTCACGGCGAAAGCGCTCGAGGGCCTGCGGATCGTCGGAAGCGTCGTCGGGAAGAAATTTCAGCGCGACGAAGCGGCCGAGCAGGGTGTCTTCCGCCTTGTAGACAACCCCCATTCCGCCGCCGCCGAGGAGTTCTGTGATCCGGTAGTGGGAGACGGTTTGGCCGATCATGGACGAGTGACGTTCAAGAACCCAAATCTGGCAACCACAGGCGCCGAGCCATCTTAGGGGGAATTTGGATGCTCGTCAATGGATGGCTCGCCGCAGGGAGGCTTCGACTTGAGTAGCACAAAAAGGCGCGCTTTCTGTCTCTACGAGGGTTCCACAGGCTTCTCTTCTGGCTCGGGCTTCTCGCCCCGGAAAACTCTGGAGATTCCCCGCACCACTCGGCGCATAGGCAAGGTGCCTTTCGCATCGGCGAAAAAGATTTCACCGACGCGGCTGCCGCGATAGTACCAGCGCTTGAGCAGGGCAAGGTGCTCCATGGTGCCCAGGGTCGAAGATTCCGCCGCAGCAGGAAGTGCCTGGAGCGTCTCCTGCACCCGAGCTTCCATCGATTGAGACTTCGTGTGTTCGGACGCCTGAATAGTGAATTCGGCGGGCCCGGCGATTCGTCCCTGGTGGATCTGAAAGAAGGCGACTGCGCCCGGAATATGACTCGGCTGAATCATGAGGGCGGAAAGACGGTCGAGGCGCTGCACTATCTCAGGACGCTGGCTTAGAACCGGCTTGAGCTTTTCGACTCGCGCGTGAATCGCGGCCGCTTCTTCGAAAGCCAGGTTGGACGAGGCGGCGTCACGCTCGTCGGAAAACTCGCGCAGCAGCGAATCGCCGCCCGTATCGAAATAGGTCTGCACCCGCCGGACTTCGGTGGCGTAATCTTCGTCGCTACATCCCTTGAAGCAGGGAGCGAGGCACATCTTCATCTCTGAATAGATGCATCCAGGGAATTGCGGGTCGGGATGAAGGTCATCGACGCAGCGTCGCATCTTGAAGAAGTCGAGCGAGTCGTTCATGAATTTCTCGGCGGCGAGGCGCGAGACGAAGGGGCCATAGTAGAGCGAGCGGCCAGTCAGGCGGCCCAGGCGCGTGGTGATGGATGCCCGCGGATACTCGTTCTCGAGATGCAGCTTCAGCAGGGGCGCGAACCGGAAGCGAAGTCGCTGCTGGTAGGTCTTCGGGAAGGCCTCGCGCAAAACGCGATAGAGCAGGAAACCGGATTCGAAATCGGAGCCAGTGTCGGAAAACTCAACCCAGCGAACTCGATCCCGCAGATTGAGCTTTCTTGTGCGTTCTTCGACCGGGCCAAGAAGCCGGTGGAGGCGGCGGCGCAGGTTGGCCGTTTTGCTGACGTAGGGTTCGGCCTGAGGATCTTCTCCGCGCAAAAGGAAGACGGCAGGGCTGGCGGGAGTTGCCGCAAAGACCTCGGCATCTCGCTTCGGAATGAATTCGAGCCGCTCAGTCAGCACGAGATCATTCTAGTTTGCAACGGCCATGGAGAACACTCGAGAGAACTTCTTTCGCCACGGATTTGCGCGGATTCACATGGATAAATCTAAAGAAAGCAATCTAACTCAGCGCGGCAGCGGACGTTCAACGGAAATTGGCGCTGCGGAATTTCTGGCGGAAGTCGGTGCCGTCGAGCGTGATGATCCGGCACATTTCGTGCAGCCGGGAGCGCATGCGCTCTCCGATGCGATCGCCGAGCGTTTCACCGCGGCTCGCAGCGCGGGCGGGCGAGATAGAGCCCGACCCACCTGCGCCGGCTGCTGCTTGATCCTCGAAATTTGTGGTGATGATCGTCGTGCGGTTGTCGTTGTAGCGCGTGTTCAGAATGAGGCTGACCGTATCCCATACCCACTCGGTCGGCTTCACGGCGCCAAGCTCGTCGAGCACCAGAACGTCAGCTTCAAAGACCGGCCGCAAGACATCCAGTTCGGTCCTCTGAACCGTGGAATTGTAGGAATTCTGGATCTCCTTCAGCAACTCGCGATAGTCGTAGAACAGGCAGGAGATGCCGCGAGTGAGGATTAGCTCTTTGAGGATCCCCACGGCCAGATGGGTCTTGCCGGTGCCGATCTTACCGATGATCAACAAGCCCTTATCACCGCGGGGATCGCACTTCTTGGTGAAATTGGAGGCGAGGAAGTGAGCCTCTGCCAGCGAGGGATTGGCTCCAGGGAAGTCCGTATCGTAATTGGAGAGCTCGCAGTGCTCGTATCGCCGCGGAATGCGGGCCGCCGTCATCAAGGACTGGGCTCGCGCCCGCAGCTGGCAGTCGCAGCGCGTGACGCGGCGGTCGTTGGTGCTGCGGCTGGGGTTCGAGCCGGCAGACACTGTCTTCCATCCGGTACCTTCACAAAGCGGGCAAATTTCCGCGGGAGCCTTAATCACTGCACCATCCCTCACTGCCAACCAAGATCTCCGACCTTCGATCGCGAGCTAAGTTCTGTGACCGCAGACAAAGCACGCTCGTTATGCTCGCGGAGCGGACGAATCCGTCCGCCCCTACACAAACTGTGATATTTCGACTTTGCACCCGGAGAGCGGTTTCGCGCAAGCTGGAATCCCCGGCTACCTGTGTACATCCTGTGAAGGAAAGGAGGGTCCTGTGGAGAGGCGAGGAAAACCGTTCCGGCGCGCAGCAAAAGCCGCTCTCCAAGCCCCGATTCGCCTCGGGTCAGTGCGAAACAGGCTTCCGGCGCGGATTTTCACAGTTGACATTCGCCACAGAGGGAGCACAATACAAAACGGTCAGGTTTCCCAACTCAGCTATAGCCAGTTACGTCCCGGTTTAGGCTGGGCACGAAAGAGACCTGCGAGGAGAAACTATGAACAAGGCCGATCTAGTTGACAAGATCGCAGGCGCATGTGAAATCAGCAAAGCGCAGGCCACCACTGCTATTGATACCGCTGTCGACAGCATCACCTCCGCCCTCCGCAAGGGAGATCGCGTAGCACTGATTGGTTTCGGCACCTTCTCGGTGTCGCAGAGAAAAGCACGGAATGGACGCAACCCGCAAACCGGCGCCACCATTAAGATCGCGGCCCGCAAAGTTGCGAAGTTTTCCCCTGGGGCTGAACTGAAGAAGTCCGTAAACAAGAAATAGCCCGGAAAGTGTGAAAGATCGCGATGACGGCAGGGGGTCGGCCCTGCCGTTTTTTCATTGGGAGAAGATGCGAGTCGAAACCACATTTCGCTCGATGCTGGCGCGAGCTTTCGTTGTATGTGCGTTGCTATCCATACCGGCTGCGCAGGACCGAGGGCCCCTGCCGTACGGCGATTGGCGAAGGCTTTCGGAAACGCCGGTGATTGCTCCACGCGGTGACGGCTGGGAGTCTGCCGGCACGTTCAATCCCGCTGTCGTGATGAAGGGCGACAAGATTGTGATGCTCTACCGGGCCCAAGACAAGAGCGGGACCTCGCGCTTGGGTTATGCGGAAAGCAAAGACGGGATTCACTTCGAGCGGCGGGACGAGCCGGTATTAAGCCCATCCGAACCGTACGAGAAAGATGGCGGAGTGGAAGATCCGCGTTTGGTGCGGTTCGGTGATACCTACTACCTGACCTATACCGGCTACAACCATAAGGACGCGCAGCTCTGCCTTGCTACCTCCAGAGATCTGATTCATTGGGATCGCAAGGGCGTCATCCTGCCGGCCAACAAAGGCAGATGGAATGTGAAGTGGACCAAGTCCGGCGCGATTGTGCCGGAGAAGATCAACGGCAAGTATTGGATGTACTTTCTCGGAACGAGCGCAGATGCAAAAGATCAGGTCGGGCTGGCGTCATCCACGGATCTGTTGCGGTGGACCGAAGCGAGCGAGAGCCCGGTGTTGCCGGTGAGGCCTGGCCACTTTGATTCCCGGGTTGCGGAGCCGGGGCCGGCACCCATGCTTACGCAAAACAGCATCATACTCATCTATAACGGCGCTGACGACAATCTGGTTTACAGAACAGGAATTGCGGAGTTTGAGCGCCAGGATCCGCGGAAACTGAAATGGCGGACTGATCAGCCGGTATTCTCTCCTCAGCAGCCGTGGGAAAAAGTCGGGCAAGTCCCGAATGTGGTGTTTGTAGAAGGCATGATTCGGCAACGAGATCGTTACCTTTTCTACTATGGCGCCGCCGACAAGTATGTTGGCGCCGCGGAAATTCCAGTTAATCGCTGAACCTTCTAACAGCCAAACCCGCTAGGCCTTCGCATATTTCAGCCACTTCAGGATTTCGGGCAGGGTCGCGCGTTTACCGTAGATGAGCACTCCAATGCGATAGATGCGCGCGCAGAACACGACGAGGGCAGCGTTTGTAGCCACCATCAAGGCCAGCGAAAGCACGATCTGCCAGATCGGCGGCGTCTGCACGACGATTCGCGCATACATGACAATCGGGGCAAAGAAAGGGATCATCGACAGCCATACGACCGGGGTCGAATCCGGTGTGCGGATGACCGGCATTAGCATGAAAACCGACAGGACCAGCGGCATCACAATCAGGAACTGGAGTTGCTGTCCCTCCTGCTCAGTGGTGGTGATCGCGCCGATGGTGGCGTACATCGTGCTGTAAAGAAGGTAGCCGAGAAGAAAGAAGAGCACGAACGAAATCATGACCAGCGGCGACAACTGCAGGTCGCTGAAATTTGGCTGGGTCGCCAAAGAAGGCAGCGCGATCACTCCCGCCATCACCGTCCAAACGATGATCTGCGTCAGGCCGACAGCACCGACCCCCAGCAGCTTTCCCGTCATTAACTCGGTGGAACTGGCCGACGATAGGAGGATCTCAATGATGCGGGAGGTTTTTTCCTCGAGTACCGAGCGCATCACGGAGATGCCGTAGAGCAGGACGGCGACATAGATCAGCATCACCATGATCACGATCTCGAGCGCCCGGCTGTTTCCGCTGCTCTTGGTTTCGCGGCCGCCTTCGATACGGATCGAGTCGATCTTGACCGGCTTAAGCAGTTCGGCGGATTGGTCCGCTGGTAGTCCTCGTTGGGAGAGTTCCTGTTGTTGGACAATACGGTTGAGAGTATCGCCGACCCATGATTTTTCGCGGGATCCGCTCATTTCCCGGCCGTTCCAAGTCACTTTGTGGGCGGCGATAGCGTCGTCGGTCAGCCACAGGAAACTGTCGATCGCGCGCATGTCCACCTTTTCTCGCAACGCGGCACGTTCGGTCTCAGTCGCGTTGGTGTCGACATCGATGACGTACTGATCTTTTAGCTTTTGATTCGCGCCGCTCTCTTCGTCTTCGCCTTCCTGGTCTGGCGATGGCTCTGCCAAGAGTTTCTGGCGAAGCGCATCACCGAACTGCTGCGTCGAGGTGACCAGCACGATGTGCTGGGCCTTTTGACCCATCATCGCCAGCTTTGCCGGGAACAACATCAGGGCGGTCATGATGGCTGGCGCAAGCAGCGTTAGAACCAGGAACGTGCGGGTGCGGACGCGCTGCAGGTATTCGCGTTTGAGGATGACCCAGGTATTACGCATTGGATTTCTCCACCACGTCGATGAAGATCTCTTCCAGAGAAGGCTCCATCAGTTCGAACTTGTCGAGCCGGGCGTTCGCGGACGCGAGCCGCAACAACTCTTGGGAATCGGCTCCGGGCGCAAGGTGTATTTCCACATAGTTTCCATAATTATTGAACGATTGCACTAGGTTCGCGTCCTGCAAGAAGCGGGCGTCGCCCTCGTACTTGATCTGAACATTGCGGCGGCCATACCGGGCCTTGATCTGATTCAGATCGCCTTCGAGGACAGCGCGTCCATGATTGATCAGGCAAATCGATTGGCAGAGGCGTTCGACCTGATCCATGCGATGAGTGGAGAGCAGAATCGTCTTGCCGCTTTTCGCCATTTCTAGCAAAACATCTTTCAACACCACGGCATTCGCGGGATCGAGACCCGTGAAAGGCTCGTCCATGATGATTAGTCGAGGATCATGCAGGACGGCGGCGATGAATTGCACTTTCTGCTGCATGCCCTTGGAAAGCTCTTCGACTTTCTTGCCGATCCATGCGGTGAACTCAAAGCGCTCGCACCACGTATTGGCCCGCTTCGTGGCCTCTGCGGCGCTCATTCCTTTCAATTGCCCGAGGAATACCAGGTGATCGAGCACTTTCATTTTCTTATACAGTCCGCGTTCTTCGGGAAGATAGCCGAACTGATCCATGTGGGCGCGGCTGAGGGGTTCGCCAAAAATTGTGATCTGCCCTGCATCGGGCACGATGATGCCCATGATCATACGGATCGTGCTGGTCTTGCCGGCACCGTTGGGGCCGAGCAGGCCGTAGATTCCTCCGGGCCGAATGCTGAGGGTGAGGTTATCAACGGCGACAAATTCGTCATAACACTTTCGGACGTTCTGCAGTTGGACCGTGCCGGTGCCAGAGGAATCGTCAGAATCGGTGCGCGCCGCGGGCGGCGTTTGAATGGAACTCATACGCGGCAGGGTAAACGAATTTCGGCTGTTTGTCTGTAAACACGGTGCGGTGAGCTCAGATTTTACAAACGGCGTGTCCTGCGGCTTCTTACGGGGCAGCTCTTCCTTGACCCCTTTCGCAAGCATCCCTAACATCAAGGTACGCATGCCGATCAGGAGTTCGTCCGTTCGCCGCCATTTTGTTCTTGGGATATCTGCTGCCTTGCGGCCGGAATCTCTGCGCGCAACAAGCAAAAACCCTGCCGCAACCGCCGGCCTCGATCGTAAATTTCACCGACATCGCCGATAAAGCGGGGTTAACGGCGCAAAACATCTTTGGCGGCCTCGATACCAAAAAATACATTATCGAGACCACTGGCACTGGCGTTGCGATTTTCGATTACGACAACGACGGCTGGCCCGACATCCTTCTGGTGAATGGCACGCGACTCGAAGGCTTTCCCGCAGGGAAGGGCCCGACCAACCGTCTCTACCGCAATAATCACGATGGCACTTTCACCGACGTGACCGCCAAGTCCGGGCTCACGGCGACCGGTTGGGGACAAGGCGTTTGCGTTGGCGATTACGACAATGACGGCTGGGAAGACCTCTATATCACCTACTACGGCAAGAACCGTCTCTATCACAACAATCACGGGCTATTCACGGAAGTTGCCGAGAAGGCCGGAGTCGCGGGATCGGGCAAGGCCTGGGGCACGGGTTGTGCCTTCGTCGATTACGATCGCGATGGGCGTCTCGATCTGGCCGTCGCGAATTACGTGGATTTCGATCTCTCGACCGCACCGGCGCCGGGCGAGCGGCCGACCTGCATCTGGAAAGGTGTTCCGGTGATGTGCGGCCCACGCGGCCTCGCCGGGACGAAGAACATTCTCTATCACAACCGAGGCGACGGAACGTTCGAAGATGTCACCACGAAGGCTCACATTGATCGCACGGACGGGCATTATGCGTTCAGTGTTTCCACGCTCGATTTCGACGAAGACGGGTGGCCGGACATTTTCATTGCCTGCGATAGCACGCCCAGCATTCTTTATCGCAATAATCATGACGGTACGTTCACTGACGTTGCGGTCACGGCCGGGGCTGCTTTTAACGAGGACGGGCGCGAGCAGGCCGGCATGGGATCGACGGTCGCCGACTACAACGGCGACGGCCATCTGGACATTTTCAAGACGAATTTTTCCGACGATACGTCTACGCTACTCAAGAACAATGGCGATGGGACATTTACCGACGCGACTTCGGCCGCGGGCCTCGGGCTCTACACGCAGTATCTGGGCTGGGGAACGATGTTTTTCGATATCGACAACGATGGCTGGCCCGACCTGCTTCTGGTGAATGGCCACGTCTATCCCGAGGTCGACAGCCAGCACCTGGGCAGCAGCTATAAAGAGCCGCGCATTCTCTTCCATAACAACGGCGACGGAACGTTCAGCGACATCTCCGCGTCGGCGGGGGCAGCCATTACGACCGTTGCGTCGTCGCGCGGCTTGGCGGTCGGAGATTTGTGGAACGATGGTCGGATGTCCGCGGTCATCAACAATATGAATGGCGCGCCGAGTCTACTGGTGAATCAAGTTCACAATGCGAATCATTGGATCGCGATTCGAACCGTGGGAACGAAATCGAATGCCGATGGCATTGGCGCGCGTATCCGAGTGAAAACCGCCGCGCGTGTTTTGGTGGATGAAGTGCGCAGTGGGTCGAGTTATATCTCCAGCAGCGACATGCGGGTGCATTTCGGCTTGGGGAAATCGGATGCGATCGAGTGGGTGGAGATTCGCTGGCCGAGCGGACTGACCGAGAGGTTTTCGAATCTGCCGGTGGATCGGGTCCATAGCCTTAAAGAGGGCTCGGGAGCGGCAGTTGCAGCAGATAACAAAAAGCCATAACAAAGCCTATTTTCCGGCTTTTGGAGGTTTCGCAAACTGCATCGTGCGGGTGATCCCCTGGCCTTCTTTCACATAGATCAACTGATTCGCTTTTACGTCTTTCAGCGTATCGATTTGTCCACTAGGCCAACGAACCTCCAGTTCGTCAACCTTCTCGGCGTTCCCCAAGCCGAAGTGGACGCGCAGATCGTTCTGCGAGAAGTAGCCACCGCCGCTGCGGACTTCGTCGATCTGCTGGTGTGGTTTCGGCTCTCCCGGTAGATGGGTGATGCAAACGATGCGAGCGCCAATGCCGCTGCGGTTTGACTTGGTTCCGATGGTGCGAATCTTGATCCAGTTGTGATTGAGCTTCGAATCGCAGCGCAGCAGTTGCGGGTAGTCGTTCACCGTGTTCACGACCACGTCGATATCGCCATCGTTGTCGTAATCGCCGAAAGCAGCACCCCGCGACGGGCTCGGCTCGGAAATACCTGGTCCGGCCTGAAATGAAATATCGGCAAAATGGCCGTTCCGCAAATTTTGATAAAGCAGTTTACGCTGGGCGTAACCGGCCTCGGTTTTCAGTTGCTCGACCTCAGGATAAACGTGTCCGTTACAAATGAGGATGTCGGGCCAGCCGTCGTTGTCCATATCGAAGAAACCGCAGCCCCAACCCAGGAATTGCGTGTGCGCGCCGAGTCCGGCGGTGAAGGTTGCATCTTCGAAGTTACCGCCTCCCAGGTTGTGATAAAGCGACGGCGTGTCTCCAGCGAAATTCGTTTTGACAATATCGAGATTGCCATCCATGTCGTAATCAGCAGCGGAAACTCCCATGCCTGCCTGGGGCTTGCCGTCGGGACTAAGCGCGCATCCGGCTTCGATCGCGACGTCTTCGAATTTTCCATTCTTCTTGTTGTGATACAGAGCGCTGGCGGTGGAGTCATCGGCGACGTAGATGTCGGGCCAACCATCGTTGTCGAAATCGGCGGTCAGGACGCCGAGGCCGTATGTTCCGTTGGCGCTGAAAATCCCCGCCGACTCGGAAACGTCCGTAAACGTCCCGTTCCCATTGTTGTGATAGAGGATATTCTTCCCGCCCTGCAGGCCGGGTGGACCGCAAGCGACCATCACGCTCTTGTAGAGGCACGGGCCAGATTCCGGCACGGGAGCCGTGGCGAGATCCATGTCAATGTAATTGGCGACGAACAGGTCGAGCAGGCCGTTGCGATCGTAGTCGACAAAGGCGCAACCGGTGTTCCATCGCTTCCCGTTGCCCGCCACGCACGCCTTCTGGCTCACGTCGGTGAACGTTCCGTCGCCGTTATTGTGATACAGGACATTCTTGCCGAAATAGGTGATGAAGAGATCGTCCCAACCATCGTTGTCGTAATCGCCGATGCAAACGCCTTGTCCCCAACCGGAATGGGCGACGCCGGCTTTCACGGTGACGTCGGTGAAGGTGCCATCGCGATTATTGCGAAAGAGATGCGAGGTGGGCTCGCTGCCGGCCGGAAAGCCTTCGAGACGCGTGCCGTTGACAAGAAAAATGTCGAGCCAGCCATCATTATCGTAGTCATAGAATGCCACGCCGCACCCTGTGGTTTCGAGCAGATATTTGTTTTTGTGCTCGCCGCCAAAAATAGTCTTCGCATTCAGCCCGGATTCGCGCGCGACGTTGAGGAAAGTGATTCCAAGATCGCTGCCGGCTGGCGGTTCGTTTTTTTGCTGCTCTTTTTGCGGAAGACGTGCGCCCGCCCGAAGCCATTTCGGCCGCGCCAACGCAAGCACACTCTCGAGCGAGAGCACGAGCGCGGAACGGCTGAGTGATTTCAGAAAAACGCGGCGTGAAGGGAACAAGAGGTCGCTACCTGGCCCACTCGGCTCGTGCTAGAATTCGCCCCTTACCTCTTATATTCAGGGAGCCGCGACTTTGCAAGCTTCGGTGGGCAATTCCCGACCACAAGAGAAGACCGCCATGATTCCTGACCGTGTACGTCCTCACTCGCTACGCTTCCTTTCACGCAGCGTTTTCCTGATCGCCCTTTGTCTTTCCTCCCTGGCTTCGTCCGTGGCGCAGCAACCGGCTCAACCGTTGGAGCTGACGCGCACGGTCCGCAGCTGGGAATTTCTACCGGTCGTCGGCTCGAGGGCTGGCCTCTTCGGCAATGAAACGGGGCGCTTTGAAGCTTGGGTCTATCCGCTAAAGATTTTCCGCGATTTCCATTTGACCTTTCATGTTGGGGACCGGGCGCTTCCGGCCGAGAGCCTGGCGCGCACTCTCACGGTTCGTCCGGAGTCAGCGTCCATTCTGTACGTGGGCGATTCTTTCCGCGTGCGCGAGACGCTGTGTGTGCCGGTAGACGAGGCTGGAGCCGTCATCTTGCTCGACATCGAAACCGAGCAACCGCTCGAAGTGGAGGCTGCGTTTACCGGTGATTTTCAGCTGGAGTGGCCGGCCGGGCTTGGCGGAACATTTGTTGATTGGGACGAGAAACAGCGTGCGTTTATTTTCGGAGAGGAATCGCATAATTTTTTCGCCTTCGTCGGATCTCCCACCGCGGAGAATGCTCACCTCGAGTACGAGACGAACTACTCGTCGTCCGATGAGAGTTCAATGCGGCTGGGAGTCACGAAGACTGGAAAAGAAACCAAGGCACTGGTGATTGCAGCTTCCGTCACAGGCGGTGCCGATGCGCAAAAGATCTACCAGCGGCTGCTGGCTTCGTATACGGACCTGACTCGCACCGCGGCAGAGTACTATCGCGATTATCTTGCCAAAACGGTCAACCTCGAATTGCCGGACGCAGGGTTGCAGCAGGCCTACGATTGGGCTCGCATCAGCACGATTCAAGGTGTGGTGAATAATCCCTATCTTGGCACAGGGTTGGTGGCGGGTTATCGGACCTCCGGCACGAGCCAGCGTCCCGGATTTGCCTGGTTTTTCGGACGCGATTCTTTGTGGACTTCGTTTGCCTTGAACGCGGAAAGCGACTATTCCACCACCCGCACTGCGCTTGATTTCATCAGCAAATATCAGCGGCAGGATGGCAAAGTTCCACACGAAATTTCACAGAGCGCCAGCCTGGTGCCATGGTTCAAAGATTATCCGTATCCGTACGTTTCGGCGGACGCCACTCCTCTTTTCATCATTGCGATGAATGATTATGCAACTCAGAGCGGGGACATGGCGTTTGCGCGCGAAAAGTGGGACAACGTTTGGCGTGCGTACCAATTCCTGCGCTCGACATATGATTCGCAGGGATTCGCGCAGAATGCGGGCAGCGGTCATGGCTGGGTCGAAGGCGGGCCGCTGCTTCCTGTGAAAAACGAGTACTACCAGGCTGGCTTGGGCGTAGAAGCGCTGCGGGCGCTCTCAAACTTAGCTCGGCTTGTGGGCAAAGACGATATCAGCAAACAGCTCGCTGCCGAGTTCGAGCAGCACAGGCCCGCGCTCGATCAAGCGTACTGGTCTCCGGAGACGAAGAGCTATGCGTTCGCTTTGCAGCAGGATAATCAGCGCGAGAATGAAGTTAGTGTGCTGACGACCGTGCCCATGTGGTTCGGCCTTCCGGATGAAAGCCACGCCGATGACACCATCACTCAACTTGCGGCCGAGGAGCATCAAACTGATTGGGGTATGCGTATTATTTCCAGGCAGTCCAAGATCTATGACGGCTCCGGCTATCACTTTGGATCTGTGTGGCCGCTGTTCACCGGGTGGGCGTCGGTGGGCGAATACCGCTACCATCGAGCGTTTCCGGCTTATGCCAATCTTCGAGCGAACGCCTTGCTCGGGATCGATGGTGCGCTTGGCCACTTCACGGAAGTGCTGTCTGGGGACTATTACCAATCGTTTGCCACGAGTTCTCCCCATCAGATATGGTCGGCGGCCATGGTCGTCAGCCCGATTTTACGCGGGATGTTTGGCCTGCAGGTTGATGCCGAAAGGCACCAGGTCACGTTGGCGCCGCATGTTCCGGCGGACTGGACCTCGTTCGCAATTCGCAATGTGCACGTGGGCAATACCGCCCTGGATTTTCAATACCACAAAACGCCGGATACGATCGTGCTGAACACCACGATGACTGGAGGCGGCGATGGATGGGTCGAATTTTCTCCCGCCTTCAGTCTGCGAACCCAGATAGTGAGCGTGGAAGTAAACGGCCGGGCTTGGCCATTCAAATTACAACCGAACAGCCACGATCAGCATGTGTACCTGCGGTTTCCGGTCAACGAGAAGTCCATCAACGCTGTGATCCGCGTCAAGAACGATTTTGGCGTGACGCTTTCGAGCAATCTGCCGCCTCTGGGGAGCGCGAGCCGCGGTCTTCGGGTTCTCTCCGAAGCATGGAATCCATCAAAGACTCAGTACACTCTGGATGTTTCAGGACGCGCCGGATCCACCTACGAAATGGATGTCTGGAATCCTGGCCAGATTTCTGCGGTGGATGGCGCATCCCTCGGCAAATTGGGAAAGCTGGAAATCCACATGCCGCAGGGCGATCCCGACTCCTACGTAGCCCAAGAAATTGTGATCCACTTCGGGCGTCCCTGATTCGAAATCCTCACTTTTGCGTTCCGTGTCCAGAGTCGAAGAAGCGTTACACTGGCAGGAATGGAATTGAAGCGCGCGACTGATCCCCGCGCGACTTGAGGAGTCGTCATTTATGCAATGCAGGGCCTTCCGGATTCTCATATTGCTTCTCCTGTGTGCACCGTTTCTGGTGGTGAATGCTCAGACCGCTAACCAAGCGGTAGACGCGGAAGGCCATGCATGGTGGCAGCATGCCGTGTTCTATGAGATTTATCCTCGGAGCTTTGCCGACAGCAACAATGACGGGATCGGCGACCTCAACGGCATTACGTCGAAGCTGGATTATTTGAAAGACCTGGGCGTCGACGCGATCTGGATCTCGCCGTGTTTTCCCTCGCCGCAAGTGGATTTCGGCTACGACGTTTCCGACTACGAAAATATTGATCCCATATATGGAACACTGGCCGATTTCGACACCCTCGCCAGCGCTGCCAAGAAGCACGGCATTCGCATCATCCTCGACTTCGTGGTGAACCACACCTCGGACCAGCACAAGTGGTTCCTCGACTCCAAGTCCTCCCGCACCGCAGAGCACCGGGACTGGTATATCTGGCGTGGCGGGAAGGGCCCGGGACAACCGCCGAACAATTGGACTTCGACTTTTGGCGGTTCCGCGTGGAAATTTGATCCCACGACGAATCAATGCTATTACCATTATTTTTATGCCGAGCAGCCAGATCTGAACTGGCGAAATCCGGCTGTGAAAGACGCGATGTTCGATGTAACCCGCTGGTGGTACAAGCGGGGAGTCTCGGGTTTTCGCCTGGATGCGGTCGATACGCTCTTTGAAGATCCCAATCTGAAAGACAATCCGTTGAAAGGCGGAAAAAATGCGTTCGGCGACCCCATCGAACAAGAGATTTACAACAAGAAGCTCCCTGAAGTTCACGAGGCACTGCAGGGATTGCGCAAAGTTGCGGACGAGTATAACGCCGTCTTGATCGGCGAGACCTGGACCGCGAACATTGCGGAACTCAACCAGTATTACGGGCCGGGCAACAATGAATTGCAGATGCCTATGGATTTTCTTTTTACCCGGGTCGATAAGCTCTCGCCGGCTGACTTTCGGAAACAGATAGCGGCGGTGAATGCCGCCTCGGGTTGGCCGACCTTCGTGATCAGCAACCATGACATTCCGCGTTCCTACGATCGCTATGGCGACGGCGAGCACAATGATCAGATCTCGAAATTGATGGCTGGCCTGTATCTCACTCTGCGAGGGACGCCGATCCTGTATTACGGGGAAGAGATCGGGATGAAGACCACGCCGCCCACTCGCAAGGAGGAAGTCAAAGATCCAATCGGCCGCGCGGGATGGCCCAAGGAAAAGGGCCGCGACGGCGAGCGTACTCCCATGCAGTGGGACGAAAGTGAAAATGCCGGCTTTTCCAAAGCCGCGCCCTGGCTTCCGGTGCCCCCATCTGCCAAGGCGAATAATGTTGCCGACGAGTCCAAGGATCCGGAATCGGTCTTGTCGTTTTACAAGAAAGTTCTCAAATTGCGGCATACGAACCAAGCTCTGCTTGATGGACGCTACGTTCCTATCAACGAGAATGATCAGAACGTCTTGTCGTACCTGCGGGTGTATGAGGATCAGGCAGTTCTGGTCGTCTTGAACATGTCGGGAACGACGCAGAAGGTAAATTTTGAGATGAGCAAGAACGGGTTCTCTTCCGCAAAGAGTCTAGCGGCCACGGGCAAATCTGCGGTCAAGGGGGACGTCGTGACGCTTGACGCCTACGGAGTGTTTATCGGGCAGCTGACGAAGTAACGGAGCACACGGCGAGAGGATGCACGAACTATCGATCGCGATGGGCATTGTGGACGCGGCCACCGATGAGGCGCAGCGGCGCGGCGTGGTGGTCAGCGCCGTTCACCTCAGGCTTGGAGCACTGTCGGGTGTGGTGAAAGACGCGTTGCTTTTCTCGTATGAGGTTGCGTGTCAGGATACGCCGCTTGCGGGATCTCGATTGATCGTCGAAGAAGTCCCAGTTGTCGTATTTTGCCCGCGATGTAACGATACGAGAGCGTTAACTTCGGTGCAGCTGTTTGTCTGTCCGGAGTGCAACACACCCACGATGGACGTGCGGCAAGGAAAAGAGTTGGAAGTGTTCGCCTTGGAGGTCGAGGAATGAGCGAGCCGCGTTTGGTCGAGGTCCGCCGGAATGTGCTGAAACAGAACGATGTGATCGCACGCGCTCTGCGCGAACAATTTCGCGCTGCCGGAGTGTTTGTCGTAAGCCTGGTTTCGAGTCCAGGTTCTGGCAAGACTGCCTTCCTGGAAAAGACACTCACACAACTCAAGCCGAAGTATCGCGTGGCGGCACTGGTTGGCGATCTGGCGACCGAGAACGACGCAGTTCGCCTGGCGCGCAGCCAGGCTCCGGTAAAGCAGATCACCACCGGAACGGTCTGCCATCTTGAGGCCAACATGGTGCACACTGCCCTGCAGGATTGGAAGCTGGAGGAGTTGGATTTCCTGTTTATCGAAAACGTGGGAAACCTGGTGTGTCCCTCTTCGTATGATCTGGGCGAGAATCTTCGCCTCGTATTGATGTCCGTCACCGAGGGCGAGGACAAGCCGCTGAAGTACCCGACGATCTTCAATAGCGCGGATGTCGCGATCATTACCAAGAACGAGCTGGCCGCGGCGGTGGAATTCGATTGGGAGACGGCCCGCAACAGCATCCAAGCAGTGCGTCCAGGAATGCGGATTTTCCGTCTGTCGGCGAAAACGGGTGAAGGGATGGAAGATTATCTGCAGTTTCTCGCTAAGCAATTGGCCGATCATCGGGCCTTGGCACACACCTAAGCTCACCAGACCCGGGCCCACCAGCCCCCGGCTTACCATTGTCGCGACTGCTCAGCCCAGTGGAACCTGCGCCAATGCCAACAGAGTCCGTGCGACGTAGGTTACGCAGCAACGCCAAGATGCAGGCCATGATCAACGGCCGGTAGCTGGTCTCCAGCAAGTCTGCCAGCACTCCCGAGACGAAAATAAACAAGAAAGGAACCGCCGCGAGCAGAAATCCTGCTCCTGCCACGTGCGGATGCGCCATGCCCAGAGTGACGAAGAATGTCACGACTCAGGAGCGGCGCAGAATTGCCGAAGTAACGAGTTCGTGGCCAAACGGCATATGTCACGATCGCGACGGGAAACATCAACGCGAAGACAGGACAAGCGCGTCCATCTGCCGGCAACCTCTCGATAGACGCCGCCTACCGCGAACGCCCTCCAGGTGGCTCCCCAGAAAGCCGCGTGTCGCATGCTCTCAGCGAACGCGTGCGGATGGAAGAAGTAGAACGCGAACAACAGCAGACAACCGAAGAGGCTGGCCGCGATCCAGATCACCAACCCGGCGCGCTGCCGCACCGGAGCCACATAGAGCAGAAATCCGAGCGCCATGGGGACAAGAACAATCAGCGAGAACTGCGATCCCACGGCGATTGCCAGGGAAATCCCCAGTAGCACAATACGGCGCCAATTCCAGAGAACGACCTCCCGCGGCGCGTACAATGTGTGGGCCACGGCGATCGCCGTGAAGATGGTCCCAAAGGCTCCCCACGCCGAGACGATGTCCGGTTCGGAATGCCACACGGCGCTCGCCTGAATGATCGATGGGGAAAAGCAGTAGAGAGTCAGCGCGACGAATCCGCCAGTGTTACCGCAGAGGCGGCGGGCAACGTACCATAACGATGCGCCGAGGAAGAGTCCGCAGGCCAGGAACGGCAGTCGAGGCAGCCATCGCCAATAAGCAGAGGTGTCTGCGCCGAGATCGTGTGGCCAGATGAGCAGCGGCGCCGCCGAAACCAGAGAGAGAAGCGGGGAATGCTCTGAATCAAACCCGCTCTCGTCGCCGCTGAACGGATCGCGAAGGGCCGCGGGTTCACTCAAAGGGGCTGCGGCTACGCCACGCCCATGCCATTGCTTCCAGCCTTCGCCGATCCGCATCGCTTCTCGTCCATCCGGTTCCGACGAACCAGACAGTTCGGCGTGAACCAGCCACAAGGCCTGTGCAAGGAACACCAGCAGCAGCAGTCCTGCGAGAAACTGAGGCCGTCCGAAGCGGTCGCGTGTGAAATATGGACGCATAATGTCGAGCCGAGTGTTTTACCATGGCGGAGACGATTCCGTTAAATGTTCGGCAGGAACTGACCTGCAATGAGTGACCTGCGATGGTTGACCGGCAAATGACTGACCTCGAGATTAAGACGCCCAGCGAGACTCCGGCGAACTCGCCCCCTGAGCCGTCGGCTCCGCTATTTGCGGTTGCGCATGAACCTTCCTACGCCCGCATTCTGTTTCTGGGGCCGGAGGGATTACGCGCCGGGTGGGGAGTCGCTTTTTATGGCGTGATGTTTTACTTGCTGCAGAGGATTGCGCTGGCCTGGCTGCCAGATTGGCTCTCGTCGCGGGTTGGTTCAGGGCTGATGGAGGCGTTGATGGAACTGGCTGCCCTGGTGGCGGCCGTCGTCCCAGCGCTAATCCTCGGAAAGATCGAGAAGCGTCCATGGGGTTGCTTCGGACTCCCTCTTCGCCGCGCTTTCGGCAAACTTTTCTGGTGGGGCGCGGTCTGGGGTTTCGCCGGCATCACCCTGTTGATTCTCGCTCTGTATGGATTCCACGGTTTCGAATTCGGCCACTTGGCGATTCATGGCCGCCGGATCATGAAGTTTGCCGCGTACTGGTCCGTGATGTTTGTGCTGGTCGGCCTCTTTGAAGATTTCATGTTGCGCGGTTACAGCCAGTTCACGCTGGCACGCGGGATTGGATTCTGGCCGGCAGCGGCGGTGCTTTCCTGCGCGTTCGGACTGATTCATCTTGGAAACGACGGGGAGCAATGGCCCGGCTTGTTGGCGGCAGCATGCATCGGCTTCTTCTTCTGCCTGACCTTGCGGCGAACGGGGAACCTGTGGTTTGCCGTGGGCTTTCATGCTGCATGGGATTGGGGCGAGACCTTCTTTTATTCGGTCCCAGATAGCGGCATGGTTGCTCCGGGGCATTTGCTCCGTTCCTCGCTGCACGGCCCAGAGTGGCTGACGGGAGGATCGGTCGGGCCGGAGGGCAGCGTGTTCTGCTTCGTCGTGATCGCCTTGGTTTGGATTGCTTTTGAAAGAACGCATCCCGCGGCGATCGTTTCTGCCACAGAATCCGGATCCGCAGAGTGATCGCCGTCTACATTCGTCCACCCTCATTCCAGTTTGGGAGCTTTATTCTTGGGAGAATGACTCCACTCCAGTCTTCGTCATCCGGCAGCAGCTTCACATAATCATGCAGCTTGCGCGCCGGGATCGTACACGACCCTTCCCGGCGCACCCTATACTGATGGCATGACTTCAGAGCTGGATCTGCTGACTCCCTTGCGGCGATATTGGGGATACAGCACCTTCCGGCCGCTGCAGGAGCGAATCGTCCGCAGCCTACTGGCAGGGCACGATACCTGCGTGGTGATGCCGACGGGTGGGGGCAAGTCTCTTTGCTATCAGCTGCCCGCTGTGGTCTCGGAGAAGACAACGGTGGTGATTTCGCCGCTCATCGCGCTGATGCAGGATCAGGCGGCACAACTGGCGCAGATGGGCATTCCGGCGGCGGTGCTGAATAGTTCGATCAGCAATGAAGATCAAAGTCGCGTCATGCGCCAGGCGAAGGACGGCGCCTTCCGCTTGCTTTATCTCTCCCCTGAGCGGTTGCAGCGCGGCGATACCGTGGAATGGCTCCGCCGGGTTCCGATTTCCTTTTTTGCCATTGACGAAGCGCACTGCATCTCGGAGTGGGGACATGAATTCCGCCCGGAGTACCGGCAGCTGAGCCGCCTGCGCGGCAGCTTTCCGAATCATCCGATCGCGGCCTTCACCGCGAGCGCGACACGCCACGTGCGGCATGACATTCTGGCTCAACTCGAGCTGCGCAATCCCGACAAATACATCGCCAGCTTTCACCGGCCCAATCTGCGCTATCTGGTTCGCCAGTGCAGTGGCGTCGAGCAGGACGCGCTCCTGGTCACAGCGCTGCGCAATTACGGCGAGGGGAATGTCATCGTCTACTCGCCGACCATCAGTAAAGTTGAGGAAACCGTCGACTTCCTGGAGGACAAGGGCATTGCCGCCGTGCCGTACCACGCCAAGATGCAAAGCGATGAGCGGCGCCGCAATCAGGAACGCTGGATGTCGGACGAAACGCGCGTTCTGGTGGGCACGATTGCCTTTGGACTGGGCATCAACAAGGCGACGGTGCGAGCCGTGATTCATCTGGCGTTGCCGAAATCGGTCGAACAGTACTATCAGGAGGCCGGTCGAGCTGGGCGCGATGGCAACCCTGCGGATTGCATCTTGCTTTGGCGCAAGCAGGATGCGGGGTTACTGGGATATTTCGCAAACCAGATTCTCGACGCGGCCGAACGCGACCGCGCCTGGCAGCGTTATCACACGATTCGAGCCTTCGCCGAGTCCGCCAAATGCCGGCACCGGCAGATTTGCACTCACTTTGGCGAAGCTCCCAAATGGGAGTCATGCGGTGCGTGCGACGTTTGTGGCAGCGCCCCGGAATGGCTGACTGAGAAGGCCACGCCCGCTGCGGTTCGCAGAGCGTTCGCCGCTGCGGCTACCGGCAGTTCGCGAGCGGAGAAACGCCCGGCGGAGGTGGCCAACTCCGAGCTGCGAGAGTATCTGCGTGAATGGCGGCGCAGCACCGCCAAGGAACAGGGCGTTCCGGCCTATGTAGTGCTGCATGACACATCGCTCGACGAGATTTGCCGGTTACGGCCTGCCTTGATTGGAGAGTTGATGGAGATTACCGGCATCGGCGAGCGCAAGGCGGATCTGTACGGGGAGAGTATTCTGGCCGCTCTCGCACGCTACCGCGAGGGAGAACGCGCAGCTGCGCCGGCGCAGAAGAAAACCGCTCCCGCATTGGAGACCCTGCAGTTATTGGCTTCTGGCAAGAGCTTCGAGCAGATTGCCCAGATTCGCGGACGGCAGGTCGGCACCGTGGTGAACGCGGTCGCCGCTCTTGTGGAACGAGGCGAACTGGAGTTCTCGCCGGATTGGATCGATCGCAACAAGCTCGCCGTGATCGAAGCGGCCTGCTCGCGCGTGGGTGTCGCTGAACTGGAGCGTCTCAAGACATTGAAAGACGCCCTGCCTCCGGAGATCACTTATGATGAAATCCGTCTGGTCGTGGCCAGACTGCGCCGCGAGCAGGTTAAGAGCAGAGCGTCCGCATGAGATTTGCACCCCATGGGACCGAACTTGCACGGCGGGTGTACAATTCTTCGGGTTCTGATATTCCATACAAATCAATCCTAAAGCATCCGGTAGAGTGCCAATCTTGGCATCGCTCGTGACGGTTCCGTGCGGTGAAGCACGTTACTTAGTTCGTTAAGGAGCAGTCATGAGAATCCTCCTGTACAACCCAGACAATGGCGTGACGCGCAATTTCATGCCGCATCTTTGGATGTTTCTTCTGCAGTCGCTGACCCCGCCGGGCCACGAAGTGCTGTTGATCGATGGGAACGCCAAGCCGATGGACGAGGCGCAGATCGCCCAGTACGTTCGCGACGAAAAGATCGATCTCGTCGGCATTGGGGCGATGACACGTATGATCGCCAAGGCCTACCGGATCGCTGATGCCATTCGCGCGACCGGCGTGAAAGTTGTGATGGGTGGACCGCACGTCACCGAGTTAGCGGACGAGGCCCTCGGCCGCGACGGCGGCCCGCGCCACGCCGACGCAGTAGCCCTCGGTGAGGCCGATGAAACCTGGCCTCAGATGGTCAACGATGCCGCCCGCGGCCAGCTCAAAGAAATCTATGAACCCGTCGATGAGACCGGCAAAGAGCGTAAGCCTTCGCTCAAACAATACCCGGTAATTCCGTGGCAATCGATCGATCTCGAGCAATTCAATCTCGTGCCCAAAGCCGCGACGTCGCTGCTGCAGAAAGTCGGAGAAGGTTGGGGGACATTCCGCATCATCCCGGTCGAGTCGGGGCGCGGCTGTCCTTATGGATGCGAGTTCTGCACCGTGACCGGATTCTTCGGTGACTCGATCCGCTTTCGAACCAACGAAAGCGTGGTGAACGAACTTCTGCTCTTGAAGGCGCGCGCCCGCAAGGAAAAAGGGCAGATGGCGGTGTTCTTCATCGACGACAACTTTGCCATTAACGTGAAGCGCACGAAGTCACTGCTGCGCGACATTATTGCCGCTGGCGCGCAAGTGCACTGGGTCGCCCAGATCAGTGCCAATCTTTTGCGCGACGAGGAACTCGTCGACTTGATCGCCGCCTCCGGCGGCAAGTGGGTCTTCATTGGAATGGAGTCGATCGATCCCACCAACCTCAAAGACGTGAATAAGGGTTTCAATAAGCCGGGAGAATATGCCGAGGTGCTCGAGCGCCTGGCTAAACGCAATGTCTATGCGATCACGTCGTTCATCTTCGGAATGGACAACGACACGGTCGGCGTTGGCGAACGGACACTTTCGCAGGTTCGCACCTGGCCGCCGGGATTGCCCATCTTCGGATTGCTGACGCCCTTGCCTGCCACGCCGCTCTACAAACGGCTGGAGCTCGCCGGGCGCCTCACGCGCGCGAAGCACTGGAAAGAATTTATTCCCTTCGCAATGGCCCACACGCCGCTGAAGATGTCGATTGAAGAAGCTCATGCCGAGGTGAAGTATGGCTGGGAGCATGCCTACAGCCCTGAGGCGCTGGCTCACGCGGTGGATTCGCTGGATGACCAACCTCTGGGCTACCGGATCAATATCTTCCTGGCGCGGCTGTGTTTCCGCGGAATTTATTTCCCGATGATGGGGCGTTTCGCATGGCTGAAGGTGGTCGCGCAAAACCGGCAAACGATCTTCAAATTGGTCGTCGAAGCCGTGTTTGGACGCAAACCGCGGCGGCCCAAGAATCCCGAAGGAGAGGTTTCCTTCGAAGAGGCGGCAGCTCCGACGTCGCAGGTGAGCGCTTAGGACGGTTTAGGGAAACTCTCGTGGTGGGCAGATCGGGAAGGGCGCGAGTGCCACTCGCGCCGTAGGTCACGCGATAGGCCCTCATAGGCGGGCCATCTACATCTCGATCAGTTGCTTTGCGGCATCCCGCCCGGTACGCACGCAATCGGGCACGCCGATCCCACGATAACCGTTGCCTGCCAGAGCAAGACCGGGCAATTGCCGGCGCAGCCGTTCGATCCGTTCCAGCCGCTCAAGATGGCCCACGCCATACTGCGCCATCGCTGACTTCCACTTGTACACACGGGCGAACAATGGTGCGCCGCGCAACCCGACAATCTGCTGCAACTCGTTGCGGACGATTCCGACAATCTGTTCATCAGAGAGTGCCCACACGTCTTCCGCATTCCTTCCGGCGAAGAAACAACGCAGGAGGGCACGGTCATCCGGTGCGCGGTGTGGGAATTTATTGTGGACAAATGTTGCGGCCAGCAGACGCTTGTTCTCGCTGCGGGGGACGAGAAAGCCGAAGCCCGGCGGAAGCGACTGCCGGACCTCGCGATCGTACCCAATACCCACCGTGATCGAAGAGCTGTATTGGATGGCCCCCAGTTCCGCGGAAAGCTCGGGGCTGGCCATCCGTAGAACATTTGCCGCGGCCGAGCCGGGCAGCGCGAGGATGACGCCGTCAAATTGATCGGACTTCATTCCCGCCGAGACCAGCCATCCTCCAGCTTCCGGCTGAACGGCTTGTACCAGAGCGTTCGTAGCCACCGACGACGGCGACAGCCGCGATACAACCGCCTCAGCCAGAGACTGCATTCCGTTCTTCAGCGAAGTGAAGAGCGGAGGCGCGGGCGTGCGCGGTCCGCCCGGCATCTTCATTTTCTTGCGCGCGGCCAGCATGGCGCGGCCCAGACTGCCATGCGTGCGCTCCATCTCGGCAAATCGCGGAAGCACCGCTCGAACGCTGAGGCTGGCAGCTTCTCCTCCGTAGACGCCGGAGAGCAGCGGATCGGCGAGACGGTCCACCATCTCGCTGCCGTAGTGACGTTCCACGAAGGCCGCCACCGATTCGTCGTGATCGACCGCGCGCGGCGGGTGGAACAATTCCTGCGTCATGCGCAGCTTGGTTTTCCACGAAAACAGCGGCGACAGGCCAGTGGGCAGGATCTTGGTCGGAACCATGAACATCAAGCCGTCGGGCATCTCGACCAGGCGGCCGCGAGTCAAGATATAGGTCTTGCGGTCGGCATCATTCGAGCCGATCAGCTGGTCGCCCAGGCCGAGAGAACGAGCGAGATCGGCGGCCCAGGGTTTTTCGGTAACGAAGGAATCAGGACCCGCTTCGACTACGCAGCCGTCAATGTATTCCGTGCGTAGCACGCCGCCGAGACGCGGTGAAGATTCATAGAGAACGTATTCGACTTCAACGCCGGAGCGGCGATGTTCTTCAAGGGCGAAGGCGGACGCCAGTCCGGAGATGCCTCCGCCGACGATGGCAATGCGTTTCATGGGCGGCGTTTGGCATCCGGTCGGATTCCGGGAGCCGGAGGGCGCGAAGCCCCGGCTGAGTACTCCTGCACCAGGCGCGCCAGGTTCTTCACGTTGTCGACCGGAGTTTCCGGGAGAATGCCGTGCCCGAGGTTGAAGATGTGTCCGGGGCGTCCGGCGGCGCGGTGCAAAATATCTTCCGTGCGTGACTTCAGCTCTTTCCAGTCGGCGAAGAGCAGCACGGGATCCAGGTTTCCCTGCACGGCAGGACGATGATGGAGCCGCTGCCAGCCTTCGTCCAGCGGAATTCGCCAGTCGAGTCCAATCACATCTGCTCCCGTCTCATTCATGGCGGGCAATAGCGTCGCGCTGTCGGTGCCAAAATAAATAATCGGAACGCCGGTTTTCTGCAGCCCTTTCACCATGCCGGTCACATGCGGCAGCACGTAGCGGCGATAGTCTTCCACGCTGAGGCAGCCAACCCAGCTGTCGAAGATCTGAATGGCGTCGGCTCCGGCGCGCACCTGCTCGGCCGAATACTCCGAGGTCACCGCAACCAGTTTGCTCATCAGAGCGTCCCAGTCCGCGGGGTGGTTGTACATCATCTTCTTGGCGTGAATGTAATTGCGCGAACCTCCGCCTTCGATCATGTAGCTCGCCAGCGTGAACGGGGCGCCACAGAATCCGATGACCGGTACGCGTTCCGCGAAATGTTTCGCCACCAAAGCGACTGCCTCGGAAACATAACCCAACTCGGAGGCGCGATCGGTGCGCAGGTTCGCGATGTCTTCCTTGGTGCGCACCGGCTTCTCGATCACCGGACCCTCGCCGGCGGAAAAGTGAAAGGGCAGGCCCATCACTTCGAGCGGCAGCAGGAGATCGGCAAAAATAATGGCGGCATCCACGCCGAGAAACTCGGCGGCGGTGATGGTGACTTCGGCGGCGATCGCAGGCTTCTTGCAGATCTCAAGCAACGAGTGCTGCTTGCGAACCGCGCGATACTCGGCCATATACCGTCCAGCCTGGCGCATGAACCAGACGGGTGTGTGCTCCACCGGTTGAGACTTGCAGGCGCGAATGAAGTTGGAATTAGGGGCTGACATGAATCTTTGAATTTAGCATTTTTGGCCGGAATATGCTGTGAGCGGACCCTGACTTGTAGAATCACGACATGGGTTCCCGTGATGCCGTCGGGCTGGCTTTACTCTTGCTGGCCTTTGGTCTTTCCGCCGCAACCCCGCCGAGGACGGGAGCAACTGCGACACCCACCTTCTACCACGATGTGCTGCCGATTCTGCAGGGGCACTGCCAGGCCTGCCACCGGCCCGGCGAAGTTGCGCCGATGCCATTCCTGACCTACGAACAAGTGCGTCCCTGGGCCAGTTCGATGGCGCATGCCGTCGAAATGAAGATGATGCCTCCGTGGTTTGCGGATCCACGCTATGGGCACTTTTCCAATGATGTTTCTTTAAGCGAGCAACAGATCGCGACGCTGGTGGCTTGGTCTGAGGCGGGCGCGCCCGCAGGCGACGCGCACGATGCGCCTCCGCCACGCAAGTGGGCTGAGGGATGGAATATTCCGCAGCCTGATCTCGTGGTGAAGATGCCCAAGGCCGTGCCCATCCCGGCCCACGGCGAGATCGAATACACCTACGAGATCGTGCCCACCCATTTCGCCGAGGATCGCTGGGTGCAGATGTCGGAATTCCGCCCGGGAAGCCCGGCGCACGTTCATCACGCGGTGGTCTATATCCGCCCGCCGGACTCGCAGTGGTTGCGGCATGCGCCGGTAGGCGAGCCGTTTACCGCTTCTACGCTCAACGATCCCCTTGAGCGGCGCGAGGCGCATGAAACGACCAGCGATTTGCTTCTCGTCTACGCGCCGGGCAGTTCGCCCGATCAGTGGCCCGACGGCATGGCGAAGTTCGTTCCAGCAGGTTCCGACCTCGTCTTCCAGATGCACTACACCACCAACGGCGCGGCGGATCAGGATCAAACTAGCATCGGTCTGGTCTTCACCAAGACCCCGCCCAAGCAGCGCGTGATTACCTTGCAGTTGAACAATCATGCGCTGATCATCCCTCCGGGAGCGGACGACTTTCGCGTGGAAGTGCAGGGTACGGTGCCCCACGAGGCGACGCTGCTCAGTCTTTTTCCGCACATGCACCTGCGGGGAAAGCGGTTTGAATACGACATTGTGCATGATGATGCGAGCGTCGAGGTGTTGCTGCGGGTGAATTATCACTTCCACTGGCAACTGAGTTACCGGCTGGCCGAGCCGCGCCTGCTGAAAGCCGGAACGAAACTCCGCGCGATCGCCTGGTACGACAACTCGAAAAATAATCCTCACAATCCCGATCCCGAAAAGACGGTCACCTGGGGAGACCAAACCTCTGACGAGATGATGGTAGGTTTTTTCGATGTGGCCGTGCCGGCGGGAATGGACAAGTGGAAGTTCTTTGAGCGAAAGGGTACACCCGCGAAAGGGCTTACGAAGTAGGCGCGCTCTCGTTTCTTATCCGCCAACCGCTTGCGGGTACGCCTTGTCCTCTGTAACCTTGAATGGGTTCATCCTCATTGAGCGCTACCTCCAAGCCCCTAATTCTTAAAGACCGAAATAGCCTGCCGGATCGGCTGCGGGCTGTTTCCTATTGGGCGCTCGCCCTTGTCTTTGCCGCGGTATATCTCGGCGCGTTGTTCTCGCCCGCGCTACTCGACGACGCCGACAGCACCCACGCCGAAGCCGCGCGCGAAATGTTTGTCAGTGGCGACTACGTCACGCTACATGTCAACGGCGTACGTTATCTGGAGAAGGCGCCCCTACCGTACTGGCTGGTGGCGATCAGCTATCACTTGTTTGGCGTGAACGAATTTGCCACGCGCCTGCCGATGGCGCTTTCGGTCCTGCTGCTCGGACTGCTCGGACTGGTCTGGGGCCGCCGCGCCTTCGGTGAGCGAGCCGGAATTTACGCGGCTTTGTTCGTCTACACCGCGGCCGGCGTGTTTCTCTTCACGCGCATTCTGATTCCGGACGTGCTACTGAGCCTGCTGATCGCCGCTTCGCTGTATTTCTTTCTGACCGCGTTAGAGCCAGACGGCCGCGCTTGGCGTTGGTATGCAGGGTACGCGTGCGTGGCTCTTGGAGTGTTGGTGAAAGGCCTGATCGCGCTGGCGTTTCCCGGAGGAGCGGCCGTTTTATATCTGGCTTTGACCGGAGAATGGCGCCGGTGGCGTGAATTCCGGCTCCCGTCAGGCCTCGCGCTGTTGCTCGTGATTGCCGCGCCCTGGCACATTCTGGCGGGATTGCGGAACACGGGCGGGCAGAATGGTCACGGATTTTTCTGGTTTTACTTCGTCAATGAACACTTCCTGCGATTTCTCGGAAAGCGCTATCCGCGCGATTACAACAAACTTCCTTGGGCGCTGTACTGGTCACTGCACCTGGTGTGGCTGTTTCCCTGGAGCCTCTATCTGCCGGCCGCGATCCGTACCCTTTTTGATCTGCGCAAAGCTGGTGCCGGCAAGCCAGGTCTGCGAAAAGAAGATCTTCCCAAAGAAGATCGGCGGCAGAGTTTCGCTAACCATACCCGCTTGCTCTGCTGGATCCTGGCCGGTCTAGTTCTCGTATTCTTCGCCATCTCCACCAATCAGGAGTACTACACGTTTCCTGCCTACCTGCCGCTGCTGATGCTGTTGGCCGATGGAATCGCGAGTTGCGAATGGAGCGAGTGCAATGCTGGCGTCCGCAAGGGTCGGCTCAGGATTTCGGCTGGGCTTTTGGCCATTGTCGGTCTCGCCGCCGGAGCAACCCTACTCATGATGCTCTGGGAATCGCGGAATCTGCCGTTTGAGCCCGATATCGGAAATGTGCTCGCGACGCACAACATGGATACCGACACGCTTTCGACGTCGCACATGCTGGACTTGAGTTACGCATCATTTGCGGCGTTGCGCCTTCCTGCGATCCTGGCAGCGTTCGCGCTGCTGGTGGCGCCCTTGCTATCTCTTGTCCTGCGATTTTGGCGGCGACACTACGCGGCGACCTGGGCGATGGCTGTAGGCATGGCAGTGTTCCTCGTGGCTGCGCATATTGCGCTCGGAAGATTTGGCCCCTATCTTTCCTCAAAGCAGTTGGCGCAGGAGATTGCAGCGCGCGCGCGGACTGAGGATCGAGTCATGATTTACGGCGATCAGGCATTCGGGTCGTCTTTGCTGTTTTATTTGCAGCGTCCGGTCGAGCTCGTGGAAGGGAGAACCACGTCGATGTGGTTCGGCTCTACGTTCCCCGATGCCCCGAAGATTTACCTAACCGACGCAGATTTGCAGCGCGACTGGAACGGACCCAATCGAGTGTTTTTGTTTGTTCCGGAGCACCTGAAGCCGAAAGTCGATTCACTGCTTCCGAATCGTGTCGTGGTGGCGGAGGTTTCGGGAAAGTTCGTTTACAGTAACCGCCGATAGCGGCTAGACTTCCAAGACTTCTAGAAAGAGGGAATCGTTCGATGATGAATGGAAAGCATGTCCGAATCCTGTCGGTCGCGGCCGTTTTGATTGCGTCCAGCATAGTAATCAACAAGGGCAGGGCGCAGACGCCCGCCGGCGCACCCGGTCCCAAGAAAGCGGAAGAACAATTCAAGAACATCCAGGTGCTCAAAGGATTACCGGCTGAGCAGTTGTTTCCGACCATGCAATTCATCACCGCTTCGCTCGGGGTGGAGTGCGATTTCTGCCACGTGCAGGGTGCGTTCGAGAAAGACGACAAGAAAAATAAGCAGACCGCACGCAAGATGATGGAAATGATGTTTGCCATCAACAAGGACAATTTCGAGGGGCATCGCGCGGTGACTTGCAACTCCTGTCACCGTGGCAGCCCCGATCCGCAGGCGATCCCGGCCGTGATGAGTGAAGAGCCGAAAGAGGCCATGGGTGCGCCTCACATGCCGAATGCCCCGGCGAACAAAACAGAGGCGAAGGAAAGTGCCGGACCGACCGGCGATCAATTGCTCGACAAATATATTCAGGCGGCTGGAGGCGCGGCCGCCATCGACAAAGTCACCAGCCGCGTCATGAAGGGAACGATCGACTTTGGAGGCAAATCGCTTCCCATCGATATCTATTCCAAAGATCCGGATATGCGCATTTCATTCACGCACATGCCCGACGGGGACAGCGTAACGGCTTTCAACGGTCACGAAGGCTGGCTCGGCAGCCCGGGGCGTCCGTTGCGGGAAATGCACGGCAGCGATCTTGACGGGGCTTCCATCGACGCCGATCTGCATCTCGCCACGCATTTGAAGCAGATGTTTAGCGAGTTGCGGACCCAAGGCAGCGAGAAAATCGGTGATCGGGAAGCGTACGTGGTGGTGGGACAGCGCGACGGGAAACCGCCGATCCGCCTCTATTTCGATCAGCAGACCGGACTTCTACTGAGGCTCGTCCGTTTCGGTGAAACCGGTCTGGGATGGCTGCCCACGCAGATCGACTACGCCGACTACCGCGAAGCGAATGGAGTTAAAGTCCCCTACCGCTGGACATTAGCCCGGCCGAGCGGCCGCTTTACCATCCAACTTAGCGATCTCAAGCAGAACGTTCCCGTGGATGACGCCAAGTTCGTCAAGCCTGCGCCGGCACAAGAGGAACACAAGGATTCGCCGAAATAGCAGTTGCTGAGCCGCAATTCAACTCTTTTGCGGGAGCGAATCACTTGAGTGAGCAATCGCTACGCTCGCGGCGGTGTGCGCTTGTCTTCGGAATGGCCAACTGCATGGGTGACCATCGGATCGGCCTCGATCTTCACTTCGACCTCGGCACCCTGTTTTAGCCTGACCTTCTGACCATCGGCGTCGGTTAGATTGTTAGGAACACGAATCTCCCGGTAGAGGTGGTCCGCTCCCTCCACCGCAATCTGGGCCTTTTCGGGCTCGCCCGAACTGGGATGCGGGCTGATCACTTTTTCGACCTTGCCAGGAAGCGTTGCGCTGACTTTCGATTTTTCTGAAGACACGACTGAGAGCCCTCCATCTGACCTGCGGACATAATTGTTCCGAAATCGCGGGCCGGTTGGAAAGCCCGCGAACCTGCAATTATGTGCATAGTTCCATGTAGGCGCCATAGGTGGAACCCTGTAGTTGCCGCTCCCCGCTTCCCATCCTACTCATTTCAAATAACAAAACCTGATAGGGTCGATAAATAGTTTCGATTTCCGGGAAGCCGGAGTGGACGGTACATTGAGGCGTCCTTCCAAGGACGTTTGCAATCCGAATTCGATGGAGGGGGGAGTCGATTCCGAGTGTCCAAGGGCCATAGGCGGGTCGCGTGGTTGGTGACCGCCGCACTGATTCTGATCTTCACGCATGGGATGTGCGCACAGGCTCTCGGCGTCGCGCCGAGTCCGGCGACCGATAGCCGGCTGGCCAGACTCGAGCAGCAAACCGCCGGGGCCAAGAGTTCCGCCGACAATGCCTGGATGCTGACCAACACGACGCTCGCCGTCAGCGCAGTCAATCCCGGGTTCAAAGACGCGCAGGGACAATCTTGGCGCTCGGCCTGCTCGACGGATGAAGCTGGTCGATGCCACGATTGACTTACGAGTTTCCGAGGAGGACGAAGTGCAGGGCCTGGATCTCTCTCAACACGGCGAAGAGGGGTACTATTGGGAAACGTCGGCATAATAGGGGGCTGGGTCTTCCCGGTATCCGGAAGGACTGCGGCGTGAAAAACGCAGAACAGGACTTGCAAACATCATGACGAAGATCGAAGCGGTCATCCAGAATTCCAAGCTTGAAGCGGTAAAAACTGCCCTGCAGGAAATTGGCGTCGAAGGCATGACGGTCCTCGAGGTCCGAGGCCACGGTCGCCAGAAGGGGCACACCGAGGTCTACCGTGGCCGCGAATACAGCGTCGATCTGATTCCCAAGACAAAGCTCGAAATGGTGTTGGCCGATGCCATGGTAGAGAAGGCCGTGCAAGCCATTCTGGGCGCGGCGCGCACCGGCAAGATCGGCGACGGCAAGATTTTTCTCTCGCGAGTGGACGAGGCGATCCGCATTCGCAATGATGAGCGCGGCGAAGGCGCGTTGTAGAGTGCATCGTGGGACGTCGCGGGGGTAACTCACTTTCATGATGGCGGCGTCCTCGTTCATCAGCGAGTTGCGAACTTCCCTCACCGACGAATCGGCTCGCATTCAACGCGAGTTTGAGGCGACCGGCGATGGTCGGGCAGCCGTGGCTGGCCGTACAAAACTGGTGGAAGATGTTCTTGCCAGGCTCTGGCACGAGATCGTTTCCCCTGATGAATCCAAGCCTGCCAATTTTTCCCTCGTAGCCACCGGGGGCTTCGGCCGCGGCTGGCTCTTTCCCTATTCCGACATTGATCTTCTATTCCTTTTCGGCGACCGCGAAGCCGAGCAGGCTTTCAAAGATCCCGTGCGGCGTTTCTCGCAGGAGCTGTGGGACCTTCGCCTGAAGCTGAGCCCTGCATCGCGCACTCTCGCCGAGTGCGATCGCTACGATCCAAACAATACCGAATTTACAATCTCACTTCTCGACTGCCGCTATCTCGCCGGCGATCGCGATCTGTTCCGCCGGCTGCACGACAAGGTGATCCCGAAAGTCGTGATGCGCGAGTCCAAAGCTCTATTGCAGGGACTTGCCGAAGTGACGCGCGAGCGTCATGGAAAGTTTGGGATGACGCTCTATCACCTCGAGCCGAACTTAAAGGAAGCTCCAGGTGGCTTGCGCGATTGCAACGTCGCCAACTGGCTGGCGTTGATCTCGGCGATGGACAAATTACATGACTGGCCTGATGCCAGTTCGTTACGCGCGCCGGTGCGCAAGCAACTGGAGTCTGCCCTCGATTTTCTGATGTCGGCACGGTGCTTTCTCCACTTCCGCCACGGCCGCGACGACAACACGCTAAGCTGGGAAGCTCAGGATGAGGCGGCCGCGCGCCGGGTTGGAACTCAGATCGGCGAAAAGACTTCCGCTTCGGATGGAGAACCGCTTTCCGCCGCCGACTGGATGCGAATCTATTTCGGCCATGCCCGCGCCGTGCAGCGCACCGTCACGCAGCTGCTGGAAGAAATTCCAGAAGCCTGGTCGGCTCTCTACCGCCAGGTGCAGAGCTGGCGCTCGCGCCTCACTTCTGCTGATTTTTCCGTGGTCGACGGCCTCATCTTCCTGCAACAACCGTCGGCTATGCAGGATCCCGAGGTGCTGCTGCGTCTCTTCCACTTCATGGCGCACCACGGTCTAAAGCTGAGCGCGACCACGGAATACCGCATCGAGCAGGCGCTTCCGGCGCTGGCTTCGACCCCTCCCCGGGGCGCGGAGTTGTGGTTGTACCTGCAGGAAACGTTGCTGCAGCCGCACGCTGCCGACGCTCTGCGCTCGATGCATTCCCTTCGCCTGCTCACGCTTCTGTTGCCGGAGTTGAAGCTGATCGACTCCCTCGTGGTCCGCGATTTCTACCATCGCTTTACCGTGGACGAACATTCCTTCCTCGCCATCGAGAGCCTGCATCGCCTCAAGCAGTCGCAGTCGGAGTGGGATAAGCGCTACGCGGAACTGCTCGGCGAACTTGAAGATCCGGAACTCCTGTATCTCACGCTTTTGCTGCATGACACTGGTAAAGGCGTGCCCGGCGGCAATCACGTGCTGGCCAGCGTCGACATTGCCAATCGCGCCATGGACCGCCTCGATGTAGATCCGAAGGAACGTGCGGAAGTGCTCTTCCTCATTGCGAACCATCTGGAACTATCCGCCGCCCTGCGCCGCGACATTTTCGATCCTGCCACCGTGGGAGCCTTCGCCGAAAAAATGGGCACGCCGGAACGCCTCAAGATGCTCTGCCTCATGACTTACGCCGACATCAAAGCGGTCAATCCCGAGGCTCTGACTCCGTGGAAGGCGGAGAACGTCTGGCAGCTTTACATGGGCGCCGAGAATTATCTGAACCGCAGTGCCGACCAGCGCGTGCATGCCGACGTCAATGACGAAAAGCTGGCGCGCCTGCGTTCGCTGGCGCCCGTGACCGGCAGCAAGTTCAAAGGCTTCCTGGAGGGATTCCCGCAGCGCTACCTGCTGGTGCACACCGCCGAGGAAGTGATGCGGCATCTGCAGATGGCCGACGAGTTAGGTGAGGATCCAGTGCAGGTCGAGCTGAAACGCGGCCGTCACTGGTATGAACTCACGCTGGTGACCAGAGATCGTCCGGCTCTCTTTGCCAAGCTTGCCGGCGTGCTCGCGGCTTGGGGGATGAACATCGTGAAGGCGAATGCATTCTCGAACGAGGCTGGCACGGTCGTCGATACGCTCTATTTTACTGACCGCTTCCGGACGCTGGAGCTGAATCTTTCCGAGTGGGATCGCTTCAAGCGAAGCGTCACCAGCGTCCTGCTGGGCGAAGCCGATCTGGAGAAAATGCTGCGCGACCGCCAGCGCTCCGAAAAAGGCGCCATCGCGAAAGTAAAGGTCGACACGAAAATTGAGTTTGATGATGCGTGCTCATCTACCAGCACGCTGGTGCAGGTGATCGCCCAGGATCGTCCCCGCCTGCTTCACCGCATCGCATCCTGCCTGTCCGATGAAAAGTGCAACATTGAGATCGCCCTCATTGATACCGAGGGTCAGATGGCGATTGATACGTTCTATCTGACGTCAGGTTCCAAGAAGCTTACAGCGGAGCACTGCCGGCGAGTAGAGAAGGCGCTGGTAGAAGAATTAAAAGGGGAGTGAGAGCAGGCCCCATCGTCATTTGCTTCTTAGTTTGGGGCGGCCCTGTTTCCAGTACAACCCCAGCGGCTAAAGCCGCGATCGCTAAGGACGTGCTGCGGCACGGCTAGAAGCCGTGCCCTTCCCAACATCCCTGACCTGAGAGCGTTCGAACTGCTGCTCCGCTTACTTCGTCGAGAACTTGAACACCGTCTTCTGATGGAACGTCTCTCCCGGCTTCAGAATCGTGGTCGGAAAGTCCGGATGGTTCGGCGAATCGGGGTAGTGTTGCGTCTCCAGGCAGAAGCCATACCGCCGTTTGTAGACGTGGCCTTCTTTTCCGGTGACCGACCCGTCGAGGAAGTTTCCGGTATAAAACTGCACCGCCGGCTGCGTGGTAGAGACTTCCAGCACGCGCCCGCTCGTCGGCTCGTACGCGCGCGCGGCCAGCGTTAGTCCATCGCCTTTGCGGTTGATGACGAAGTTGTGATCGTAGCCGTGACCCAGCTCCAGTTGGTCATAGTTGTCGTCAATTCGTGTTCCGATTCTGGTCGAAGTCGTGAAATCAAACGGCGTCCCTTTCACCGGACGCAGTTCGCCCGTCGGGATCAAGTTCTTGTCGACCGGAGTGAAGCGGTCGGCATTGATCATCATTTCCGTGTTCAGAATGTCGCCCGTGCCCTCGCCCGCCAGATTGAAATAACTGTGCTGGCTCACATTGAGCGGCGTCGCCTTGTCCGTCGTAGCTTCATAATCGATGACCAGTTCGTTCTCTTCGGTCAGCGTGTAAGTGACCTTCATCTTCAGATTGCCGGGAAAGCCTTCTTCACCGTCCTTGCTCAAGTAGCTGAAAGCCACGCCGGTCTTGCCCTTCAGTGGCTCGCCATCCCACACGACTTTGTCGAAAGTCCGGGTCGTGCCGCCGTGCAAGGTATTGGGCCCGTCGTTTTTCGCCAAGTGGTATGTCTTGCCATCGAGCGTGAACATACCATTCGCGATGCGGTTCGCATAGCGCCCGACCACCGCCCCAAGGAAAGGTGGATTGGGAATGTACCCTTCCATGGTGTCGTGCCCGAGCACCACGTCGGCGATCGCACCTTTGCGATCGGGAACGCGAATTGAAAGAATAATGCCGCCATAACTCATGGCGTCTACTTCGACACCGTGACTATTGGTCAATTTGTACAAGTTGACGGGCCTCCCGTCCCGCGTGCCGAAGGGTTTCTGCTCGACTCCGGATTTGTGTTTCGAAGAAGTCATTTGCGCGACCAGCGATCCGCCGATCATGAGAAAGAGAACGATATTGTAGAGCGGTACGGGGCGTCTTGGCATCATGGCGAAGAGTGTACTACGGGAGCGCAGGTTTGTGATGAACGCCAGCCTCCGTCCCGTCCGAGAAAACGCCCCTCGATTCCACTTCGTAGCCGCACGCGTCGCAAAGAGCGCTTTCCCGCAGGTCAATCCACTCAACGGCGTGCGACGATGCCATCACGCAACGGTAGTCCTGACAGTGGCTCAGGTCGACCGTGTGTCCTAGCTCGTGAACTGACTCTTTTAATAGACGCTGCCGCAATAGGCCGTCGTCACGCTCCAGTCCATAGAACTCCTGTCGCAGCCGGTACACCGACACGACCGCGCACGGTCCGCCGATCTGCGCCTCGCCGAAGACATACTTCAGAATCGGGATGTAGAGATCCACGTCGGCAACAGCCAGAATGCGCCAATCGCTTGGCTGGATCAGCCCCTGCATTTGCTGCAGAATTTCCGACGAATGAAATTGCTGGCGCTCGGTGTGATACGCCACGGCGGGATTAAATTCGAAAGGAAAAATTTTACACGCGACCGGCAAGCTGCGCGGAATCTCTGCGCACAGGAACTCCAGCAGAGAAATGTCGATCGTGCCGACCGGAAGCAAGTGAACAAGTTTCATTGAAGCCGCTTGCGTCGATTCTAGTTCCTGCTTTCGACTGCCGTACGCGTCCAGCCATAGCGCTTCAGCTTGTGATGCAGCGTCACCCGGTCAATGTCGAGCACATCGGCGGCCCGGCTCTGGTTGCCGCCGCACTCCTCGAGCACGTGCAGGATGTGGGCCCGCTCAATGTCGTCGAGGGTCTTGCCTGCTGCGGTTGTTACCGAGGGCTGAGATTTGAAGATGAAGTCCTGCTCGCGCAGTTCTGGTTCTTGCGCCACCACCATGGCGCGCTCGACCGCGTTCTCCAGTTCGCGGACATTGCCCATCCAGGACTGCTGCTGTAATTGCTCCATCGCCGCCGGCGAGATGCGCGTGATGTGCTTGTTCATGGCCATGGCAAACTTCCGCACAAAATGTTCGACCAGCAGGGGAATGTCTTCCCGCCGCTCCCGCAGCGCCGGCAATTCGATGCGGAACACGTTCAGCCGGTAGAACAGATCGGGGCGGAACGTCCCTTCTTCGATCATCTGTTCCAGATCTTTGTTGGTGGCGGCCACGCAGCGAAAATCGACCTTGATGACTTGATTGCCTCCCACGCGCGTGATCTCCCGCTCCTGCAGTACGCGCAGCAGGTCGGTCTGGGTCTTCAGGCTAATGTCGCCGATTTCATCGAGGAACACCGTGCCTCCCTCGGCGATTTCGAATTTCCCCTTCTTCCGATATTGTGCGCCAGTGAAAGCGCCCTTTTCGTGCCCGAACAGCTCGCTTTCCAGAAGCGTCTCAGTCAGCGCGCCGCAGTGGATCGCGACCAGAGGATGGAAGCGGCGCATGCTGGCGGCGTGAATGGCGCGTACCACAAGTTCTTTTCCCGTACCGCTCTCGCCCGTGATCAGAACGTTCGCATCGGTCGGGCCTACCGTTTCAATGGCATCGCAAACTTTGCGCAGCGCAGGACTCTGTCCCACCAGGTCCCCGGGCCGGGTTGCTTCGGCGACGGTTTCTCGCAACCGGACATTTTCTTTTTCCGCGCGCTTGTGGGCGAGCGCTTTCTTTACCAGGTGCGCAATCTCATCCGGGTCGAGCGGCTTGCTCACGTAGTCATACGCCCCATTCTTCAGGGCTGTGACCGCAGTTTCCACGGAGGCATAGCCCGTCATCATGATCACGATGAGATCCGGATCCATCTCATGCAGGCGCCGCTGCAGTTCAATGCCATCAGTGCCGCGCATCTTGATATCGAGCAGCGCCAGGTCCCACTTGTTCTCGGCCATGCGGGTGAGCGCATCGCTGGCGCTCTCGGCGGTTCCAATTTCGTAGCCTTCTTCCCGAAACCACTTTCCGAGAGAATCGCGGACGCTGAGTTCATCGTCGACAATCAGCAACTTACCTTGTGTTTCCACGTGTCCATCACCTCCCGCTGGCGGCAGCGGCTATTTCGCTGGTCGAGGAAGGAAGTTTGTTCGCGTCCCCATCCCAGGGCAGAGTTACGGTGAAAGTTGTGCCTCGTCCAAATTCGGATTCCACTTCGATACTTCCATGATGCCGTTCCAGAATGCTGTGGCTGATGGCAAGTCCCAAGCCGACGCCGCGTCCCGTTTCCTTGGTGGTAAGAAAGGGTTCGAAGATCCGCGGCAAGATTTCCGGCGGAATGCCGCTCCCGTCATCCCGTACGACAGCGCGGACCTGACTTTTCTCGCGCAGGAAGCTCGTAGTAATCCATAGATTGCCGCCCTGCTGCATCGCGTCCATCGCGTTCATGACAAGCGCCAGCACGACCTGTTCGATCTGGGCTCCATCGCAAAGAACGGGCGGCAACTGGGGATCGAGCTGGAGTTGTAGCTGAATTCCGCCGAGATCGATCTGGTGCTGCACCAGGCGCAGCGACCTGTCGATGATCTGGTTCAGGTTGGTGGGCTGCAGGTTCACGGGAGTGGTGCGAGAAAAGGTCAGCAGATTCTTGACGAGGTCACCGCAGCGGCGGCTTTCCGACGCGATCAGATCGAGCGAGTCGTAAATTTCCCCGCGGCGGCTTCGGCCGCAGTCTTCGTGCTCGATCCATTTTCTTAGCAGCTTGGCGTAAGTGAGGATACCCGACAGCGGGTTGTTGATCTCGTGCGCGAGCACAGCGGCCATTTTGCCGATTGACGCCATTTTTTCCGTATGCAAAGCGTGCTCGTGCGCCCGCTTCAGCTCGCGTGTTTTATCTTCCACGCGAGCTTCGAGAGTTTGCGTAAATGCGAGATTCTGATTCCGTTCCGCCTGCAACTCGCGGCTCATGGCGTTAAAGGAGTTCGCCAACTCGCCGATCTCGTCCTCGGAGCGTACGTCAATCTGATAGCCCAAATCGCCCGACGTCAGATGCTCGGTGCCCTGCTTCAGCGCTTTCACCGGCCGTCCGACCACCTGCCACACAGAAAACCAGCTGAGCACCATGATCAACATCAAGGCGCACCCGGTGTACTCGACTACGCGCCGGCTGCTTTCGGCCAGTTGTACGTCCGCATTAGCGAGCGAAAGATTCGTGTCGAGCACACCAAGAATCTTTTGCTCTGCCGGATGCGCGTGGCAGGCTGCGCTGGAGCACGAAGGCTGATTCTCAATGGGACTGATAATGCCGAGGACCCGGGTGCCCGCTGAATTGCGGTAAATGCGGAAGCGGTCCGGACGATTCAACCGCGTCAGCGGTTGCGACTGCGCATGGCATGCATAACAAGCTTCCGCCGTCTTGTCGACAATATGGTTCTGTTCCTCAGGATCCGTTGTGTAGGTGATTCGGCCTTCCTGATCGAAGATGCGAATCTTCTGCATCCCCGGTTCGGCAGCCATCGTTTGGATCGAACGGTACAGTCCCTGGCGGTCATTCCGCAGCATGTAATCGGTCGTAGCATGCTTGACGACATCGCTGATGCTTTCGGCACTCTGCAGCCGGTCTTGCTCGAGATGCTGCCGGTGCAGGCGCACATTGAGATACCCGAGCAGCGCGAAGATAACGAACATCGCGCCCAGCAAGAGTATGTTCAGCTTTGCGCTCAAGCTGTGGCTCAAGCGGAACCAGCGGCCGCGACTTGGTTCAATCTCCTGCATGCTCCAGCACCGGCGTAGCCTCCAACATCGCAGGTTCACTGGCCTGCTCTTCCAGCGCTTCTTCCTTCGGGAAGATTGGCAAATATTTCACCGCCATCCCGAACAGGGCGAATCCGATGGCAATGATCATTCCGGTCACCGCCAACTCACTCCACTTCGGGAAGTAGCGAACGCCCGTGGATCCTTCGAATCCTGTGATGCTGACGTTCATCCGGTTGGTGATAAAGCCCAGCACCACGGACACGGCGGCGAAGTAGAGCCCATTTGCGCTCGATCGCACACGACGTTGCGCAAGCAAAATCAAAGGCAAAATGATGGCGAGCGAGATCTCGAGCCAGAATAGGTAGGTCTCGTACCCCGGATGGAACGCCAGTTTGAGCGCTCCGCGATTCGCCAGGTCTTCAAAGCGAAGGATGGCGTAGACCCCAAGCACGACCACCAGCACCCGACCGAGTTCCTGCAGAACCGGCAACTCCAGTTGCAGTCCGAAATGCTTGGAACTCAGGGACGACTCGAAGATTGTCATGGCCAATCCCACCGCGATCGCTGACAAGAAGAAGAACACGGGCAGCAGCGGGCTGTACCAGAACGGATGCAGCTTCTCGGGAACGATCAGATACAACGTTCCCAGCGACGATTGGTGCAAAGTCGAGAGGATCACGCCAGTGATCACCAAAGGAATCAGGATGGCGCGAACAATCTTGAGCGGCTTTTCCATGTTGAACCGCTCCAGCACGATCGGCGAAAACTCCAGCGCCAGCACTGTCGTGTAGAGCATCACGCAGTACGCGACCTCGAACATTACGGAGTGCGGATTCCGCATGATCAGCGGATGCCATATGTTGTACGGCTTGCCCAGGTCATACATCAGCGCGGCGCACACCAGGATGTAGCCGAGAAATGCGGTCAGAATCGTTGGCCGGATGATTGAGTGCAGCCGCTTGATGTTCAGGATGTGAACCGCCGCGGTCAGCGTGAATCCGCCAGCGGCGAGCATCACTCCGCACAACACGTCGAAGCTGATCCAGATTCCCCAGGGGAATTGATCGTTCAAGTGTGTCGAGGCTCCAAGACCCTGCGTGAAGCGGATGAAGGTCGCATAGAGGCCTGCCGCCATCAGAAAGAAGAAGACTAGTTTCCAGAACGTGAGCCGGAACGTCGTGTTGCGGGCCATTATCGCTTCCCTCCATTCTTCTTTTCGGTCGCTTCTCGGCCTTCGGCCAGTGCCACTTCTTCTCGGCGATGCGTGATCCACCACACGCCTCCGAGTAACATTCCTCCCAGCGGAACAAAATCTGGAATGTGGGACAGGACGCGGTAGGTCAGCATCGGCAGCGGATCTTTGGAAATGTCCGTGCGATATCCGAACGTCTCGAACGGCACCGCCGACAACAGCAGGACCGACGTGCCCCCGACTTCCTCCAACCCGTAGACGTGATTCACATACTTGCTGGGGTTTTCGCGAATGCGCTGCTGCGCTTCCGCAATCAGCGCGTCACGCTCTCCGAACTTGGTGGCGCCGGTGGGACAGATTTCCGCGCACGCCGTCTGCTTTCCCGCGGCGACTCGATCGGGACACATAACGCACTTCTGAACTTTTGGGAACAGCTTTCCCCATTCGTATTTCGGAACGCTGAAAGGGCACGCGACCATGCAGTAGCGGCAGCCCATGCACTTCGACGCATCGTAGGTGACCGGGCCGAGCGCCGTTTTCTTCAGCGCTCCCACAGGACAAACGGAGGCGCACGAAGGATCCTGGCAATTCATGCAAAGGCGCCGCATGAACTTATCGCCCTTGGTGAGCACGACTGTCAGTTTGTGTGCGGACTGATAGTCCTCGGCGGCGACTCCGTCGTCGTAGCTGAGATTGTTCTGCGTCGCGCAGGCCTGCTCGCACTGCTTACAGCCGATGCAGACCGTGGAGTCATATAAGAGTGCTTTGCTCATGAAATAGTCCTCCGGAGCGGGAAAGCTGCACTCCGGAAATCCTTTCGACCGACGCCTGAGCTGAGTGAGGAAGTGGGAGCGATTACCGGCGTAACCGCGGACGGGAATCGGACCGCGTACAAGCTGCTTACCTCATCAGATCGGAGGCTGTCGCGAAATTCAGCAGCTTCAGACAGGTAATAGTTTCAACAATTAAGAACTACTCATCCGTGACCCGCATCACGATTGCACGTGATGGCCGTCAATAGGGTTTTGAAACCTCTCATTCCTGCAGTTGCACGATGTTTTTCGCATCAGCCACTGATGCAGATCACAACATTCACCAATTCACTTCCAACTCATTGATAAAACGCGGCTTGCATGTGATTCCCGGGCAATGCGACTGACAAACGATCTTTCCGTTGTTGCAATCCGCATCGAAAGTCGATGCGGAGTTTGTCTGTAGCATTTTTCGGCAAGCGCCGATCCATGTCCGCTATGTGATTCATAACGCGGACGATACGCGCCTAGGGAGTACCGCTGATAGCGCAAATTCCCGTTTGGTCTGGCAATTGCCTTAGTAAAAGCGTGAGTGACCGGGAAGTGAAAAGGCACTCCAGGCGAGGTGGAGTTATGACAGTCATCATGGTTCTTCTGACGTTCGCAATCTTCCTACTGATCGACTACGTTCGCAGCCAGAAACTTGTAAAGCAACCCGTTCTGCAGACCGTCCGGCATGAAACCGCGTCGCGTGTAGTTCCGGCGATGGTCGCCGGGTTTCAAGTACCGGAGAATCTTCGCTATCATGGCGGACACACTTGGGCGCTGAGTGAGAGTCGAGAGCTGGTACGCGTGGGAATCGACGACTTCGCCTCAAAACTGATCGGCAAGATCGAGAGCATCAACCTTCCGCAGCGTGGCCGCTGGGTTCGTCAGGGACAGAAGATCTGGACGATCTTCCGTGACGGCAAGTCAGTCGACATGGTTTCGCCCATCGAAGGGACCATCACCGAAGTCAACGATGCAGTCGCGAAGAATCCCGAACTGGCGCGCAAAGACCCTTACGGCGAAGGCTGGCTGGTCACCGTGCAGGCTCCCGATTCCAAGCTTAACTTCCGCAACCTGCTGGGCGGAACGCTGGCGCGACTGTGGACCGAATCGGCGGCACTGCAACTCCGTAACCGGATGCCGCAGTTCGCTGGCGCCGTGGCCCAGGATGGCGGCGTGGCCATTGATGATCTGACCTCGCAGATGCCGGGCGAAGACTGGGCGACCGTTACGAAAGAGTTCTTCCTGTCATAAACGTGGTCGAGGAAAGACCTCGCCTGAACTTCCTATCTCGCCGCCCGGGAATCACTCCCGGGCGGCATTCTTTTTGGGGGATAACCTATTCGGGGAGGGCGCGCCCGGAAACGGGGCGCGAGAATGAACGAAAGATCAGGGTTCCTACCACCACTGCGGAGCTCAGCAGGATTACTCTCATGGATTGCGCGACCGGGATTGATGCGTCGCCAAAAACCGTGCGCAGCAACCCGAAGGTTGCGCTGCAGGTGCACAACGCGAAATAAATCCGCTCTCGCGAGCAGCGAGAAATCGTGACCAGCCATGCCAGAATCGATGCGACGATCAGGTAAATCCCGATCAGGATGAAATCGCCCCTGCTTCCCGAGCCGTGCCCCAGAACGCCCGCCTTGGGCGAAAGGAAACCATGCATCGCAACTCCGAGGAACACGAAGGAGTGGATGAGGGCGATTACTGCGCGCTTTCGGCTGTTCAGTACCCCAAAATCGTTCATAACCGATACGGCAAGTTTCGCCGACCAGACTGCATTTGGAGTGTGACCGATTGCACAACCGGCTGTGATTTCGATCACCAGGCGCCAAACAGTCGTGTGGCATCCGGCGATTCTCGGTGATACCATCGCGGGCCATATGACTATCCGAAACAGAACGTTGGGAACGCTTTTGTTTTCGTGCTTTTTCTTGCTTGCCGCTGGCCTTGCAGGACAGACTTCACCGGCCACGCCGCCCCACCCGATCGTGCTGCGCGCCGCGGGTCTGCTTGACGTCAAGGGCGGCCGCATCATCAAGCCCGGGGAGATTCTCGTAGAAGGGGAGCGCATCGTTGAAGTGGGAACCTCAGTCAAGCATCCGGCCGGAGCGGAAGTAATCGACTTGGGCGACCGCACGTTGCTTCCGGGCCTGATCGATGCGCACGTCCATCTATTTCTGCATCCCGGCGCCGAAGATCTGCAGACGGTGCAGGAGTCGGTTCCGCAGCGCACGATCACGGCTACGCTTGCCGCGCGCGACGACCTGATGGCTGGCTTCACAGCCGAGCGCGATATGGGCACCGAGGGCGCCGGATCGGCCGACACGGCGGTTCGCGATGCCATCAACGAAGGCCGCATCCCCGGGCCGCGGCTGCGCATCAGCGGCAACGCCATCAATATTCTCGGCGGGCACGAAGACGCCATCGGCTACAACCCCGAGCAGCATGTTCTGCCCAATGCCGACTACGCCAACAATGCCGATGAACTGATTGCGGTCATTCGGCGGCAATACAAAGAGGGCGCAGACTTCATCAAGATTTACGAGACCGGGGCGGACTGGATGCAGGACGGCAAGTTCCACGTGATTTACCAATACACCGAGCCGCAACTTGAAGCCGCAGTGAAGGAGGCGACGCGTCAAGGCGCAAAGGTCGCCGTACATGCCACGGGCGAACCGGGAACGCTTTTCGCGGCGCAGGCGGGCGTCGCCTCGATCGACCATGCCGATCAGCTCAGCGACGAGACCATGCGGCTGATGAAAGAAAAAGGCATCTTCGCCGTGCCCACCTTCACCATCTTCGAATATTTCGCCGATCACCCATCCACGCCGCAGCAAGGCTTGCGTGAGCACGACATGCTCGACTTCAAGGTGCAGGAATTCAAGAAGCAAATTGCAGCGGGCGTGCCCATGGCCGCCGGATCAGACGTTGGCCCGTTTCCCCACGGCACGCAGGCCCGCGAGTTTGTGCTGATGGTGAAGTACGGCATGACTCCGCTGTCGGTGCTGCAGGCGGATTTGCTGAATGGTGCGAAACTTCTCGGCTGGGACGGGCAAATCGGTGCGCTGCAGGCAGGAAATCTGGCCGACGTAATCGCGGTACCGGGTGATCCCCTGCAAGACATCAGCGTGGTGCAGAACGTGAGCTTCGTAATGAAAGGCGGCGTTGTTTATAAGAAGTGAAGGAGCGAGGTCGGGGAAAGCTGATTCTCGGCCAAAGAGTGCAAGGAGTTGCACAGTCGCCGCTGATTCTAATGGGAAATCCAGATTAAGCTTTTATTTTCAATAACTTATAATCATTCAAGGGAGTCACTCTTGGCTGCCCGCTTGCCCTCACCCAGTGTGCTTGACCCACCCGTCAAGCACCTATGACATTTCAGCGACTCTCGAAGATCCAGACGACCGCTCTTGTTCTTCTGTCAGCGATGATCGTTTGTCCTGCCGTTTTCGCCCAAGGGCCGCTCGCCCCACTGCCGGACGCGCCCAGCGCAGCTGCTGCGTCCCCCACGTCGTTCTTCGTTGAAACCCAGCCGCAAAACGGCGATGGCGTCCACAAGTTCTGGGACAAAAAGAATTGCGCCTTGTTCGTGATCGCTGGAGCGCTCAATGGAGCCGACTTCGCCATCACTCGCGCGAACCTGCAGAGCGGCGGGCAGGAACTCAATCCGGTGGTCCGCATGTTCGGCACTTCCACCCCAGCCCTCGCCGTGAACTTCGTCGGAGAAACCGCCGGAGTAGTCGGCCTCAGCTACTTCTTTCATAAAACGGGACATCACCGGCTCGAGCGCGCCGTTTCTTTCGTGAACATCGGATCCTCAGCCAGCGCCGTGTCCTTCGATTTGGCCCACCGCTAACCAGACGGGGATACGGCGATACCCCGCATTCATCTCGAACTACATCTTTGTGGCCCGGTTTCGAACACAAGATGCTCCGGCTTGCTAGTATTACTAGCTAGCAAGAGGGGGCGACAGTGAAGATTGCAAACAACGTCACGGAATTGATTGGCCACACGCCGCTAGTGCGGCTGAACCGGGTAACCGAAGGCTGCGTCGCGGCAGTCGTGGCGAAACTCGAAAGCCAGAATCCGGTGTCGAGTGTGAAAGACCGCATCGGCGTCAGCATGATTTCCGAGGCGGAGCGCGCCGGCAAGATTACGCCCGGAAAAACCGTGCTCATCGAGCCCACCAGCGGCAACACCGGCATCGGTCTTGCATTTGTCGCGGCTGTCAAAGGATACAAGCTGATTCTCACCATGCCCGAAACCATGAGCCTGGAGCGGCGCGTGCTGCTGCTGGCCTTTGGCGCGGAGATTGTGCTCACTCCCGGCCCGCGCGGCATGACGGGCGCCATCCTGAAAGCCAAAGAAATCCTCGACAGCACTCCCGACGGCTACATGCTGCAGCAGTTCGACAACCCAGCCAATCCCAAGATTCATTTCGAGACCACCGGCCCCGAGATCTGGGACGACACCGACGGCCGCGCCGACATCCTGGTTTCTGGCGTCGGCACCGGCGGCACCATCACCGGCATTTGCCAATACATCAAGCCGAAAAAGCCGGCGTTCAAGGCCGTTGCCGTCGAGCCTACCGACAGCGCGGTACTATCGGGCGGGAAGCCGTCGCCGCATAAGATCCAGGGCATTGGAGCCGGGTTTGTTCCCAGCATCCTGCGTCGCGATTACATCGACGAGGTCGTCACCGTCACCAATGATGAGGCCATCAACATGGCGCGCCGGCTACCTCTCGAAGAAGGACTGTTGGTTGGAATTTCTTCCGGAGCGGCGGTGGTCGCGGCCTTGCAGGTAGCGCGGCGCCCGGAAAATGCGGGCAAGCTGATTGTCGTCATCCTGCCATCTTTCGGCGAGCGCTATCTCACGAGTATTCTTTTTCAGGAACTGCGGGAGAAGGCGACCCAGATTCCGACTGCGTCTCTTCCGGCCTGAACCATGTTCCGGCAGCCCATGTCCCAGTAGACCATGCCGCACTTATTCTCACTGATGCGCGAAGACGTGGCCAACGTGATCGAACACGATCCCGCGGCCAAGTCCAGCCTCGAAGTTGTGCTGTGTTACTCCGGCCTGCATGCGGTCTGGTTCTACCGCATGAATCACTGGCTGTGGAACCATGGTCTGGTTCTCGCGGCACGGTGGCTCTCTCAAGTCGCAAGGCTGCTCACGGGAATCGAAATTCATCCGGGCGCGAGAATTGGACGCCGCGTGTTCATTGATCACGGCATGGGCGTTGTCATCGGCGAGACGACTATCGTCGGCGACGACGTGACGCTGTATCAGGGCGTCACCCTGGGCGGCACCGGCAAGGAGCACGGCAAGCGCCATCCCACCATCGAAGACAGCGTGGTGGTCGGCGGAGGAGCGAAGATTCTCGGCAACATTGTCGTGGGGAAAAACTCCCGCATTGGCGCCGGCTCCGTCGTCCTGCGCAACGTTCCCGATAATTCCACGGTGGTGGGAGTGCCCGGGCACATCATCTTCCGCGAAGGCAAACGCGTGGTGATTACCGATCCCAAGCAGATCAACGACCCGCTCTCGGAAGCCCTTGCATCTGTGGCCTCCGAAGTGAGCAAACTCCGCGAGCGGGTGCAGCGACTCGAGGGCTCCGAAACGCCAGGAGAGCCCCTATCCGACTCCATGCAACGAATCATGGAAGATGTCGATTACCAGATCTGACGGTGGAGTAAGAGTCTGGGAGTAAGATGGTCCGCTTGCCCAAACCTCATTCGGAGGTGCAGACCTGTGAAGTGGATCATTCCCGCCACCCTATTACTTCTGCTGGCTCCTCTATGTCTCGCCGCGGAAAAAGACGAGAAGCCGAAGCCCGCGCAATCCACCGACGAATTGGGCCAGCAGCTGGAAAAAATTCTTAAGGATACGCACACCCCCGGAGTCTCCGTTGCCATCGTCCATAAATACAGCCCAGAATGGATCACCGGCATCGGCACGGCAGATGTCGCGACGAATCGCCCAGTCACTGCAGAAACTTTGTTCCGCATCGGCTCTACATCAAAGGCCTTCACCTCGCTGTCGATCCTGCTCCTGGCAGACCAGGGCAAAGTCTCGCTCGATGATCCGGTGCACAAGCTCGTACCCGATCTCTTCTTTGACAATCGATGGGAGGCCACTGACCCCATTCGCGTGGTGAACCTGCTCGAGCACACCACCGGGTGGGATGACATGCACCTGCGCGAATACGCCAAGCAGGCGCCCGACTCGATGAGCCTGCATGATGGTCTCGACTATGACCACACGTCGAGGGTCTCGCGCTGGCGGCCGGGCACGCGCATGGCCTACTGCAATTCCGGACCGCCCGCCGCAGCCTACATCGTGGAAAAGATCACGGGTCAGCGTTTCGAGGACTTCGTACAGCAGAACCTCTTCCTGCCGATCGGGATGAAGACCGCGACTTATTTCGAATCTCCCCCCGGGACGGCCACTACTCTGTACCATGGCGACGGGAAGACGCCTTATCCGTACTGGCACATTCTTCTGCGTCCTGCGGGATCGATCAATGCCTCCGCCAATGACATGGCTGCCTATCTGCAGTTCTATTTGAACCGCGGCGCCGTAGGAGGTAAGCAAATTGTTCCCTCCACCGATATCGATCGCATGGAGATTTCCAAGAGCACATGGGCTGCGAAGGACGGCCTGCAAGCCGGATACGGCCTGAGCAACTATTGGAGCGTCGAAGACGGATTTGTCTATCACGGGCATGACGGCGGCGTGAATGGGGGACTCACGGAAATGTCTTACCTGCCCGAGAGCGGCGTCGGTTATTTCTTCAGCATCAATAGCGGCAATGGCGATGCTTTCGACAAGGTCGGGAAGGCGATTCGCGCCTATGTGACGAATAAACTCGAGAAGCCGGCGATCCCGCCCGTCGCGTCGTTGCCCGCCAATGCTGCCGACTACGCAGGATGGTATGTGCCCGATTCCCCACGCGTCGAACTGACGCACTTCATGGATCGTGGGCTCGGGCTCACCTATCTTCACTTCAAAGATGGCAATCTGGTCACCGACGGCCTGGGAGACTGGCACGATACATTCGTCCCGGTAGCCGGCTCGCAATTCCGCGCCATCCCAAAGAAAAAGGAGGACGCTCCGGATCCCATCGCGACCTTCGCGTTGCTGACCCCGAATCCGGACGGCCGATTCATCCAGGCTGGCATGGGAGCGGTCATGAAGAAAATCCCCGCATGGCTGGCGGTCACGCAGATTCTGCTCACTGCCTACGTCGCGCTGTCGGTGGTTGCCATCGTGATCTACGCTCCGTTCTGGATTCTTGGCGGGATCAGCAAGCGCCGCCGTCGTCCAGCGGAACGCGGCATGCGTGTGTGGCCTCTTCTCACGGTGCTCAGCATGGTTGCTTTTGTGGGCATCATTGTTGTGTGCAGCGACGACCTCATCGAACGCATGGGAAACTTCACGGTTTGGTCCGCCGGGGAATTTGTGGTGAGTCTTGCCATTGGTGTAGCCGCGCTGGCGAGCGCCATCTCGTTATGGCGAAGCCCGGCCGAAGGCGTGCGCCGTGGCGTTCGACGCTTCTCAAAGATGGTCACGATCGCATTGCTGATTGCTGCGGCGTATTTAGCCTACTGGGGCATCATCGGATTGCGGACCTGGGCCTGAGGAGATGAGAAGTTTGAATGTGGAGAGTCTGAGGGTGGTTTGTGCATTGAAAGATTCGTCGCTTCTTCGTTTTATCGCGTGGAAAACTTTGACGCGGAATTTTTTGACAAAGATGGGCGTCACCGTTTAATGTTCGTTTGCGTAAACGTTTACGGCGAGGCTCGTTTTTCGCCTGAGCGCAAGCTTTTTGAATCCGTCACGTTGCCCCCATGCTGCTGAAAACGCTCCGCGAAGAGGTGTTGGAAGCGAATCTCGAACTCGTCCGACGGGGTCTCGTTCTTTACACCTTTGGCAATGTTAGCGGAATGGATCGCAATGAAGGCTTAGTTGCCATCAAGCCCAGCGGCGTGCCCTACGAACGGTTGACGCCCGCCGACATCGTAATCTCCGATCTCGACGGAAAAATCGTCGACGGCAAACTGCGGCCCTCCTCCGATCTTGCTACTCACCTCGAGTTGTACAAACAGTTCGCCAAGATTGGCGGTGTGGCGCATACCCATTCAGAATTTGCTACCGCATGGTCGCAGGCCGAGACGCCCATCCCGTGCTTCGGTACAACGCACGCCGACTCTTTTCATGGACCGGTTCCGGTAACCGAACGCCTGACTGCGACCGAAATCGCCGGCGACTACGAACTGGAGACCGGGAAAAATATCTGCCGGGCCTTTGCCGATCTCGATGCGGATTCGGTTCCGGCGGTGCTGGTCGCCGGACATGCTCCCTTTTGTTGGGGGGCAAACGCCTCCACGGCAGCGCACAACGCAGTCATTCTGGAATATGTCGCGAAGATGGCTTACCACACGCTATTGATCAATGCTGAATCCCGGCCGCTGGCACGCGAGCTCCACGACAAGCATTTCCTGCGCAAGCACGGTCGCAACGCTTATTACGGACAGGTCAAGACGCAATGAATCCTGCTCTGCTGATGCTGAGTTCCACTCCCACCCTGGTGCACCTGTCGCCCGTCGATCTGGTCATCATCGTGTTTTATTTCGTGCTCGTGCTGGCCATCGGGCTGTACCTGAAAGAGCAGGCCAACACCGGCGAAGACTTCTTCATGGCGGGACGCGAGATGACGGCTTGGGTCGCCGGCCTGGCCTTCCTTTCGGCGAACTTGGGATCGCTCGAACTGATGGGCTGGGCCGGCAACTCCTACAAGTACGGAATCCTCGCAGCGCACTGGTATTGGATCGGCGCCATCCCCGCCATGCTGTTCCTGGCGCTGGTGATGATGCCCTTCTACCACATCTGCAAAACGCACTCGGTCCCGGGATATCTCAAACTCCGCTTCGGGCCCGGGAGCCAGGCCATTTCTTCCATTTCCTTCGCCCTCATGACGGTCCTAATGAGCGGCATCAACATGTATGCCATGGCTGTCGTCATGCGCGTTGTCCTGGGCTGGAATATTACCTTCAGCATCCTGGTGTCATCGGTTACGGTGATGATTTACGTGGCACTTGGGGGCTTGCGTTCCGCGATCTTCAATGAGGTTCTCCAGTTCTTCTTGATCTGGGCAGGAGCGTTGCTGATTCCGATCCTCGGCCTCATCGAAGCCGGTGGCTGGACTGGTCTCAAAGCGCAAATCCTGAAGAATCTCACCGACCAGCACGTGGCAAACCCCGGCTCGTATACCCACGCGTGGTCGACGTTGGGCAGCTTTACCGACAATCCCATGGGCATCAACTGGGTCGGAATCGTCTTCGGCCTCGGCGCAGTCATTGCGATGGGCTACTGGACTACCGACTTCCTCGTCGTGCAGCGCGTGCTCTCGGCCAAGGACCTCCGGTCTGCCAAACTCGCTCCCATCATCGGCGCTGCGTTCAAAATGATGGTGCCGTTCATCGTGATTCTTCCCGGTCTGCTTGGTCTCGCTCTGCTTCGCGACCCGCATACCGGCAGTTTGCTGCAGCTGGTTCCCGCGGATCTCGCGTGGTCCAAAGCCGGGCAGGCGCAAGGATTACACGGTTACGACGAAGTTCTGCCGCTGATGCTGGCGCGGTACTGCGGGCCGGGCTTGCTCGGATTGGGCATCACCGCGCTGATTGCCGGTTTCATGTCAGGCATGGCGGGGAACGTCAGCGCCTTCACGACGGTTTGGACGTATGACATCTACGGCGCCCTGATCAACAAGAATGCGTCGGACGATTCGAAGGTCCGGATGGGCCGCTGGGTCACCGTGATCGGCGTAATCATCAGCATCGGGACGGCCTTTATCGTGATGAACGCTCAGAGCATCATGGACTACGTCCAGTCGCTGTTCAGTTTCTTCATCGCGCCGCTGTTCGGCACAGTCATCCTCGGCATGTTGTGGAAACGCGCGACGCCAGCGGGCGGCTGGGCGGGATTGGCTGCCGGAACTCTGTCCTCGTTCGGAATGTATGTCTGGGTAAAAGTCGATCCTACTGCCGTGAAGTATGTTGCTCTCTCGCCGCAGGCGCAGGACCAGGCGCAAAACATGTTTCGCGCCTTGTGGTGCTGGCTGATCTGCATCATCGTGACCGTCGTCGTCAGCTTGTTGACGAAACCGAAGCCGGATTCCGAGTTGAAGGACCTGGTGTACGGCCTGACGCCGATTCCTCACGAAGAGAAAGTTTCCATGTTCCACAGCCCGGTGTTCTGGGGTGTGATCGTCGCGATTGTGTTTCTGATTTTGCAAGTTATTTTCTGGTAGGGAGAAACCATGAAATCCGGTGGATCGTTATCAATTTGGTTTTTCATTGGAGTGTCACTGGCCTTCAACGGGGCGGTGATCTGCGGCCGCGGAATTTACGAGCTCATCTCCCCGCCGGAGCACCAGGTCGTTCTCTATCGCCTGCACGCCAACGTGTGGTGGGGCGCAGTTTTGTTCATTCTCGGATTATTTTTCAGTATTTATTTTTCACCCGCGCGGGAACGGGCGCGTATGGCTGGTCATTCCTGAGTCTTACGAATTCATTGAAGAGAGGCACTGTTATGGCTGAAAAGAAAATGACAATGGGCGTCATCATCGGGAACCGCGGATTCTTTCCTGATCAGTTGGCTAAGTCCGGGCGCGAAGAGATGATCCAGGCGCTCAAGAAGGCCGGCATCGATTGCATCGTGCTCGGTCCCGAAGACAGCAAACATGGAGCGGTCGAGACTCACGAAGAAGCCAAGCGCTGCGCAGCGTTGTTTCAGAAAAACCGCGACAAGATCGATGGCGTGATCGTGTCGCTTCCGAATTTTGGCGACGAGCGTGCCATCGCCGATACGATGCGACTTTCGAAGCTCGATGTTCCGGTGCTGGTGCAGGCCACGCCCGACGACGCTTCGAAGATGACCATCTTGCACCGCCGCGACAGCTTCTGCGGAAAAATGTCGGCCTGCAACAACCTTCGGCAGTATGGCATCCCCTACTCGCTGACCAGGCTTCATACGGTGAGTCCGGATTCGGATGATTTCCGGCACGATCTCGCCTGGTTTGCCGCCGTGTGCCGCGTGGCGAATGGAATGCGGAACCTTCGCGTCGGCAGCATCGGCGCGCGCCCGACTGCGTTCAATACCGTCCGCTATAGCGAAAAGCTGCTCGAAGCGCACGGTATCTCCACCGAGACGTTGGATCTGTCAGAAGTCTTCGGCCGCATTGCCAAGCTGAAAGATGATCATGCCGGCGTGCAAGCGAAACTCGCGGAGATTCGCAAGTACGTCACTACCAGCGGCGTTCCCGATGCCGCTCTGGTCAAAATGGCCAAGCTCGGCTACGTGATCGACGACTGGATGAAGCAGACGGACGTAAAGATCAGCGCGGTGCAGTGCTGGACTTCGATGGAAGAATATTTCGGTGTCGTCCCTTGCACCATCATGAGCATGATGAGCAACAATCTGCTGCCTGCGGCGTGTGAAGTCGACGTCTGCGGCACGCTCAGCATGCACGCCCTGGCCCTCGCCTCGGAGACGCCGAGCGCCCTGCTCGACTGGAACAACAATTATGGTACGGATCCCAACAAGGCGGTTTGCTTCCATTGCAGCAACCTGCCCAAGCATTTCTTCCAGGACGTCCGCATGGATTTCCAGGAAATCATCGCCGGGACCGTGGGCAAAGATAATACCTTCGGCACAGTGGTGGGCCGCGTGAAACCGGGTGCAATGAGTTTCGCTCGCTTCTCGACCGACGATACGGCGGGCGTGATCCGCGGCTATGTCGGGCAGGGGGAATTTACCAGTGACTCGTTGAACACGTTCGGTGGCGTGGGCGTCGTCCAGATTCCGCATCTGCAGAAGTTGCTCCACTACATCTGCGAGAACGGATTTGAACACCACGTGGCGGCGAATTTCTCCACTACCGCCGGTGCCGTGCACGAAGCGGCCGTACGGTATCTGGGCTGGCAGATGCACTGGCACGGGAACTAAAAGCGGGAATTAAAATCGACCGTACGTCACACGAATGGAGCCGGTAAGCGAGGGTGCCGTCGGGCGGCTAGCCGCGTAGCGGCGGCACGAGAAAGCCCGGCACGGCAGTGCCGGGTAGTGGTCCCCGGAATCGCGCAAGTCCCGTAGGAACGGTACAATCTCTTCGGAAGAAACCCGATGGCCATCGTAGCGGGAGTTGATTTCGGCACGCTTAGCGTGCGCGTTTCCATTGTTGACAGCGACCGCGGACTTCTTTCCTCGGCCATCGCCGAATATCCTCTGCACCGCAAGCGCGAAGATCCCGACTTCGCCACCCAATCGCACGAAGATCACATGCGGGCTCTGGCCACTGCCACACAACAGGCGATACGGTCGGCGGGAATCGCTGGGAATCAGGTGGCATCCATCGCACTGGATACCACGGGCTCCAGCGTCATTCCCGTTGGCGACGGCCTCGTACCTCTCGACGACTACTACCTGTGGTGCGATCACCGCGCCAAACAGGAAGCGGCCCTTATCACGGAACTGGCGCGGCTCGAGAAACTGGAGGCAATCCAGTGGTGCGGCGGTGTTTACTCCTCCGAGTGGGGATTCGCCAAGCTCCTGCACTGGCTCCGGCATAACCCGGAGAAGCGCGAGAAATTCGTGAGCGCCTTCGAGCACTGCGATATGGTCGCGGCCACGCTCTGCGGCATCACCGATGCGCGCCGCGTGAAGCGTAGCGTCTGCGCCATGGGCCACAAGTGGATGTGGAATGCCGCTCTGGGTGGCCTGCCACCCGAGAGTTTCCTCGCGAAGGTCGACCCTCTGCTGGCTGGCGCCCGCGAAAGGCTGGACGGCGAATATGCGACCTCAGACCAACTGGCCGGAACGCTGGCTCCGCAGTGGGCGGAAAAACTCGGCCTGCGCGCGGGCATTCCGATTCCCGTCGGCGCGTTCGACGCGCATTGGGATGCCATTGGAGCGGGGGCGCAGCCAGGCGACGTCGTCAACGTGGTCGGCACCTCGACTTGCATCATCGCCTACGCTCCGCAGGCCCAACTCATCCCCGGAGTGTGCGGAGTTGTGCCCGGCAGCGTGCATCCGCAATTCACCGGCATCGAGGCGGGCCTCTCGGCAACCGGAGATATTTTCAGCGCGATCGCCCGGCGCGCCAACACGACGGTCGAAGAACTGAGCAAAGGATTGGAAAAATATCGGGCCGGCCAGACCGGTCTGTTACGCATGACCTGGGACAACGGCGACCGCACCGTCCTGGTGAACCCGAATCTCGGCGGGATGACGCTGGGATGGAACCTGCTGCACACGGCGCAGGACGAGCTGTTCGCTGCCATTGAGGGGACGGCGTTTCACACCCGCGTCATTCTCGATCGCATGGCGGAATACGGTGCGCCCACGCAGCGCGTGATCAACGGCGGAGGAATTCCGCAAAGCAATCCGGTTCTAAACCAGGTCTATGCGAATGTGCTGGGCCGGCCGGTGCTGGTTCCGAGCGGGAAAGTCACGGGCCTCGGTTCGGCCATCTTCGCCTTCATGGCTGCGGGCGCTTTCAAGACCATTGCCGAAGCGCAAAGTAAGATCTGTCCCGCGCACACTGTCTATCAACCGCAGGCAGAAACTCGGGACGTGTATCGAGACCTCTATGAACTCTATCGCAGAATTTATATGGATTTCGGCAGACCCGGGGAAGGCTCGGTGCTCGGCGACGTGCTGCCGAAGCTGATTCAGATCGCGCGAGGATGACTCACCCGCCCGCGATCGCCCCAATAATCAGAAATGGTTCTTTGCCGGATGCAACCGCTTCCG
>CAVXVD010000029.1:0-3291 GCA_963765015.1 uncultured Acidobacteriota bacterium | reverse complement strand
CTTGTCAAGAGTCCGCCCTGCCCAGCAATCCCTCAATACCGCCCCTAACTCCTTCCCCCTCCGTCTCTTAAGCCCTCGCAAATAAATCCCCTCAAGTTTGCCGATTATTTCGCCCAAATCGCTAACCTTGAAGATGAAGGGGCGAACCTCGATGACATTCAAAACCACATCCGCTCGGACCATCGGCCGCCATTCAGAGTCCATCGGCAACCGCAATTTCCCCACCCGCTCGTCAGGTTCCCGCGGCGCGAAAAATAACTTAAGAAAAAATTTGAGCGATTTCGCCAAATATTCGCCATTTAACTCGTTTAGAATCAACAAACACGTCTCGGAAATGTCGCGAAAATGCGCGGAATTTGCTCGAATTTATGCCCCACAACTCATTTAGAATCAGCAACTTTTTCTGCAAAAACGACGGACCCTTCTTTCCACCGCAACTATCTCTCCTGAAAGGAGTTACGCGTGCAATTAAGCTCGGCGAGGGCTGGCGCTTCTCGGAGTTCCGCCGATGGCAGATGCGGGATAACATCCAACGCCCAACGCCTCGGCGCATCGAGGAAACACACGCAATTTACTGGTTGCGCGGTCGATTCCTCTGTGCGCGGGCCGAAGGCGGTGTTGCCGAGCTCTCGCGAGTGTTATCCGTGGGAAGACGAAATCTCGTGAGCGCTTTGCTGGAAGAAATCGCCTCGTGTTGGGTACGCGTGCTACGGGGGCTGGTTGCGGCGAACGTGAGCGACGTTCTTCACTAGCAACCAAGTGTGGTCTTACCGAGCACCAAGAGATGCAAGGATTCCCGAGCGTCAGCGAGCAGCGGCTCAACGAGGCGCAAGCCGTTGGCAGGATCGGTGACTGGGAATTCGACGTGGCGACCCAGCAAATCCAGTGGTCGCAACAGGCCTTCGCGCTCTTTGGCTTCGACCCGGCCAACGGCCCACCGGCGTTCGGAACATTCCTGACTTACTTCGTGCCGGAAGACTCTGCGCGATTGCAGCAACTCGTTCAGCAAGCCGTTGAGACCGGTGAAAGATTCGAAGTCGACTCGCACTTCGTAACGCCCAACGGCAAGGAAGGCTACCTGTTCAGCATCGGCATCCCCGTACGAGACGGCAGCGGCAAGGTCACGAAGCTTCATGGAATCGGTCAGGACATCACCGCGCGCAAGCGCACCGAGGAAGCACTGCGCAAAAGCGAGGAAAAGTACCGGGATCTCTTCGAAAGCTCCCGTGACGCCCTCATGATCGCGGAGCCTCCTTCCGGGAGGATCACCTCCGTAAACCTGGCGGCAGTGAAGATATATGGGGCGAAGAATAAAGAGGAGTTGATTTCTCTCTCGCCAAAAGAACTGTCTCCCGAGCGGCAGCCGGACGGGCGTGATTCTGCCGAGAAAGCCAGGGAAATGATTGAGACGGCCATCCGCGAGGGCTCACATTTCTTCGAATGGACGCACCGACGGTTAAGCGGCGAGGAGTTCTCTGCCGAGGTGCTCCTGACCAGGATGGAGCGGGATGGAAAGGTGTTTCACCAGGCAATGGTCAGGGACATCACCGAGCGCAAGAAGGCGGAGGAAACACTGCGCGAGAGCGAAGAAGTTTTCCGCTCGCTCAGCGCCAGTTCGCCTCTGGGCATTTTTCTGTCTGACGCCGAAGGTCGCTACACTTATGTCAATCCTCGTTGTCGAGCGGTCTTTGGGTTCTCCATGGCCGAAGGTTTCGGTGAGGGCTGGTCTAAGTTCGTTTATCCGGACGACCGCGAATCCATTATGCGTGGTTGGCTTGAGTACATAAAAAAGGGCGCTGGCGACTACTCCAGCGAGTTTCGCATACAGCGTCGCGACGTTGATATTCGCAGGGTGCTGGTGCGCGCCTGCCCCTTGCGGTCCGACAGCGGCACGCCCATGGGTTTCGTTGGGACTGTCGAGGACATCACCGAGCGCAGGCGAGTGGAGGACGCTCTGCATGAAATGAACCGCCGACAACGTGCCCTTCTCGACAACATCCCCGACATGGTGTGGGTGAAAGACAATGCGGGCCGTTTCGTCGCCGTCAACGAAGCGCTCAGCAAGTCGTATGGACATAGCTCCGAGGAGCTGATCGGCGAAACAGATTTCGCCTTCGTGCCGCCTGAATTGGCCGAATCCTACCAGGCCGACGACAACTACGTCATAGAATCGCGCCAGCGCCAGCGCATCGTAGAGCCGTTCGTAGACGCGGCGGGCAACTCCATGGTGATCGAGACCATCAAGACCCCGGTCACAAATGATCGTGGCGAGGTGATTGGCATAGCCGGTGTCGCCCGCGACATCACCGAGCGCATTCGCGCCGAAGAGACCCGGCAGATGCAGAGTGCCGCCTTGGAGGCAGCAGCCAACGCCTTCGCCATCACCGATGCCGACGGCACCATTCTCTGGTTCAATTCTGCGTTCACCGCGTTGACCGGCTACACACGCGAGGAGGCCTTCGGCAAGAACCAGCGGATCCTAAAATCCGGCAAGCATGACGCGGGGTTCTACGCCGAATTGTGGCGCACTATCAAGGCGGGCAACGTCTGGCACGGCGAACTCATCAACCGCCGCAAGGACGGCAGCCTCTACACCGAAGAGATGACGATCACGCCGGTGCGCAATGCCGCAGGCGAGACCAGCCACTTCATTGCCATCAAGCAGGATGTCACGGAATGGAAATTGACGGAAAAGTCACGGCGGCATCTCGCTGCAATCGTGGAGCAGTCGGACGACGCAATAATCAGCGCGGAACTCGATGGAACAATCACCAGTTGGAATGCGGCCGCAGAACGTCTTTTCAACTATGCCGCAAAGGAAATCCTGGGGCGGCCGATTTCCGTCCTCGTCCCGCGCGACCGCATGGGTGAGTTGCGTGAGATTCTGGAGAAGCTCCATTCCGGCAAGCATGTACAACACCACGAAACGGTACGCCTCAAGAAGGGGGGGATTCCTGTGAGTGTCTCCATTACAGTGTCCCCCATTAAGGATGACGCGGGCCGGGTCACCGGTATTTCCGCAATTACCCACGACATCACCGAGCTGAAGCGGAACGAAGCAGCGCTGATGGAGGACGCGGCGCGGCGGCGGATTTTCATCGAGCAATCGAAGGACGGCATCGCTGTGTTGGATCTGGAGGGGAAATTGCACGAGTTCAATACGAGTTTCGCGCGAATGCTCGGGTACAGCCCCGAGGAGATGAGTCAATTACACGTCTGGGATTGGGATGATCAGTGGACGCGCGAGGAGCTTATGGAGAGGCTGCAATCGACCGACAGCAAGGGCGCCAC
>CAVXVD010000028.1:0-14177 GCA_963765015.1 uncultured Acidobacteriota bacterium | reverse complement strand
GCCACCTCTCACATCCAGAGTGGAAGCGGGGGTGGTGGTGTTGATGCCGACCTTGGCTGTCGCGCCGGTCCCGGACTGAAACAGCACGGAACTAACGATGTCGGACGTGGAATCCCACAGCGGCAGGAAGTTGACCGTGCCCGTGCCGGTGACGGCGGTGCCGGTTGGCGGCGGAGCCAAGCTCGGCTGGGTGGCGCCTGTGTCCATCGGCGCGGCTTGCGTCGAGCCGGACGACGGCCCCGCCAGCACAAAGGCCGAGGGCGGCAACCCGCCGATGGTGGCCGCATCTCCGGCCTTCAGGGCATAGGGCACGCTCAGCAGAAGCAGGCGCGGCTGCTCGCCCTGCTCAGCAATTCGTACGCCCAGCCAGCGTGCTTCAGTAGTGGTGAACAAAGTGGTGGGCACGCCGTTGGGCTGGGTGATGCCGAGTTGGACGGAGTAATGTCCCGTGGCATCGAGTTGAATGTTGTGCTGCGTCTCGGTCCATAGCGGCGCGCCGCCTTGTTGCGCGGCGTACAGCGAGAAGGTGATATTCACGACGCCACTCAGAGAACTGCCGCCGTCATCGGTGGCAATGCTGGAGTACGGAATCAACGGTGGCACCTGCGACGAAGTTGAGGCGACGTTCGCCGTCTGCGCAGCCAGCGAAAGAGTGAATAGCAAGAATGGAACCACCACACAGCCGATGCGGAGCTTCATGGAAAATTTCTCCTTTTGCAAATTGGTGAAGATTGCTGGCCTGGGTGCAATCAGAAATCGGCGCCCGCTGCCTTCGCCTTGGGACCGCGCCTGCGCGCACCGATGTTGAATTGCCGGATCACGCGACGAATCACTTTCTCGCTGACTCCGAACTTCTGCTTGACCTGAGCGTGGCTCAGGTCGGGCCGTCCCCGCAGTATGTCTGCAAGTTCGGCGTCGAGGATGAGGCGCGCCTGGTCCAACTTTTCTCGTAAATTGACCTGCTCGATCTGCATCGGTGCTCCTTAGCGCCGGCCGGGGCCCCGGTAGCGGCGCTGGGCCCCCGGAAGGCACAGAGTGAAAAACATCAATTGATTGGGACCTTGGTCACGGTTGTGCCGGTGAGGTTGCCGCTGTTCGCCACCCACACGTTGGCTCCGTCAAAGGCCACGCCGACCGGGATTGTCCCAACCGGATACGTACCCGCGACCGCCGCCGGTGCTGGCCAACACCCGAGTCAGGGTGCCAGCGCTGAAATTCGCCACCCAGATGTTGGTTCCGTCGAAGGCCAGACCCGACGCACCACTATTGGTCCCTACCGAGAACGTGCCCTCGACGGCGCCGGTGCTGGCCAGCAACTTGGTAACGCTGCTGCCGCTGTTGTTCGCCACCCACACGTTGGCTCCGTCAAAGGCCACGCCGACCGGAGAACTCCCAACCGAGTACGTGCCCACGACCGCGCCGGTACTGGCCAACAGCTTGGTAACGCTGCTGCCGCCTCCGTTCGCCACCCAAACGTTGCTTCCATCAAAGGCTATGCCTTGCGGACTGCTTCCAACGGAGTACGTGCCCACCACCGCGCCGGTGCTGGCCAACAGCTTGGTAACGCTGCTGCTGCCGTTGTTCACCACCCAGATGTTGCTTCCATCAAAGACGACGCCTTTGGGAGAGTTCCCAACGGAGAAGGTGCCCAAGACCGCGCCGGTGCTGGTCAGCAGCTCGGTCACGGTGCCGGAGCTGACGTTGTTCGTCACCCAAATGTTGGTCCCATCGAACGCCACCCCGAACGGATTGTTCCCGATTGAGAAGGTCCCGACTACCGCTCCGGTGTTGGCTGATAGCTCCGTCACGCTGCCGGCACCGGGGCTGGCGCCGTAGTTCGTTACCCAGATGTTGGCTCCATCGAACGCGATTTGCTCGGGAGAAGTCCCGACCGAGAAAGTCTGCGGATACCAACGCAAGAGCGCCGCATTCATTGCCGCTGGGGTTGGCGCCGCAGGCCCGGCTGGGCCTTGCGGTCCTGGTGCGCCGGTTAGGCCCATGAGCCCTTGCGGGCCGGTTGCCCCGGTCAGCCCTTGCGGGCCGGTTGCGCCGGTAGCGCCCGTCGCTCCGGTCAATCCGATCGACCCTTGTGGTCCGGTTGCTCCCGTAGCGCCCTGCGCTCCGGTCGGCCCGATCGCGCCCTGTTGCGCCATCACGGTCCAGGCAGATGGATCTTGATCGGGAGTTTGCGAGCTCGGGCCATTGGCCGCGATCGCTACATAAGTCGAGCCGTTGTAGGTGCAGACATCATTCACGGCGTAGGTGGCAGTCGGATCGAAGGCGTTGCGGAAGTTGAATCCCGTGCCGTTCGTGCCAGCCGGACCTTGCGGTCCTTGTGGACCCTGCGCTCCCGTAAGGCCCATCAACCCGGTTGCGCCGGTTGCACCCTGAGGTCCGGTGGCGCCCGTCAAGCCGACCGGACCTTGCGGCCCAGCGACACCCGCCAAGCCCGTTGGTCCCTGAGAACCTTGCGGCCCTGTGGCTCCCGTTAAGCCCGTGGGTCCGGTTGGCCCCGCCGCACCCGTGGCTCCCGTCGGTCCGGCGGGTCCGGTTTGTCCGATTGGACCAGTCTGTCCAGGAGCACCTTGCGGACCGGCAGGGCCAGCGGGGCCAGCGGCGCCGCTTGCAGCGACGAGTTGCCAATTAGGATTTAGAATCGACGGTTCCGACTGCGTATTCACTGCGACCGCAATCCAGAACTGCCCACCGTCGGTCACGGCATCGTTCACCTGATAGTTGACCGACGAAACCCAGCTGCCCTGGTTGTTCATGCCTTTCGCGGCCATCAACTGCCAGTTGGTGTTGATGGGGCCGGGAGCAGAATCCGTATTGGTGACGAGCGCGATCCATGACGCACCTGCATAGGCAACGGAATCGTTGATCTGGTAGGCGGTGGTCGAAACCCAGGTTCCGCGATTGTTAATTCCGGCCGGACCGGCGATGCCTTGCGGACCGATGGGACCGATTGGTCCAGAAATACCCTGCGGGCCTTGCGGACCTTCAGGACCTTGTGGTCCCGGAGGTCCCTGCGCGCCGCTGCCGAGGAAGACGATGTCCAGTTCAGGGGAATGGCTGTAAGTAGTGCTTTCCTTGCTGGTGAAACTGCAACTCAGCGGACTATTCGCCACCAGCGCGATGCCGTCGTTGGCCTGGGAGCCGTCGAGCCACGCGGTAACGGCCGAAGTTACGTCGATGATGATGTAATCACGGACATTCGACTTGGTAAGGGACACGTTACTGGCGATGGTTGTGCCCATTGCCGGCAGCAGGCTGGCGTTGATCGTGGACTCGGTCCATGCGCCATCGACATAATTAATGTTGAAGCTTCCCGGCGTGCCGACCGCGTTGACATAGAGCTTCAGACTGGCTTTGGCGATATTGGCGCCAGTGTAGCCAGCGGGAATCGACGACAGATCGAACTGGATGTAGGCCGTCTGGGAGGCGCTCTCGACATTGATGGTCACGGCGGTTCCGTAGTTCGTAGCCGGAGAAGCGGTGTTAGTGTAGGCATCAGCGCTGGGCGTGATCTGCCCGTAAGCCACGCTCGCTCCAAAGACCAGGGTGAAAGCCAGTACCGCAGACGAAACTAGAATCCTCAATCTGTTCATGTCGTCCTCGAATCGAAATTTGTGAATCCTGGTTCCTGAAAGCCGTTAGGGAAATCAGCGGGATCGTTTCCTGACTCCTCGCTGGTCATGCCGAAATCGGACCCTTGGGAAGACTTAGTCGTGCCTGTTCCGCTTGCTCCGGAGACAGCTTGGTTCCACAAAATGGGCAGGTATCGAAGTCCGCCGTCGCGCCAGCTACCAGCAGGGTGGTGCCCTGCCGCTGCACCATGACCTCGGTGCGGATGGTGCGACTGGTGCCGCTCGGAGGCGGGTCAGAACGGAAGAGGCTTGCCCACTCCGAAAACCACTGGTAAAGTCGTGTCGTACTGCCCCCCTATTACTGGCCGCAAATGTTGTGACAGTCCCGAAAGAAAGGCCAGTGAATCGTTTTGAAAGCTTCTGAAAAGTTGTGAAGGCCCTCGATGTCGATGCAAACAGAAGGGGTATTTCAATTCGGGGAGTTTCAGATCGATGCCCGAGCACGCACCCTCCGGCGCGAAGAAAAGATCGTCACTCTCAACTTCCGGGCCTTCGATGTGCTGCTGTACATGGTGCAAAAGCCGGGAACGGTTCTCACCCGGGACGAGCTGCTAAAAAATGTCTGGCAGAACACCTACGTGGACGAGAACAACCTGGCGCAAAGCATTTCGGCGCTGCGGCGTGCACTGGAGGAGAAGCCCGGCAGCAACAGCTTCATCGTCACCCTGCCGGGGAAGGGCTATCAGTTCGTAGCGCCCGTGCGGGTCCTTTCCTCTGGGAACCCGGCTATCGTCCCAGATGCGGCCACCGCCAACCACGGAACCGGCGGGTTGATTTTTCAGCAGCAGACGATCCAGACCAGCGTGGTCACCGAAGAAAAGCAACAGCTGACCCTGCCCGTCCCGCGGCGTCGAGGAGTGCAGAGACTGGTCGCCGCCCTGACCATAGCCGTAATCGGGAGCGCTGGAATCTACGGGTGGAAGCAATCTCACCGCGCTCCATCGTCGGCGAATCCTGCGGCTATCGCTCCGGTTGGAGCCACGGCGCCTCGCCGCTCCGTGGCCGTTCTCGGCTTTCGTAATCTGTCTGGCCGTCCAGAAGAAGGCTGGATCTCAACGGCCTTGGCGGAAATGTTGAGCACCGAACTGGAGGCCGGAGAAAAGCTGCGCCTCGTTTCGGGGAAGACATCGCGCGCACCAAACTCGACCTTCCTCTGGCCGACGCTGACAGCTTCTCCCGAGACACTCTGGCGCGATTGCACAAGAACCTGAATAGCGACCTAATCGTCGTCGGCTCCTACACCGCTCTCGGTGAAAAATCTGGCAACCGTATCCGTCTCGACCTGCGCCTCCAAGATACGGTCGCCGGGGAGACGATCGCCGATGTCGCTGTCGTTGGAGGCCAAGCCGACCTGTTCGACATGGTGACTCAGGCGGGTTCCCAGTTGCGCGAAAAGCTTGGCGTGGAGGCGGTTTCTCCGGTGGAGGCAGTGAGCGTCCGCGGCTCCTTGCCTTCCAACCGTGACGCCGCTCGCCTTTATTCGGAGGGGCTCGCCCGGCTGCGCGTGTTCGACGCCCTCGAAGCTCGCGATCTTCTGCAGCGAGCCATCGCTGCCGATCCGAAGTATTCGCTGGCTCACTCCGCTCTGGCCGAAGCCTGGTCCCGCCTGGGATATGACAAGAAGGCGCAGCAGGAAGCCAAGCAGGGGTTCGACTTGTCGGCCAATCTTTCGCGGGAGGAGAAGCTGGTGGTGGAAGGCCGCTATCGCGAAATCGATCATCAATACGAGAAGGCCATCGAGGTCTATCGCACGCTTTTCACCTTGTTCCCTGACAACCTCGACTACGGGCTCAAGCTGGCAACGGCGCAGGTCCAAGGGCACAAGGGTCACGATGCTCTGGACACGGTTGAGTCCCTGCGCAAGCTCGGGCCTCCAGCTTCTGAAGATCCCCGTATCGAGATGACCGAGAACAACGCGTGGTGGGTGCTCGGCGATCTTAAGCATAAGGTAGAATCTCTTGCCCGCGCGGTCGGGAAGGCCAGGGCCCAGGGAGCGCGGCTGATCCTGGCACGAGCTCTGGAAGATCAGGCTATGACATTCAACGAGCTCGGGCGAACGCGGGATGCGATTGACCTTTGCCGCGAATCCAGAGACATCTCGGCCGCCGCCGGAGACCGGCAAGGCGAGGCCAGGGCTTTGCGCGCTTCGGCGGATTTGTTATCTGACCTCGGGGACCTGCCTCAGTCCATCCGTCTGTATCAGCAGGCACTCACCATCTTCCAAAAGAACGGCTCCGAAGCTGGTGTGGCCGCCGTGCTCAACAACCTCGGGGTGGTCTATGAGGCAAGGGGCGATCACGCCACCGCCGAGAAAATGTATCGCCAAGCCAAAGCTAGTTTTCGGCTCCTCGATGACGAAACGCGCCAGTCAGTGGTTACCGGGAATGTTGCCGAGGAACGAATGGCGCAGGGGGATCTACCCGGGGCGATTCAGCTATATAACGAGCAGCTGCAGCTAGGGGATGCCTCGAATACCGTCGGTGCGGCCTTCGCCCGCGGCGGCATCGCGCACGTTCGCCAATTGCAGGGGGACCTCGCGGGCGCTAAACAGGGAATCGAACAAACCCTCGCGTCCTGGCAGAACAATGGCGATCAGACTTTTTCCGCCTACTCCATGTTGAACTTGGGAAGCCTGTTACTACAAGAAGCCGACTTCACGGGCGCCCGCAAGATGTATGAACAGGCACTCGCCATTCGGATCGCGGCAGGCGACAAGATAACGATCGCCGAGACTCAGCTGGCTCTCGCGGATTTGTCTCTGGAAGAGGCCCGTTCTCCCGCGGAACAAGAAGCCGCAGTCCGGCAGGCTCTCGGGGTTTTTCAAACACAAAAACTCCGTGACGACGAAACTCAGGCGTGGGGCATCCTCGCCCGCGCCCTACTTGCGGAGGGTAAAGCAGCTGCAGCAAAAGAGGCGATGCAACACGCACGCTCCCTCGCCGCCAAAAGCCAGAATCCAGAAATCCGCTGGCAGACGGCGATCACTGCGGCGCGCATCGAGACCGCCGACAAAAATCCTGCCCGCTCAGCAGCCGGGATTGCGGCACGCAAAGAACTGGCCGTCATCATGACGAAGTCGCGAGAGCTGGGTTATATGGGCATCGAGCTCGATGCCCGTCTCGCGCTCGCTGAAATCGAAATGAAGACCGGGCAAATTACGGCCGGGCGCGAGCACTTGACCGTCATCGAAGCGGACGCCAAAGCCAAAGGCTACACCCTCGTCGCTCGCAAGGCTGCCACCGCCCGCGGCTGACGTTTCCCCTCAAACACTGCTGGAACTCTCGGCGTTGGACATGCAGCAGGATGAGATTGCAACAACAAACCGCTATGCGCAGCCAGCTACGATCAGCGTCATGTCGGCGGCCTGCCTACCCCGGCTGGCCGGCTGCACTTCGGCGACTGTGTTATTCAGGATTTCGATAGCCGATTGCTGACTATGCTTCTGAGCCGTTGCGATCAACCGTTCTTCGCCAAACTCTTCCTCTTCGTTCGGCCCTGCTTCAGTGATGCCGTCGGTATAAATCACCAGGACGTCGCCGGATGCGAGCTCGCATTCCGTTACCCCGCAGTCCCATTCCGCGAAGAATCCCGACACAAACGGAAGCAGGCGTGACCTTTGATCCTGGTCTGGCATCGAGGCGGAGATGGGAACATAAATGTAGCCGTCTTTATCCAGGATAATGAGCGCCGAACCGAGTCTCGAACATTCCAGTGCACACTTCAGGTTGAATGCAGTCGCCGTCGCCGCAAGATTCTGAATCGGGCATGAGATGTCATCCACTAAGCCCTCAATCGTCGCGGCCGGAGCTGTACAGTTGTCGCCGTCGGCGACCGCTATCGTAGCAAAAAGTGGGAAAGCAACGAGGAACGAGCCAAGCCTCGAAGTCGAGATTTACGCGATTCTCACTTTAGCGCCCTTTCCGTACAAGAACACTTTGCCGCGCGCGAGGGCAGTCGTCTTGAACGAATTTGATCTCATCGCAGGCGGTATTGTAGTAACGGCGGGAGAAGACCCTTAAAGTTCCGAAACATAATCAAATGCGTTCAAGACGAAGGAACGTGCTGAACTGTAGAAGTTAGGACGGAAGTATCCAAAATTCCTATTCCGAGGCCGCAAACTGCATGGATCGCCGAACCTTCACCAAAATGGCCATTGCAACGGGCGCTTCGGTCGCATGGCTCAACCTGTTTGCCAGTTCTTCCGGCATGCCTTGGCGCGAATCGCGCGACCGATTTCCTGAAGGTGTTGCCTCCGGCGACCCGGACAGCAACAGCGTTCTGCTCTGGACCCGATATCCTCAGGCCAATCAATCCAGTGCGGAGTTGCGAGTTGAGATTGCCGAAGAGAGCGCATTCCAGCGAGTCGTGTCGACTGCCGATGTGCCAGTTTCAGCGGCAGCTGATTGGACGTGTCGTGTCCTTGTAGGCGGCCTCAAACCTGCGCAGGTGTATTGGTATCGTTTCGCCGATAAGGCTGGCATGGGGAGCCGCGTCGGGCGCACGATCACTGCACCCCTTCCGGATGACCCGCGGCCAGTTAAATTCGTGTTCATAAGCTGTCAGAACGCGAACCAGGGCGCTCAAAACGCCTATCGCCGCATGATCTTCGAAGATAAGCGAGCGCCGGAGAACGAGCGTTTGGGTTTCATTCTGCATCTCGGCGATTTCATTTACGAAATCGTGTGGTATCCCGAAGACCGCCCGCAAGGGATCTATGATCGCCGGCTTCGGGATGTGGTTCGCTACCCACACGGACAGAAAATCGAAGACCTTCACGTTCCGACCACTCTCGAGGACTACCGCGCGGTTTACAAGGGCTATGCTGCACGATCCAGACATTCAAGACGCGCGCGCCCGCTGGCCATTCGTCAACATGTGGGACAACCACGAGTTCAGTTGGCGTGGCTGGCAATCGTTGCAGAAATATGAAAAAACCGAGGCAACACAAACGCGCAAAGTCGCCGCGAATCAGGCTTTCTTTGAATTCCAGCCCGCGCGATTACAGCGGCCCAATAGCACGGCTCTCGATGAATTCCATCCGCCAAGCGTCGTGGATACTCCCATCACTAAGTTCGACGACCACGGACTTGGGATTGAACCGAATAATCTCGCGGCAGTCAATTCTCTGAAGGGGTATCGCGCGATCCGATGGGGGCGCAGTGTGGAACTCATCATCACCGACCAGCGCACCTATCGGTCGGAGGAGCCCGTCGACATGACGGAAGCCGCGGACTTGACGAGCAAGGACTTCCCTGATTTGACGCCCCAGGAAGCCATCGAAATTCTTGCATGCCGGCTGTACCTACAACAACGGCAAACCACCGGCAACAATCACGTCGAAAGATGGAAAAGTAAACATCCCGAACATCTGGGCTACTCGGCCGCCAACAACGATCCTGGGAGCAGAACAAAAGAGCTGGTTCCTCGATCGTCTGAAGCATTCGACGGCTCCCTGGAAATTGTGGGGAAATACGACCGCAACCCTCGAAATGCGCGCCGATCCGCAACATCTTCCCGAAGGCATGACCAAGCCCTGGCCATGGAACGGATATGCCGGATTCGCCATACAGGATTGGAGTACGGCGTATACGGAGAAGGGTGAAATCTACGACTTCGTGGCCGAGCATGGCATCACCGGCTTCGCCACGATCGCAGGCGACAGGCACGCATTCTGGGCAGGCCTCGCAGCCAAATCGCTTCCCCCGAAGCCGTTCACGCCTGTCGGGTTGGCTTTTGTAACCGGGTCCATTTCTGCTCCTACATTTGTTGAATCGTACGAGCACGGATTAAAGGACCATCCGTTGCGCGGCCTTTATTCCGGGCAGGGCCCCGACGACAAGAGTCCGCAGCCAATGGTCAATATGCTGATGCGTCACGGCGTGAAATCGTGTCTCGAATACCTCAAGAGCGGAGACATCGAGAAAGCCCGAGCGCTTTCCAATCCAGACCTGTCGCCACATGCTTCTTTTGTGGATATGGGCGGGCATGGTTACGCCGTCGTCAGTTGCACTCCCGAGAGTCTGGAAACGGAATTCGTATGCATTCCTCGCCCTCTGGAACGAAGTGAACGTGAAGATGGCGGACCTCTGAATTACCGCGTGAGATTTAACGCTTCTCTCTCGCGCAAGAATGAAAGACCGAGGTACAAGATGGAGATTCTCGAGGGCAACCCGAAGTTTTCAATCTGACGAGCTGCTCAGTATCAGCGCAAAGTGGAATCGTAGTGACTGTGTAGATTCAATGTCGATCACCCGGCGAAAAAGCTCCCAGCTTTTAGCCTCGACTGGCGAAATCGGGCTCCATGCGGAAGAAATCAGATGACGGTCAAAATTAACGCAGAACCATCGATCTCTTGTACCTGCAGTATTCGGACTGCGTGTTCCAGCGATTACGAGCGTATTGCGGCACTTGCCACCCAGCTGGGCTATCCAAGCACTGTTGAGGATATCGAGCGGCGTATTTCCGAAATGGACGACCCGAAGCGCTATGTGATTTTCGTGGCCGAAAACCCGAGTCATAAAGTCATCGGCTGGATCGGCGCCTACATTCTTAGTTCCGTCGCGATGGATAAGCATGCCGAAATCAGCGGCCTCGTTGTTGATCAGGAGACGCGTTGCCAAGGCATAGGAGCGCAACTACTATCAGCCGCAGAAGAATGGGCGCAAATCGCTGGATGCTTGCGACTATCAGTTCGTTCAAATGTTGTGCGTGAGCGAGCTCACCAGTTTTATCTCAGGCACGCGTACAAACACACGAAAACCCAAGAAACTTTCGTCAAACATTTGGATCAGGTGTAACGGCGGAACGCTTTCGTTCCATGTATTCCTTGGTTAAGCGACAGGAACTGAGCCAAGCAGCGTTCTTCTGCGCCAGTACCCCGGCGGGGCCCCCGTCGTGCGGCGAATCCAGCGAGTCATATGGGCTTGGTCGGCAAAACCGGTGTCTACAGCGATCGCCGACAGTTCATCGTTCCCATCTGCAATCCGAAGCCATGCCGAACGCGCACGAGATTCCGCTTTGAACACCTCGGGCGAGACACCGTATGCTAAAGAGAAGCCCCGTGAAACCGTCTCCGGTGCGAGCTGGTGATCGTGGGCCCAGTCTCCAAGACTGACACCAACATCGGTGACTAGATCCGTCGCCAAAAGATCCGGCCAGTCATTACGTACACGCGGCGATTTGGCAGCGCACTTTTGCAAAAGCTCGCCTAAGAGAAAGGTGGCGTCAGCTGGGGACTTCTCGGCCGTAACCGCGAGATAGTCCAAGTCATCGATGTGATACAAACCCGACTCAAAAACAGGATTTGACCAGGGCAGGCGCACCAGTCGCACACCCGCGCACACCTTCTGGTTTACGTGACAGTCCAACCTGGGATGGATCAGGACATCTCCCGCCTTAGCTTCGATGCGTCCGGCGTAGCCGGCTTCTCCAAGTGTTCCTGCCAGCACAACCGTCGCGTACGCCAACAAATGGCGGTGCCGCGGTAGACTAAAATCATGCCGCATCAGTTCAATTCCGGGACTAATGCTCCGAAAGCTAAACGAGTGAGAAGCTTGTTTGGGCAAGGCGCCGATCCATCTGTTGCGTACGCTGCCTCAGTTCCCTGAAGGCGTGTGCTTCATTATATAGTTCTCAATCATGGCACAACTGTGTGATTGTCGGGCCGTGATCGTCAGTCTGCAGAGCGGGAACTCGAAAACATTTTCGTACAATAAACGTACAATGGAACCGGCAATGGTGCCTTTTTGCCCCTCCGGCCATACGAAGAATCAATAACTTACGTCCTGTCAACACGCTGAATAGTGCGACTCCCGCCGCCTCCACCACTTTATCTATTTTTTTCAATCGTATAAATCGACATAGTTGGAACTGGGCTTCTTGTGTGCCCTTGTTGCGGCCATGATTATCAGCACCCGGGCGCGCCACAATCCAGATTGACCACACACTCACAACATTCACTTCCGCCAGTGCCGCTGCCCGGCCATTCCTCAGCCTCCGACAGCGCAGTGATTTATCGCTGCTGCGCTCTAGCCTCGCCCAACGTGGCGAATAGCACTGCGCTCATGATGCAACATCGAACGATTGTCGTGTCCACGCTCATACGCCTCCTCACTTTGTCGCTCAGATGTCTTGCAGCCTAACGATAGAGCCTATTCAGAAAACAATTCTATCTTTGACTGGAGGCGCGGATCACGAGGCGGGCAGGAATCAGTATGCTGCGAGGGGCTGATTTATTTCTGCGCTTGACCATGCTCAAGGCCATTCTCCCGGCGATTTGTCCCAGGCTGTCACTGTCTTGATCAATACTCGTGAGGGGCACGCGCAGACAATCGGCGTAGTGAAAATTTCCGCATCCCACAACAGCCATATCTTGTGGAATGCGCAAGCCGGCTTCCAAGATGGCGCGCATAGCGCCCATGGCTATGTAATCGTTGCAGCAGAATACCCCGTCGGGGCGTGGGTCGAGACAAAGCAGTGTCCTCAGTGCGTCATGGCCGGCTGCGTCAGCAGAATGATCCCCGTGGTCGCATTTCACGATGTAGGCAGGAGACAGATTGACATTGTGCGAAGCCAGCGCCATGCAATACCCCGCCTGTCGATCAAATGCCGTGCTCACTTCCGAACCCGCAATGTGAGCAACCGTCTTGCAGCCAATGTCGAGCAAGTGACTGGTAGCCAGACTGCCCGCCATAACATCGTCAATTCCCACGAAATCGGCTGCTAGTCCTGGCACTCTGCGGTCCAGCAAAACGAGAGACAATCTGTGATTCTCGGGGGTCCTAAAGCGCCCGACGCTGGCTTGGGTGGAAGCCAAAATCAACGCATCTACGCGACGTGCCACCATTTGCTCGATTTCTCGACGTTCCAGGAAGGAATCCTCTTCTGAAGATGAAATGATCAAGCTGTAGTCATGGACTCGCAATTGGGCGGAGATCCCAAGCGCTACTTGCGCAAAAAACGGATGGACCAGATCGGGGACGATCAATCCGATTAACTTTGTGCGCCTGGTCGCAAGCGCCCGGGCGGGCGAACTTGGCTGATAGCTAAGCTCTTTAGCACGTCGTAATACCCGTTTCCGGGTTTCCAACTTGACTTCGGGACGATGACGAAGCGCTCTGGAAACAGTCGCGATCGAGACCCCCAACTCGCGCCCAATCTCCTTCATTGTGGTTGCGGCTCGCATTCGCCAATCGTCTCCGAAAACATTCCTTTCTTCGACTCACAGAGTTAGTGAAGGAGGAGCGTCGCCCTCAGTAGCACCGAAGTCCAGGTTGGGAGTGTTGCCCAGCGTAAAGACGATGGTGGCGCCATTCGCAATGTCCGCGTGACGGAACCACACCTTTTGATAGGGCTTGCCATTGAAGGTTACGGATTGGATATATTGGTCGCTGGAAGAATTCCGTTTCGCTTCGACTACAAGTTTCCTGCCGCCGCCGAGTTCCACCTCTGCCCGATCGAACAGCGGCGTACCAAACACATAGTTGCCACTGACCGGGTCCACGGCGTAGAACCCAAGCGCACTGATGACGTACCAGGCGGACATCTGTCCGCAGTCTTCATTCCCAGCGAGGCCGTCGGGCTGATCGTCGTACTCCAGATCCAGAAGCTGACGCACGCGATCCTGAGTCTTAGGAGCAGCGCCAGCGTAACAGTACAGGTAGGCCATGTGATGGCACGGCTCATTGCCATGCGCGTACTGGCCGACCATGCCGGCAATATCTGGCGGTGCGTCAGGGGGAAGTTGGGAACTGGTTGTGAACAGTGTGTCGAGCTTGTTTATAAATGGCTGGCGACCGCCGAAAAGTCCGATCAAGCCAGCCGGATCATGCTGGACCGTAAATGTGGTCTCCCAGGGATCCGACTCGGTGTAGTCCCGCCACTTCTTCGAATACCCCATCTCGGTGGGATCGAAAGGCTCGGCCCATTCGCCGCTCTCCAACTTTGGTCGCATGAAAGCGGTCGAGGCATCGAACAGATTCTTGTAGTTCTTCGCGCGCTCGATCAGGAGTTTAGCGTCTTCTCTTTCGCCAACCGCTTGAGCAATGTGCGCCACCGCCCAGTCGTCATAGGCATATTCCATGGTCTTGCTGACCGACTCTTCCTCTTTATCGCAAGGGATGAAACCCAGTTTCCGATAGTAGCCGAGTCCTCGGTAGTCATCGACCATCGCACGTTTTTTGAACGCGGGATAGGCCTTGCTGAAGTCGATTCCCTTGAAGCCCTTGACCTGCGCTTCTGCCAGCACCGAGCTCGCATGGTATCTAGTCATGCAGAACGTTTCTTTTGCCTGCAAAGGCCAGATCGGAACACCATCCGGACTTTGCTCAGCCATGCGAATCAGGCAGTTGACGAAATCCGAAACCCGGTCGCTCTGGAACAACGTATACATCGGATGCGCGGCGCGGAATGTATCCCACAGAGAGAACGTGCTGTAGTTGTGAGCGCCGGTAGGAAGTTGATGAACCTGGCCGTCCATTCCCCGGTATTGCCCATCCGTGTCGTCCATCAAGGTCGGGGCGACCATCATGT
>CAVXVD010000027.1:0-149030 GCA_963765015.1 uncultured Acidobacteriota bacterium | reverse complement strand
GTTGGGCGGATTTTTCAAATGTGGGACTCCAATGGGATTCGTTGGCGAGTGACCAGACGATGACAGCCGGGTGATGGCGGTCGCGTTTAACGCAGAGCCATGCTCGGTTTGCTGGATGTAAACATCTTCCTCCGCAAGTCTTGGGGCGCATAGCCCCAGCCGACATTGTCCCAGCACAGCGGGGCCTCATCCATGACGAACAACCCGAATGGGTCACAAAGGTCGAGGAATTCCTCTTCCGGCGGATAGTGCGAAGTGCGGATGAAATCGCAGTTGGCGGCCTTGAAAAGTTCCGCATCCTGGCGAATAAGTTCCGGCGTAAGCGCACGCCCCAGGGTGGATGCGCTTCGCGAACGGGTCCGGCGGTGGTAATGAAAGACGGCACCGTGTTGCTCGCGCCATCGAGTGCGGCCAGCCCGACTTGCGGGTTCGCGAGTGCGTTCTGCGGACTGGTCAGCCCCGGACTGCTTCCACCGATGGTCGGTTGTGCATGGCATTGCGCGCAACTGTTTCCATTGAAGGTTGGCCCCAGGCCCACTCCCGTTTCACCGGAGATGCTGCCGAGAACGGAGTCAACTTCCTGAAAGCGCAGTTGGGCCTGTGTGAAGAAGTTTTGCTCATTCGTATTCAGAGTTGGATAGAAACTGCCGGCGGCTGGAGGACCACTGCGGGGACCGGGATCATTTTGCGACTGAACTTCTACGCTGGCCAGTGTCACTACGGCAAGACACAGCATCATGGGCGAGAACAACCGATGCTTCATTTGTTGCACCTCGGGATATGGATAGGCACACTTCTGCCTTCAAGTTTTCGTGCGTTTTGCGAAGGCGGGCGCAGTCGTTGACTTTGCTGCTCAGTTCAAGCTGCGGGCCAGCCGAATCCTGGTCCCGTGCCCCACCGCGAACAGAACAGCGCTATGGGTGTGGCGGGAGCCCCAAGGGACATCGATCCTCGGATGAGGAAAGAATGGGACTACTTTGCAGGGAAATTTAGACCTTCACCGAAAACCGGTCAAGGACACACAAGGGCATCACAATGACGATACCGATTCCGGCCGATGCTGAATCATCGATTCAAAAAATAAGGAGCGTCCGTTTAGGACGCTCCCTGGAATTCAATCAATCACTGACCAATGGCCTTATCCCAACTTCTCGAAGAAGCGACAGATCGTTTCGATCCCACGATAGAAGTTCGGAATGTGAAACTTCTCATTTGGAGCGTGCAGGTTATCATCCGGCAGTCCGAATCCCATCATCACGCTTGGAATCTTCAAGACATCCTGGAAGCCGGTCACGATGGGAATCGAGCCCCCGCTGCGGATGAACACTGTGTCCTTTTTGAACGTGTCATGCAGTGCCTCGGTCGCAGCCTTTATGTAAGGGTTGTCGGTGCCGACGACAGCGGCCGGTCCCTTACTGTGGATCGTGATCTTGGTTTCGATGCCCTTGGGCGTCAGCTTCTTCACGTAGGCCGAGTATTTCTTGAAAACATCGTCGGCATTCTGGTTGGGCACCAGACGCATGGAAATCTTTGCCGCCGCCTTCGCAGGAATCACGGTCTTGGCGCCGGCGGCGATGAAACCTCCAGGCATGCCGTGCACTTCGAGCGTGGGCCGCGCCCATGTGCGGTAAAGCACTGAGTAACCAGGCTCGCCTGTGAGGACCTTCGATCCGACCTCCGTCTTGCGATATTTCTCTTCGTTAAAAGGCAGTCGCTTCCAGGCTTTGAGTTCGTCCTTGGTCGGAGCCTTCACGCCTTTGTAGAAGCCCGGGATCAGAATTTTGCCCTTGGAGTCTTTAAGCTTACTGATGATCTCGGTCAGGGCGAAGAAAGGATTCGGCGCGGCACCTCCGTACACACCGGAGTGCAAATCCGTCATCGCGCCCTTGGCCTCGATTTCCGTGTAGACGAGGCCGCGCAGGCCTACGCACAGTGTGGGGAGATTGGGCGCGAAGAGTTCGGTATCGCAGACGAGCGCGAAGTCTGCTTTCAGCTTGGTCTTCTCCTTGACGATGTATGCGTCGATGGATTCTCCGCCGACTTCTTCTTCGCCTTCGAAAATGACCTTCACGTTGATGGGTAGCTTGCCGCCGCCGGTCTGCATGAGGGACTCAAGGGCCTTCACTTCCATCCAAAGCTGACCTTTGTCGTCTACCGCGCCGCGGGCGTAAATGTTGTTGTTGCGCTCGGTCGGTTCGAACGGCGGAGTGTGCCACTCGTCGAGAGGCTCTGCGGGCTGAACATCATAGTGCGCATAGCAGAGAACGGTGGGTTTGCCCGAAGCGTGCAACCAGTCTGCGTAGATCAGAGGGTGTCCCTTCGTCGCGATGACCTCGACGTTTTCCATGCCGATGCGGCGCAATTCATTCGCTACATAGTCGGCGGCTTTTTGAATGTCGGGCTTGTGCTCTTCGAGGGTACTGACGCTGGGGATGCGGAGAAGATCTTTGAGTTCATTCAGGAAGCGCTGCTGATTACTGCGGGCATAATCGACTGCGGGAGAGGCCATGAGTAAGTCCTTTCTGTGGATCTCGGTGGACAACGCATGAGTGCGGGTCAGAAGTCCGAGCAAACGAAACAGTATAGCGCGAAGCGAGTGGCCGCGGCTGAACCGCGAGGCCCTAACCACTCAGGATGCTTAGAATCCACAAAAGGCAGGCCGAAGGCGATTTCATGCAAATCGGGCCGGCGAAAACGCGTTAAGGTCGTGTTCCGGGGACCGACCTTCGATCACCTCCGCCATGACCTCGCCAGTGATAGGGGCGAGCAGGATGCCATCGCGGAAATGGCCAGTCGCCACATAGTAGCCCGGAGTCGCGGTCACTCCCAGAATCGGCAGGTTGTCGGGCGTTCCGGGACGCAGCCCAGCCCAGTCTTCGAGGATTCTGACATCCCGCAATTTAGGCACAAGTTGCAGAGCCGCGCGGTGTAAACGTCGGATCGTGTCTGGATCGGTGCGTTTGTCGAATCCAGCTTCTTCGACCGTCGCGCCAACGAGTAAACGTCCATCGCTGCGCGGAATCAGATAGGCCTGCGGCGAACGGATGACGTGTTTCAGCAGCGTTTTCGTAGGCATGAGCAGGCAGAGCATCTGACCCTTCACGGGCCGCGTCGGAAAAGCATACGGACCGATTTTTCCAGACCACGCACCGGCACAGTTCACGACTTTCGACGCGAGAAATGATGTCTTGGTAGTGCTCACGCCCGTGATGTGAACATCGGAGAGATTGACCGTAGTGACCGGATCGCCGGAGGAAAAATCCACACCGCGATTCTTCGCCGTTTTCCACGCAGCCGCTGTCAGCGCCCGCGGATCGACGCTGCGCTCCCTGAGATGCAGAGCGTGGCCGGGGACTGACCCGAAGAACTCCTCGACCTGCCCTGCGTCCGCCTCGATCCCCCACTCTTCGCGAAATGTCTCTATTTCTGACTTGTCAAAGGTGCTCGGTCTAACGGCAGGCTCCAATGCAGGTTCTAGCTGTTCCAGTTCGTTCAAACTGATCGCCGTTGGCCTAAGCTGAGGACCGGTCAGCAGTCGATTTTCAATTTGTTCTTTCGAGAGGAACAAAATCGTGCCATAGTCTCGCAGGTCGACTTTCATCCCCGATTCGAGTTCCAACTCGTGCGCAAACTCGGGATACATTCTGGCGCTAGCGGTCGCGAGCGGCTGCAAAGCGGGAAGAGTTTCCAGTGGACAATCGACCAGCATGCCTCCGGCAGCATGGGAAGCTTCACGGCCCGGTTCGCCACGCTCCACCACGAGCACGGTAGCTCCGCGTTTGCGCAGGGCAATCGACAACGACAGGCCGATAATGCCTCCGCCGATGATGATGACGTCCCAAGTTTTCACAACCGCATTGTAAAAGACGGAGCCTGGAATGTGATTTCTCCGGTATCCCGTGGCAGGACAGATGACAGATACGTCGCTCCTGCATAGAATGGCGAGCATGAATAGAATTGCCGTAAGGGGCGTAATGCTGCTGCTGCTCGCAGCCGCGGGCGTGGCCATGGGGCAAAAAGACAAGGACGAAGAGCCAACCTGTTGGATTCATTTCAACGTCGTCAAGGATGACAACGGCAAGCCGGTCCGCAATGCTGCCGTAATCATGCACGCCGTTGATGCCAAGGGTAGACAGGAACGCGGGGATGTGGAGTTGAAGACGGACCCTGATGGGAAGGCCAATTTTGATGGCCTCCCGTACGGCAAGTTGCGAGTGCAGATACTGGCGTCCGGCTTCCAGACTTACGGGGAAGACTTCGACATCGACAAGGCTAAGATGGAAATCACGATCAAGATGAAGCGGCCGCAGACGCAGTACTCCGTGTATGACGATCATCCCAAGCCGCCGAGCGCTCCTGCGAAACCCGACCCGCCGCCAGCGGATCCGAAGAGTCCGAATTAGCCGATCCGATGCGGGCGAGGCATACATTCGATTGAGGATTTATGGATTACTTGCTGAAGACGGAACCGTCCACCTATTCGTTTGCGAAGTTGCAGCAGGAGAAGACTACCGTATGGGACGGCGTGTCGAACCCGGTTGCGCTCAAGAATCTTCGCGCGATGAAACCCGGCGAGCGCCTCGTCATTTATCACACCGGCGATGAGAAGAGCGCGGTAGGAACGGCGACGGTTGTCTCCGTAGATGCCTCCGATCCGCGCAATCCGCAAGTGAAGATTAAGGCCGGAAAGGCAATCGCGAAGCCGGTCACGCTGGCAGCTGTGAAGGCGAATCCGTTGTTTGCTGATTCTCCGCTTGTGCGCCAGGGACGACTCAGTGTCGTACCACTCGCAGCAGCGCAGTACAAAGCTCTGACGGGCGAATGAGACTTCAAACGAACTCATTTTCCGTCCAGAAAATCAGGATCCCCAGCCCTGTCCGCCAAAGGCACGATGAGGGTGGGGACCCCTTAAAAAGTTTCACCGCTTCAACGTACTGCGAATTCAGGTTTTTCCGTCGGAGACTATGACACGTGCGCGTCGCGGCGAATCAGCGCAGAGTCCAGGAAATAGCCTAGTCCCAGCGTGAACGGGATCGCCCCGAAGGCGGCGGCTATCATCGCGTCGGATTCGTAGCGGGCAAGAATTGTGAAGGTCAACATGTAACCGACGGCGCCGGCGATCAGCAAGATTCCGGCGCGACGGGATCTTGCCGATTCGGACAGTTCAGCTTCCATCGGGACGCTGACGCCCCGTTGCATCGCCGCCAGTCGCTCCTCCGTGCGGAGTTTCCGCACGCGGTAAAATGTGTACATACCCAACACTGCGGTCGGCATGCCGAAAATCATGACTACTGCTGCGAAACCGATGAGCCCGTCCATAATCGTTCTCCCTCCGTCATTATGCTCCGTTGGAGTTCGGGAGCTGAATTCGCGGTCTAATGTGGAGTACGAAGAATCAGCCGCGAAAGTTCCCCCCGGGTAGCAACTCAGTGCGGCGAGAATGCTTCCAACAAAGCACGGGCTGCTGGGTATTTTCTCGGGTCGCTAAATCGGAGACAAGATGCAAATTAAGAGACATCACGCAGTTCGAGTGATAGGGTGTGCGGCTGTGTGTCTGGCATTCTTGGTTGGTGCGCACACTCTTTGGGCGCAGGAAACGAAAGAAAAAGTCACGGTCGATGACGTAGATCGTAATTTCATGCTGCGGTTGCCGCGAGGATACGATGCGCACCGTCATTATCCCGTAGTGATTTTGCTGCACGGCATGAACCAAGACCCGGACGACATGGAGCGTCTCACGCGCTTCGATGAATTGGCCGACAAGGACGGGATCATCGCGATCTATCCGTTTGCTCTACACGGCCGATGGAACGTGGGAGTACGCCCAACGGAGCATCGTCCGATGACCATGGGCCCCGGCAGAGGTGGACGCCGTGGTGGTGGCGGGGGTTATCCAGGAGGCGGGGGTGGCTATCCCCGGGGTGGGAACTATCCGGGAGGCGGCGGACAAGGCGGCCAGGACGATCCTAACCGTGAACCGAGCGAACAGCGAACCTCGACTCCGGCGGACGACATTGCTTTCTTTAATCAAATGCTCGATCAGATTGGCACCAAGTTTTCCGTTGATTCCTCTCGGATCTATGCGCTGGGGTTGTCGGAGGGTGGCTTTATGAGCCTGCGGGTGGGATGCGCGATGAGTGACCGCATCGCGGCCGTGGGGACCGTGGGCGCGGCGCTGCCCAAGACCATGATCTGCCTGCCGACGCGCCCCGTGCCGTTGGTAATGGTAAATGGCACGTCCGATCCTGTGGTTCCCTACGGCGGCGGCACCGAGCACAATATGAGCCTGTCGACGTTATCTGCCGAAGACAGCGCTAAATCGTGGGCGAAGATCGATCGCTGCGAAGAAAAGCCCGAAAAAAGCAAATTGCCGGCGCAGTCGAAGGGTACGGAGGTCAAGGTCGCCACGTATGGTGCTTGTCAAAAGGGTGCGCAGGTCGTGCTCTACAGCCTCAAGGGAGCGGGAAACACATGGCCCGGCGGCGAACAATACGAAGCAGAGAAAACCATTGGAAAGGGCTCTGACCTGGATGGCAACCGATTGCTGTGGAGCTTCCTGGTGACGCGAAAGTTAGAAGGGGACAGCGCGCAGCAGAAGTCGACTCCCTAATCCTTTCTACCCAACAGACACCCACAAAATCAGAGGCCCCACCCTCTCGCTATTGCGAATAGAGTGGGGCCTCGACTGTCGGAGTTTACTTGCAGTCGAAGGGCGGAGTGAGTCCTGTATAGTCTCCAATTACCTTGGCATCATAGGGCCCATTGAGCAGGTCAAATCCGGTGCCAGGGACGGCGATTTCGCCCTGGCTCCAGACGATCTTCTGGTTCGGGTCGACTTCAAGGACCTGCATGTTGTACTGATCGCTGATCAGCGTGTTGCCGTTCTTCAGGCGAATCCCGCGAGTCGGAAGAGGATTCGAAACGCTACCCGCACGGGTATTCGTCGAATACGACCAGACGACGTTCCCGCTCCAATCCACTTCAATAATGCGGTTGTTATTGGAGTCACTGATCAGGGTGTCTCCATTGGGCAAGCGGCTGGCGAAAGCTGCGCCGTTGAGCTGTGTGCAGGTCGCGCAACCGTAGCTCCAAAGAATATGGCCCTTGCGGTTGACTTCGATGACGCGATTGTTGCTCTCGTCGGCGATCAGGATGTGCCCGTTGGCCAGCAGTTCCGCGCTGTTCGGATTATTGAGTTGGTTAGGGCCATCGCCGCTCACCCCGGTCTGTCCGTATTGCCAGACGATTTTCTTGTCGAGGGTCACTTCGATGACGCGCATGTTTCCCTGATCGGTGATCAGGATGTGGTAGTTGGGCAGCCAGGTATTTTGCACCGGAGTGTTGAGTTCGTCGGGGTCCGATCCGGTGACGCCAGCCTTGCCATATTTCCAGATGATGTTGCCGGTGGGGTCCACCAGCATGACGCGATTATCGGCACAGCCGTTCGGGCATGTGGGCTCGGCTCCAGCAGGGACGCCCGTCCCAGCCACCAACGTGATCCATCCAATACGCTGGGCATCATTCACGCCGACTACGGAGTGAGGTCCTGCGACGCTGGAGCCGTCCCCGAATTTCCATACGATTTTGTGATTGGTGGGATTCACTTCGATCAAGCGGTTGTTGTACTGATCGGAAATCAGAACATTTCCGGGAGTGTTGAAGTTGTTTCCCTGGGCCTGAAGGGATAGAGTGCCGGCGGCGAAGAGCGAGACTGTGCAAGCCCAGGCTTTCAGCTGAGACCAATGCATGACGATCCTCCTGTACGATTCCGCGTCGCCATCCCGCGAAACGAAGTGCAGGGCTGGGCATTTGCGGGGCACGTGCCCGGTCCGAGCTCGCCGGGAGCGTGTTGAGGAGCAGTGTGAAATGTCAGCGCACGGTGATTGTCAGCAGGATGTCAAAAGCATGTCACTTCTCGCCCAACCTCAAGCCATTTGCTTGCGCAATTCGCGGCGCAAAATCTTGCCCGACGCGGTCTTGGGGACAGTCTCGACGAAATGCACTTCGCGTGGCTGCTTGTAATGCGTGAGACGATCGGCAACAAAGCTGCAGAGTTCTTCTCCCAGCTTGCGGCTGTCGACAAATCCATCGCGCAGGGCAACGAAGGCGACAGGAATCTCTCCCGCGTCGGCACAGTGGCGCCCGACCACCCCGCATTCTTTCACGGCGGGATGTTCCAGCAAGACCGCTTCGACTTCGGCTGGGGCGACTGCGAAGCCCTTGTACTTGATCATTTCCTTGCGGCGGTCAACCACGCGGTAAAAGCCTTCGCGATCACGAGTCACAATATCGCCCGACCAGTACCAGCCGTCGCGCAGTACCGCGGTCGTCGCATTGGGCTCATTCCAATATCCGAGCATGAACTGAGGACCGCGCATCACGAGTTCGCCAGGTTGGCCGGACGCTGCTTCTGTCAGGTCATCGGGTGTGTCCGATGGATCGATCTCGGATTGCGTCAGCACGCGACAGTCGGTCTGGGCTAACGGATGGCCAATGGAGTCTGGCCGATAAAGTTCCGGTTCCAGGAAGCCAACATGCGTAACCGGAGACGCCTCGGTCATTCCGTAGCCCTGGCAAACCATAATGTTGGTGAGAGCGGAGAAGCGGCGAGGGAGATCGGGGGCAAGGGGCGCGGCTCCGGACTTGACCCACCGGACCCTATGCTCCCGGGGGAATTGTCCGGCCTCGGCGGCCTGACATAGCGCGTTGATTGCAGGCGGGACCAGCGGCATCATTGTTATGGCTTCAGCGGTTAGCAGGCCAGTAAGTTGTGCGACGTTAAAACGCGGCATCAGAACGAGCGTCGCTCCCAGAATCAGCGAGGGATTGAGGATTACATTCAGTCCGTAGATGTGGTAGAGCGGAAGAGTGCACAGAATGTTGTCAGCGGAATTAAGCTTCGTTGCATTCGGCCCAATGAGTTGATATACGTTTGCCACAAGATTGTAATGCGAGAGCATGACGCCTTTTGGCAGGCCGGTTGTGCCGCTGGAATAAGGCAAGACGGCGAGAGTCCGATCTGACGTGTCGTCGGGTTCTGGATACGATGCCGTCATTGGCTGAAGCAGATTTTCGAACCGTTCGGTACCGGACGCCGGCTGTCGCGTGGTGTAGACGCGACGCAAGTTAGGCAATCCCGCTAGGTTGATCGCTTGAATATTTCCGCCGTCGGTGATCAAGAGAATGGCGCCGGAATTCTCCAGTTGGTAGCGAACTTCGCGCTCGCGGTAGGTCGGATTCAGCAGCGTGGGAATCGCTCCGGCAAGCGTGGTTGCATGATAGGAGACGCAGAACTCCCAGGAGTTGGCCAGAAAAATGGCGACACGGTCGCCCGGCTTCACTTCGGCGGAGATCAGCCCGCGCGCAATTCTTTCGACCAGTTCTCCGTATTCGGCGTAACTGAGACGGCTGCCGTCGGAGGCATCCACTAGCGCGGTCTTTGGGGAATTGCGGCGGCAGGAGTCGAGTACTAAGTCGTGCAGGAATAAATTGTGAGGGTCCGCATAGAGTTGGGTGCGCAGCATGCCGGCAGCGATTGTACTGGAAAAGCCGGCGTTTTCCACCCGGCGCCGCTCAGCTGGCTAACTTGCGCAGAAACTCCTGCTCGTCCATACGGTACTTGAAGGCTTTGCGCCCATCGATAAAAACGACGGGGACTTCGTCGTTGAACTGGCGCCGAAGTTCGGCGTCAGCGTCCACGTCAATCTCGTGCCATGTGAATCCGCCTCGTCTTGATAGCTTGGATAGGCTCTCTTTGACGACCTCACACAGGTGACATCCTTTGCGGGAGTACACAACCACCTTGCGGGAGTCTGGCATGCGGAAAGGATTCTAGCGTGGAGGGACAATGTTTCCAAGCGAAACAAGGGGTCAGGTGGTTGGACCAGTCGCTCGGTCCGAGGTCGAAGGCAGTAGAATCCCTGCATGCCAGACCACGACACCAAACCTCTTTTCGGAAAGACTGCGCTGGTCACGGGTGCGGCGCGGCGTTTAGGACGGGCATCGGCCATTGCGCTGGCAGAGGCCGGGGCCGATGTTGCGATCACGTTCAGGAACTCGGCTCGCGAGGCGCAGGAGACCGTTGTAGATCTGTCCGCGCTGGGCGTTCGAGCCTTTGCGCTGCGCTGCGACGTGACCGACGAAAGCAGCGTCCGCACCATGATGCAGGATGCCGGCCGTGAATTGGGTCGGATCGACATCCTGGTAAATAACGCCGGAAATTACGAGACCGCGGAGTTCGAGAAGCTTACCGTGGGCCAATGGGACGCGATTTTTGCGTCGAACGCGCGCGGTCCATTTCTGGTGTCCCGGGAGGCGTTGAAGTGGATGCGGCGCAAACGCAGAAAGGGGGCAGCGATTGAGGCGAAGATCATCAACATGGGATCCCTTGGCGGGCTCAAGCCCTGGGCGACGCATGCCCATTATTGCTCCTCGAAAGCCGCCCTGCACATGCTGACCAAAGTGATGGCCAAGGCGCTGGCCCCGGAGATTGCAGTGAATGCGGTCGCACCCGGAATGATCGATTTGGGAGAGAAGTCCGCGGCCGCGTTTATGCGGCGCATGGCCAAACAGACACCAATGCAGCGGAACGGCCGCGGAGAAGAGATCGCCAAAGCGGTGGTGTTTTTTGCGACCTCGCCGCAGTTCATCACGGGCCAAATCCTGGCGGTCGACGGCGGCCTCGGACTGTAGCGTCAGGCCTCTGCCGAGATGGGGTCGATCGCGATTGTCGCCTGCGAGACCCCGATTTTGCCCGAACGGGTGTCTGGCCGGGAATGTTCGCGCACCATTTCCTCATCGTGTCCTGGAAAATAGCCATTGTCCGCGAGGGCGAGGTATATTGAGTTCGAATGAAGAAATCGAAAGGCAATCGCTCATCGTCACTCACGGGTTCATCCCGGTCGACTCCCGAGAACAGTGGAACAAAGCTGCGGATCGCTGTCGCCATTATGGCGGCGGGCAAGGGAACCAGGCTGAAATCCCAGCTCCCTAAAGTGTTGCATGAGGTCGGCGGTAAGCCGCTGTTGGAGCACGTAATCCGGGCCGCCAAGGACTTCGTTTCCGCAAGCGATGTGTACGCCATCATCGGCCACGAGGCAGAGCGCGTTCGTAAAGCGGTTCAGCATACTGGCGTCCAGTTTGTGCTGCAGGCTGAACAGCATGGAACCGGGCATGCGCTCATGGTCGCACGTGAAGCTCTGGCTGGTTATGACCACGTAATCGTCCTTTCCGGGGATGCTCCCCTGATTACCGCCGAAACCATAGGGCGTCTGAGAGATTTTCATCTGCAGGAGAAGGCAGCGATGACGCTGCTCAGCGCCGAATTGGAGAATCCCACCGGCTACGGCCGCGTGCTGCGAAAAAGTCCGCGCAGCGCGGAGGTGCAGGTAATTGTCGAAGAAAAGGCGGCGAGTCCCTCCCAAAAGAAAGTTCGTGAGATTAATTCCGGATTTTACGTGTTCGCAGTGAAGGAACTTTATGACCATATCGGTAAGCTCTCCACTGCGAATGCGCATGGCGAGTACTATCTGACGGATATGGCGGAGGCCCTGCGTAAAGCTCATCGACGCGTAGTGGCATGGAAGACGGCCAACGCGAGCGAGGTCCTGGGCGGAAATACGAGAGCGGAATTGGCCGATATCGATCAACAGATGCGCATGGCAAAGTGCCGTCAGCTGATGGCGGACGGAGTCAGCATCTTTTATCCAGCCACCTGTTTGATTGATGCCGACGTCACGATCGCAGCCGACACGGTGATCGAACCCTATGTGCAGTTGCTTGGAAAAACGAAAATCGGAACCGCGTGCCGCGTGCGCTCATATTGCGTGATTCGCGATTCAGAAATCGGGGACGGGGTGCTGATCCGGCCCGGCTGCGTCATGGAGGAGGCTCGAATCGGCGGTGGGGCCCTGCTAGGACCGTACTCGCACCTGCGTCCCGGTAGTGAGATTGGCGAAGGCGCGCATGTCGGAAATTTCGTGGAGACCAAGAAAATCAAGCTCGGCAAGGGATCGAAAGCGAATCACCTGACGTATTTAGGAGACGCGGAGATCGGCGCCGGCGTAAATATCGGCGCGGGAACTATCACCTGCAATTACGACGGCGTGAACAAACATACGACGGTGATCGAAGATGCGGTCTTCATCGGCAGCGACAGCACTCTGGTGGCGCCGGTTCGCATAGGCAAGGGTGCATACGTCGGGGCGGCCTCGTGCATCACCGACGATGTTCCGGAAGATGCACTCGCCATTGGCCGAGGGCGGCAGATCATCAAAGAGGGATGGGCGCGGGATAAGCGCAAGAAGTAGCGAATCCAAGTGGCAAAGGTTCGAAGACGAAAAACAGGCCGATTCGCGATGCGAATCGGCCTGCTTCATTCGAGGTCAGAACTTTTCTTAGTGGGTGACCGCCGCAAACAAATCCGAATGCATCAGCGACTGAAATTGCTGGTCACTGGCCTTGAAGTGTACTTGCAGATCGGAGCCGTCCGAGTCGACGGTAGTATTGTCGATCGCGATTTTCTCCGCCGGAGTGGCGCTCATTTTCTTGTACAGGATGCCGGCCTTCGCAAAGGTTGACATCGTGCCGGCAGTCATCGAATCTGCCGTGACCACGGTCAAATCGAAATTCACCCCACCGTTGAAGTTCATGGTGTAGCGCGAGCCCAACAGACGTTTCTTCATGGTTTCGTAATCAGGGATTTTCGATGCATCTCCGAATGCCGAGCGCATTACATTTTGCGTCCCCTGTTGGTCAAGGATGCTCCAAACCGGGGCGGAATCGACGCTCGTCATCATGTCGGCCATATCGCCGTTGGTGTCCAGTCCTAGCACTTGACCGTCTTTGGTATCGAGCGCAACGCGGATCGCGGTCGGATCGCTGAATAACAGCGTGCTGTCATCGAGGAAGCTCATCACGAAGCCGCCATCCATCGGATAGAGATCCGCCGTGCCGTATTTCTTCGGCACGTACTTCTGCAACTTCATCTTCTTGAGCACAGCTTTCATATTGAACGGGCCGCTGGCCACCCCTACGGTCTTCACTCCCTGTTTTCCGGCGCGGAACGAGGCAAAGGTGAGAGTGTCGATGTCCTTATCTGGATCAAGGCCAATCGCCTTGAGAGCAGCTTCGAATTGCTTGATGTTCTCCGGCATCAATTGCTGTTTCAGGGCCATCGCAGTAGGCGAGTCCTTCAGGGCCCGGTAGTCCACCGAGATCAACTGCAACAAATCGGCTGGAACGCAGGTTCGCGCGGAAGAGTTCAGCGGCATGGCATACGCCATGGTCACCAGGAGAAGAGATACCAGGCAGATCTTGAAAAGTCTCATAACGCCTCGAAAGTCAAAAAAATGTAAGCCTCTGTGCTCTGTACTTGGATGCACAATCAAGCCTTGTCGTTTTATAGATCGTTTCATTCTATTTTACTTGCATCGTAAGAACAGGAACAAAAGGACAAGCCCCGTTGACCGATCGGAGACTGCCTCGGTAATACCTCCCCGGTGAATAAAAACAGGGCCCTTGTGTTTTCTTCTAGTCGTTATCCGGGCCAGTCGGTGGCGTTCGATCCTTTAGAAAATGTTGCGCGTCCATCGGCGCGGTGATCGTCTGGAATACCAGCGGCGTCTGGGTGAAGTCGAAACAGTCTGATAGATCGTCCGGAGCGTAGGCGTCGGCATATCCTAGCGAGGCTAATCCAAAGGTTTTTTCAACGAGGTTCAGAATGCTGCCGAAATCATGATTAACTTTCGAAATGTAATGCGCCTTGGCATATGGGGAGATCACGATCAGGGGCACTCGGAAGCCATAGGCATACCCCGATCCCCAACTGGTGCCGTCGTTGACAATTTTGAAGGGCGCAACGTGGTCATACCATCCTCCCCAGTCATCCCAGGTTACGATGATGGCCGTATTCGCCCAGTACGGACTATTGCCGACGGCATTCACGATTGACGCCACCCAGGAAGGGCCTCCCGTGGCTGCGGTCCAATCGGCGTGGTCTGAGTTTATGGCGGACGGGATGACCCAACTCACCGCCTGGAGTTGTCCCGCGGCGATATCGGTGAGAATTGGAGCCGGATTCTGCGTTGTATAGAGAACCACATGATTCACCCAGTCCGATCCCGTGCACGCCGTGGCATTGGGCGGTGCGGCGTTCGGCCCGCACATGTGCTGGATCGCATTGGGACTCGTCCACAACGAGCCGGCCGTGGGAGTGTAATATCGCCAACTTATCCCCTTGGCATTTAATTCATCGGTGAGTGTGGGATGGTCGGTGCAGGGGTAGATCGTGCTCGATTCTGTGCCCGTCGCGTCGATCAGCGAGACATATTCTGCCGGAGGTGCGGTACAACCTGTATTATCTCCGGCGTTGTTAATGCCGTTCGCATTTTCGGCCACGAACTCGGTACTGGTAGCCGTCGGCGCGCTGGTTCCGGAAATGATGAATTGATGCGCCGGAAAACTCGGCCCTTGATTGGTCTGAAACATGCGATCGCCGAACGTATATTGCTCCGCCATCTGAAAGTAAGGCGCCACGTCTGACGGGTTCACATATTGGAACTGTGTGTTGGGTACCGGGCAGTCCGTTACTCCCGCATTGCAGATGACCTTTACCTTATCGGCGCCATCCATTTTCCCGCCGTCATACATGTCCACAAATGCCGAGTGGGCGTGGCTGAGATCGTAGTCAACGCCCAGCGACGTTGCGGTCAGCGGTATGGTCTGGCCGGAAGAATTGACCCCGCTTGTGGCGATGTCCGCTCCTCTGTCCATCAGCACCTGGTCGTGGAACAAGTTGTCGGTCGAACGGTTTTCCTGAAAGATGATGACGACGTGCTGAATGCTTCCAGATGTGACGACGGTGGTTGAGTGGTTGCCACCTCCGCAGCCATTTCCACTGACCAACAGTGCTCCGGAAACGAGTCCCAGGAACGAGAGAGAAAGCAAAGTTCGCTTCATGGGTCACCTCACACAGGCAGAATGGTATCGATGTTTCAACCCCGCCGAAGGGATTTCGACTCGGTAGTCCCGTCCGATTGTCTCAGCCGCATAGCCACGGGCCAGTCGGGATGCTAGTGAGAATGGATTGAGCCGATTTTACGCCAGGACAGCAGCGGCGCGCCGGCGAACTTCCGCGGCAAACGCTTCATCCTTCAGAGAAGCTAAGTTGATCTCAACATTCGCCAGGGCTCCAGTGATGGCAGCGCCCGCCAAAGCCAACGCCGTGGTTAGATCCGACTTCATGTTGGGATTCGTGATGGGATCGAGTGCCTTCGTGATTTGTACAATTTCGCGTGCTTTTTCCGCGACTCCGAGCGGAACCGCGGTGGCCTCTTTCAGCGCCGCCTCGATGAGTGATTGGCCGGATGCTTCGTCCGTTGCAGTCCGAGCCGCCTTGTAGGCTTTCATGACGGAGTTGTAAGACTCGGCATCGGCATCCACGGCGGCTTTCAATTCTTCGCGGAGAGGCGTCAGTCGAGCTATTACTCCGCTGAGCTGCGATTCGTACTGCAGGTACGCTTTCTTTCCTCGCGACATCGAGGCGACCATCACGGCCAGGCCGGCAGCCATCGCTGCGGCCGCGGCGGAAGCGCTGCCGCCACCGGGCGTCGCAGTTGGAGCGGCCAGCTGCTCCACGAAGGGCTCGATACCGGCGCGCAGGCCTCCGACCGCCATCTTGCCTCCCATCACGGCGGAGAGGCGATTCTCCAGAATCAGTGACGAATCGAAATTCTCAACTTGCAGGAACCACTCGGCGGCTTGCTCCAGAGCTTTCTTTGGAATCAGTCCGACGATCTCGCTGGAAACTGCCATTACACCGTAACGGGCAGCCTCCCGTTTGACCAATTCGAAGACTCGATGAATGGGCGTCTGCTCGAAGTCGGTGAGATTCATCGATACCTGCGCCTGCCCGCGTACCAGGAATCCCGCGCCTTTCACGAATCGCATTCCGCCGTTGGAAAAGCGCACCGCCTTCGCGATCTTCTTGGCAATGTCGACGTCGGGCGTGTTCAGAAACACGTTGTAGGCAACGAGAAACTTGCGGGCGCCGACGACGGTCGCGCCTGCGGTCGGATGGACGCGCGGTTCTCCGAAATCCGGACGCCGAGCTGGATTCGTCGCGATCTCCGCGCGGATGCCTTCGAACTGTCCGCGGCGAATGTTTTCCAGTCCCTGTCGCTCAGGCGTTCTGGCCGCGGCCTCGTAGAGATAAACGGGAATCTGATAGCGCTTCCAGATCTCCTCGCCGACATGGTTCGCCATGGCGACGCAATCTTCGATAGTGACTCCGTCGATCGGAATGAATGGGACGACGTCGGACGCTCCCATGCGCGGATGGGCGCCCGTATGAGTGTTCAGGTCGATCAGCTCAGCAGCCTTTCCGACGCCACGAATCGCAGCCTCCTGAATGGCTTCGCGCTCTCCGACCAGCGTGATCACGCAGCGGTTGTGGTCCGAATCCATTTCGCGGTCGAGCAGGTAGACGCCCGGCATCTTCATGGCGTCTACAATGGCATCAACTTTGGACTGATCGCGGCCTTCAGAGAAATTCGGAACACATTCGACGAGCGTAGACATAACGGATGAGGATAGCTGGCGGGGAGTTTAGGCGCAAGGTTTGGAACTAAGAACGAAAAGACTTACCACAGACGGCACACGGGAACACCTGGAAATTCTCAGCGTTTTCTGCCGCCAGAAAACTTGCCGATGCCTAGCCTGACCTGCACCGTGTTAATCCCCGGGTTGGGGACGGCCAATCCTGCGTTCGAGATGTGCATGTACCGCAACTCAAGACTCACATTGTGGCGCTCTCCGAGAATGTGGACGCCGAGCGCTGCCTGGTCCATAAAGTTCACCGTGTTGGTGCCGGTGGGCACATTGTGATCAGTGAACAGGGCGCCCCCCGTTAATTCGAGATACGGCGAGAGGTGACCATGACGCTCGAAATTCCATTTGAGCCCTAGTGGATCAAATCCCACTCCGTAGGCCGTATTGGCGGGTTGGAAGGCAATGAAGACGGGCACTGCGTCGACCGCGTATTCGAAGCGACCACGGAGAAAGCTCGGCAGGTGGGGCCCGGTGAGAATCCATCCGTAGCGCAGGCCAGCGACGAAGGCGCCGGTATTGCCACGTCCTCCGCTGACCGAGTGCCCACCGCCGGCCCATATTTGAACCTCGTGCCCGCCTTGCTGAGGCCCGGCCTGCGCGAGACTCGCCGAGGACGCAAGCAGAAGGATTGCGACAATGAAGAGGGAAGAGCGCATAGGATCGTTTCGAAGACGGTAGAGGCTCGAAGCGAAGGATCAAGATACAGGAACGATCGAGCAGCTACAAACGCACATTGTGAGTACAGGTTTATACAGCAGCTGTGCGATTACTGTGCTCGCTCTTCAGGTGGGCGCTGCGCCATCAATTGCATGAGGTCGCGAGCCACCCGGGAGGTATTATGGCGCGCCACTCCGGCTTCTTCCAGGTAATCCCCCAGCACAGGAATCACTCCGAGGGCTTCGATCGCGTCGAGATCGTTGACGATCTGACAGGCGCCTTCGCTGGCGTACTTGGTTTCAAGGCCGTGCGATACGGGAGTTCGGTTGATCAAGGCAAAGTCGAAGATCTGCTTTTGCGCATGACGGTTCAGCGCGCGAATGTGATCGGCGGCGGTGAGCCCGAGGCTTTCATTCGCCTGTGTCATCAGATTGCAGATGTAGATCTTGGTGGCGGGCGATTCGACAATGGCCTGCGCAATGCCGCGCACCAGCAGGTTCGGGATCAGGCTTGTGAACAGGGAACCCGGGCCGATGGTGATCATGTCCGCATTCGCGATTGCCTCCAGGGTCTGAGGCATGGGACCCACGTCGGGTGGCACCAGAAACAGCTCCCGGATACGCCCTTTGCTGGCGGTAATCTTCGTTTCTCCACGGACGCGCGTGCCGTCTTCCATCAGTGCTTCCAGTTCGATGTTCGACGTAGTTGCGGGATAAATATGACCGCGTGTAAGGAGGATTTCCGAAGAGAGTCGAACCGCTTCCGAAAAGTCCGACGTCAGGGATGTGAGGGCCGCAAGGAACAGGTTGCCGAAGCTGTGGCCCTCGAGACCGGATCCCTTATCGAAGCGGTGGCGAAAAAGCTTCGAGAGCAAAGCCTCGTCTTCGCTGAGGGCGACAATGCAGTTCCGGATGTCGCCCGGCGGGAGCATGTTGAGCTCTTTCCGCAGGCGCCCGCTGGAACCCCCATCGTCGCTGACCGTCACCACTGCCGAAAGATCGCGAATCACGCTGCAATCCGGTGATCCTGAAGCGGTATCAGCGGGCGAAATTACAAAACGCTTTAGCCCCTTGAGCAGGGTCGAGAGTCCGGTGCCTCCACCAATGGCAACCACGCGAAGACCGCGCGCAGAGGCGGTTTTCTCCAGTATCGGCAGCTCGGTGGTTTTGCTCTCCATCAAAGTTTGTCCGCAGAAGGGTTAGAGAGCTTCATCTTCTCCGAGGTCGCCGTCGGAGCCGGCCTCGGCCCCTGGATCCGGATACAGCAGTTCCGTGAAGCGCGGGTCCTCGGCCAGATTCTGAAAGTCTGAATCGTTGCGCGCCTGGAAACGCAGTTGCGCGTTGAGACGGAGCGCTTCGTCCAGATGCTTCAAGGAATCCTCGACGTGACCGGTCAGGCAGTCCAGCGCGGCCAGACCATACACAACATAGTCGGCCTTGGCATTTTGCTTGCGTAACGTCTCAAGATGCTCGCGGGCGGTCACATAGTCGCCCACGTTCATCAGCGAAACAGCGAAGTCGAAGTGCTCTTCGGCCGTCTTGAACTGGGTCGCGGTGGAGCGCTCCAGGTGCTGGTTGCAGATGCTGAGATGGACGTTAGCGCGGTCGGCCAGTTCCTTAATCGGTCCCGCAAGAACCTTTTGAAAATGGGGCTTCGCCTTGTCGAACTTGTGCTCCTGCATGGAGCGCAGACCGGACTCATAGCTCTGCAGAGCCTGGACGTAACGGGGATCCTCCGTCACGGTCTTCTTCGCGGTGGGTTTCTGAGCCATGTGCAAAACTCTTCCTGTGCTCTTGGTAATGGGGAACTCCTTGCGAATCGCTTCTTAATCTGAGCAGTAAAGTATCACTCAAAGTGAGGCTGAAGGTAAAGCCGCCGGGACCCGGTACGGCAAGTCTGACCCGGGTGCCGTGACGGTAAAGCGCCCCGAGATGTCTTGCTCGGTCCGGGCGAACCGCCTTAGTTGATCGCGGCCGCCGTATTCAGATCGATCTGCTTCCATTCGCCTTTGATGATTCCGGCGCGGATTTGCGCAGCCGTCTTGCCCTTCTGGTGCTGCTGGTAGGAGTAGTAAAGCTCCTTTAGGCACGTCGCGCATTGTGCTCCGTGGGTGTTCTCGAAGCAGCTGTGCAGACTGTTGTGGCCCATGCGGTCGCAATAGCAGTAGCAAGGCTGCTGATGCAGCACGGTGGGGATCTTGGCGGCAAGTTCGTAGGCGTGCGTCTGGTATGGATATTGCGCGTCGGCGCCCCATAGCTCTGCCTTGGTCAGCGTCGGTGGCAATTTTGTGCCCTTGGGCGGAGGCCCTGCATTATAAGCAGGGACGCCCCCTTCATCCTGGGTTGAGGCCCACTGAGCCGTCATCGTAAGCGTTACGAAGAAAAGGAAAGCCAGGCTCAGGCCGCGATAAATGGTCTTGTGCTGCAACAGGCGTATCATAGGGCTCCCTCGCGTTCGCTTATTGTAACCCGGAGCGTGAAGGGCCGGAAGTGACGCGCCACGGCTTTGCCTGAATACAACCGCTCCCCTCATTACGCGATCTGTATACAATAGACATTCATGCCACCGATTTCAGACCACGGTCCGGCAGGTGAGGCGGAAGGGCCTCCCGCAACCCTTGTAACCGCCGCGCCGGCAGTATCGTCGACTCCCCCTGCGCCCGTTCGCGTAGGAACGGGCATCGGAGTGTGGCTGCGGGACCTGATTATTTCCCTGGCGATCTCCGCGTTCATCATCATCTTTCTTTACCAGCCGGTAAAGGTCGAGGGCACCAGCATGATGCCCTCCCTCGAAGACCAGGAACGGATCTTCGTCAATAAGTTCGTCTATCGTCTGGAACCCATTGAGCGGGGGGACATTGTGGTGTTCCGCTATCCCCGCGACCCCTCCAAGAGCTACATCAAGCGCGTGATCGGAATGGCCGGCGACCGCATCCGCATTGATGGCGGCCAAGTCTATGTGAACGGCGAGGCTCTGGACGAAGGCTACGTGCCTCCGGAATACACGGATGCAAGGTCGTATCCCGAAACTACGGTGCCTCTGAATTCATTTTTTGTCCTTGGCGATCATCGTTCGATGTCGAACGACAGTCGCGATTTTGGTCCCGTCAACCAGAGCTTCATCTATGGCAAGGCCGTGTTTGGGTATTGGCCAATGGATAAGCTGGGCAGGGTCAGGTAGCGCCGCCCTCTCGGCGGCTCTTGTGGCGGCGTCCCCGCCGCCACTGGCAGCAGATGCTGAGAGTCGAACGGATTTCCAGCGACGAAAGTTTGTCCGAGATTTCCTCAGGTTCAGACGTCTTCTGTCTTGGCCCACGCTTCATTCCCTGATAGGATCTATAAAATCCACTCACCGGAGCGAGAATGCAGGCTATCCTTGCGCTGGAGGACGGCAGAGTCTTCCGAGGCAAAGGCTACGGCGCCAAAGGCGAATCCTACGGCGAAGTCGTTTTTAATACTTCCATCACCGGCTACCAGGAAATTTTCACTGATCCTTCCTACTCCGGCCAGATCGTCGTTCTGACGAATCCAGAAATCGGAAATTACGGCACCAACCAGGAAGACAACGAAGCCACGCGTCCGTGGATCGAGGGCCTGATCGTGCGCGAATTCTCGCGCGTCAGCTCGAATTGGCGTTCGCAGCAAGTGGCCGAGGAATACCTGGAGCAGTTCAAAGTGCCCGTGCTGTCGGATATCGACACGCGTGCGTTGGTGCGGCATCTGCGCGATCACGGCGTAATGCGCGGCGTGGTCTCGACCATCGAGAGCGATGCCGACAAGCTGATCGCGAAGGCGCGGTCGATTCCGAAGATGGATGGCACCGATCTCGCCAAGGAAGTCAGTACAAAGCGTCCTTATGTTTGGGAAGTAGGCGAGCGCTCCCACGAACCCGTGGCCGTTGTAGGAGTGAAAGATGAGCCCGCGCGCTTTCACGTCGTCGCCTACGACTTCGGCATCAAGCAGAATATTTTGCGCAAACTGCGCGGCGAGGGCTGCAAGGTGACCGTCGTTCCGGCGCAAACTCCGGCGGAAGATGTGCTCGCACTGAAACCGGACGGAGTATTCCTGTCGAATGGCCCAGGCGATCCGGAGCCCTGCACGTATGCCGTCGATTCGATTCGTCGCCTCATGGGTCGCCAGCCGATCTTCGGAATCTGCCTGGGACATCAGTTAACGGGCCTGGCGTTGGGCGGAAAGACCTTCAAGCTGAAGTTCGGACACCACGGCGGGAATCATCCGGTAAAGCAGTTAAAGACCGGCAAGATTGAGATTACGGCGCACAACCATAACTTTGCGGTCGATCCCGATTCGCTGGCCGAAAGCGAAGTCGAACTGACGCACGTCGATTTGAATGATCAGACGCTCGAGGGCCTGCGGCACCGGAATATGCCGCTGTTCAGCGTGCAGTATCACCCGGAAGCCGCCCCCGGCCCGCACGATTCGCATTATCTGTTCAAAGAATTCACGCAGATGATGGAGGAGTGGAAGCGGTGAGGTTGTTCGCCATTCTCGCGATGGGAATTTTTTTCTCGGACGCAGCTGTGGGCGATACGCAGGTTATTCCCACTCCCGTTTGCTACCCGGCACATCATGCCGAGATTGTCGTGACAAAACTGGGTCATGCTGTGACCGGAGCGCGAGTAGATATTTACCGCCAAATCGACCACGGAGAAAGGACTTACTGGACCGGCCTTACCGATGCAAATGGCACCGTTAGGCCGCCAGAATTGCCGATCGGCAGATATCGCCTCTTTGGGGATGCCGGGGAAGATTCGTCTGCAATGTTCCTTCTAGTCGACGACCACGCACAGGACGCCAAGTGCCGGTTGGAGTTGTCGAAAGAAGTATCCAAGAAAGCAGAGCTTCCGATCCTCACAAAGCGCACCCCAAACGTCACGCTGGCCTCCTTCAAAGGTGTTGTGCAGGACGAAGGGAAGGCAGTAATTCCTCGCCTCAAAATCGAGGTGCTGCGCAGGGAGTCACTACAGACCGGGCCTGTGGCACGGGCGGAATCGAACGAGAAAGGCCAGTTCGACCTGCAATTGCCACAGGGTTCGTATGTGGCAGTTTTCAGTTATCAGGGATTTCGCAGGCGATCATTGGCCTTCACGATAGGGAGCAAAGGTTGGCAGGGAATTCAGCTGACGATGATCGTCGGCGGTCTTGAAACCGAAGATCCTCTGCCCACTGAATGGAATCCCGACTGACTTGGGTAAGTGAATCGAAGTCGATCGAAGTTAATTTCTCATGCCCAACGGCACTGACATCTCGAAGACTCTGATTCTCGGCTCCGGGGCCCATCATCATTGGGCAGTCGGCGGAGTCGGATTTGAAAGGGCGCGCCTTCAAGGCGCGCCGCAAGATGCGAAAAAAGATTTGCGGCTTTGGCCGCTGAGGTACCGTTTTTGAGACCCCCGCGAGAACACTCTAGCAACAACGGCCAGACGTATATGATCACGTCGTCGACGTGGGGACGCCGCTCGCTCCTTTCTCGCGATGCGTGGGCCAAGCTGATGATCGACTGTCTCTATCACTATCGCGGTTCTGCTTACTTGCTGCACGAATTCGTTGTCATGCCCGACCACATTCACGTCTTGCTCACGCCGAAGACTAGTTTGGAGAAGGCCGTCCAGTTCATTAAGGGCGGATTCTCGTATCGCGCAAAGAAAGAACTCGGCTCCAGCATGGAGATTTGGCAGAAGGGATTTTCCGATCATCGGATTCGGGATGCGAGTGATCATCGCATCCATCAGATTTACATTCAGCAGAATCCCGGTGCGAAAGCATCTCTGCGAGCGGGCGGAAGATTATCCGTTTTCGTCCGCGAGACCTGGATTCGAGGTTGATTGTGCACCTCAGGGGCTAAAGCCCCATTCGATGGCGTCACTTGCGGCGCGCCTGAAGGCGCACCCTTTCAAGGCAAAATCGCTTGCAAAGCACCGACGCGCCGATTATTCCAGCGAATAACAAAATTGCATAAATGCCCAAACGCACTGACATCTCGAAAATTCTCGTCCTCGGCTCCGGGCCCATCATCATTGGGCAGTCGGCGGAGTTCGATTACTCCGGCACGCAGGCCTGCAAGGCGCTCAAGTCAGAGGGCTATGAAGTCGTGCTGGCCAACTCGAACCCGGCCACCATCATGACCGATCCGGAGTCGGCCGACCGCACTTACATCGAACCGCTCACGCTCGAATATCTGGAAGAGATTATCCGCATCGAGCGCGAGATGGCTCCCGGCGCGGGTTTTGCCGTGCTGCCCACCGTTGGCGGACAGACCGCGCTCAATCTGGCGATCGAACTTTCTGACGGCGGCGTGCTGGAAAAATACAACGCAATCCTGATCGGCGCGAACGTGGCTGCCATCAAGAAAGCCGAAGATCGCCTCTTCTTCAAAGACGCGATGCAGAAGATCGGCCTCGACGTTCCCAAGTCGGCCCTGGTCAATAACACCAAAGACGGCATCGAGTTCGCGGGCAAGATCGGTTTTCCGGTAATTATCCGCCCATCGTTCACGCTGGGCGGTTCCGGCGGCGGCATCGCTTATAACCGGGAAGAGATGCAGGAGGTGCTGGCGCGCGGCCTCGATTTCTCGCCCGTGCACGAGGCCTTGATCGAAGAATCCGTTCTTGGCTGGAAAGAATTCGAACTCGAGGTGATGCGCGACACGAAAGACAACGTCATCATCATCTGCTCGATCGAGAACTTCGACCCGATGGGCGTCCACACCGGCGATTCGATCACCGTCGCCCCGGCGCAGACCCTTACCGACCGCGAGTACCAGGCGATGCGCGACGCATCGATTGCCGTGATTCGCGAAATCGGCGTCGACACTGGCGGATCGAACATCCAGTTCGGCGTCAATCCCGAGACCGGACGCATGGTCGTGATCGAGATGAATCCGCGTGTCTCGCGCTCCTCGGCGCTGGCATCCAAAGCGACCGGCTTCCCGATTGCGAAGATTGCAGCCAAGCTCGCCGTCGGCTACACGCTCGACGAGATTCCCAACGACATTACGCGCAAGACTCCGGCTTGCTTCGAGCCCACGCTCGACTATGTCGTCGTGAAGATTCCGAAGTGGCAGTTCGAGAAATTTCCCGGCGCCGACGACACCTTAGGCCCACAGATGAAATCGGTCGGCGAAGTCATGGCCATCGGCCGCACGTTTAAAGAAGCTCTGATGAAAGGTATTCGCTCGCTCGACACTGGCAAGAAAGTGGGAGCCGACAAGATCGAGCCCAAGATTCTGACCCAGCGCCTGGTCACGCCGCATCCCGAGCGGCTCGCGTACGTGCGATATGCCCTCCGTCAGGGACACACGGTCAAGCAGATTGCGAAGATGACCTCGATGGACCCGTGGTTCCTCTACCAGCTCAAGGAGATCAACGACCAGCAGCTCGAAGTGGAAAAGCACCCTATGGAGTCGATCCCCGCCGAAGTGCTGCGCGAAGCCAAGCGCATGGGATTCTCCGACGGACGGCTGGCGCAGATTTGGCGGCTCGAAGGGCAGGAAAAAGTCCGGCATCTGCGCAAGAAACATGGCATCATGCCCGTTTATAAACGGGTCGACACTTGCGCGGCTGAGTTTGAGAGCTTCACACCCTATCTGTACTCAACCTACGAAGACGAAGACGAAGCGGCGCCGACCGACAAAAAGAAAGTCATCATCCTCGGCAGCGGTCCCAATCGCATCGGGCAGGGGATTGAGTTCGACTACTGCTGCTGCCACGCCTCCTTTGCGCTGCGCGACGATGGCTACGAGACGATCATGATTAACTGCAATCCTGAAACCGTCTCGACCGATTACGACACCAGCGACCGCCTCTACTTCGAGCCTCTAACTTTCGAAGATGTCTGGTCCATCTACCAGCATGAGACTTCGAAAGGCGCCTCTGTGGGCGTGATCGTGCAATTCGGTGGGCAGACGCCGTTAAATCTGGCGCTGCCGCTCAAAGAAGCCGGCGTCAAAATCATCGGCACCTCGCCCGAATCGATTGATCTCGCTGAAGACCGCAAGCACTTCAACAAACTTCTGGAAGAACTGCAGATTCCGCAGGCTCCCGGCGTCATGGCAACCTCCATCGAAGAGGCGGTCGAGGGCGCAAAGCGAATTGGGTATCCGGTGCTGGTGCGGCCTTCCTACGTGCTTGGTGGCCGCGCCATGGTCATTGCGTACGACGAGCAGTCGATCGTGCGCTACATGAAAGACGCGGTTGAGTACTCGCACGACCGCCCGGTTCTCATCGATCACTTCCTGGAAGATGCCATTGAAATCGACGTCGACGCTCTCTCAGACGGACAAGACGTGGTGATTGGCGGCATCATGCAGCATATCGAAGAAGCTGGCATCCACTCCGGCGATTCGTCGTGCGTGCTGCCCGCAGTCGACATCCCCGCGCACTTGCTGGAACAGATGCGTGACTACACTTTTAAGCTGGCTCGAGCGCTCAAGGTAGTCGGGCTGATGAATATACAGTTCGCGATCCCTCGGGTTGATAGTGGCTCCGGTGGAAATGGAGCCCAGGGCGAAAAAGTCTACGTACTCGAAGTAAATCCGCGCGCCTCCCGCACGGTTCCTTTTGTTTCGAAGGCGACCGGCGTTCCGCTGGCAAAGATTGCAGCTCGCCTCATGACCGGACGCAAGCTGCGCGAATTTCTGCCCGAGTTCATTGAACGGCGGGCCGATCTCGATACCGGAAACTACTACTACGTGAAGTCCCCGGTCTTTCCGTGGAATAAGTTCCCCGGAGTCGATACTGTGCTCGGCCCGGAAATGAGATCTACTGGCGAAGTCATGGGAGTGGCTGACAACTTCGGCGAAGCCTTCGCCAAAGCGCAACTGGCTGCCGGACAGAAGTTGCCGACCCAGGGAGCGGTATTCATCAGCGTCACCGACCACGATAAACGACACGTGGCGCCGGTAGCCCGCAAGTTCGTTGACATGGGATTCAAGATCGTCGCGACGGCCGGCACTGCCGATGTGATTGAAGCGGCCGGTATGAACGTGGAGCGAGTCTACAAAGTGAAGGAAGGCCGACCCAATGTGGTCGACTTTATAAAAGGCCAGCGCATCCAGCTCATCATCAATACCCCCACCGGACTCGAGCCGTGGTTCGATGAGAAGGCGATTCGCAGAGCCGCGGTCATGGCTCGCATTCCGACGATTACCACGCTGGCGGCCGCACGCGCCGCCGCCGAGGGCATCGCGGCCTTGCAACGCGGTGAAATCAAAGTTCGGGCGCTGCAGCATCTGCACGCGGAGCGCAGCGCTCAACTACCGAGGCTTGCCGGATAGGCTCCTCCCGTCGCCCATTTCCGGGTAAAATTGCCGCATGTTATTATCCGGAATCTTTCCTCCCATTACGACGCCGTTCTATCCCGACGGCAACGTCTACTACAAAAAGCTCGAATCGAATGTCGAGCGCTACTCGCGCACACCCGTCGCGGGAATCGTCGCGCTGGGCTCGACTGGCGAGGCGATTCTGCTCTCTGATCAGGAGCGGCGAGATGTCTTTAAGTCCGTGCGTGAGGCAGCAGCGCCGAATAAAGTTCTGATCGCTGGCACGGGAATTGAGTCCGCGATCGAGACTTTGCGGCTCACCGAGTATGCCGCCAAGCTCGGCTACGACGTCGCTATGGTCCGTACCCCGCACTACTATAAGAAGCAGATGGCGAAGGAAAATCTTCTCGCCTTTTACCGCACGGTCGCCGATCGCTCGCCCCTTCCGATCATCATTTACAACTTTCCGCAAGCCACTGGCTACGATATGCCGGCCGAACTCGTGGTCGAACTGGCCGAGCATCCCAACTTGATCGGCATCAAGGAATCCAGCGGAGATGTTGATAAAGTCCGGAGGATGGTCGCTGGCACGCGCCATGTCAAGCGAAGTGCGACGGTAACGGAAACCTTCGATGCGGTAACTCCGCGAATGTTGGCTGCAACGATCGCCGGCGAGCCTGGCAATGGCGGCGAGTTGGTTTCAATTGGAGCTTTATCGGGCGCGAACGAGACGCGGCCCTCGTCGCCCGCAGTGACGGTCGTCGGTAAACTGAAAACGCGACAAAAGGAAGTCGGTTTCCAGGTGCTGGTGGGAGCAGCGCAAAAGCTGCAGCCGTCACTCGATGCCGGTGCCGTGGGAGCGATTCTCGCCTTCGCCTGTCCGGCGCCGACTGCCTGTTACGAAATCTTTGCCGCCTGGAAAGAGGGCGACGCCGAACTGGCGCGCATCAAGCAGGAGCGCATTGCGCAGGCCGCGCAACGAGTCGTCGGAGATCTCGGTGTTCCCGGCGTGAAGCACGGAATGGATTTCAATGGCTACTACGGTGGCCCCACACGGTTGCCATTTCTTCCGTTAACCGCTGATCTGAAGGCGGAGATCGAACGTCTGCTGGCGGACGTCCGCAACTAGAAAGTTAAGTCGAGACGCGCGGGTCCCGCCTTCGCCAGCCATGGCCAGCAGACGGCAGGAAGAGCAGGAATTCCGCGCGGTCCCCATCAACTTGTGATCCTAATCACGTCGGGTTATACTGGGTTCGAACGAACGTTCGAATGATCCGTTCGATTTGGGGATTATGGGAAGTCCTACGGCAGCAACCCGCGTAAGTTCGCGCTCGCAGCGGGCCCCTAAAGAGCCTGAGTCGCGGTACGACCGCCGTCTGGCCGAGATTCTCACGCATGCGACCGAGGTCTTCTGCAAGAAGGGGTACGAAGGCGCTTCCATGCGCGACCTTGCGCGCGAAAGTGGCATGTCGCTCGCCGGGCTTTACTACTACTTCGAATCCAAAGAGCGGCTGCTTTATCTCATCCAGAAGCACACCTTTACGACGATCGTCCAGCGCTTAAAGTCGCGCCTCGAAGGTGTCGACGATGCCGAAGAGCGTATCCGCATTTTCGTTCTCAATCACCTGCAATATTTTCTGGCCAATCAGTCAGCGATGAAGGTCCTTTCCCACGAGGACGAGGTCCTCAAGAACGGGTTCGGCTCCGAAGTGGCGACCGTCAAGCGGGAATACTACCGGATTTGCGTCGGTCTGCTCGACGACCTGAAGCGCGAGTGCGGACTGCAATTCCCCACTCGCATCGCTGTCCTCAGTTTGTTCGGCATGATGAATTGGATCTATACCTGGCACAATCCGCGAGTGGATGCAGACGCTGAATCAATGGCTCGGGGAATGGGGGATATTTTTTTGCGCGGAGTAATGGCGGGAAGCAGAAGGGCCAAGTTTTGAAGGGCACCGCTTTTAGCCGTGCCATTGCATTTAAGAGAAGCTTTTGGGTTTTAGCGCCTGAGGTCGACTCAGGGCAGGCATATTAACGAGAAGGAGTTACATCCATGGCGACCACAATCCAGCCGGCGACCGGCGAAAACACCAGGCAGCTAGTGAACTATCGCACCGACGGCGGAGTCGCGGTGATTGAGATGTGCGATCCACCGGCCAACACCTACACCTACGAGATGAACCGCCAGTTGGACGAGGCGATTCTCAAGGCGCGCATGGACAATGGCGTCTACGTCATCGTCCTGACGGGCGCGGGCGACAAGTTCTTTTCCGCGGGCGCCAACATCAAGATGCTCTCGAGCGTCGATCCCACTTTCAAGTACTACTTCTGTCTGCATGCCAACGAGATGCTTTTGCGCCTCGAGCACACCCCGAAGCTGGTGATTGCAGCGATCAATGGCCACTGCGTCGGCGGCGGGCTGGAGATCGCCATGGCTGCCGATCTCCGCATCGCTCGAAAAGATGCGGGCAAGATCGGCTTGCCCGAGGTAAATCTCGGCGTTCTGCCGGGCACGGGTGGCACACAGCGCCTGTCGCGAATGGTCGGAAAGAGCAAGGCCATCGAGTTGATGGTGACGGGTAATACTTTCTCGTTCGAAGAAGCGCAGGAATTCGGCATTGTGAACGACATTTTCGAGCGTGAGAACTTCATGGAAAGCATCATGGAGTACGCCAAGCAGTTCTGCCCGCCCAATAAGGCCTCCAAAGCTGTGGGCCGCATCAAGCGTGCGGTACAGACTGGCTGGGAGATCCCGATGGAATCGGCTCTCGCCGTGGAACGGGAAAATCAGCAATTGCTCTTCCAGAGCGAAGACGCCAAAGAGGGGCTGGCTGCGTACGTGGAAAAGCGCCCGGCGGTCTTCAAGGCAAAATGACCGCGCTTTGCGGGCATGAGCGTAGCGAAGGATCTCACGATCAACTCACGTTGGAGTGAATGAGGTGGTTTTATGCCGGGAAAAGTAGCAAAAATCGGAACCTTCAGTGACTGGATCGGTCTCTTTAACGACTGGCGCAAAGAAATTGGAGTCAATACCGACGATATCGAAGCGTTTCACTTCGACACCCTCTACGGCTCCATCGACACCGAAGAGATCGAATTCGGCTCTTACAAAGGCCGCCGCAAGTGGGAGAATCTGCGCCAGATCCCCACGCAGCAGATGCGCGATGCTCTGATGAACATGATCGTCTATCAGGGCGATACCGAATTCGCCAGCGTCGAGCAACAGCGCAACCTGCTGGACAATGCTCCCACCGACTGGGATCGTCGGGCGATCACTCGCGTCATGATCGAAGAAATGCGCCATGGTTGGCAGATGTGCGCGCTCCTCGTCGACCACTTCGGCTACTCGGGGAAGGTCGAGGCACAAAAAATGCTCGAGCGGCGCGCTTTCGAAAACAAACGCCTCCTGGGTGCGTTCAATGTAGACGTCGACAACTGGATGGATTTTTTCACCTATACCGATTTCGTCGATCGCGATGGAAAGTTTCAGCTCCAGATGTTGAAGTATTCCGCCTTCGCTCCGCTGGGACGGTCGATGTCATACATGCTCCGCGAAGAAGCGTTTCACATGGGCACGGGCAACGATGGCCTGCGCCGGATCGTGGAAGCTGGGGTGATCCCGGCGTGGCTCATGCAGAAATACCTCAACAAGTGGATCTCCAGTTCCTACGATCTGTTCGGCACCGATCACTCTTCTTCGGCGCACTGGGCCTACGTTTGGGGCGTTAAGGGACGCTACGATGAACCAAAAAATGACAAGGCGCCCGATCTCGACGACCTCAACGACTACAATCGCAACCTCTATCGCGACGAAGTTGCAGGCCTCATCGAGCGTTTCAACAGTTCGCTCAAGCCGGGCGAGCCCAAGCTGTATGCGCCTCACATCAAATTCAACCGCGCCATCGGAAAATGGGCCGGCCAGAAATATCATGCGCAGACCGGCGAGCCATTGGATGACCGCGCTTACGAAGAGCATCTGACGGATTACATGCCGTCGGCGGCGGATAAGAAGTTGCTCCTCGACATCATCGGTTCCGAGAAGAAGTGGATTGCCGAGAAAACCGGGGCGCGCGATCCGCTTTCGACCATCGGCGAAGTGCGCAAGTCGGCCATCAACCTGTAAGCGTTCGGAATCAGACCCGAGAGTCAAAACGATCATGGGCGCCGTAACATCTCAACTCAGTCGCCTCACGCTGGAGATTGTCTCTCCGGTCGCCCGGATCACTTTGTGCCATCCTCCGCTGAACGTCGTTGACATCCCGATGATGGAGGAATTGACCCAGGTTCTGGCGGAGATTGAGGCGAGCGGCGACGTTTCTACGCTTGTGCTGAGTGGTTCCAGCCAATCGTTTTCCGCAGGCGTAGACGTCGCGGCCCACACTCCCGACAAGATCGGGGAGATGCTGACGAAATTCCATGGCGTGATTCGCGCGCTCGTGGGTTCCACAAAGGTCACGATCGCTGCAGTCCACGGCAATTGTCTCGGCGGCGGCGCTGAGTTGGCCATGGTGTGCGACCTCGTTTATTCGACCGAGTCGGCACAATGGGGATTCCCCGAGATCAAGCTGGGATGCTACCCGCCAGTGGCGTGCACGGCCTTGGCTGCTCTTGTCGGCCAAGAACGGGCGGCGGAGTTAATTCTCACGGGGCGCACCATCGACGGTAAGGAAGCGGCTGAGATCGGTCTTGCCAATCGCGCTGTCACCGATAACCAGCTAAGCGCAACAGTAAAGGAATCTGTCGACCAATTGTGCAAGCTCAGCCGTGCAGCTTTGGCGGTCACCAAGAAGGCATCCTACGCTTGGGACTCGATGCACTTCGACAAGGGGCTTTCCCGCGCGGAGCGTATTTATTCAGAAGAGCTAATGAAGACCGAAGATGCTCAAGAGGGCGTCCGCGCTTTCATGGAAAAACGCGCTGCAAGATGGGCCGGGAGATAGTTCGGCAATATGGATTACGAGATCACTCCTGAAGAAGTGAAGTCCAAAATCGACGCGGATGAGTCTTTCACTCTACTCGACGTCCGAGAGCCTTGGGAGTTCGAAACGGCGCGGATCGAGAGTGCCAAACTCATGCCCATGGGCGAAGTGCCGTCGCGGGCGCACCAGGAACTCGATCCGGACGATCACGTTGTCGTGGTATGCCATCACGGGGTCCGATCCATGAATGTGACAGTGTGGTTGCGGCAGCAGGGATTCGAAAAGGCTCAGTCCATGCGAGGTGGCATCGCTGCCTGGTCGCTCACCGTGGATGAGAAAGTGCCGCAGTATTGAAGGAATCTTCGGGTCAAAAGTTTCTATGAAGAAGGAACTCACCGAACTCTGCGTCAACGGCCGCCCGTACGAGGTTGCAGTTGAGCCCAGCGCGCTCTTGCTGGATGTGTTGCGGCAAGACCTGCAACTCACCGGCTCAAAGCGCGGTTGTGATGATTCGTCGTGTGGAGCTTGCACGGTACTGGTCGACGGTGTGGCGATGATGGCATGCACTCTGCTCGCTGCCAGCTGCGAAGGCCAGGAGATTTCCACGATCGAAGGCGTCAGTGAGCACGGCAGCCTCGCGGCCATCCAAAAGGCCTACGGAGATTGGGGCGGCGCGCAGTGTGGATATTGCACGCCGGGCTTCATCATGACTGTGAAGTCTCTGCTCGCGGAAAATCCAGATCCCTCCGAGGCCGATGTCCTGGCGGCGCTGAGTAGCAACCTGTGCCGCTGTACCGGTTACAACCAGATGTATGAGGCAATTCGCTCGGCCATTGCGGCGGAGCAAAAGATTGGAACCGAGCCAGAACAAGTCGCGTCTCGGATGAAAGATTGAGCATTGCCTAAGATGTTCAACGATCAGGGCGGCCTAAACAAACTGAAAGCCCGCGTGGAGCTGGCGAAGTCGAAAATGCCACCGGACGTTAGGGATGCGCATGCACACAGCGCAAAACATCGTGCCGAAGTTCTCGCGAGTGAAATCTGCGGATGTTTCTATTGTGAAAAAACGTTTCGAAACCAAGAGATCATGGATTGGATCGACGATAAACAGACACCACTCTGCGCAAAATGCGGAATCGACGCCGTCATTGGATCGGCCTCAGGCTTTCCAATAAATAAAGGGTTTCTGCACCAAATGTGTGAGGACTGGTTCTGAAGCGTGTAGACGGTAACCAAATGAATAGTTTCTCCATCATCGGCAAGCCCACAGCCATGGTCGACGCTGCCGAAAAAACCACCGGCGCCGGCAAATATACCGACGATCTAAGCGTGCCGGGCATGCTGGTAGGCAAGATTCTGCATTCACCGTATCCCCACGCACGCATTAGGCGCATCGACACAAACCGAGCGGAGAAGTGCGAAGGCGTGGTTGCCGTCGCAGTGGGAAAAGACGCTCCCAACCCGTACGGCATCCTCCCGGTCGGACACGACGAATATCCTCTCGCCCTCGATAAAGTGCGCTATGTCGGCGACAACGTTGCCTGCGTCGTTGCCACTTCCGAGGCCATCGCGGAAAAAGCTCTCGAACTGATTGACGTCGATTACGAAGTATTGCCCGCCTATTTCGATCCCGAAGAATCGATGAAGGCCGAAACCGATCTTATCCACAACAACAAGCCGAACAATCTTGAGAAGGATTATCACCACGTTTTCGGCGACCCGGACGCAGGTTTCGCCGAAGCCGATCAGATTGCCGAAGCGCGATTCATTGCCAATGAAGTGACCCATGCCGCGATGGAGCCTCATTCCACGCTGGCCTCCTTTGAGATCGATCCTCACACGGGCAAGCCCGGGCGCTTGACAGTATGGTCTTCAACCCAGGTGCCGTATTACCTGCAGCACAAGCTGTCGCTGGTTCTTGAAATGCCGATGGCGCAGATTCGCGTCATCAAGCCGTTGGTGGGTGGCGGCTTCGGCGGCAAGAGCGAAGTGATCCCCCTGGAAATCATTGCGGCCATTGCGGCCCGCAAAGCGCAGGCGCCGGTAAAGGTCACGTACACCCGTGAAGAAGTCTTCTGGGCCCACCGCGGGCGCCCGCGAACCATCATCGATCTGAAAACAGGGGTGACGAGCGACGGCCGCATCACCGCCGTCAAAGCCCGTGTCGTACAGGATGGCGGCGCGTACTGTTCCTATGGGGTGGTCACGATCCTCTACTCTGGCGCGCTTCTGGGTGCGCTCTATGACATTCCCAACATTCAGTACGACGGCTACCGCGTCTTAACCAATAAGCCCGCCTGCGGCGCCATGCGTGGCCACGGCACGGTCAATGTGCGTTTTGCTTTCGAATCGCAACTCGACGAACTGGCCGCAAAAATCGCGATGGATCCGGCCGAGATCCGCCAACGGAACCTGCTCCAGCCGCCGTGCATCACGGTCAATGGCCTGCGAGTTCAGAGCTACGGATTGCCCGAGTGTATCGAAAAAACGGTCGAGCGTTCCGGGTGGAAGAAGCGCAAGGGCAAACTGCCCAAGGGACGAGGGCTTGGCATCGCTTGCAGTCACTATGTCAGCGGCGCGGCCAACTCCATCATCCGTTCTGACATGCCTCATTCCACGGTCAACATCAAGATTGATCGCGATGGCGGTGTCGTCGTCTACACCGGCGCGTCGGAAATCGGCCAGGGCTCGGACACGATGACCGCGCAGGTCGCGGCGGAAGTGCTGGGATGTTCGCTGCCTCGGATCCGAGTGATTGCCGCTGACACCGATCTCACTCCGATTGACATCGGTTCCTACTCGAGCCGCGTGACCTTCATGGCCGGCAACGCAACTTTGCGGGCAGCCACGGAAGTGAAAAAGCTCATCGCAGCGGCAGCAGCGAAAAAGATGGGCTGTGTGGTGGAACAATTAGTTTTCCGGGACGATATGATCGTAAGAAAAAATGGACATGTGGGGACGGCCGCATTCGTCCGTCCGGCCGATCAAGGCTCGGCGGCTTCTGTCTCCGGTCATGTCGAAGGCCAGATCCTGCGTGGGTCGCTCCAGCAAAAGCGCAGAGAAGAAGGTCCGAAAGACTCGATGACCTTCGAGGAAGCCGTCGTTGCCGCGATCGACTTTCATGGTGCGCTCACCGGAACCGGCTCTTACGCTCCACCGCAGGACGCTCGCGGCGGCAAGCACAAGGGCGCCGGCGTCGGTCCATCGCCCGCCTATTCCTATTCAGCCCAGGTCGCCGAGGTCAGCGTCGACGAAGAGACGGGCGAAGTGACCGTCCACAAAGTCTGGGCGGCCCACGATTGCGGGCGCGCTCTGAATCCAGTTTCCGTGGAAGGCCAGATCATCGGCTCGGTCTGGATGGGCATGGGCCAGGCGCTTACCGAGGAAATGGTCTGGAAAGACGGCATGCTGATGAACCCTGGCTTGCTCGAATACCGCAGCCCGTCGTCAGTCGAGTCTCCGGAGGTCGAACCCATCATTGTCGAGAGTATTGATCCGGAGGGCCCCTTCGGAGCCAAAGAATGCAGTGAGGGTTCGCTGGCCGCGACTATCCCAGCGATTGCCAATGCGATCTACAACGCCGTGGGAGTTCGCTTGCACGAGTCTCCGTTTACGCCCGAGCGTGTGCTCGCTGCTCTGCGCCTCAAGAAGAATGCCAAGGCGTTGAATCTCACCGAAGGCGTCGATCCCACTGCTCCTACGCGCTTCCGCGAGCATGGCGGATCGCTTTGCTTCAAGGGCAAAGGCCCGGAACGTCATGCCCAGGATCCGTCACGGCGTGAGACGACGTCAGTCGCCGGAGGAACGGATTGAGCCTGCCGCAATTCAAACTGCTCCGCCCTCGCTCGCTGGACGAGGCGATTGGCCTTCTCAGCCAGCATGGAGCCAACGTTCGACTTCTGGCGGGTGGCACCGACCTGATCCCGTCCATGCGGCAAAAGCTCTTCGAGCCTGACTATGTCATGGATCTGCGCAGGATCGCGGCTATGCGTGGGATCAAGCCGCTCGCTGACGGCGGCGTGGAATTGGGAGCGCTGGCGACTCTCCGCGAGATTGAGCGCTCTGAGTTTTTGCGCCAGCACTATCCGGTGCTGACCGAAGCTGCCGCCACCGTTGCCTCGCCCGTTCTGCGCAACATGGGCACGCTTGGAGGCAATATCTGCCTCGACACGCGCTGCCTCTGGTACAACCAATCCCTGACTTGGCGCAAAGGTTGCGGCTTCTGCATCAAGAAAGATGGCGATCTCTGCCACGTCGCGCCCGGAGGAGCGAAATGCTGGGCAGCCTTCTCCGGCGACACACCTCCCGCTCTGCTCTGTCTGGATGCCGACATCGAGATTGTCAGTGCCACGGGAGCCCGTCGCATTCCACTGGCGGAGTTCTATAGCGGCCTCGGTGACAACTACCGCAAGCTGCAACCGAACGAACTTGTCACCCGCGTATTCTTGCCGCCAACGTCCGCGGACTATCGCGGCGTGTATCGAAAGCTGCGGGTTCGAGGATCGATCGATTATCCCCTGGCCGGAGTCGCCGTTGTGATCAAGCGATCCAACGGGCATGTCGCGGACGCTCGCATTGGCATCACCGCGGTCAATCCAGCTCCCCTACTTGTCAAGGGTGCGGGCGAATTGCTGAAAGGGAAGGTGATCGATGACGCGCTGGCAGAAGCCGTGGGAGACCTGGCAGCCAGAACTGCGAAGCCCCTGACGACTTCCGCCCTTACGCCTGAATACCGCCGCGAGATGATTCGCGTGTTCACCAAGCGGGCAGTGATCGCTGCAGCCAGCAACTGAACTCGTCTGTTATCCTGCTGTCGAAACGAACTCTGCTCTTCTAACCCTGAACCGTTTGGCGACCGATGATCACTGACTGCCACATTCATATCCAGCCAATGGAGATGTTCAAGCCCGAAGCGCTGGAACTGATGAAAAGAAAGCGGCCGAACTTCGACCAGATCGTCGAGTTCTGCAAGTCGCCCAAGGCTTTCCTCAAGTTTCTGGATGCCAGCGGCATCGATCGCGCCATGTTGATCAACTACGTGGCCCCGGAGGTCATCGGTTTTACCAGCGGGGTCAACCAGTTTGTCGCCGACTATGTGAAGGAAGATCCGAAGCGGTTGCTGTCGTGCGGAAGCTTGCATCCGAGGCACACCACAAATGTTCTTGCCGACGTCGAGCAGATTCTCCGCCTCGGGCTGAAAATGATTAAGATCCATCCGCCACACCAGTTGCTGTTTCCGAACGAGTACTTGAGCGGAGCCAAGGAGCTTGAGATCATCTATCGCGCGGCGGAAGCCAACGGGATTCCGGTCATGTTCCATACCGGTACCTCGATTTTTCCCGGTGCGCGCAACAAATATGGAGATCCGATCTACCTCGACGATGTTGCCGTCGATTTCCCCAAGCTGAAGATTCTACTGGCGCACGGAGGCCGCCCGCTCTGGATGCAAACGGCATTCTTTCTGGTTCGCCGCCATCCCAACGTCTACCTCGACATCAGCGGCATTCCTCCCAAGACTTTGCTCAAATATTTTCCCCGCGTTGAGGAAATCTCGCACAAGACTCTATTCGGCACGGATTGGCCCGGACCCGGCGTGCCCGACATCAAGAAAAATCTCGAGGAATTCCGCGCTCTGCCTCTCCCAGGATCCGTTCAGCAACAGATTCTCAGCAAGACTGCGCTGGCGATTTGGCCGGCCTGAAGCGCGAAAAAAGGCCCGCCAGATGGCGGGCCCTGGTGAACTGAGTTGAGTGAATTGAGCTGGTTGGATTGAGCGAACCTTACTTTCCTGCCTTAGCCCCCTCTGCCTTGGTGCCCGTTAACTCATCTGCCAACGCCGTAGCGCCGTAAATCTTGCGTAGGGCCTCCTGGATGCCGCGCGAGTCGACTGAAACGGCGCGTCCCTGCACGTCGCTGAATGCAAAGTTCCACGGCAGCGACTCGATATTGCCGTCGAAGATGATGCCCACGACTTCACCTTTCTTGTTCACGGTCGGCGAACCGGAGTTACCTCCAATGATGTCGGCCGTCGAGACAAAATCCAGTGGAGTCTTCAGGTCCAGTGCGGCCTTCGACTTGATCCAGCTTTCTGGCAGGTTGTACGGCGGCTGACTGCCGTGCTCCGCCGCGTGCTCGAAGGCTCCGCCCATGTTCGTGGCGAAGGGAATCGCTTTCCCATCCTCCTTGTACCCCTTCACCTCTCCATAGCTCAGACGAAGAGTAAACGTCGCGTCCGGCGGTTGCGCGAAGCCGCTCTGGGCGAATCGCGCCTTGGCAATGAGCGTTCCGTCACGACGCACGACGGAGTCGACCTGGTCCTCGAACTCCTTACGGACGGCGCGCGCTGTGGGGTCGATCGCACGCATCGCCACAATCAGCGGATCGGTGCTGGCATCAATCGCCGCTTGGCCCCCTTCATACAGTTGCTTGCGCACGGCTACATCACGGAGCTTCGTATTGTCGATGAAGTCCTTCGCGGCATCCGCCGGGGTTTTCCCCTGCAGCACTTTTTGTACGTCAGGATTGTCCTTGCCCAGCGCCCCCTGCATATCGCTGAGCGAGTCGGTAAGCAGAACAATCTCAAGATTGTCATAAATCGGTTCGGCCGAAAATAACTGCTGCTCGAACGAGGGCAAGGCGGAATCGCGGAACTCCCGCATGCGTTCCTGATTCGGCTTCGCCTTTTCTGCCGCTGCTCGTACCAGTGATCGGGCAATCTGGGCCTGACGCGACGAAAATCCGCGCATACGCTCGAAATAGGTCAGGTTGGGATAGATCGTTTGCTGGGTCTTGATCGCCTCTGCGATTTCGTCCCACGGGTCGGTCGCGCCAGCGTTCTTTGGATCGGCCTTGAACGAGGCGCGCAACTTCGTTTCGGCGGCAGTTTTAGCGTCCATGATGGATTTGTCGAGCAATCCGGATTGATAGCCGGTGATCGCCTTCTGCGAATTCTGCAGCCCGAAAATGTTTTGCTTCGCGATCCGTGCATTCTCTTCCGATTGCTTGCTGAAATCCTGCAGCAACGCGATTCGCCTTGCGTAAAGCTTCAGAGCATCCGGATACTGCACGTCCCGCAAGAAATCGAGTTGCGCCACAGTCAACATGCGCCCCGTGTTGCCGGGATGTCCCGAGACGAAGATCAGATCGCCCTCTTTTACTCCCACGGGCGACCACTTCAGATAGTTCTCGAGATGAGCCGGCTTTCCGTTTTCGTAGACCCGGAAGAATGTGATGTCCAGATCGTAGCGGGGATAGGTGAAGTTGTCCGGATCGCCTCCGAAAAAGGCGATATCGAACTCCGGCGCAAACACCAGTCGCACGTCCGTGTACTTTTTGTATTTGTACAGGTTGTAAACCTGCCCGGAATAAAAAGTGACGACGTCACAGCGCAGTCCGGTCGAGGTCGCGCAGTCTTTCTCGATCTGCGACATGGCGGCCCGTTGAGCTTGTCCGAGTTCTGCCGCCGACATGTCCGGCTTCACGCCTGCATTCACCTTGTCCGTGACATCCTCAATCCCTACCAGTTCGTTCAACTCCAGGTTCGGGCACTTGGCTTCTTCGGCTTGGGTTTTGGCGTAAAAGCCGGTCTTGATGTAGTCGTGTCCCTCGCTGGAAAGTTGCTGGACACATCCCGCTCCGACGTGGTGGTTGGTGAACGTCAGGCCATCGGGTGAAACGAACGATCCCGAGCCGCCGTTGTTGAATCGCACCGACGACAGCCGAACGTGATCCAGCCACTCCTGCGTGAGTTCAAAACCGTAGGTGGACTTGATTTTGGCCTTCGGGGGGGCGTTGTAAAGCCACATGCCCTCGTCGCCAACAGCCAGAGTTGAAAATAGGAAGGCGAAAGCGAGCAGAATCTTGCAAAGCCGATTCATTTGAGATGGTTCCTCCATGAGGGTATGAAGAGCCTGTACAGGCCCGCGGAGAATTTTCGAGGCGGACCTATAACTATACGCTGCGACGAAGGCTAGTAGCAAAGCGCCAGTTGGAAACTTGGCGGAGTTTCAGGTATAAAAAAAGGTTGCATTCCCCGCGTCCCTCCTCGCGCGGTCCGGCAACAAAAATCCTGCGATCGAAGCGAGAGACTAATGTCCAGCACAACTCATGCTCCCAAGGGACTTGAGGGCGTCGTCGCCACCAATTCGAAGATCTGCTATATCGACGGAGACAAGGGTGTGCTGGCGTATCGCGGCATCGACATCCACGAACTGGCCCACCAGTCGAATTTTGAGGAGACCTGCTACCTCCTGTGGTTTGGAAAGCTGCCAAACCGCCGGGAGTTGCGGGAATTGCACGAGCGCCTCGCCGAAGAGCGCAAGCTGGATGCCTCGATTATCACTCTGCTGCGCAACGCGCCACGCCACGCGCTGCCGATGGACGTGCTGCGTACCGCGGTTTCGGCCTTGTCCTTCTACGATCCTCAGGAAAAGAGCAACGACGCCAAAGCCAACGTCGACAAGGCAATTCGCATCACCTCGCAGATTGCAATGATCGTGGCTGCGTATGACCGCATTCGCAAGGGACATGCGGTGGTTGAGCCGGACCGTGCGCTTTCTCACGCCGCAAATTTCCTGCTCATGCTCAACGGCAAGCAGCCGTCGTCAACCGCAGAGCGTGCGCTCGACATTGCGCTGATCCTTCATGCCGACCACGAACTCAACGCCTCAACCTTCGCGGCGCGCGTGACTGCGGCAACGCTGTCGGATATGCATTCCGCCATCACTTCCGCGATTGGCGCGCTGAAGGGACCTCTGCACGGAGGGGCCAACGAGGCCGTATTCCTCATCCTGGAAGCGATTGACGCGTCCGGTGCCGACCCCATTGAGTATGTGAAGGGCATGCTGGCGCAGAAGAAAAAAATTCCCGGCTTTGGCCATCGCGTTTACCACACCGAAGACCCGCGAGCCACGCACCTCCGCGCCATGTCCCGCGATCTCGGCTCCTCCAGTGGGCAACCCAAGTGGTTTGAGATCTCGCACAAGATTGAAGAATTCGTGAAGGCCGACAAAAAGCTGAATGCCAACGTGGATTTCTATTCCGCCTCGACCTACCACACGCTCGGCATTGACGTCGACCTGTTCACGCCGATCTTTGCAGTCTCCCGGGTCAGCGGTTGGGCCGCCCACGTCATCGAGCAACTCAACGATAACCGCCTCATCCGCCCGCGCGCTGAATATCTCGGCCCCGAATATCCCAGCCAATACGTACCCATCGACCAGCGGTAACGCGCTGCTCATGTGGGGATAGCCGCCCTCGGCTGTCCGGCAGGGCAACGCCCTGCAAGCACGCCCAACCCCGTCTTGGAGACGTACTTGCACGTCTTAGCCGGGTCTGGGAACGCTGCCAGCAAGGCGTAGCCAGGCTGAGTCTCCACGAATCGGCCCGATAACGTGCAAATCCCGTAGAATAGAAGCGGGTTCTGTATGCACCGCATTTATCTCGACAATAACGCCACAACTCCGGTGCTACCCGAGGTCTTCGAAGCCATGCGCCCCTATTTTGGGGAGCACTTCGGCAACGCCTCGTCTATCCACCACCACGGGCAGGAAACGCGCGCCGCGGTTGAGGACGCACGCGAATCTGTGGCTAACTTGCTGGGTTGCATGGCCTCTGAGATTGTCTTCACCAGCGGCGGCACGGAGAGCGACAATCTCGCGGTCGCCGGATTGGTGGCCCCGGGCGATCACGTGGTCACTTCGAGCATTGAGCATCATGCCGTACTTCATGCCTGCAAGCATCTGGAAGAAATCGGCTGCGAACTCACGGTTCTTCCGGTGGACGGCCGCAGTCTGGTCGATCCCGCGGACGTGCGCCGCGCGCTTCGGCCAAAGACGAAATTGATTTCCGTCATGATGGCGAACAATGAGACCGGAGTCCTTCAGCCTGTCGAAGAGATTGGCCAAATCTCCGCCGAAGCGGGCATTCTGTTTCACACCGACGCTGTGCAGGCAGCGGCAAAGGTTCCCATTGATGTGCGGCGCATCGGCTGTCATTCGCTCTCGATCTCCGGACACAAAATTCATGCACCGCAGGGAGTCGGAGCGCTTTACGTGAAGAAGGGAACTGTCCTTCGTCCCCAGTTGCATGGCGGACGCCACGAGCGTTCGCGTCGCGCCGGGACCGAGAATGTCCCGGGAATTGTGGGTCTCGGCGCCGCAGCAAAGCTGGCCAAGCAGTCGCTCGATCGCGGTGAAGATCAGAAAATGGCCGCCATGCGCGACCGCCTCCAGCAGGGAATTCTCGATCAGGTCGAGGAATCCGGTGTGAACGGCGACGGTGCCGCCCGCGTTCCCAACACCACGAACGTCCACTTCGATCACATCGAAGGCGAGTCGCTGGTCATCGCCCTCGACCTGAAGGGCTTGGCGGTGTCGACCGGCGCTGCCTGCTCCTCGGGAGCGATCGAGCCGTCGCATGTGTTGGTCGCCATGGGTTTGCGCACCGATCAAGCCCGAGCCAGCATCCGCTTCAGCTTGGGCAAACAAACGGTAGCGGAGGACATTGATTTCGCGCTTGGCGCTGGTCCCGGAAACTGTGGCCAAATTACGCGAGCTTTCGCCGGCCTATAAGAAGCCAGTCGTTCGCATGTCGTTCGACTGATGCGCAGACGTGGATGTTGGTGCGACACGGATGTTGGTGCGACACGGATGTTCGTACGACCCGGATGTTAGTGCGACACGGATGTTCGTACGACCGTGGAAGAGCGGCCCTTCAGGGCCGCGTAACCGGGCAAAAGTTAGAGGGGCTTTAGCCCCTGGGGAGCCAAGCTGAACAACGACACCATCGCGGTCGCCATGTCGGGCGGTGTGGATTCCTCCACCGTCGCGGCCATGCTCCGCGCCGAAGGCCACAACGTCGTCGGCCTGACCATGCAGCTCTGGAACCAGCGCCGACTCGCCGGCAAGGAGGGCATGCCCGAGTCCGTCCAGGGACGCTGCTGCTCGCTCGACGATGTTTACGACGCCCGCCGCGTCGCCCAGCAGATCGGCATCCCCTATTACGTGGTCAATCACGAAGAGCGTTTCGAACGCGACGTGGTGCGCCCGTTCGTGGAAGAGTACGTTTCCGGACGCACTCCCATCCCCTGCAGCCTCTGCAACAACCACCTCAAGTTCGACCAGTTGCTCATCGTTGCTCAGCAGATCGGCGCCGAGCGCGTCGCCACCGGTCACTACGCACGCGTTTCCTACGACGAGTCGCGAGGCCGCTGGCTCCTGAAGCGTCCTGCCGACCATAGCAAGGATCAAACATACTTTCTCTTCGGCCTTACCCAGGAGCAACTCAGCCGCACGCTGTTCCCGCTCGGCGATATGACGAAGCCGGCGGTGCGCGAACTCGCCCGCCAGCACGGCCTCGCCCTGGCCGAGAAGCCCGACTCGCAGGAGATTTGCTTTGTTCCGGGCGGCGACTATAAGCGGTTCATCGATGCCTATCTCGCCGAGCAGGGTGAGTCGTTGCCCGATACCGCTGGAGAGCTCGTCACCACCACTGGCCAGGTTCTAGGCGAGCACACCGGCATTCACAACTTCACCGTCGGGCAACGCAAGGGACTCGGTGTCGCCACCGGATCGCCTCTCTACGTCATCCAGATCAGCGGCGCCAACAAGCAGGTGATCGTGGGCGGCGACGAGCATCTCTACTCGAACACCTTGCGCGCCAAGCGCATAAATCTGATCTCAGTTGCCGATCTGCGCGAGCCCATGCGGGTCACAGTGAAGATTCGCCACCGCCACGAGCCCGCCGCAGCGGTCATCGAGCGTTTGGGCCAAGACGAAATCCTCGCTACCTTCGACGAGCCCCAACGCGCCATCACGCCGGGCCAGGCCGCGGTATTCTATGACGGCGACGTCGTAGTCGGCGGCGGCTGGATCGCGTAGGACCAAGAGATGCCCAGAACTCGTGAGCAAATCCTCCAAGAGCGTCGCCTTCTCAAGAAACAGTATGGCGAGGTGTTCGACTCGGTTGCAGCCCTCCTGTTTCGCGTCGACCCAGTCGGAATCAATTTCGAGGAAAATCCGGATGAATATCATCCGGAGGTGGGCACGATCTTGCCGCGTTTGAGCGCTTGCGAGTCTTCCGACGACGTGCTCCGCGTTGTGCATGAGGAGTTCATCCGTTGGTTCGGCGCCCCGACAGCCGGTCCGCGTGAGCATTATCAAGAGATTGCTCTGGGGATCTGGGGCCTTTGGCAACAGCGGTCGCAGTAGATGTCTGCTTGGTAAACTACGCTGCTCGACTGTACACATCGCATTGTCATCCTGAGCGAAGCGAAGGACCTATGTACTCTGCCTGCAGCGCCTCGACGGTAGGCAAGTTGGATGGGTTCTTCGCCGCAAAGCACGCCGCTCAGGACGACAAAACGCTCGTCATCGGCAAGCCGCATATAATCCCCGCATGGCGTCTGCAACTCCTCCTCTGCAAATCGCGCAAACATCACCCCCTTCTGCACCTTCTTTCTGGTCCCGCGAGTCGCCCGCTCTCAAGCAGGGAATCAAGACCGGCCTCGCCGGCGCCATCACTTATGCCATCTACAGCGGGTTTCACTTGCACCAGGGCTACTGGGCCGTCTTCGCCGCATTGGTCGTGACTCAGGCAAACTTGGGCGCATCGTGGAAAGCGGCTCTGTATCGCGTGATTGGATCGACCTGCGGCGCGGTCGCGGCGGCGCTCGTATTCCCGGTGCTGGGCAAAGGCCCGGTAGGTGCAGGTCTCGCGCTGTTCCTGCTCGCGAGTCTCTTCGGCTACCTGACCGCCCTGCATACCGCCTTCACTGCCGCGGGAATTACGGCTGCCATCATTCTTATCTTCGGCGGCACCGGAGAGCCTGGGCACATGGCGTGGCTGCGCGTGCTATACACGGCGGAAGGAGCAGTCGTGGCTTTCGCCGTCGGAGCCTTAATCTGGCCGGTTCGGGCTCGCGTAGGACTACGCCAGAAGATTGCCAGTATTCTCGACGGCGCCGGCATTCTATATCGCGCGGTCGCCGCCGCTGCGATCGAAGGCGTCGATAACGAACAGCGGGTCCGTGATCTCGACCGCCGCCTACACGATCTGCGCCGCGGCATCACCCAGCAAATGGACGAAGCCCGCAGCGAACTCTCTTTCTCCCGCTTCAACCAGACCGCCTACCAGCGCGTCGTGGAGTTAGCCGACCAGGTGCGCCGCCGCCTCACCGCCATGGCAGAAGACAGCTCGATCTACATTCACGCCGAAGCCTCGCCTGGCATGCTGCCGTCGCTACCGGACCTGGCGGAAAAGACCGCGCAACATTTCACCTTGCTGGCGCAAGCCGTGCGCGATCCGGAAACCGTTTTCTCTCCGCCGACCTCGATGCCGCAGTCCAGGCTCTCGACGCCGATCTCGCGAAACTCCGCGAGCAGCGCGCCACCGCGCCCTTTGCGCTCGATCGCATGCTGCCCTTCTGGGCCTTGGTTTTCAATTTGAGGGAAGTCGCGCAGGACCTGAAGGAACTGGAATCAATCTTGCCGCAGCTGGCAGCTGGTCCTGTAGAGACGTAGCTTGCTACGTCTTCTTGCCACGATCAGAAACGTTGCAGGCGACTGCGCACTCACCAGAAGCAGCACGACGCAACGAGTCAAGAAACGGCGCGCCGGCAGCTTTCAGTCTTTGCTCCAGCTTGGCGGTGCAATCGCAGCCACTACAGGCCCACGCTTCCGTACCATTCTCGTCGCGGCACTTGCGCCGGTCGTGCGCATCCTGCACTCGCGTGAGTTCAAAGTATTCTTCCCAGTACGGACGCTCTTCCTGCAGCGGTGTGGGGCAATAGCAGATTTCGACCCAGCGTGCCGTCTCGTCCTCGCAAAGGCGTGCATCTTTCATGTTCCGCAGGTATTCGCCTTCGGCCACCGATCCCTGCCCGAGGCTTTCTTGCTCGATCGCCTCGAGCAAATCGTTCTCCCGGCCTGCTTTCACTCGTGCTCGCACCAGATAACGCATGCAACACTCCTACCGTAATCCCGCCTGGGAGAGCATTTCGAGAAACTGATTCCGCGTTCGCATATCGATCGACTGTGCCACCATCTTGCCGCTGCGATCGTAAACAAAGCTCTTCGGAATGCCCTCAACGATGAAAAGATCATTCACCTTGCGTCCCGGATCGAGCAACACGGGATAGGTTACCCTGTGCTCCGCGAGGTAAGTCGAAACCTTGGCAGCCTCTTCGTCGGAAATCGCCAGGACAATGAACCCTTGATCCTTGAACTTGTTGTACAGCGCGTCGAGGTCAGGCATTTCTTTGCGGCATGGCGGACACCAGGTGGCCCAGAAATTTACCAGCACGACTTTGCCCCGAAGATCCAGCAGATGCCAAGGTTTGCCCTGTAGATCAGAGAGCGTGAAATCAGCACTCTGCCGTTTTGCGTCGTCACCTTCTAACTTTGCGACCGCCTCGGCAAACTGCGGGTTGTCCGACGTTGCTTGCATGTGCTCGTAGCGCACCAGCGAGGCCAATTCCACGTACAGAAAATCGGGCTGGCCCGGCTTTCCCGCCGGAGGCTGCTCGCGCAAAGCTGCGGCCAGCGTGGTCGTGACTTCCTGCAGAGTGTCTCTCCCAAAATCTCCTTCGGTTGATAATTCCGCTAATGTACCCGCCAGTTTCAATTTGTTGGGACCCACAGGCAGGGCCCGGATCTGCAGCGCGAGTTCCTTGGTCGTGTGGGCGCGCACCGAGTCATCAAGTTTGCGCAAACCGTGTAACTGCTCGACGAGGGGCTTCTCCTGGTCGCTCCAGACAATCTTGTCCTGAGCCACCAGCAACGCCGAAAGAGAAAGCAGCACACTACAGAGCAGAATGTTTTCAATGAGACGACGACGGAAAGGGGAGAGAAGACGCTGCATGGGTATAACTAACTTGCGGTGAAAAACTTCAGGATGGAAACCGGCGAACCCGCCCTAGATGAACATCTCATCCTGCGGCACAGGACGCCGCTCTTCGCGGCTGCGGCCATTCCTGCGGTTGCGTCCGCCGAAGAGAAATTCCAGTCCCACCGTGATGCCCTGCATCACTCCGGAAATCTGGCGCACCGGCGAGACCACGGTTTTATGGACCATGTCCGAAGTCTGCTCCACCCGGTCGAGCGTACGGCTCAGCAATTCGTCGGCGCGGATCACCTGCAGGCGGGCACGGTCCACCACGTCATTGACCGTCGCATCCACGCGCTCCACCTGCGAACGGACAATCGTTGTCGCTCCATCCAGGTTGTCAACAATCGATTCGAGCTTGGGTCGCATCTCCAGCAACATTTCCTGAGCCTGCTCGAAGCCGGGAAGCAACTTTGTCTTCACTTCCGTGGCCAAGGCTTCCATGCGCTCGCCGCTCTTGCGCATGGTCACGTACATGGCCGCGAGGACGCCGGCCTGTAATAGCACCGCGATCCCAGTCAGCGCGATGAACACCGTCAGCTTGTCCATAACGTCCCTCCGGCAAGATCGTCAAGCGCGCGGCCGGAGGCAAAGCCGGCGCGAGCTTTTTCTACAGATTTTTCGCAGTTCCCGTTTCTGTGGTCGCGTCTTGATACGCCTGCCGTCCCGCCTCATAAGCTGCGCGGAACTGTTCCTTCTGCTGTGAAACCGCATCCCGGCCCTTATCAGCCCACTGCGATGCCTGTTCCTTCGCTTCCCGTGCGCGGCTCCGAACGTACTCGCGGCCTTCTTCCGCCCTCGCGCGTAACGCTTCCCTCGTCTCGCTGCCGGACCGTGGGGCATACAGCACTCCTGCCAGTGCTCCTAAGCCAAGCCCCGCTAGAAACCATACAAAACTATTGCCGTCGCGATCGGACATATAAATTCCTCCTGTTGAATGCGTCTATCGCAGATGTTACATCCTCCCTATGCCAAATACAATTACAGGGGACCGTGTAATTGGAAGCCGGGAACTGCGTAGGGGAGCCGTCCTAACCGAAAGTGCCTGTTGGAGTTCGACCGCAGCCCGCGCATGAAGGCGATCGCTTTTGTGTCTCGACTCTCAGCTCTCAAACAGCTTACTTCGGCTGCGTCGGCGGGATAGTCGGCGCTTGTGTCGGAGCCGGCTGCGTCTTGACGGGCTGAGATTTCAGACCCTGCAACACAGAACCCGGCCCGCCGCGCTTGCTGGCATACACCGACAAGGTAATCGATGTGATCATGAACGCCACCGCCGACCAGGTCGTCGCTTTTGAAAGTGCGCTGGCCGCGCCGCGCGGCCCAAAAGCCGTCTGGCTTCCTTGTCCACCAAATGCCGCGGAGATATCGCCGCTCTTGCCGCTCTGCAGCAGAACCACGATGATGATGAAAAAACAGACCAGTATGTGGATGATGGTGACGAGGTAAATCATATTGTTTGCTTTGTCCTGTGGCTCTGTGGCTTGGTGACGCGCACGCGAGCAGAATTCATGGTGCGGAAGGGGGGATTTGAACCCCCACGCCTTTCGGCGCCACCCCCTCAAGATGGTGTGTCTGCCAGTTCCACCACTTCCGCACTGGGATGAATCGTTACCGCCAAGCAGCACTTCATTATAGCAAAGCGTCGCCCCCAAACAGCTGGTCGACTCTCCCCTTTGTAGCAGCGCAGTTTGAATCGGCTTTGAAAGGGCACGGCTTCAGCCGTGCCGTGAGGATCGTATTTTCATTCCGGCTTCAGCCGCTGAGGGACGGGTATTTCCAAACTACGCCACCTGTCCCTCGCCGTAGATAAGCTACTTCTTCGGCCGCGATTCCGGGGGCACCATCCCTGCGACCCGGTAATAAACCGTGAGCTGCCCGTAAATCTCGCCGGAGTGCTCGACGAATCCGTAGGCGAAATCGCTGATCCGCGTCTTCGTGTTGCTGAACGGATCCACGACGGTTTCCGACATTCCCTTATCGCCTTTCGCCTTGATCGCCGCCTCTCCGTCTGCGAACGATTTCTTCACGAACGCCACCACATCGGCCTTGCTCTTGAACTCTTCCCGCTTCGGATCGTCCATGCCAGGCATCTTTTCTCCGGCAACCGCATTGATAAAGAATTGGTTCGCATGCGCCGCGTGGATCAAACGCTGCGCGAAGCTCTGGCTGGTTGCGGCGGCTTTAAAGTCGTACTTGTCCTCGGGGAAATCTTCCGCTATCGCATTGAGCTTACGGGCGATGTCGTTCCACTGATCAAGTACTGCCTGCGTTGGAGATGCCGCCGGTTTCGGCGCCTCTTTCTTTGCCATGTCCTGGGCCCAGGAACTTACGCCCAAAGCGGCCATCGATAGGACCAAAGCGGCCAGCAAACGAACTGTTCTCATGCGGACATCCTCCTCTTAGGAAATTTGGCAGGTCATCTTAGCGAAATCCGGCGAAGAAGCCTAAACAATTGACGCGGGCCAACTCGATTCACCACTACGAACGGCCTAACTCTTTTTCCCAGACCAGTGCTTTCATTATTTCTTGACACGCCCGGATCGCGAGCCTATCGTTGTTGGTTCCAGTATTCGTGCTGGAACGAAGCCGTATCTCATGCAGAGTGGCTGAGGGTAACGGGCCCGCAGAAGCCACGACAACCGGATCAGGAAACAGCCTGATCATCTGGTGCCAATTCCCGCCCGGTTTGCGGGGGACATGAGAGTCACGGTGAGCAATTGCCTCGTCCCCATTCCCGGATGAGGCATTCGTGTTTTTAGGGCACGCAGAGCCAGCCCTGAGGCGACGCCTGGGGAACAAGGCCGGCGCCGAATGGGGCCGATCGCAGCCGATGGAGAAGCATATGAATTCGCGAATTTATTTCGATCATTCCGCCACCACGCCGCTCGATCCACGGGTGCTCGCGGCAATGGGTCCATTTCTCGGAGGGGCGTTCGGTAACCCTTCGAGCTTGCATCAGGAGGGCCGAATTGCCCGCGACGCAGTGGAAACCGCTCGCGCCCAGGTAGCGGCGTTGATCGGCGCCCAGCCGAAGGAAATCATCTTTACCGCCAGCGGCACCGAGTCCGACAATCTTGCACTGATTGGGTCCGTGCGCGCCGCCGGCAAGCCCGGCCATGTTGTCACCAGCGCGATCGAGCACGCCGCTATCCTGGAAACTTGTCGTTTCCTCGCCACCGGCGGCACCAAAATCACCCACCTCGGCGTCGACTCGGACGGAGTCGTGAATCCCGCGGAGTTGCTGCGCGTTCTGCAGTCCAATGTCACGATCGTCTCCATCATGGCGGCCAACAATGTCGTCGGAACGCTGCAGCCCATTGAGGAACTGGCCCACCTCACGAAACTGCATGGGGTTCTCTTTCACACCGACGCCGTTCAGGCTGCGGGCAAGATCCCGCTCGATGTCGATCGCCTGCATGTCGACTTGCTTTCGCTCTCCGCCCACAAACTGCACGGACCCAAAGGCGTCGGAGCTCTGTATGTTCGCGACGGCATCCACCTCTCACCGATCGTGTTTGGCGGAGGTCAGGAACGCGGCCTGCGCTCGGCGACGGAGAACGTCGCCGGGATTGTCGGCTTCGGTGCGGCAGCGGAACTCGCCCGTCTGGAATTCATCGGAGAAGCGACGCGCCTTGCGCAGTTCCGTGATCGCATCACCTCCGAACTCACCCGCAGATTGCCGAGTTGTTATCGATTCGGTCATCCGAGCCAACGTTTGCCCGGCCACTTGAGCGTCGGATTCCGTGGTCAGGAAGGGAATGTCGGCAAATTGCTTTCCTCGTTAGACGCCGCCGGAGTCGCGGTCTCAGCCGGCAGCGCCTGCAGCGCCAATCACTCCGGACAGCCTTCCGGAGTCGTGCTTGCCATGGGATACGATGCTGAGCAGGCTCGTGGCCTGATTCGCATCAGCCTCGGCCGCTTTAGCACGCAGCAAGAAGTCGATCGATTCCTCGAAATCCTATTTCGTTGCGTGATGGTCACCCAGGATCCGGGCCCGGCTCATGTGGCGACGGCCACCTCGACCGTCCAAGCCAGCACAGCGCGCGGCGTCCACGGGCACGGACTTTCAATTCCGAGCCGTTGATCCGTGTGCGATAGTCGCGAATGAAATGAGCCAGGACGATTCCATCGACCGCATAATCCGTTACTACGGCGCTTCCGACGAATCCTCCCGCCTGCACACGGGATGGTTCCAGCTCGAACAAGCTCGCACGCAAGAGCTCATCCTCCGCCATCTGCCGCCGGCTCCGGCCACCATTGTCGATGCCGGAGGAGGCGCTGGTGCTTACGCCTGTTGGCTAGCCACTCGCGGATATCAAGTGCATCTCGTCGATCCTGTTCCGAAACATGTTGAGCAAGCGCTCGCAGCTTCTGCTCTCCAGCCTGAGCACTCTCTTGCTTCCGCCGCCGTCGGCGATGCCCGCCATTTGCGCCAGGTCGACAATTCCGTGGATGCCGTTCTTCTCCTGGGCCCGCTCTATCATCTCGTCGACCGCGAAGACCGGCTCGCCTGTCTCCGCGAGGCTCGCCGCATTTTGCGCCCAGGAGGCTTGGCCTGGGGTGCCGGCATCAGCCACTTCGCCTCATTCTTCGATTCGCTGGCGCACGGTTTCTTCGACGATCCTGCGTTCGCTCCGATTGTCGAAACCGATCTCGAGAATGGTCAACATCGCAACTCGACGGCAAATCCCATCTATTTCACCGACGCATATCTTCATCGCCCCGGCGAATTGTCGCGAGAGTTCCTGGCAGCGGGATTCAAAATTGTTGAGTTGGTCGCAATTGAGGGCCCGGGCTGGCTCGCTCGCGATTTCGATCGCCTCTGGAGCGATCCTGCTCAGCGCGATCGCTTGCTGGCCGCCATCCGCAAAGTGGAGCGGGAGCCGTCGATTCTGGGCGCAACTTCGCACATCATGGCAATCGGACGAAAACAGGAAAGCAAATAGGCGCGGCATTCCCGTTGGAGTGTTTCCAGCGCCAGCGCAGCCGTTACGCCACCGCGAGAATACGCCGTTGGTAGGTCAATTCGTCGACGGTCGGGTTCACCAACCGGAGCAAATCCTCCGACCTCATGCGAACCAGTTCGCGATGCGTGCCCGCGCTGAAGGTGATCTCTTCGTTCTCCGCGAGGTTCACGTCGGCATACACGTGCATGTCATACAGCAGGCCGAACGGCGGCATCGCCCCGATTTCGCAATCGGGAAATGCATCCTTGAACTCGCACTCTGTCGCGATCTCCACCGACTGCGCCCCCGTCAGGGCCCGCAACCGGTCGAGATCCACATGGTACGAAGCCGGAATCACGGCCATCGCGAGAATGCCGTCAATCTTGACGATGACGGTTTTCGCCAGCTTCTTGCCGGACACATGCGCCAGCGCCGCTACGCCCTGGGCGGTATAAGCCAGGGAATGAGAAATGACCAGGTATCGGATGTGATGGAAGTCGAGAAACTCTCGAAGCTTGGACAGCGGCATACGACCTCCTCGTAGAGGATGAGACGTGAGGGGCCACTTGCGCAGAAGACTCTGCGGCAAGAAATTGTATCTCCGCGATACAGAGAATGTCTGTGCGCCAAATCACCGGTAGCGAAGTTGCAAGCAAGGTCTCTACGCTCGCACACACAGTGCGGGGAGACGCTGCAAGCAACGTTCCCTGCGATTCAATTCATGAGTTCAATATTTCACGATTGCCGAGAACGATTTCGGGTCAAGCGACGCCCCGCCCACCAGGGCGCCATCAATTTCCTCCTGCGCCATCAGAGACTTAACATTGTCCGGCTTCACCGACCCGCCATAGAGAATTCGCAGGCTGGCCGCGAATTCCTCGCCGAAAATCTCGGTCGCCTCCCGTCGGATCACCGCGTGCGCCTCGGCCGCGAGTTCTGGCGTCGCAGTCTTTCCCGTTCCGATGGCCCATACGGGCTCGTAGGCCACGATCAGCTTAGCCGCCTTCTTCGCGGAAATCGCATGAAATGCCCGCACGCACTGTCGCCGCAGAACATCATCGGTCATCCCCGCTTCGCGCTCCTCAAGCACTTCACCCACGCAGCAGATCGCGGAAAGTCCGGACTCGAGCGCCGTCTTCAGGCGCAGGTTGACCGTGTCGTCGGTCTCGCCAAAATACTGACGTCGCTCCGAGTGCCCGACGATCACATGGGTCACACCCAGGCACAGCAACATGGGCGCAGAGATTTCGCCCGTGTAGGCTCCATCCGCCTTCCAGTGCACATTTTGCACGCCGATGGCGACGTTGGATCCGCGCGCTGCCTCGATCGCCGCTGCCACATCCGTGTACGGAGGGCAAACCACTATCTCATCGCGGTCGTGTCCCGCGACCAGCGGCAAAAACTCGCGGAAATACTCCCGCGTCTCATCGGGAGTTCTTGTACATCTTCCAGTTCGCGGCCATTACTTTTTTTCTCATGAGTGAGCCTTTTCAATGCGGAATAAGTTCTGTTTTTCGAGTCGCTTTGCGGCCCGGTCGAAGGTCCTGCGATCGTCCGAGTCGAAAAGAATAAAACGGCAAAGCTTTACAGAATTTGCGGATCGCAGCGCGTCGATCGCAGAAGAAAGCGCGACGGGTGCGGCCTCGCTCGCGGGATAACCGAATGCGCCCGTGGAGATCGCTGGAAAAGATAGCGAAGTAAGTCCCTGCGCATCGGCCAGGCGGATTGATTCCCGATGACAGCTCGCGAGCGCCTCGGCCTCTCCTTGCCCTCCACCTCGATAAACCGGCCCCACCGTGTGAATCACGTGCTTGGCGGCTAGATTCCCGCCGGTCGTGATCACAGCCTTCCCCACCGCAAGCCGCCCAATCTTGCTTACGATCTGGCGGCATTCTGCCAGAACAGCAGGACCTCCCGAACGATGGATCGCCCCGTCCACTCCACCGCCTCCCAGAAGCGACGAGTTCGCCGCATTCACAATCGCGTCGGTCATTTCTTTGGTGATGTCAGCCGGGCCGTCAATCTCGATGATTTGCTGATCTTCGAGTAGAAGTCGCATAAACGTTGTCAGTTCTCAGTCCAACCCTTTTTGCATCGTCCTCGAGAGTCTGAGTCGAAAGTTCGTGAAAGGCCGGGGTTTCCAGTCGCACCGGACAGATACTGAGAACTGACAACTGTTTTTCTACTTCTTCTCCGTCAACGCTTCAACTCCAGGAAGCTTTTGCCCTTCCAGAAATTCCAGCGACGCTCCGCCTCCGGTCGAGATATGCGTGATCTTGTCCGCCACGTTCGCCGCTTTTACGGCAGCGACCGAGTCTCCGCCGCCCACGATCGAAATCGCCGCGCCGTTGTCCGCGACCGCATGTGCGATCTTGAATGTGCCACGGGAGAAGCCCGGCACTTCAAACACTCCCATCGGCCCGTTCCAGACGATGGTTCGCGCCGTCGAGATCTCATCCGAAAACAGTTCGATGGTCTTCGGTCCGATATCGAGCGCCATCTTGTCGGCAGGAATCGGCTGGCCCTCCCCAATCTGCTGAATCACGGCACCCGCCTCGGGTTTGCTGGCCACCACATGATCGATGGGCAACAGGAACCTCAAGTTGCGCTTTTTCGCCTCCGCCAACAACTGCTTGGCGAGTTCCACCTTGTCGGCTTCGAGCAGGGACTTGCCGATCTCGTGCCCCTGCGCTTTGAGGAAGGTGTAAGCCATCCCTCCACCAATAATCAACGCGTTTACCTTGGTCATCAGATTCTTGATAACTTCGATCTTGTCGCTGACCTTGGCGCCGCCGAGAATCGCCACGAACGGTTCTTCTGGATCTGCAAGCGCCTTTCCCAGATACTTCAGTTCCTTCTCCATGAGCAGTCCAGCGGCCGACTGCTTGACGAACTTCGTGATACCAACCGTCGAGGCGTGAGCGCGATGCGCGGTGCCGAACGCGTCATTCACGTAGTACTCGGCGAGATTCGAAAGCTGCTTGGCGAATTTCTCGTCGTTCGCTTCCTCTTCGGCGTGGAAGCGCAGGTTTTCGAGCAGCAGCGTTTGCCCCTTCTCCAGTTGAGTGGCGACCTCTTCGGCCTCAGGGCCAACGCACTCCGGGCAGAAGCCGACGTTTTCGCCGCGCGCCAGCTCCTTGTCGAGCAGCATGCGCAGCCGCTCGGCCACCGGCTTCAGACTCATCTTCGGATTCGGTTTTCCCTTGGGCCGGCCCAGGTGCGAGGCCAGAATCAGCCGCGCGCCGTGGCGCAGGGCGTATTCGATGGTAGGCAGCGTTTCCCGGATGCGGGTGTCGTCCATGACGCGCCCGTCTTCAAGCGGAACATTGAAGTCGACGCGCATGAAGATGCGATTCCCATTGAGCGGCAGATCACGAATGGAAAGCTTGGACATGGCTGGAGTCCTCTTTAATGGCTTGTGTGGCGCGGGCACTCATGCCCGCGCAGTTGATCCCGGCACTGCGGGCGGCGCGGGCAAGAATGCCCGCGCCACATGCTAACGAATTACAGGCCCTTGCTGGCCATGTAGTTGATCAGGTCGCGCACGCGGTTGGAGTATCCCCACTCATTGTCGTACCAGGAGATCACCTTCACGCAGTTGCCGCCGACCACCATGGTGCAGGGCGCGTCCACGATCGAAGAGAGCGGGTTGCCCTTGAAGTCGGACGAAACCAGTTCGTTCTCTTCGTATCCCAGATATCCCTTCAACGGTCCAGACTCGGACGCTTTCTTCAGCGCCGCGTTCACTTCTTCTTTGGTCGTCTTCTTCTCGACCCAAACCACCAGGTCGACGACCGAGACGTTCGGTGTAGGCACGCGCATGGAGAATCCGTCGATTTTGCCACCGAGTTCCGGAATCACCAGCTTTAGCGCCTTGGCTGCGCCCGTCGTGGTCGGAATCATCGATAGCGCGGCTGCCCGGGCGCGACGCAGGTCCTTGTGCGGAAAGTCGAGAATGACTTGGTCATTGGTGTAGGAGTGAATGGTCGTCATGGTGCCGCTGACGATCTTGAATTGGTCATTGATCACCTTGGCGATGGGCGCCAGGCAGTTCGTGGTGCATGACGCATTCGAAATGATGTGATGTTTCGCCGCGTCATACTTGTCATGGTTTACGCCCAGCACAACGGTGACGTCTTCATTCTTGGCCGGAGCCGAGATGATGACTTTTTTCACCGTCCCGCGCAGGTGCTTCTTGGCCTCATTGGCATCGGTGAAGCGGCCAGTCGACTCGATCACCACTTGCGCTCCCACGGACTCCCAAGGCAGCGCCGCCGGGTCTTTCTCTTTGAATACCTTGATGGTCTTGCCATCGACGGTAATGCTGTCGGGACCGGCGGAAACCTGATTCGAAAGATTGCCGAGAACCGAGTCGTACTTGAGCAGATGAGCCAGCGTTTTCGGATCCGTCAGGTCGTTTACCGCGACGAAGTCCAGGTTTGGATCCTTCAGCGAAGCGCGCAGCACGTTGCGGCCGATTCGTCCGAAGCCGTTGATGCCTACTTTGATTGCCATGTTTCCTCCGTAGAATTATGAAGGCGCTAACCAATTTCTTTCAGAGTTGAAAGGTGAACCAATGATGGTAGCAGGGAAGGGGAAGCTGCGTAAACGTTCACGAGTAACTTTTGGACGATCTTATTCCGATCACAGTAAGGAGTGCCTTAAATCACTGACACTAGTCCAAATCACATTTTGCTCGGAATCCGTTTCGTTACGCCGGCTTCATTGCCAGCATGCCTAAAGAAGTCACCGGCCTGTGACCGCGATCACAAACTCCAGCGACCCTTGTCACTGTCCTCGCGAGCGCGCTCAGCCTCTAATAGAAAGAAGCGGAGGCAGCGACCCAGGCCGCGCCCGCACATTCCCAAAAACCGAGGGTGACCATGGTGAACGACGACGTAGTCAAGTGTCCGCTGTGCGGCGGATTCACCCACATCGAGAAGCCCGAACTGCTGGCAGCTCTCAGAAATCCCCGTTTGCGCGAGCAAGTCGAGAAGTACATTGTGGAACTTCTGCAATCTCCGGTGGAAGACCTCGCAGCGGTGGGCGCCAAGGCGGCTGGCCGCGATTTCCAGAAAGACGTTCACAGCTGGAATCCCTGCGTTCCCATGTGGAAGAGAAGCCCGAAAGAGTAGGCCCTCGCATCAGACCGTGAGCTGGGATGAATCGGAATCGAGGAAAATCCATGCCGATTGAGCCGAAAAAGATTCGGATTCTCAATGCCGCGGGAAGGGACTCTAAAGAGGACTTGATTCATTCCGGGATAACTGAAATCCACGCCCGCCTCCGCCGCGAGCATGCCGGTCTGGAGGCATAAACGACTCCGCGCTCACCTCGAAGTGTGATTACAATCACTGCCCCGCATTGGGCTCTCGCTTATACCCAATGGTGTGGATTCTCTCTGGAGTTGGACCGCGCCGCGACGAGGCACGCCATGCCTACCCTTCCTCAGGTTTCGAGACTTTCGCTGAAAAACATCCTCTTTCCCACAGACTTTTCGCTGGCGTCTCGTTCGGCCCTGCCCTTCGCTCAGACCCTTGCCCAAACCTACGGATCGACGATTCTGATCGCCCACTCGCTGCCGCTCGAGCCGCATCGGCAGGTCACCACAGACTGTGTCCCTTCCGAGGACAACCGCGTATGGCAGGACGCCCGCCATCAACTGGAAAGCGTCGCTCACGACCCCTCTTTCGCAAAGATTCCGGCCAAGGTCCTGCTGGGTCACGGCGATCTCGCGGATACTATCCCCGCGATGATCGAGGACAACAGCGTGGATCTGGTCGTCCTCGGAACTCACGGCCGCCGCGGCGTCACCAAGCTCATGCTGGGCTCCGGTGCAGAAAAGATATACCGCACCTCGCCATGCCCTGTATTTACGGTTGGACCTCGCGTGCGCGAATCTGCGGACTGGAAGCTACGCCGTGTCCTTTGTCCGGTCGATGTTTCAGAAGATCCCGAGCCGGTGTTGCAATGCGCGCTCTCGTTGGCGGAAGAAAACCAAGCGGAGTTGATTGTCCTCGAAGCGATCCCACTGGTTCCCTGGCAACATCGCCCCTCTGTGGAGCAACGCTCACGCCTTGCCCTCGAAAGTCTGATCCCGGCCCAGGTGAGGGATTGGTGCACTCCACAAATCGTGGTTCGTTGGGAGCATCCTACCGAAGCCATTCTTAACGAAGCGCAGGAGCGTAACATCGATTTAGTCGTGATGAGCGTGCACCGATCGCGCGCCGCGGGATGGTCGTCGCACCTGCCGTGGCCGGTTGCTTCCGAAGTCGTCAGCCGGGCCTCGTGCCCCGTGCTGACCATACGAATTTAGGTTTTGAAGCGCGTGACGGGGCAGAACCTTTCGCCGCAGCGCGCGCCAAAAAGTATTGGAGGAACTTCATGTTAATCAGCAAGCAGCAGGCCCTCGATTATCACAATGGGTCTCGTCCGGGAAAGATTGAAGTCACGCCGACCAAGCCCTGCCGCACCCAACGAGATCTCAGTCTTGCCTACACACCCGGCGTAGCCGAACCATGCCTTGAAATCCAGAAGAATCCCCACGACGCCTACAAATACACCGGCCGCGGCAATCTGGTTGCTGTGTTGACCAACGGAACTGCCGTCCTCGGCCTGGGCGACATCGGTGCGCTCGCCGGAAAACCTGTCATGGAAGGGAAGGCGGTGCTGTTCAAACGCTTTGCCGATGTCGACGTCTTCGATATCGAGGTCAACAGCCACGATCCCGAAGAAATCATCAAGCTCTGCCAGTTGCTCGAGCCCACTTTCGGTGGCATCAACCTCGAAGACATCAAAGCGCCCGATTGCTTCCAGATCGAAGAAGCATTGCGCAAGACCATGAAGATTCCCGTCTTCCACGATGACCAGCATGGAACCGCGATCATTTCCGGCGCCGCATTGCTGAATGCCCTCGAAGTCGTCGGCAAGGACATTCGCAAGGTCAAAGTGGTCTTCAACGGAGCCGGAGCCGCCGGCATCGCCTGCGCCGAGCATTACGTCCGCCTCGGCGTGAAGCGCGAGAACATCATCCTCTGCGACACCAAGGGGGTGGTTTATTTAGGACGAACTTCCGGAATGAACAAGTACAAGGAGCGCTTCGCCCGGGAAACCGAACTGCGCACCTTGGCCGAAGCCATGATCGGCGCCGATGTGTTTGCTGGACTCTCCGTGAAAGGTGCAATTACCGCCGACATGGTGCGCACCATGGCGCCCGATCCCGTCGTCTTCGCTATGGCGAATCCCGATCCCGAGATTACCTACGAAGAAGCGAAAGCCGCCCGGAACGACGTCATCATTGCCACCGGACGCTCCGACTATCCCAATCAGGTCAACAATGTCCTCGGCTTCCCCTTCATTTTCCGGGGAGCTCTCGATGTGCGCGCTACGGCTATCAATGAAGAAATGAAACTGGCTGCCACGCATGCTCTGGCCGATCTGGCGAAAGAAGATGTTCCCGATTCCGTATGCCGCGCCTACGGTGTGTCCCGCCTGCAATTCGGCCGCGAGTATCTCATCCCCAAGCCCTTTGATCCCCGCGTGCTGATGTGGGAGGCGTCTGCCGTCGCCGAAGCGGCAATGCGCTCCGGCGTAGCGCAGGAGCCGGTCGATCTCGCAACCTATCGCTCGCAACTGGAGCGCAGACTCGGCAAGGCGTATGAAGTGTCCCGCACCATGATTCATAAGGCCCAGGCCAATCCCAAACAGGTCGTATTCCCTGAAGGGGATAACGAAAAAATTCTGCGCGCCTGCCACACTCTCGTCGAAGAAAAGATCGGCATTCCCATTCTGCTGGGCCCTGCGCCCAGAATCCACGCTCGGGCCCGCGAACTCGGCGTGAATCTGGAAGGCATGCAGATCGTCGATCCCGCAACCTCGACCCATCGTGACATCTACGCCCAGGAGTTGTTCCGGCTGCGCCAACGCCGCGGCGTGACCCTGCGCGAAGCCGAGACTCAACTCAACAACCGCAATGTCTTCGGATCGATGATGGTCCATATGGGCGATGCCGATGCCCTCGTCTCCGGCGTAACCCAACATTATCCCGACACCATTCGTCCGGCCTTGCAGATCCTGCGCACCCGCGAAGGTCTGCATCGCGTCTCCGGATGCTACGCCGTGATCACGCGGAAGGGAGAGGTCTACTTCCTGGCCGATACCAGCGTCAACATCGAACCGACAGCCGAGGATCTTGTCGAGATCGCCCTCTGCACCGCCCATATGGCGCGCCGCTTCGACATCACCCCGCGAGTGGCCCTGCTTTCGTTTTCCAGCTTTGGCGGAGTCGACCATCCCATCAACACCAAAGTTCGCAAAGCAGTCGAAATGATCAAAGCCGCCGATCCCACGCTGATTGTCGACGGCGAGATCATGGCCGACGAAGCCCTGTCGCCGGAAATTATTGAAGAGCTTTATCCCTTTAGCGCTCTGAAGGGCGGCGCGAACGTGCTCATCTTCCCCGATCTTGCCTCGGCGAACATCGCCTGCAAGTTCGCAGCAAAAGTAAGCGGCGGGGAACTCATCGGCCCGATTCTCATGGGAATGAGGCGCCCTGTCCACGTGCTGCAGCGCACTGCGACCGTCGAAGAGGTGGTCAACGTGGCGGCCATCGCCGTGGTCGACGCACAGGAAAACGATACCTACGCGCATCCCCATGTGCACGTATCGGTCGAGCCAGAACTGGTCGGAGAAGATTAGAGTCAGCCATGTTTCAATGTTTCGAATGTTTCAAGATTTCAAAGTTTCCGCAAAGTTCGGTCGAAAGGTAAAGATGCCTCACTGGGTTTCGGACTTGACAATCCGAGTTGCTCATTGAACTCTGATCTTTGAAACCTTTGCATAACGGCAGCGGACGGCATCTAACAGTCAACAGTCGAGGCGAATCATGTCCACGCTCTGGAAGTCGCGGTACGCGCAGCGCACGTTGGGAGTCACTAGTTCCGCCATTCGCGAGCTTCTGAAGGTCACCCAGAAGCCGGAGATCATTTCCTTTGGCGGAGGCCTTCCGGCCCCCGACGTTTTCCCGGTGCAGCGCTTCCAGGAAGCCTGCCACAAAGTCCTCAGCGAGCACGGTGCTCAAGCGCTGCAATACGGCACCACCGAGGGCTACCAGCCTCTGCGCGAGATGATTGCCCGCAACCTTGCCCGCTACGGCATCGTCGCCAAGGCCGACAATGTCCTCATCACCTCCGGTTCGCAGCAGGCCCTCGATCTGATCGGCAAACTGCTGATCAATCGCGGCGACCGCGTCCTGCTGGAAGCTCCCACCTACCTCGGCGCGCTGCAGGCATTCAACGTATATGGAGCCCAATACGTCCCCGTGCCGGTCGATGACGACGGCCTGCTCACCGAGCATCTCGATGCCAGCCTTCGCACCGGGCCGAAATTCATGTATGTGTTGCCCAACTTTCAGAATCCATCGGGCGTTACGCTTTCCGAAGGACGCCGGCATCAACTGATTCTGCTGGCCGATAAATACGGCATTCCTATCGTCGAAGACGATCCCTACGGCCAGCTCCGCTATGAAGGCGAGCACATTGCGCCTCTGGTGGTGCTCGATCGCGAAAATCTGCGCCGCGACAACGGTTTCACCCTCGGCAACGTCATTTACTTGAGTACCTTCTCCAAAACGCTGGCGCCGGGGATCCGGCTCGCTTGGATCGTCGCTCCGGAAGATGTGATCAGCAAACTGGTGCAACTCAAACAGGCTGCCGACCTGCATACCTCGACCTTTAACCAGTACGTCGCCTATGAAGTGGCGCGAGACGGTTTCCTCGACCAGCACGTCAAGCTGATTCGCCAGGTGTATCGCGAGCGACGAGACGCCATGTTGCAGGCGCTGCACCAGTATTTCCCGCCGGAAGTGACCTGGACTCATCCCCGTGGCGGACTGTTCCTCTGGGTGACCATGCCTGCAGGCACCGACTCGAATGCGCTTTTCCAGGCTGCGCTCGCGGAGGAAGTTGCCTTCGTTCCCGGCGACAGCTTCTATGCCAACAACGACCACGAGGGCGGGCGCCACATGCGCCTGAACTTCTCGCACTCGCAGCCTGAGCAAATCCACGAGGGCATTCGCCGCCTGTCCGTTGCCGTGAAGATGCAGTTGCGATCCCCCCACGTGACTCAATAGAAGATCGCTCTCCGCGTTGGTTCGCCGCTGACGGTGTTCCGCGTCGCTTCGATCTATCTCTGACTCATTGCAACAAACACCCGATGAATTCAATGTAAGTGTAAGATTCAGCGATGCTTATACCTGTAAATGAAAGGGTGACCGGGATCACGGCAGAACGTCAACGGAGGGTGTGCAATAGGTCTAGCGGATATGCTGTCTTCCGCGGGAACCGAGGACGACTGTGACTACCAGCCGTGGCACTCTCCCGATGGCCGAGGTATGCGCCCAGATCAAGCAGTTCGGGTATGGCGTCTCCCAGAAGATTCGGATTTACGGAGAGGAATTCGAAGTTCTGTCGGACCCATTTCCCAGCTCCGATGGCATTGCCATCCAGGTGCTCTCCCGCAAGACCCTGCAAGCCCGCATCCTGCATCTGCCGGCCACGGTAGTGCAGCGAGTCACGAATCGACTCATTCCCGCGGCCTAAAAGTGTTTTGTGACCGCGATCACCGGTTCCGGTGATGCACCGCACCGCCCTTTTCCCGCTTTCGCCACACACTGATCTTACAAAGACTTTGATCGGCCAAGAGGTGACCTATGACGATCTCCGTTCTCACCATCATCATCGCCGTTCTGGTGCTCGGGGTCGGCCTGTTTCTGATACGCGCCATCCCCGCCGTCCGCGCATTCTTCACCTTTCGTGGCAAGCACTTGGTGACCTGTCCCGAGACCCACAAACCCGAAGCCGTCGATGTCGCAGCCGGCGAGGCCGCGGTCGGCATCTTCGTCAGTGAGCCCACCCTGCGGCTGAAAGAATGTTCCCGCTGGCCCGAACGCGAACACTGCGGCCAGGAATGCCTGCAGCAGATCGAGGTTGGCCCCGAAAGCTGCTTGGTATGGAACATTGTGTCGAAGTGGTACGAAGGCAAGAGTTGTGCATTTTGCCACAAACCCTTCGGTCCGCTCCATCACCTGGATCATGTCCCGGCCCTGCTCGGCCCTGACTTCCAAACCTCCGAATGGAAACAAGTGCGCCCCGAGAAGCTTCCCGATCTTTTCTCTACGCATCAGCCCGTTTGCTGGAATTGCCACATCACCGAAAGTTTCCGCCGCCTGCATCCCGAACTCGTAACCGATCGTCCTCTGGAACCCAGGCGCCACGTAATCTAAACCGGTGGGAAGGGCTCTTGTAGGGGCCGACGTATTCGTCCGCCCCGAGACGCTCAGCGACTAGTCCCGGCGGCTCGGAATCCTCCCGGAACGCCGGGTCTCTGCCGGCTGCGGGGTCGAGCGCTGTTCGTTGCCCCCCGTGTCCGAGCTAAATTCCGAGGTTTAAGTCCACAAGGTCGAGGCTCTATCTATTTGCCAAGGTGACGCCATGATTGGACTACGCATCAAAGCCCCTAGGATTGATAGGACTCACCGGCTCCAATTAGTGCACCGGCCGAATCATCTTTCGTCATTTGGGGAGAACTACTAAAAGGCGTTAAAGTTAGCCCATTCATGTCATTCGTATTCAAACGGGGATTAGTGGTCTTTGCGTGGATTACCCTGGGTTGGGCCGCGTCCTGCCTTGGACAGTCTGCTGCGCGGACCCCCGACTCAGGTACGGCTCAGCCAGAGGGCGCCGCCATGATCGCCACCGGCGATCAGCCCTCTCAGCCCTCGCCGGGAACCGTCAGCGGAACAGTCGTCGATCAAAGCGGTGCCGTTATCGCCGGGGCCCGCGTTACGCTCACCCGCGATCCCGCGACGAGGCTGGAAGCGCTGTCCGGAACCGACGGGCAATTCTCCTTTTCCAACGTCGATCCTGGTCCCTTCCAGCTCACGATCACCTCCAAAGGCTTCGCGGAGAAAACCTCTTCCGGGGTTCTGCACTCCGGCGAAATCGAAATGGTTCCGCAGATTGTGATGGGGGTCGCCGAAAATATCACCGAGGTCGACGTCGGAGTTCCGCGCGTCGAGGTGGCCGAAGAGCAGATCAAGGTGGAAGAGAAGCAGCGTGTGCTCGGCGCGGTCCCGAATTTTTATGTGAGCTACGATCCCCATGCGGTTTCCCTGAGCTCTCGGCAGAAATTCGAACTGGCCGTTAAGTCCGTGATCGACCCTTTTACCCTCGCCGTGGTAGCCGGCACCGCCGGAGTCCAGCAGGCGCAGAATCATTTCGCCGACTATGGGCAAGGCATGCAGGGATACGCCAAGCGCTTCGGTGCAGGCTACGCCGACACCATTACCGGCACGTTTATCGGTGGCGCTATCCTACCCTCACTCTTGAAACAGGATCCTCGCTACTTCTACAAAGGGACGGGCAGTACGGGGTCACGCGCGATGTACGCGATTTCCATGGCGGTCATCTGCAAGGGAGATAACGGGCGCTGGCAATTTAACTACTCTGGTCTTCTTGGAAGCCTGGCGGCGGGCGGCATTTCGAATCTCTACTACCCCGCCCAGGATCGCGATGGCTTAGGGCTGACTATCGATAACACGGCGATCGGGATCGGTGAGACCGCCCTCACCAATTTGCTGCAGGAGTTTCTCATCAAGAAGTTGACGCCTAAGTCGAAGCGCAATCCGCCGACCCCGCCAACAAACTAACTGTGACTGCAAGACGCAGAAGTCATTCCTGCGCTTAGCGAGTGGACAAGAACAACTGTTCGAGGCTGCTTTCTGCGCAAACGGAAGAATTTCTCAAGTTGCTAAGCGACATAAAACCACAGAGCTAGTTTTTGTCGGTAATGGCCGCGCTGCCTGGCGTCGGCTTCGACTTGTGCGCCATCTTACGATGAATATCAGGCCAGAATTCCTTAATGACAATCGTGATGGTGTCGAGCGCCACCTGCGTTCCCCACACGTTGGCCGAATTCAAGAGAGTGCGATCGGAGGGAATGAACTCGTGCGGGTTCGTGGGCGTGCTGAGATAGGTGCTCTTCGGATGGTAGCTGTACGTAGAGATTGTCGCCGATAAGGCACTACCGAAAATTTCCGAATAATTGAACTGGGAGTGCCCCGAGTCGGATCGGGTTACAAAAATTCGAGTGATGGCGTAACCCGTGCGGTGCGCGAATCCACCCTGGCTAGACTGATAAAACCGGGGATCCTGATGCAAAATGGACGGGAAAACTGCCCCCACCATGAAGTTCTCAATCGTGCTGTCGGCAGCGGTTGTCCCATAGCGCTTGGCATAGCCCACCCAGCCCTGCCCATAAGCCGGTTCGCTGTTTTCTGCCTGGCTGATGCCGGCGAGCAGACCCCACCACGGGTACTGAACCGGATCAAAGGTCCCGCGCGCCACCACGCCAAATTTTTGTTTCGCCGTCAGCGGCGGCAATTTCTGGCTGTTTTCTAGCGTCAGGAAATTCGGCAGAGCATAAAAGAGCCGGTCTTTCGATGTGCCGGATTGCGCTGCGGGTGTTTTCCCTGCATCCTGCCCGCCCTTGTCCTTGTCGGCTGCAGCCGGCGTTTTCGTGTCCGCTGCCGGCGGTGTTGCCGGCTGGTTTTGCGCGGGCGGCTGTGCCGTTGGGTTCTGACTCGACGACGGCGTGTCCTGTCCTATACTCCCCAAAGAAAAAAGAGCTACGCAGGCAAAATACCCGGCAATCCGGGCGGCGAACTTAATAGACAATGATTCCCCCAAACACAACTGTCAGATGCATGCAAGTGGCGGATGATTCTTAATTCTATCAACGTTGTCTTCCTCCAGTGGTTACTTCGGTCTTGTTTTACAATCGTTTACAAATCCAGATCGCTTCTCGTTAGGAGACCCGCGCCAAGAAAAAGGGGCGGCTCCGTCAGGACGCCGCCCTTTCCCTTCGTTTCCCCTAGGCCCTTAGAAGTGGAACCCCAATTCAGCCGTCAGCGCTCGCGGCGTCACATAGTGCGTGCCACTGAAGGTGGACAGGAAGTTGTACAGTGCGAAATGGTTTGTCAAGTTGATGACCGTCAATCGCGCACTCACTTTATATTTGTCGCCACGGAACAGATTGTCGTGCCCGAGCGACACATCGAAGAGATTCCGTGACGCGATGCGTGGTGGATTGTGATCGTCGTTCTCAGCGTTGGCGAGAGGGACCCGGATGAGCGCAGAGCGAAACTCCGATGCAGGGCAATTGAAGGGCAAAGGCGCTGTCGGAGTGGCCCGGACGCCGTTGCACGTGAACCCCGCTTCCGATTCCTGATTCGCAGAAAGTGGAATCTCGCCTACGTTGGCCGCGCCCATGCTCACATTGTTGACGCCACTAATCACGACCGATCCAGGACAATTGTTGAATGCGTTCATCCCGAAACACGGCGTCGCCCCGGCGACCAATCCATTGTCATAGCGCCAGTTGAAGCCCATCCACGGACCACGTTTCCAGGGTTGGTATTGCAAGTGCGTAGTCTGGTTGAACTTTTCATCGTGGTCAATGCGGAAGGGTAGTCCGGCCGCCGTGGCTACCGTCGCTCCCGCTCCCCCGATCTGAGGCTGGAAAAAGCGCGCTGCCACACTGGAGAAGACCACCAGCGCCGAGAATCCATGAATGTCGGGCACGCTCACCCGCCCGGCATACCCAGGAATTTTGGAGTTGTGCCATTCAATCGGAAACGTGATCGGAGTGTTACCCAGCACGCTGAAGTCGTAACCGTTGTGCGTGTATTTCGAAATCCACTCGCCGGAGAAGACCAGGTATCGACCGAACGCCTGCTCGATGCCGGCATGGAATTCATTGCGAAATCCAGGACTCAATGCCCCGGTGGCGGTGCCACAGAGAAGAAGCGGGTTCAAGACCGCATTTTCGCATCCGATGCTGGAAAGGATCAGATTCTCGTTGAACGGCGATTCCAGCGTTCGCGCGTAGGAAACGCGGAGAATCGTGTTGGTCTTCTTGACATTGTAAGCGATGCCCACCCGAGGCTCGGCTTGGCGTGCGATCGACAAACCATTATAGAAATCTCCGCGCATCCCAACGTTGAACGACCAGTCGCCCTTCGTGATCACATCCCGCAGATAGAGCGCCAGTTCCTTCACGTCAGTGTGGCCGTTAAAGGTGTACGTGCTCCCTCCGCGGGTCAAGTCATACGGAGCCAGCACCGGATTGTAATAGGGATAAAACGCCGAACCCGGCGCGTTTGGGTTCGACGAGATGTTGGGCTGGTAGGCCCCTGTGCATAGCGACGGATCGGTGATCCCCGCCGCTGGCGCCGCGACATATTGATACGGGTTCACCGGACTCGTAGCCACCGAGGTAATGCAAGGTGCGTTGTAAGTTGGGTCGACGATCCCGACCGTATCGTTTTCATTGAGGAAGGTTTGCTCATAGACGACGCCTCCCTTAATTTGATTGATCCCTCGGACATAGGACAGATCGGACCGAATCCCCGCATTGGTCAGCGTCCGGTTCTGGCCCACCGATTGTCTTTGCAGACTCGGCGGCCCCAGGTCGGCAAACGCATCATTGCTCGGGTAATAGTTGTAGTCGTCGTGGCGAACAAACGTGCCCAAGGTAAACACGGCGCTCGCTCCCAAGACATGCGTCCACGAAGGAGCGATGTTGAACGTCCCAATCTTGGAGCGTTGGTCCGCCGGTCCAACGATATTTCCGTTCGGATCCCTTCCGGCAAAGGCTGCCATTTGCGGTTCAATCCCCGCCAGCCCGTTCCAGGCGGTCGCGTTTTCGGCGTCCAGTGAATTTGGCGTTTGGAACCAGCTTCGGCTGTAGCCTAAGTTCAGGTGGATCGAGTCGGCGCCGTCGAGTTGATAGTCAACCCGATCGAACAAGTTTTCCTCATTGCCTTTGTCGTGGAACACCGCGAACTCCGGTGGATCGAGGAATCGTCCGGTATTCAGCCCGCTGGCGGAGATGAAATTTCCCCAGTTCTTTCCGCCGTACGCCACATCCGCCGACACATTCGACGTCCCAAAGGATCCATAGGAGGTGGTCACGTTGCCATGAGGAGTAGTGACTCCCTGTCCCGAGCGGGTCGTCGCGACGATCACCACGCTGGTCTTGCCTCCATATTCGGCCGGAGGCGCGCCCGAGATCACTTCCAGAGACTGCACTGAATCGAGCGGGATTTGGTTCGAAAATACTTTGCTCTGCTGATCGGTGATGGGCTGGCCATCCACCGAAAACGAATTTTCCGCGTGGTCGCCCAGACCATGAAACAGGCCGTTGGAATCGGACGCAATTCCCGGCGTCGATTGAGTCACCGCCGCGCTCAAAGACGACGTCGTACTCTCCAGCGGCATCCGGATGAACGAATTCCTGTCGAGGTCAGAGTGGAAGGTCGAATCGTTCTCCACCAGATCTCCCCCGGCTTCGACCGTCACCGAGGTTGTTGATCCCGACACTTGCAGGCTGACTTTTACGTTTACCGTGACCACCGAGCGCACCTCAACATCCTGCGCTGTCGCAGAGAATCCGGCTGCGGCTACGGTCATGTGATACGGATTGAAAGGTACATTCGGGATGACGAAATTCCCCGACTTATCCGAGGTGACTGATCGGTCAAAGTGACTGACCGGGTTCTTGATTTCGACAGTGGCGTTGGGCACCACGGCACCGGTCGGGTCCAGCACCGTTCCGCTGATGGATCCAGCATTTCCGCCCGACTGGGCCGATAAAGCTGCGGCTAGCGAGATGATTGCGAGTGTAGTGGCCACGCGCCACGGATAAAGAATAGGCATAAGCCCTCCTGAGATGACGACGGATAGGGGATCGGCCGATTCCGGACGCGCGAGCGCCGGAGTCGGAACTTAAGTTGAGAGGATCCCTACAGGACGGCGGGAGGACCGCGAATGCCGGCATCTGCAAAGTCGAGCCGGGTCTTCGCGACAACATCTTTTTCTTGCAGCAGGCCAATCGTTGCCAACACGGGAGCAGTCTGGCTGGAGGCAACGGTCGGGCTGGCGCTATGCGCCACCACGCAAATCGAGCACGACGACGATTCCGCCTGGTTGGGGTGATTATGGGTAGACTCCGCCGCCACCGTCCACAACATCAGGGACAGGCAGACCCAAACCGGCCATCGCGACCACCATCGCATGCTCAAAAACCTAAATTACGACACGAACTGCTTGACTCGTACGGAACCTCGAAAGAAAGGCCGAGCCCGGAACGTCCCCACGAACGTTCCCCGCAATTCATTCCCGCTTCGGGATTAGACTCCCTATAGCTTAAATCGGTTATCCAATCTCTCGCAATGTAAAGCAAGTTACTATAGAAATAGAATTCGTCCCGCCCTGCCGGGGAAGTCGAATCAATTAGCGAGGTGCTTCTGGCCGGGCTGGGTTCCGCACGTCGTTTCACGGAGAGGCAAAGACCTCTTCCGGAAACCGCAAGAAGCGAGAAAACGTAATCATATTCCACTGCGAGGGAAGCAATGTCCGAACCAAGCTACGAAGAACTCAAAGCCAAACTGGCGCAACTCGAAAAAGAAGTCGAAACCAAGAAACGCAGCGGCGACCTGATTTTTAAAGTAGGCGAAAAGGGCGGCGTCAGTGTGTACGGCCTCGGCCGTTTCCCGGTGACCCTCTACTACGAGCAGTGGAACCGTCTGCTCGGCGCCGCGAACGATATTAAGGCCTTCATGGAAGAGAATAAGTCCAAGCTGAAGCTCAAAGAACAGGGATAACCGGAAACCGCATTTACCCGGGCCCCGTTTGATACAACATTCTGCAAGGGGCATCTGTATGGGGAAAAGAGTTCTGACCGAGGAAGAGGCGGCCATCCTCACGATCATTCAGGAAGGTTACGGGCCGCATAATAGCCTCGATAACGTCTTCTTCAGCCCTACCGATGAGGCCGTGATGTTCGTCCGCCTGACGAATGGCAACTCGATCGTGATGGCCAACCTCTCGATCCTCGCGACGCGGCGGGCCAACGGCAGCATCGCCAGTGATGAGGAATTGCGGATGAAATACTTGCGTCTGAAAAAGTGATCCGCGCCGCCGAAGCCGCGCTGCCACGCCATTCTTCTGCGCCAGATAACCCATGCCTCGAACGTACGCGGGATACATTGGGATTCCTGGCGGAGGAGCTCCCAGTTCGCAGGGAAGGGCAGATTCGAGGGCAATCACCGATCGATCCGGCGCCTGTTGCGCCAGCGCCAACGACGCCTCGATCACGGGGAACCAGCCTAGATCGCTGGCTCGCAACAACCCCGCCGTGCTGGTTGGCCTCGACCGAAGGTACCCAACTGGGAACTGAGAACCGGGGCTCGAGGACTGCCTTTGGGGCTATAATAATAGGACTGTGCCCAAGTACTCTATCGTCGTCCCTCTGCATAACGAACAGGAGAACGTCACCGACCTCTACGACCGTTTGAAAGCGGTCATGGAGACTCACGGCGAGACGTTCGAGATCGTTCTCGTGGACGATGGTTCGAGCGATCACACCTTCGCCATGCTCCGCGAGATTGCGGCCGTCGACAGCCGCGTCACGGTGGTCAAACTGCGCCGCAACTTCGGCCAGACGGCCGGTTTGGCGGCCGGCTTTGATCATGCCCGCGGCGAGTACATCATCGCCATGGACGGCGATCTGCAGCACGATCCCAACGACATCCCGCTGTTCCTGGAAAAGATTGCCGCCGGCTACGACATCGTCAGCGGCTGGCGCAAAAATCGTGTCGATAATTTCTGGATGCGCCGCATCCCTTCGCGCATCGCCAACTGGATGATGGCCAAGATCTCGGGCGTCGATATCCACGACTTCGGCACCACCTTCAAGGCTTATCGCCGCGACATTCTGGAGCAGGTCCCGCTTTACGGCGAACTGCACCGCTTCATTCCGGCTTTGGCCTCGTGGCATGGCGCGACGATTTGCGAAGTGCCCATCCGCAACGTGAACCGCGAGCGCGGCGTTTCACACTACGGCATCACGCGCACCTTCCGCGTCTTCTTTGATCTCCTTACGATCCGCTTCCTGCTGCGCTATCTTTCACGTCCGCTGCACTTTTTCGGTGGCTTCGGCATGATGAGCATCTTCGGCGGCAGCGCCATCGTAATGTGGCTCGGCCTGGAAAAGTTCATGCGGCACGTCCCGGTCATGGCCGAACACGGCCCGCTGATGATGGCCGCTCTAGGTCTATTGCTCGGCGGCCTGAACTTGCTGGCGATTGGCCTGTTAGGCGAAATGCAAGTCCGCCACTACCACGAGCCCAGCCGTCGCGCTCCGTATTCCGTCGACCGCGTCCTCCGCTCCCAAAACGAAGAACACAGCGTCTCAGACTAAACAGTTCTTGCTTGTGTGAGGGCGGACCCATTCGTCCGCTCCGAGGAGCGCCGGCAGCCTGCGGTCGCCTGAAAGTTTCGAGTCTCTCCTTGCCGCCGTCATTCGCGCGCTTCGCGCGCAACCCCTGACGAATGCGTGCGGGGCTACATCCCAAACTCATGTGGCGACAGCCACCCTCGGCTGTCCTTCGAGCGCAGCTCGAATGCTTTTCCTTCAGCTCCACCGCGCCGCCGGTTGCCCATCCTTCAGCCACACTATGAAATCCGTCATCGGAGGCACGCCACCCAGTTCCCGTAGCCGCGTCGCATTCTGCCCACGATGGTAGTGGCTATGCATCGCAGCCTGCGTCAGCGCCTGCCGCACGCTGATCCTCGCCGCCGGTTTAAACCATGGCACCTCGATAATCTCCTCCATCCGATGCTGATCCGCCGTCTTCAATAACACTCCCAGATCGGTGAGGCCTTGCCGCGCATACGCTTTCAGATCCGCCATGGCAGGGAAGTCTTCCGGCTTCTTGAAAGCGAAGTCTCCGCGCACCGGGCTGGTCACCCACAAAAACCCATGCTGCACCAGATGAATATGCAGCAGCCGCTCGCGGATCGCCTTATCTTCCAAAGCCGCCGGATGCGCCTCAATCGCCTGCCAGTGCTCCGCATCGGCCCACTCCTGATGCGCGAACAATTCTTCCAGATACGTCATCGCTCACCACACTTTGCAGACCTGCGCCGCCGGCTTCACCATCGGCTGCCCATCCTTGCACGCGAAGGCTTCCTTGAACTCCGGCATGTTCACCACCACGCCGTTGATCCGGAAACGCGCCGACGCGTGCGGATCGGTCAGCGCCCGTACCCGCAGATCTTCCGGACGCTCGTTCGAGCAGTCCCACTGTGCGAATCCCACGAAGAAGCGCTGTTCCGGCGTCAGGCCATCGATGGGCTGCAGATGCTTGTCCTTGGTCGCATCCTTCCACGCCATGTACGCCAAAATTTCCCCGCCCAGGTCCGCCACATTCTCGCCCAGCGTCAGCTTGCCGTTCAGGTGCACATCTTCCACCGAGATGTAGCTGGAATACTGGTCTTCGACGCACTTGGTGCGCTCATCAAATTTGGCTCGGTCCTCTTTGGTCCACCAATCTTTCAAATTTCCCTTGGCATCGAACTGGCTGCCCTCGTCGTCGAATCCGTGCGTGAGTTCGTGCCCGATAGTCCCGCCCGTATCGCCATAATTCGGCGCATCGTCCATCTTCGGGTCATAGACGGGCGGCTGCAGCACTCCCGCCGGGAAATTGATGTCATTCATCTGCGGATTGTAGTAAGCATCCACCGTCGGCGCGGAAATATCCCACTCGCCATGATCCACCGGCTTGCCGATCTTGTTGATGTCGCGGCGCGTCTCGAACTGGTGCGCGCGCTCCACATCGCCCGCAAAGTCGTCGCGCTTGATGTCGACCGAGCTATAGTCTCGCCACTTATCCGGATATCCGATCTTGTTGCGGATTCCCGCCAGCTTGACGAGCGCCTGCTGCTTGGTCTCCGGACTCATCCAATCCAGCGCCCGGATGCGCTGTCCCATCGCGTCTTCGATTCGCCGCACCATGTCGAGCGTGCTCGCCTTTAATTCCGGAGAGAACACCTTTGCCACGTACACCTGTCCCAGCGCCTCACCCAGGTCTTGGTCGACATACTCCACGCATCGCTTCCATCGCGGCTGCTGCTCTTTCACCCCGCGCAGATATTCCCGGTAAAACGAAAAATTCTCTTTCACGAACGGCGTAGAAAGAAACGGAGACGGCCGTATCGGCCACGTGGAACCGCAGGTATGTCTTCCATTTCTCGATAGGTTCCCGCCCCAGCAGGGTACTTACTTCCTTGAGGAAATCCGGCGAGTCCACGTTCAAAATCGAAATCTCCGGATACTTCATCAATTGGAAATAGGTTGCCCAATCAAAATTCGGCGCCAGCGCAGCCAGGTCGGCCACCTTCATTTTGTGCACTAGATCGTGTGGATTGCGCCGCTGCACTCGCGACATGGAAGCCTTCGCCATCGCGGTTTCCAGCCGCATCAGCGTCTCCGCATCTCGTTTGGCCGCATCCGACTTTTCCCCGATCAACTGAAAGACGTTCTGTACATGCTGCAGATAGTGCTCCCGAGTTTCCTTCGACTTGGCGTCATCTTTCAGGTAATAGTCGCGGTCCGGCATCCCCAGGCCGCCCTGGTCCACGTCGGCGATCACCTGCTCGGAGTCGTCCGGATCCTGGTTCGATCCCGCCGAAAACAGCATGGAACTCGTGTACGAATACCGGAAGTAAGTAAACTGCAGCCGCGCCAACACCGGCGTGAGGTCCTTCAACGACTTGATAGCCGCGATCGCCTCTAGTTGTCCCTGGATCGGCGCTGCTCCGCGCTTCTCCACCGCGCTCTCATCCATGCAGGCGCCATAGAAATCGCCGATCTTCTGCGTGACCGCGTTTCGTTGCGCATCCGGCTTCTCCGCCTCTTCGAGCATTCCGCGCAGGAACGCGAGATTGTCTTCATACATTTTGCCGTACACCGACCAACCCGTTTGATCCGCCGGAATCGGATTCTTCTTCTGCCAGCCGCCGCACGAGAACTGATAAAGATCCACGCACGGATCGACCCCTCGATCCAGCGATGTGGCATCTAGGCTCGGGCTGTAAGGCAATGCCGGGCTCGTCGCTTGCGCGCATGCGGCCGGAATCATGGAAGAGAAAATAAAAGTGAGCACGCACAATCCGACGGAACAATTTCTCAGCATATATGCACCTTGGACGAAAGAATGGCGATTGAGCAGCGAGCTATCGTACTAGTCAACATAGCGGACCTTCAAGCCACCGCTCGCAGTGCAGATCGAACGACTGCGTCCCTACTCCTGGAGTCATCCCGGGCGCAGCCGCTTTTCAGGCGGAGAGAGGGATCTCCCGCACAACGAATGTTGGCTCGAGGGAGTTCCCTCGGCCCGCTGTAGAAAACCCGTGTGTTCAGGATGACGACGAGCGAATTGATCAGTGGATCTGAACCCACTACCGCGCTGCCGTCGATAGAAAGAACGGGAGCGTATAATGGCACGTTTGCGTATTTCAGCTTTTTTCCCGCCGGGGTCTTCGCTATGAGCAAAGCCGTTCAGCATGAACTTCAACTCGCCCGCCGCATGTCGCGCCTGGGAACCGAAACCGCGTTCGAGGTCCTGAACAAGGCGCGCGCCCTGGAACGCCAGGGACGCAGCATCATCCATCTCGAAATTGGCGAACCGGATTTCGATACTCCCGCCAACGTCGTCGAGGCTGGCATCGACGCTCTGCGTAAAGGTTGGACCCACTATGGCCCCTCCGCCGGCTTACCCGATCTGCGCCAGGCCATCGCCGACTATGTCAGCCGCACTCGAAACATAAAGGTCACCAGCGACGAAGTTGTCGTCGTCCCGGGCGGCAAGCCGATTATTTTCTTTGCCATGCTCGCGCTGGTTGACGAAGGCGATGAGGTCATTTATCCCAATCCCGGATTCCCCATTTACGAATCCATGATCCACTACGTCGGCGGTCGCGCCGTGCCCATCCAGTTGCGCGAAGAGCGCGACTTCTCGCTCGATGTCAACGAACTCGCTTCTCTCATCAACGATCGCACCCGGCTGATCATTCTCAATTCACCCCAAAATCCTACGGGCGGAGTCCTCGAGCGCCGGGATATCGAGCAGATCGCCAAGGCGATCGGCGATCGCAACGTCATGATCCTCTCCGACGAAATCTACAGCCGCCTGTTGTTCGACGGCGGCCAGCATTTCTCCATCATGTCGCTCCCCGGCATGCAGGAGCGCACCATCCTCCTCGACGGCTTCTCCAAGACCTATGCCATGACGGGATGGCGCATGGGCTACGGCGTGATGCGCGCCGACCTTGCCGCCCACATGACCCGCCTCATGACCAACTCAAATTCCTGCACCGCCAGCTTTACCCAGGTCGCAGGCATCGAAGCCATCAACGGCGATCAAAGCTCGGTAGATCATATGCGGGACGAGTTCCAGCGCCGCCGTGACATGTTCGTCGCGGGATTGAACAAGATCAAAGGCTTCTCCTGCCGCATACCCAAGGGCGCATTCTACGTGTTCCCCAACATCACGAAGACAGGATGGAAGTCGAAACCGCTGGCCGACGCACTGCTCGAGCAGGCCGGAGTGGCCGCTCTCTCCGGGACCGCCTTCGGCGAATTCGGCGAAGGCTACCTCCGCTTCAGCGTCGCCAACTCGCTTGAGAACCTGCAGCAGGCGTTAGACCGCATTGATCAGTGGACGAAAAAGAACCTGAAGGGTTAGGTTTGCCCCAGTGTCTTCTGTAGTGGAGGGTTTTCATGCCGCCAAAGAAAATCAATCGCATTCCCAGGCCGCAACCCAGCCGTCCGCAAGCCCCCGGCTACGGTTTTCCCGAAGGCACCAAGGGACTGCTCCCGTGGTCCTGGGCCGAGCAGCGCCTGAAAAAATCGCACAACTACTGGATCACCACGGTCAAACCCGACGGTTCCCCGCACACCATGGTCGTCTGGGGCCTCTGGCAAGACGGACGCTTGCTCTTTAGCACCGGTAGCAAGTCGCGCAAAGCGCGCAATCTCGCCACCAATCCAAGTTGCGTGATCTGCACCGAGAAGGCGAACGAGGCCGTCATCGTCGAAGGAGTCGCAGGCATTGCCGACTTCGCCGCCCGCCGCAAATTCCTGGCCAGGTACAAGCCCAAATACAACTTCGACATGTCTTCGATGAAAGACGACATCCTGTCAATGAAGGAGCCGGTCTTTGCCGTCCGCCCCAAAGTTGTCTTCGCCCTCTGGGAGAAACACTTCCAAAGCAAATCCACCCGCTGGAAGTTCGAATGACACCGGCGCCCTATCCTAGTCGCATCACCATTTGATGTGACGTGCATCACATCTTCTCCGGCCCGCCGCGGTTACCCTCCCTACAGCCGAAGCTGTGCGCTGCTTCCTTTTGCGGGAGGGATGTCATGCCTTTGATCGATTCCACCAGCGGGAAAGTTCTCCGCGAATATTCCATCGAACAGCTGAAAGATGCAGCCAAACTGATGCGCGGCTACAACCTTGTTGCCCTGCACGCCGCCGGCTCCGGACACGCAGGCGGCACGCTTTCCATCATGGATATCGCGGCAGCGCTCTACCTCAGCGTCGCTACCCACGATCCCCAGAACCCCAACTGGCTCGACCGCGATCGCATTATCTGGTCCACCGGGCACAAGGCCCCGAGCCTCTACCTGGGCCTCGCCTTTGCCGGGTTCTGTCCTCTTGACGACGTAGTCACGCTCCGCAAATTGGGTTCGCCCTTCCAGGGACATCCCCACTGGCTCAAGCTGCCCGGTGTCGAAGTCTCCACCGGATCATTGGGCCAGGGATTGAGTATCGCCGTGGGCATGGCTCTGGCGGCACGGCTCGATCGCAAGAAGCACAAGATCTTCTGCATCATGGGCGATGGCGAGCAGCAAGAGGGACAGGTCTGGGAAGCCGCCATGGAGGCTGGCCAGTACGAGCTGGATAACGTGATTGCCATCATCGACTGCAACCGCCTGCAAATCGATGGCGCCGTCCAGGATGTTATGCAGGTCGAACCCCTCGCTGCCAAGTACGCGAGCTTTGGCTGGGATGTGATGCGCATCGACGGCCACAACATGACCGAGGTGGTCGATGCCCTCGGGCGGGCCAAAGACGTCAAGCGACGGCCAGTCCTGCTTCTCGCCGACACCGTCAAGGGCAAAGGCGTCAGCTTCATGGAAGACCAGGCCGGCTGGCACGGCAAGGTCCCGAACTATGAAGAACTGCTGAAGGCCCTCGCCGAACTGGCTCTCATCGATCGAATTCCCGTGCAGCATCTCCTCGACCAAGCCAAACAATATCAAGCCGACGTCGACTTCAACCTCGACGTCAAAATGCCAAAATTCTCCCGTGACTACTGGTGGAATGCCGCCGACACCATGAAAGTCAAAATGGAGCCGACCCGCAAAGGCTTCGGCCAGTCACTGGCCAATAACGGCGACGACGAACGCATCGTCTGCCTCGGCCTCGACATTTCCGCATCGATTACGATCAGCGATTTTTACCTCGGAAAGCCGGAGCGCAAGAAACGCTGGATCAGCATGGGTATCGCCGAGCAATCCGCCACCTCCGCCGCGGCCGGTCTGGCGCGGGAAGGGAAGTTGCCGGTGCTGGGGACCTACGCCACCTTCGCCGCCGCCCGCAATCTCGACCAGATTCGTACCTCGGTCTGTTATGGAAATTTCAACGTCATGATCGCCGGTGCCCACGGTGGAGTTTCAGTTGGTCCCGACGGCGCGACCCATCAGGCGCTGGAAGATTTGTTTGCCATGCAAGGCCTGCCCAACATGTCCGTCGTTGTGCCCTGCGATGTTGTCGAAACGCGCAAGGCAACCGACTATCTGCTGCTGCAGCACAAAGGACCAAAATATATCCGCTTCGCCCGTGAGGCGACCCCCATCGTCACCAATGACCAGACGCCTTTCGTCTTCGGAAAGGCCAATGCGATCCGCCTTCGCCACGAAGGGCCAGTCTTCTTCGATGCCTTCGAAACCGTTCTGGCAGCGTCCTACGCCGATGAGCACGAAGACCTCACCCTCGTTGCCTGCGGGCCCATGGTTCCCGAGGCTATGCGGGCCGCCTACATCCTCAAGAAAGAGTTCGGCTATGAAGCGCGCATCCTGAACCTCCACACCCTGAAGCCGATCGACACCGAAGCCATCATTCGCGCGGCTCGCGAGACCGGAATCCTGGTTACCGCCGAAGAGCACCAGATCGGCGCCCTCGCCTGGCGAGTCAGCCATCTTCTGACCGAGAGTCCTGAACTGTATGGCCTGCCGGTCATCACTGGCGCCATCGGCGTGAAGGATCGCTTCGGCGACTCAGGTGCCCCCTGGGAGTTGATCAAGGAATTCGAAGTCAGCGCTGAGCACATCGCCCACAAAGCCGCCGAGTTGATGGCCATCAAGAAGAAGCCGTTCCTCGAGAAGGAAGAGCGATCGCTGACCAGCGTTCACTGATTGCCAGTTTACTTTCCCCGAGTCTCTCGATCCCAGCCCTCGGGACACATCCGTCTGCCTGCGTCCCTCGCGGTTCGCATCTTACGAGCCAATTGACACTGTCGCCGTCCTGCTGAACAATTAGGCAATCCCTGCAATCCATTCTTTTACTTCCCGAGGAGGAAGCGGTTTATGCCCGATGAAGGCGAACAGATGCACGTGGAACATCAGTCCAACGCCGGTAAATGGATTCTGCTCCTGCTGGCAATTCTGGTGGTGGCTGGTTTCGGATATGCGCAGTACATGACCCATACGGCCATGCAACGAATGGCTCAGGACCTTTCCACCAGCCAGGGCCAGGTGAAGGAACTGCAGAATCGCATGCAGACCGCGGAAGAGCAGGAAGAAACGCTCGCACGTCAGGCCGGTATGACCAAGAAGGAACTGGCGCAACGCACCGCTGAACTCCAGGCGCAGCAGAAGGCGGCTGTGAGCCGCATCGAGCAGGAGCAGAAGGCTCAGATCAACGCGGTTAGCGGCGACATCGCGGGAGTAAAGACCGATGTAGGTGGCGTTAAGACCGACGTCGCATCCACCAAGGCCGATCTGGAAGCCACCAAAGCCAAGCTGCAGAGCGCGGTCGGAGATCTCGGCGTCCAGAGCGGTTTGATCGCCAACACGCGCTCCGATCTCGAAGTCCTCAAGCACAAGGGCGATCGCAACTACTACGAGTTCACGCTGCTGCGAGGCGCCAAGCCACAGCCCGTTTCCACCGTCAGCCTGCAATTGAAGAAAGCCGATGCCAAGAGAGGCAAGTTCACCCTGAACGTGACCTCCGACGACAAGACGATCGAAAAGAAAGACCGCAACGTCTCCGAGCCCATTCAGTTCTACTCCGGACGCGACCACCTTCTGTTTGAACTCGTCGTCTGGACGGTGGACAAGAATAAAGCTACCGGATACTTGAGCACGCCCAAAGGCGCTCCCGTGCCGGTGACCGCAGGCCCGGCTAACTAGGAAATGACCGGAGCGTTTTTTCCCGGCGTTCCCGTCCTGTTGCAGATCGTCCTGCGCACCGGGATCATCTATCTCTTGGTATTGATCGGTGTTCGCCTTAGCGGCAAGCGCGAGGTCGGGCAAATGACTCCGTTCGACCTCACCCTTCTTCTCCTGCTGTCGAATTCCGTCCAGAACGCCATGACTGGGCCCGACACGTCGCTCCTGGGCGGCGCGGTCGCCGCCGCTACCTTGCTGATCCTGAATTACGGCGTTGCGGGCATCTCCGGCAAAAACCGGCGCATTCGGCGCTTGGTCGAGGGCGAGCCATCGCTCCTCATCCACGACGGCAAGGTCATTGAACCGCACCTGGCGCGCGAACACGTCAGCATGGACGAATTGCATCGTGCCCTGCGCGAACACGGCATCAACAGTTGCGATCAGGTGGCGCTCGCCGTCCTCGAAGTCGACGGCTCCATCTCCTGCCTGAAGTATGACGAGATCAAGCCCGACGCCAGCACGCACCTGGTGCGGAGGAAGGGAATTCAAAGGAAGTCGTAGAGGCGTTGTCTGGCAACGCCTCGGCCGCCACCTTTGTGAATGCCGGCAGTTTTCTTGCCTATGCATAGACGTAGCCAGCTACGTCTCTATAAATCAATCCACTTTCAGGAACTTGACGCAGATCGGCGACGGCACATTAATGACCTGCCCTGTAGCCGTCAAGTGGCCTGTCTTCTCATCGATGCGGAATACGACGATGTTGTCCGACTTCTGATTCTCCGCCAAAAGATACTTGCCGGTAGGATCGATCTCGAAGCTCCGCGGCTCTTTCCCCAGAGTTGGATCGTCCTCGACCTCGGTGAGTGTCCCCTTAGCTACATCGACGGCATAGACAACGATGCTGTCATGTCCGCGATTCGATGCATACAGAAACTTTCCCGAAGGATGAATCTCGATTTCGGCGTCGTCATTGCGGCCGCTGAAATCCTTGGGCAAAGTCGTGATGCTTTGAATCGGTTGCAGCTTTCCCGCTGCCGCATCGTTCGATAGCACTGTCACCGTGTGCCCGATTTCGGAAACCACATAGGCAAACTTTCCGTCTGGCCGAGTCACAAAGTGCCGCGGGCCGATGCCGGCATCAAGTTTGGTGAAGGGCGGATCGTTCGGGGTGAGCGTTCCCTTGGCGCTATCGAATTTGTAGACCAGCAACTCATCGAGCCCGAGGTCGTCGACCATGGCAAAACGGTTATCGGCCGATAGATCGATCGAATGCGCGTGCGGACCTTCCTGCCGCTCCGCATTGGGCCCTTTGCCCGTGTGCTGTACAAACCCTGACGCCTCGCCCAGCTTTCCATCCGCAAGGACGGGGAAGACCGCGACGCTGCCGCCCGTGTAGTTCGCGACCAGCACGTTCTTTCCCGCCTTGTCGACGATGATGTAGCAGGGATCCGCGCCGCGCGAAGGAACTTCGTTCAGGAAGGTGAGCTTGCCAGTCGCGCGATCGATGGAGAACGCGCTGACGCCTCCGCTGTTCGGTCCTTTGTACTTGCCCACTTCGTTCACGGCATACAGAAACCGCCCGTTCGGATGCAGCGCGACGAACGACGGATTCGTCGTCTCGGCCGCCAGGCCAAGCGAAGTAGCTTGGCCCGTAGCCGCGTCGAAGCCGTAGGCATAGATCCCTTGGCTCTTCGTGCCATCTTCGGTGTAAGTGCCGACGTAGAATAAATACTTGCCTTCGGGTTTCGTTGCCGCGAATGCGGACGAAGCAGCGAACACGATGACAGCGCTGAGCGGAAGAATCCCGCGGAAGAATTTCCAGGAAAGTTTCATGCGGTTAATAGAAACCCATTCGAACGATTTTCGCAAGCGGCTGATCGGTGAGAGTTCCATCATTTCGTCATCGTGATCGGCACGGTCTCGTTGTACAGCCACAAAATCACGCTGATCGACTGCCGTTGATTGAAGGCGTCCAGAGTCTTCGGATACGCCACGATGATGGTGCGGGTCACCGTTTCACCTGGCTGAATCTTGGCCTCGGGCGAAAGGGCAGGCTGCGCCCCGTTTTTCAATGCCGGGAAAGCCTGGAAATAGCGGTCGAAATCCACGGCGGACACGGCTTCGGCCGTGGCATCGCCGCTTGGCGCCTTGATCGAACTCTCGATCGATCGGATGTAGATCATCTTGTCGCTCGTGTTGCGCAGCGTGAAAGTCAGCGCCGCCATGATCGAGCTTTGCTCGGGAATTTCGACCGCGACCACGTTGTCGAGAGTGCCGGACGCTTGCGGCTTGGCGCGCTTCAGGAAAGAGGCAAAGACCACCACCACCGCGACCACTCCAATCGCGATCACGAGCATCTTGGCCGGAGGCAGATTCTTTTTAGCAGTGCCGTATTCTTCGCCGATGTTGATGGTCGGGCCGCTCGGGGTCTTTGGCGCCGTCGAGGGCGGTGTCGTTGGAACTGACGGTTGAGACGGTTGATCAGGCATAAGTGTGTGCAGTGCCAGTCGAGATTCTACGCTCGCTTCCGCGGCCGGTGCGAATGGCATGGCTATTTCGTCCTCGCCGGCTCAAGTATCTCGGCAACCACTTCCAAATCCCGGTCGCCGCTCGTCCAGACCTCTTCGCGCGCCGTTCTGGGAAGAACAATGCACCCGTGCGATGCCCCGCCCGGATGTTCCTTGGAGTCCCCATGCATCAGGAATCCACTCCGACCATAGGTTTCGGTCGAAGCTGCGGGAGTAAGCCTCAGGACGTAAGGCCCGTGATCCTTGCTGTCAGCGGGCGGCCCTGAGATCGTCCAATCACCACGCGGGATCGGGCCAACATCGGGCACATCTTCCATAGCAGGATTATTTTTTCCTTCATTCGCGCCCGAGTATCCCCCAGAAACCTGCTTGCCGTCCTGCTGAAGATCTCCTGTTCTCTGGGCGTACGTCCACGACGCCTCGAGTTCAACCGCTGCCACCGGCGCTTGCGGGTTCTGGGGAATGAGGATTTTGCTTCTCTTCATCACACATACTCCTAAGCGATTGATTATGAGGCGCAGGCATAGCAAGACACTCTGGAATAACGACTTAGCGGAGACTGCCTCATCCGCCACTCGAAAGGGAATCGTTGTGAAGTTCGCGCGCATGATTGAAGCTTGCGCGTTCTATTTTTCTCAGTAAAGGTTGTTCGTCACATTGAGCTGTGGAAAACTTTAAGCCCATCGGACGGGGCACATCTGAGGCGGCTATCCCCCGGCTCACCAGCCATGCTTCATCGCTTTGGCGAACTTATCCGGCGGCAGCGTGTTCAGCACATCGTCTTTCGTCAGCCACGCGCGTCTCGCCTGCAAGACGCCGTAGCGGATCTTGTCCATGTGCGAGGTGTGGTGCGAGTCGGTATTGATGACGATTTTCACTCCGTGCTGTTTGGCTTGGCGCAGGTGCGCGTCGTTGAGATCGAGGCGGTCGGGATAGGAATTCAATTCCATGGCAACCCTGTGCCTGCGCCGCCGCGGCCAATACCGCATGCATGTCGAAGGCATAGGCATCGCGCCGCAGCTGGATCCGCCCCGTGGGGTGTCCGATTAGCGAGGTATTCGGATTCGCGATGGCCTTCAGCAGGCGCTCGGTCATCTTGCCCGGCTCTTGATTGAAAACTGAGTGCACGCTCGCAATCACCACGTCCATCTGCGCGAGAACATCGTCGGACAGATCCAGGTCGCCGTCAGCTAGTATGTCGACTTCGATTCCCGCAAAAATCTTGATGCCCTCGATCTGCTTGTCCGCCTCCCGAATCCGCTGGATGTGCTCGACCGCGCGCTTGTCGTCCAGGCCATTCGCGAACGCGAGATTCTTCGAGTGGTCCGTGATGGCCATGTATTTGTACCCGCGCTCGCGGGCGGCCAACGCCATTTCTTCGATGGTATTTTTCCCGTCGGTCTCGACGGTGTGCATGTGTACGTCGCCTTGCAGATCAGCCTCGGTGATCAATGACGGAAGCGTGTGCGCTTGCGCCAGATCGATCTCGCCCAGGTTCTCGCGCATCTCGGGCGGAATGTAGTCGAGATTCAGTTTGGCGTAAATCTCTTCCTCGGTCTTTCCCGCAACTGGCTTCTCGCCTTCAAGCGTCGAGAGGCTGTACTCGTTGAGCGTGTATCCCAGTTTGAGCGCGCGCTGCCGCAACGCCACGTTGTGCGCCTTCGACCCGGTGAAATATTGCATAGCCGCGCCGAACGATTCAGGCGGCAGCAGGCGCACGTCGACCTGCATCCCGGCGCGCAGGTGAAAGCTGATCTTATTGTCGCCACTGGCAATGACGTCCATTAACGGCGGGTACTTGGCCACATAGGCGATCGCTTCCTGCCGGCCTTCCGCCGTGGTGCAGGCCCCTCCGGTGACGAGGATGTCGAGATCGCCCACAGTGTCGCGTCCTCGCCGCAGCGATCCCGCGGGCGTGATTTTGTCGATGCCGGGAAACTTCTCGATGTAGGCAATCAGTTTTTCGGCTTCGACTTCCGCCGTCGAAATCAGGAACCGTCCGCCGATGCGCCGGTAATCCTCGATGGCCTTAATCAGCTTGGCTTCGTGCTTCTCGCCCATGCGCGGCAGTTCACGGATTTTTCCCTCGCGCGCCAGCTTCTCGACGCCGTCCACGTCGCACACCTGGAACGCGTCCCAGATAAGCTTGATCGTCTTGGGCCCGAGCCCCTGAATCTTGAGCAACTGCAGCATCGAGGGGTGATATTTCGCCAGCAGTTCGGTCTGCAACGAGAGCTTGCCGGTATCGAAAAGTTCCTTGAGGTTCCCCAGCATTCCTTTGCCGATGCCAGGAATTGCCAGCACCTGCTTCGGCTCGGCGATGATCTCTTTGAGTTGGTGGGAGTGGTTCTCGATGGCCTGAGCCGCGTTGCGGTAGGAGCGGATCCGGAAGGAATCCTGTCCGTCGATTTCGAGCAGGTCGGCAGTTTCGTACAGAATATTGGCTATCGCCTTGTTGTCCATGGGCAACGCTAGGTTAAACGAAGTCGATGGGGAAGAGCCAGAGTGGAGACGCAGACTGGAAGCAGGGAATCTCTCTGGGCCCGAAGGTTGTGTAAGGGCGGACGCAATCGTCCGCCCCGGCGAAGCGAGTGTCGAACGGCGGAAAGCGCTAAGGAGCTTTATGAACTCCGAGCCGTTTCCATTGCGCGCCGTTGCGCGCAACAGCCCGAGCAATGGCTCCGGAACTGCATTCTGGAAGACACTTCAGGCCGGGGGAGAGTCAACCGGGACGCCGATCGTGGCCACAGGGCTCTAACCCTGCGCCGCGAGGGCGCAACAATTATCCCGAAGGCAGACAAGAGACTCCAAATTGTGTGGAGAATCTCTTCGCCTACGAAGCTTTGGACACATTAGCGGCCTGCGGGCCTTTTTGACCTTCAGTGATTTCAAACTCCACCTGGTCGCCTTCCTGCAGGCTCTTATATCCCTCAGAACTGATGGCACTATAGTGAACGAAAACATCCGGCCCATCTGCTCGTCCGATGAACCCGTACCCTTTCGCGTTGTTGAACCACTTCACGGTTCCTTTCAGACGGTCCACGTAAGAACCCCCTCTTTCCGCACGTCCTGTCACGGGGGTCAAGGACGTGCCCACAGTCCCCATTAGGATGCATTTTGGGGTGCAAGGGGTAGGCTGTCAAGCGAATGTGGGCACCAAATTCGCGAAAGACACTCAAGGCAACAGGCGGAACTGATTTCGGCAACGAAGTAAACTTACGTTGCGTCGCCCCTAACCGCGCAGGCCGAACTTTTTCGCCGCGTCGGTGCGCGATACGTGATCGAGCCACAGGACAGACGAGATCGTCTTGCCGTCGCGAATCGTGCCTTTCAGAACCATACTGACGGCAGTGGGCAAAGGAACCATGCGCTTCTGAATGATCTCGTCCTCTTCGGGCTCTGCTTCTCCGAGGGTCAGGCCCGTGGCCAGAAAGACAGCCATCGTCTCGGCAACGAACCCTGGGCTGGCATAGAACTTCAGGATGCGCTTCCAGCGGGAGGCGCGGTATCCGGTTTCTTCAATCAGTTCGCGCTGGGCGGCTCTCAGTTCCTGTTCGCCCGGATCAATGCGGCCGGCCGGCAATTCCCACAGATAATCCCCCGCAGCATGGCGATACTGCCGTTCCAGAAGAACCCTCGGCGTGGAGCCGGAATCGTCTACGGCCAGCACCACGACGGAGCCCGAATGGTGGATCAGGTCTCGCCGTGCTTTCACCCCTCCGGGTTCCTGCACGTGGTCGGTGCTGACCCAAAATACGGGACCGCGATAGACGATGCGGGAAGAGACGAGTCGAGCTTTGGGTTGTTTGCTGCGCCGCGTTTTGGTCGAAGAAGAAGATTTGGCCATGCAGACAATATAGAACACCGGCGGCGGACCTCAGAGGTCAGACCTCAGTCGACGAATTCGAGATGATCGGGCTGCGGGCTGGGGTCCGAGGGCTCAGATCTGACGTCTGAGGACAGACGCCCGACGCCCGTTCTTGATTCCTTCTGCTATGCTGCCGGGCATGGCGGCGAAACCGCGAGTCGCGATCGTCGGAGCGGGAAATCTCGGTACGGCCCTGGCTCGGTCGCTGAGTCAGGCCGGATACACAATCGCCGCGGTAGTCGCGCATTCTAAGGGCAAGTCCCTCAAAAGAGCGCAGGCGCTAGCGAAGCAGGTGGGCGCGCCCGCGAAGGCGGATTTTGCCGATAGCAGGGCTCATCTCGTCTGGATCTGCGTGCCAGACTCCGAAATCGCCTCGGTCGCTCACTCCCTTGCCGGCAAAATTGATTGGAAGGGAAAGATTGCGGTCCATTCCAGTGGAGCTCTCACCAGCGAGGAGCTCAACCCATTGCGGCGCAAAGGAGCACGAGTAGCGTCGGTGCATCCCATGATGACCTTTGTGCGCGGTTCGCAGCCTTCTGTAGTCGGCGTGCCATTCGCCCTGGAAGGCGACGCGGTTGCGGTGCGGTCCGCCAGGCGCATCGTGCGCGATCTCGGCGCGCGCTCTTATTCGATTGCAAAGAAAGACAAAGCGGCATATCACGCGTGGGGAACGTTCGCGTCGCCTCTGCTGACTGCCTTGCTCGCCACCACCGAGCACGTTGCCAAAGCAGCTGGAGTCACAGAGAAAGACGCTACGCGGCGCATTATTTCGATTCTGCTCCAGACGCTCGCCAACTATGCATCGTTCGGAGCGGCCGGGGCCTTCAGCGGTCCGATTGTGCGGGGAGATGTCGAAACCGTGCGCCGTCATTTGCGCGTGCTTCGAGAGATTCCCGCGGCTCGCGAGGTCTATATCTCGCTGGCGCGCGCCTCACTGCAATATCTTCCGGTGAAAAATAAGACGGCGCTCACGCGGCTGCTGAAGTCCTCGGAGTGACACGCCATAGCCCCGCCAGTAGTGCCAGCACCGCGAAGGGAAGCGAAGCCGCCGTTCGAATGGGCAGAAACAACACGCCCGAATCGAAGGCCGTCGCAGAAAATACGCGGACTACTGACACGCCGAAGGCCGCGACCCATGGCCAGAAAAGGACAACCGCTCCGATCCAGAGAAGAACGCGAGGAACCAGCCCTGCTTTGGACAATGCGTCTCTGGAACGGATTAGCAACAAGATGGCGGGAAGCAGAATGACGTGATCATAAACCGCCTGCCCGGGAAGAATGACGATCGTGGTAATGCAGAGCAGCAGGCCCATCGTGAGCCTGAATTCGGATGATTCGACGCCAGCGTCGCGATGCCGCCAAGCCACGAATCCGGCAACGATGAGGAACGCGCCCGTGACGAACAATGCTGCCGGACCGGCAAGTCGCGGCCCCAACAGGGAAGTCAGAACCGTCTTTACCAGAGGTGCCGGATTGTAGCCGCGATATGCCATGACCGTACTGATCCAGGAATGAATCCAGTGCGGCATCACCGCCAGCGAAGTTCCCACCAGCAGCGCCAACGTAACCATGAATCCCACGCAGAAGCGGTTTCTTGTCCGCCAGTCCGGCAACACCCAGAGTAAGAAATAGATGATCACCAGCCCCATTTCTTGCGGCTTCATAGTCGTGAGGGCCATCAGAATTCCTGCGAGCAGAAACCGTTTGCGCTGTAACGCAAGCACTGAAGCGGGAAGCAAAAAGGCAACCAGCAATCCCAACTGCCCTGCGTACAGGCCTTCGAGTGCTGGGTAGCTGGAGAGCGTCAGCAGCAAAACGACAACGATCCATTTCCAGTCGAGTCGCCACGCGAACACCCGCAGCCACAAGAGCACGCTTGCGCCCGTCAGAACGACGAGCAGTCCCGAAACAACTACACGTACGCTGGTGAACGGAAAGTCGGCTGCCGGCCAAAACAGCAGATCCACAAACGCGGGATACGGGAAGCGCCGTTCATCCTGTGGATCGCTCCGGCGCTGAGCATCGAGTGGTCGCCCGTTCAGTCCAATCTGGATCTCGCGGGTCATTTCCGTGCTGTAAGGATCGACCTTGCGACGCTGCCACTCCCGCGCCGTGATCCACACCTGATAGAAGTCGTTGCCGAAGGAGTATCCGTTGCCGAGTTCCTGGGCGGTGCGTACGGCGATCGCATGCGGGATGAACAATCCCAAGTGGTAATACAGCATCGACGCGGCTCCCACGAAGGCGAGGCACAGTGCGAGAGTCGATGAGAGGTGCCGGGTTCCGGACGGGGATGCGGCCATGAGGAATGATCGAGCGAAGATGATCGAGCGGATTAGAGCATGGGCGCAGACGGCATGCAAGCCAGCCCGACGACGCGTAGCAACGCAATTCGAATCTGCTTTGAAACGGCAGGGCTTCAGCCGCGCCGTAAGCTAGCTCGACGTGAAGAGGTGTCCGAGCTTTTCCTTCTTGGTCTTGAGGTACTCTTCGGCGTGCGGGCTGGGAGTCACTTCACAGGGCACACGCTCCACTACGTGCACGCCGGCATGCTCCAGCGCCTCAACCTTGTCGGGATTGTTCGAGAGCAGGCGAACGCGGGTGACTCCGAGCGCTTTGAGGATTTCGGCCGGCAGCGTGAAGTCGCGGTGATCGGCCTTAAAGCCGAGACGTTCATTAGCTTCCACGGTATCGAGGCCCGCATCCTGCAATTCATAAGCCTGCAACTTGGCCATCAGGCCGATGCCGCGTCCTTCTTGCTGCTCGTAAAGCAGAATGCCCGCCCCCTCCTCGCGGATCATGGCGAGAGAGAGTTCCAGTTGCTGGCGGCAATCGCAACGCAGGGAATGAAACACGTCGCCGGTAAGACACTGTGAATGGATACGAACCAAGGCGGGGGCGGATTTCACGTCGCCCATCACCAGCGCGACCGCCTCTTCGATTCGGACGCCATGGTCCTGAGGATGGTTTCCGTTGCCTTGGCTTGCCGCAAATTCGCCGCGAAATCCGTAGATGCGGAACTGGCCCCAACGCGTGGGAAAGTCCGCCGAAGCTACCTGTCGTACTGCGGGAATTGTCACGTTTCAATTATAGCTGGCCGGGTCACGAGTACGCGGGGTTCGGGCAGGCAATGATCGCAAAAAAGGGCCGTCATGAAGACGGCCCTCTCCCGCAGTTTTTTCCAGGCAGTTTTTGTATCCAGCTTTTGACTCAACTCGCGTTGAAAGCTAGATTACGTCTTTCACCGTTCTGGTCTCGAGAGTGACGGTGCTATTGCTGGCTTCGCCGATGGCGTAGAGCAAGGTAGCGGTCTGCGAGGACAGCCCGACCGTCGTGGAAGGAATCAGATTGGTGGTGCCCTCATTCACGACCACCGTGTAAGTGCCGGCGGGAAGACTTACGCTGAGCAGTGCGCCCGGGTTCACGGTGTAGGTGAACGTGCTCTTCGTGCTGGTGTTTTCGAAGATCACCTGAACTGCAGGAGCATCCGCGGCCTGAGCAAAGAGAACGCGGGCCATCCCCGCGGGGACCGACGAAAATTTGTTCGTGAAGGTCGCGAGCGTTGGGCTTCCTGTCTGGCTGAGCGCAATGACGGCCGACACATTCTGATTGGCCTGCAGAGTCACCGAACCATCGAGAAACGGAGACTCAGTGCAGGGCGCGAGCGAATTGGCGACGCTGACTTTGACATCGTAGGTTCCGGCGGCGAGGGTGAGCGGACCCGCGATTGTGCCAAAGGTTAATCCGTGTTCGTAACAGACTTCACCGTCGATGAGAACGTCGACCGGAAATTGCGGATCGGTAGTTGCGGAATAGTCGTGTCCCGGAATGCCGTGGACAATGTACAGATAAGCGTTCTCGGATGCGGTGTCAGCAGCGAAGGCGGCCATACTCAAAGCGGCGCAAACCAGTGCGATCGCAAAACTCAGGCGAATGCAGCTTTTCATAATTCACTCCAGAAATGGTTTAGAAATGGTTTGGATGGCTACTGGCCGGATAGCCATGGTTCATGGGGGACAAGCGCCGCTCGATTTATGTTCGCAACATTCTGAGAGTCTTCTACTCTCGCTTGGTGTGAACCCAGGTAGTTCGGTGAAGTTCCAGGCTTTGTAAAATAAATGTCACGGGCCGATACAGTTGCGAAGTTTCACAGCGCGCGGACTCGGTCCGCTGCGTGCCTAGGCGCGTGCTTTGAATGGGAAAATTGCATCCTGCTTGGATGCGATGGGAGCACCGTTGCGCGTCGCCGGATGAAAGCGCCAGTTTTCCAGTGCGGCAAGGCACTTGGCGTCAATGTCGGGGCCAAGACTTGCTAGTACCGTCTTGCGGACAATCTCGCCGCGTTCGTCGATGGTGATTTCGATAACCTCGTTTCCCGGGTAGGTCGGCAACTGCCAGGGGTAAACCACGGGATCGGAAGTCTCCATCGGAAGGGCTGGGCGAACCTCGTTTCCGTAGAAGGGGCCGCCAACGAGTGATCCGTAAGTCTGACCTGCCTGTGCGCCATGGCCCAGCGCAGAGAGCGTCTGGGCCTTGGATTCATCTTCGGCGGCAAGGTGTGTGAGCGGAGTTTGCGCCGGCGGAATTTTCGCGAGATGCGCCGGCGTCTTCCAGGTCAGCTTTTGACTGAGGCGCTGGTGGCGATAGCGCTCGGTCGCGGAGTCCGGCGAACTTTGCGTGCTCTCATCGCGATTCTTGCTGGACCAATAGAGTCGGGTGACGGACTTGCCGTTTTGTCCGCTTGCCACCGAGACGGGATTCAGCTTCATGGGCTCGGACGGATACAGCAGCCACGCCAGCACGGCGGCATGCAGGGCAAGGGAAGCCGTCCGCAGCCAGCGCTGGCGGCGAGCGGTCTCAGGATTCAGCTGCGCGAACAAAGTTTGACTCCCCAGTCGGATCCGGTACTAGTCTTGCCTGGTCTTAGTTAGACGTAGAACAGTGGATTTCGTCAAGGGGATTATTGGCGGGTGGGTTACCCCTCGTAATCCGCGGGGTTTGGAAAACAGGCCCGGCGAACCGGGTCCTTCGGCAAGTTCGTCGATTCGTGATCGCTCTGCGCTCGCGAAGAACAACAAGTTTCGGACAACAGACGGATGGTGCCGAATCCGGAACGCTGCTAAAATAATGCAGCACTTCAAAATACCCAACCCTGTATGGGGCTATAGCTCAGTCTGGGAGAGCGCCTCGTTCGCAACGAGGAGGTCGTCGGTTCGAGCCCGACTAGTGCCAAAAAGGGTAGGTAGTTTGGTGTGTCGCGCTTGTCTTTTGGATGTACATGGGCCTGTAGCTCAGCTGGGAGAGCGCATCGTTCGCAACGATGAGGTCGCCGGTTCGATCCCGGCCAGGTCCACCATTTGCTGCACGGCAAGAAAAGCGCGTCGCATTGATGGAGAGGCGTGAGCATTCGACCCATTCGACCTTTGGCACGGTGACGTGGATGCTTCCCGCGAAGAGAATGCAATCCTCATCGCCAGGGTCCACTGCATGCCGACTCTTGATAGCAGAGCTTTCACCGGTGTACCCTCCAAAATTCCCCCGAGCCATTGCCTTCATGCTTGCCGTCGCGACGACTTAGCCACGCCACCCAAAACAGCAAACCCAGTCGGTTGACTGTAACCGTCAGAGGAAGTGACGGTTGAGTGAATCTGTGGCGATCATCAAGACGGCGTCTCGATGCGAGTCCTTTGGATGCCTGGTCTTCCACTACGATGACGCCAGGCGCCACTGTGATTAAGATTGGCGGTACAGAAATTTCTTAATATGAACGACGGGAAGTCGTGAGCAAGCTCGCGATTGCGCCCCTCCACGGAAAAATGCGGCTCCGTGCTTGAAATACGATGAAAATCGACTGTTTTTCCCGAAGCGAACTCCGCTGAAACGGCCAGTATCGCCCATGTGACATGTGGTGGAAGTTCGTGCATCGAGAGCGTTTATATGGTAAATAGTTCCAACCGGAGCATGGGATGAATCCTCGGATTGTGGGCATTGCGGGGCCGCTCAATGGGATGACTTTGGCACTCACCGATGACGAGATATCGGTGGGGAGAGAACCGTCCAACAAACTTTGGGCTGCAGACTCCTCGATGTCTCGGCGGCATTTCTCGATCGTTAAGCAAGAGGACGGCCAGTTTCTTCTGTCCGACATGGGCGGACGAAACGGTACACGCGTCAATGGGGAGAAGATCGAAAAACACGAGCTCTGCCATCGGGATCGGATCACCGTGGGTAATTCAACACTGGTCTTCCTGTTGGGAGACGAAGAAGCGATTGCGGAGCGAAATCCGCTCGAATTGGACGACACGACCGTAGAAGAAGATGTGGTTGCATCCCTCCGTCCCGAAGATTCTACCTATCTTCATCCTGATCCTGAGCGGCCATCAGGGCAGCCGAAGGCGGAGCGTTTAGCGGCAGACTTGAGTACGGTCCTGAAGATCGCCACGCATATCGGTGGGATTCGAGACGAAGGAGGTCTGCAGTGGCAGTTATTGGGAATGCTGTTCGACGTCGTGCCCGCGCAACGGGCCGCAATCCTGTTTCTTGACGCCGCAGGAGAGATTGCCAGCAGCGCGGCCTGGGATCGCGTGCATGGACCAGAGGTGCCCATCCGTGTGAGCCGGACCTTGCTGAAAAAGATAACTGCCGAACAAACTGGCCTTCTATTGGACAACATCAAGCGCAGCTCCGTGGGACAAGCCGCCAGCCTGCAAGGTGCCGGAGTGAAGTCTGCGCTCTGTGTTCCACTTCTCCTCGCCGATCGAGTGAGCGGTGTGATTTACCTCGATACTCGGAGCCCGGAGAACCCCTTTGACAGCGATCATCTGCAGTTGATCACGGCGGTCGCCGGTCTGATCTCCTTGGCTTGGGAGAATGTTCGGCACTTGGAGAAATTGCGTGAAGAAAACAAGTACCTGCAGGAAGAAATTAATCTGAATCACGAATTGGTGGGCGACAGTCCTGGCATGCGTGCGGTCTATGAGTTGGTTCGGCGCGTGGCCGCGACAGACTCTACGGTTTTGATCCAGGGTGAAAGCGGCACCGGCAAGGAACTCGTCGCCCGCGCGGTTCATAACTCCAGTTCGAGGGCGGCTGGGCCTTTTGTCGCAGTGAATTGTGCGGCGATCACAGAAACGCTGCTGGAAAGTGAATTGTTTGGCCACGAAAAGGGCGCATTCACCGGAGCTATAGCGCAGAAGAAGGGTAAGGTCGAACTGGCCAACGGAGGTACGCTTTTCCTCGACGAGATCGGAGAGTTGCCATAGCTCTGCAAGCGAAGCTTTTGCGCGTTCTACAGGAGCGAGAGTTCGAGCGTGTAGGCGGAACCCGTCCGATGAAAATTGATGTCCGGTTCGTTGCCGCAACCAACCGTGGTTTGCTGCAGGCAGTTGAGGCTGGGACGTTCCGCCGCGATCTCTATCATCGGCTGAATGTCGTCTCGATCACTTTGCCGGCACTGCGGGAGCGCGCGGAGGATATTCCGCTACTGGCCGACTATTTCGTCGCCAAAGCCAGCCGGAAGTGCCGCATGCGCCCCAAGCCGATTTCGCCGGAGGCGCAAGCCTGTCTACTGAATTATGACTGGCCGGGGAACGTGCGGGAACTGGAGCATGCGATGGAGCGGGCGCTGGTGCTGGGATCTAGCGACAGGATTTTGCCGGAGGATCTTCCGGCCGAGATATTCGAATCTGCTTCGGGAGAACGAAGCTCGTCAAATTTTCAGAGTGTCGTCAAGGAGCAGAAGAAGCAAGTGGTGCAGAAGGCAATGCAACAAAGCAACGGAAACTACATCGAGGCCGCGAAGGTGCTCGGCATCCATCCCAATTCGTTGCTGCGTCTGATCCGCAATCTGAACCTGAAAGGATCATTCCCAGAGCCCCAGCCACGAGGGTCGGCACCCAAATGAACGGGCATCGCTGAAGGACGGAAAAAAATCAAAGCCGCCCTTGGAGGGCGGCTTCTGGGCTGGTTTCGTCGGCGTTCGTGCGGATCGATGTGGCTGGCTTTAGGCTCACTTTCCTGATATGCGCAGACCGGCCTTCACATTCGTCTTGGCTTTCATGGCTGCTCTCCTTTTAATTTAATTTGTTTGCTTCGCTTCCGTCTTCCCTTGGCGCGTCACTTGAGCTTGCCGACGCTAGCTGCCTTCGTTACATCGTGGCGATGCGCAGTCCGGCCTTCACATTCGTCTTGGTTTTCATGGCTGCTTCCTTTCTTTGCAATTTGCTGTTGCTTACGTCCTTGAGTAATGCAAGGCCTGGGCCAAACGAAGGGGTGTCACAAAGTTGGGGCGCTGATGGCGGAAGTGATTGAAAACAAATGATCGGGAACTCTGGCGAGGACGCGCACGCTCGTCTCGACCCGGCTTTCGCTAACCCAACGGTTAACGGCAGCCCGCCGTACGGTTAGCGACGGGCCCGGCAATCGTGCACCAGCCTGCGGAATTGACGTCTTATTCCTCTGCACTTAATATCTAGCCCCAGGACCCGAGGGCCCCGGTTGAAAGTCCTCTGCGCGAAGCCAGCATGATTGGCCAGACATGATCGGCCAGACGATCTCGCATTACCGCATCGTCGAGAAGCTCGGCGGGGGCGGCATGGGTGTTGTCTACAAGGCCGAAGACACCGAACTCGGCCGCTTCGTGGCTTTGAAGTTCCTGCCGGATGACGTGGCAAAAGACCCGCAAGCCCTGGAGCGCTTCCGGCGTGAAGCCCGTGCGGCGTCTGCCCTGAATCATCCCAACATCTGCACTATTTATGAGATTGGCAGGAACGGCGATCAATCGTTCCTGGTGATGGAGTACCTGGACGGGATGACGCTAAAGCACCGCATCGCCGGCCGTCCGATGGAGACCGAGCCTATCCTGTCGCTCGGGATCGAGATTGCCGATGCACTGGACGCGGCGCACGCCGCTGGCATAATTCATCGTGACATCAAGCCGGCCAACATTTTCGTCACCAAGCGCGGACACGCCAAGATTTGGATTTCGGTTCGGCGAAGGTGACGCAGCCGATCCGAGAACCGGGCAGCGACGCGCAATCGGTGGGGCAGACGACGGTGACGCTGGAGGAGCATCTGACCAGCCCGGGCGCCACCGTAGGGACGGTGGCCTACATGTCGCCGGAGCAGGTGCGGGCCAGGGAACTGGATGCTCGTACGGACTTGTTCTCGTTCGGAGTGGTTCTGTACGAGATGGTCACCGGCGAACTCCCCTTCCGCGGTGAAAGTTCGGGCGTGATTTTCAGGGAGATTCTCGACGCAGCACCGACTGCGGCTGTCCGATTGAATCCCGACCTACCGCCGGAGCTGGAGTGGATCATTAATCATGCGCTGGAGAAGGATCGGAACCTGCGCTACCAGGATGCGTCAGAGGTGCGCGCTGAGTTGGAGCGTCTGAAGCGGGACACGGAGACGGGGCGCGTGCTGGCCGCCAGTTCTGGATCAGCCCCTTCAGTACAGCAAAGCGGGACACACGCGGCGAAGAAGGAATCTTTGGAAGATCGTCATTCCCTCGGTCGCGGTAGTCATTGCATTGGTGGCGGGCGGTCTTTACTACCGCTCACATCGAGCCAAGCCGCTGACCGAGAAAGACACGCTTGTTCTGGCCGACTTCGCCAACAGCATGGGTGATCCGGTGTTCGATGACATATTGAAGACGGCCCTCGGCGTTTCGCTGAGCCAGTCGCCTTTCCTGAATGTGCTATCGGACTCGACCGTCAGCGAGACGCTGAAGCGAATGCAGAAGGCAGCCAACACAAAGCTCACACCCGACGTTGCGCGAGAAGTATCTCAGCGGGCGAACAGCAAGGCCTATATTGCTGGGTCGATTGCCGGCCTGGGCAGCGAGTATGTGCTCGCGCTTAGGGTGATGCAGCTGCCAAACCGGGGACGTGCTGGCGCAGGAGCAGGCATCGGCGGCCAGCAAGGAAAATGTCCTGAATGCCCTGGGCGCGGCGGCATCGAAGTTGCGCGGCGAGTTGGGCGAGTCGCTGGCAACAGTGCAGAAATTCGATGTTCCGCTCGCAGAGGCAACCACGTCTTCTCTCGAAGCGCTGAAAACTTACAGCCTTGCTAAGGCAACCGCGAATCAGAAAGGAAGCGCCGCAGCAATTCCGTTTTTCAAGAAGGCCACCGAGCTTGACCCCGATTTTGCGGGGGCCTACAACTCGCTGGCATCAGCGTACATGGGCATGGGTGAACCGACTTTGGCATTGCAGTATTCAACGAAAGCCTACCACTTGCGCGATCGAGTTAACGAAAGGGAGAGGTTGGCAATCTCCGGCATCTATTTTTCAGTCACGGGAGAAGTTGAAAAGGAGGTACAGGCCTACGAACTGTTAGAAGCGAACTATCCGCACGATTATCTGCACACGAACGTAGATATTGCCTATGCCGGGATGGGCCAATTGGATAAAGCCCTCGCGGAAGCTCAGGAATCGGTGCGGCTGGTATCGAACTCCGAAAGCTATGCAAATGTCGCAGCGCTCTACCTGGCTCTTAACCGGCTGGACGACGCAAAGACCACCATCAGCAAGGCATTCGAGCTCAAGCTCGACGGCGGGGCCCTTCGCGGGATCTCATATCTACTGGCCTTCTTGCAGGGAGATGCCGCGACCATGGAGCGCGAAGTGACCTGGGCAGCAGGCAAACCGGGTGATGAGGATTATCTGCTGTCAGCGCAGTCGGATACGGAAGCGTACTACGGACGAATGACCAAGGCGCGAGACTTTTCCCGCCGGGCCGTGGAATCGGCTGTGCGCGCCGATTCCAAAGAGGCAGCAGCATTTTGGCGGGTCAATGCAGCGTTGCGTGAAGCAGAGTTGGGCAATGCCGCTCTCGCCAGGCAAGACGTCGCAACGGCTTTGGCGCTCTCCTCGGGGCGAGATGTGAAAGCTGTGGCCGCGCTCGCGCTGGCCCGCATCGGCGAGGCCTCACGGGCCAAGGCGCTGACTGAAGAACTGGAGAAGACTTACCCGACCAGTACACTGCTGAAAGCCTACTGGCTGTCGACCATCAACGCTGCCATCGAAATCAGCAAAGGCAATTCGTCGCAGGCGATTGTGGATTTGGAAGCGGCCGGTCCTTACGAGCTGGGCAGTGCCGAATCGTTGATCAGTTACCTGTACCCCGCGTATGTGCGCGGGCAGGCGTACCTGTCGGCGCACAACGGGGCTGCCGCGGCCGCCGAGTTTCAAAAGTTGCTTGATCACCGGGGCATCGTGGCCAACTTTGTGACCGGATCACTCGCGCATCTTCAAATCGGGCGCGCTCACGCGATGGCGGGGGATACGGCAAAGGCGAAAGCGGCGTATCAAGACTTCTTCACGCTCTGGAAAGACGCCGACCCCGACATCCCCGTCCTTAAGCAAGCCAAAGCCGAGTACGCGAAGCTGCAGTAGGCTCAACCAGCGTCGCAACGTTAAAAGAAAAAGCCGCCTTTTCGAGGCGGCTTTCGTGATCGTGCTCTATTGCATTTCATGGTGTTCATGATTCATTGGGCAAGCCTCTAAGTCGTTGGGGCTTGCTACGATGCCTTGTCTTGGGTTTTGGTAATAACGATCTCGCTGCCGCCCGCCTTCACATTCGTCTTGGTTTTCATGGCGCCCTCCTTTCGTGAATTTGGTGATTCCTTCAATCCCCGCCCCTTTTGCCCTCGGCTACCTGCCGCCTTTTGTTCAACGGCCAGTGTGGATAACGTATCCCGCCTTCACATTCGTCTTGGTTTTCATGGCGCCCTCCTTTCGCTTTTGAGTAATGCAAGGGGCGGGCCAAAGGCAGAGAGCATTGGCAAATGCGAGCGTCAGCAGGAAAGTAATTGAAAACAAAAGGCTGGCGATTCGAGCGCGAGAGCAGAGGCACGTTGGAACGCGGCTTTCGCTAACCCAACGGTTAACGGCTGTGCACCGAACGGTTAATGAAAGACACGTGACGCCCTAGGGATGAGCAATCACCATCAGGGCTGGGGCTCGTTTCAGCACGCACTGCAGAGAACGACGCAAAGTTTCAGGATTGAGCGCAGCGAAGCTTTCGTCGAGAATGATCACGGATGCGCGCTGCAGCAGGGCGCGGGCCATGTAGAGGCGGCTGCGTTCTCCGTGCGAAAGCTGCCAGCCGGTTTCTCCGACCATCTGCAGGAGTCCGGCCGGCATGCGGTCGAGCAAGTCTCCGAGGCCGAGTTCGCGGCAGATCTCTTCGGCTTCGGCCATATCTTTCTGGGTCGGAGGCCAGCCGCGGCCCATGAGCAAATTGAAGGCGAAGGTCTCGGTCAGAACATGGTTTTCGTGAAACTGCGGAGCGGAGACGACGCGCCTCCGCCAGCCATCAGCCCCGAGAGTTTGCCAGTCGAGCCCATCCAGCAGCAGAAGTCCCGATTGCGGCGTGCGCATGCCAATGAGCAGCGAAGCCAGAGTGGATTTGCCATCGCCCGAATGTCCTTCGAGCAGTATGCGGTCGTGTGGGCGAATTGCGAAACTACACTTGCGAAGCACGGGCTCGCCGCGGTCCTGATAGCGGAATGTCAAGTCCTGGGCTTCCACCAAATTGAAGCCGTCGATTTTGGGCTCTTTGGCCGAGCGGAGCAAGGGGATGCCGACGGGCTCAGATCGCGCGGCGGCATGAAACAAAGGAGCGACCTGCTTCCATGAAATAGCCACGTCTTCGAGTTGCCACAGACTGGTCGCAACCCGCCGAAACGCACGAAAAGCGATCAAAATTCCGCCGATGGCGATGGCCAATTGTTCCGGCCAGTTCGAGCCGGCGGAGAATGTCGGCGTCAGGCCGAGCAGTGGCCACAATGAGCCATCCGCGAGGCGCAAGCGCAATCAGTCGCAATTCGGATTGGTCCACATTTTTCGAGAGCTCGAAGATAATGTTCAAGCTCTTCATCCTCGCCGTCGTGCCAATGAGCGTGCGATTCCTGGGCCATGCGCGTGCGATGGCCGATCATGCGCTCGATCAAGTCGTGAGTCATGTGCAGGCGGGCGGCGGTCCAGGATTTGCGCCGCACATAAAAGTCGTAGCCGAAATAGGATGTCAGCAAGATCCATGCCGCCAACAGGAGGCACAACAAACTCCCCGCGCTGCCCCAGCTCAGAACGAAGAGCGCTGCCAGCAGCTCGATGACAGAAATCAAGGCAGAGAAGCCGCCGCTCAGAGCCATCGCCTCGACCGCTTCCGATTCCAGAACCCGGCTGAGAAACTGGCCCACACCGTGCACCGGCGGATTTCCTCCGGAGTGAGTCGAAGGGCGCCATACAGAAGACGGCGTTTCAGTAAGGCCGCAACGCCAATGGAAACGACACCCTGCAACCAGGTGCCGAGTAGGCGAAAGGGAACGATTGTGAGCAGAAGCAAGGCCCACGCCAGCAGCCAGCCGCTATCGAAGATGCCTTCGAGTGCTCCCTTTTCCGATCAGCCACCAGGAGAGAATCCAGAGCGCATATTCTCCGACGTACGCGCCGATCAAGCCAACAAACCGGGAAGGAATCTTCGCCTGACGCACCTGGCGGGCAAAACTCGTTCCGGGCGGAATACGCAATTTCCAGAAAGACGTCACCGTTTTGTTCCCGCAGGCGTTCGCGGATCAGAGCGGCGCGGGCTCGTTCCCGTCGCTGCTGGGGGATTCCAGCCAGTTCGAGCAGGGGTTGAACTTCGCGCGAAAGTGGTTCCTCAAGAGACTCCACAAGTCTGGACCGAACCCAACTTGGAGAAACCTTCCTGGTGCTCAGATCGGGCGCGAGTACAGATACGGAATTCCCGCCTTCGAGCAGAACGAGGAATTCTGATTCGCCGTCGCCCCGAATCTGGAGGAGAGATGGGCCCATCTGCCGCAACATGTCATCTACCGCGTCGTAGGTTACGTCGACGTACTCGGCCTCCAGGCCTAAGCGGACTGGGCATTATCCTGAATCCACTTATCGAGAGCGTCGTTGGGTAAAGAAGGATTCCCAGAGTCGTAGGGGATTTGGGCGGGACGAACATCTAAATCACTGGCGCGGGCGACAGCCTCGATTGCTCTTGCGAGGTGTCGGGCAGACCATGTGAGAGGACGGAATTCGGCGCTCATGCGCCAACCTTTTCTGTTCGCCGCAATTGACCATCGCGCAAGTGCAGGTGCTGCCAGTTGTTATTGGACCAGAGTCCCTCGCGCACCTCTTCCTCGGCGAGCAGCAATTTGCGGTAGGTGGAGTCGGGTTGTCTGACGAGGTCTTCGGGACTGCCATCTTCGACGATGCGTCCGGAGTCTACGACTACCACGCGGGGGAAAGAACAAGAGTTTCGCCGACATCGTGAGTAACGCAGAGCAAGGTGGCATCGCGCCAGTGCTTGCGGACGCAACCCATGAGATCTCTTCGTTGCCGGCCATCGAGGCCGCGGAACGCCTCATCCAGAATGGCAAGCCGGACGCCGCGTTTGTGCATCGCGCGTCCGAGTCGAACTCGTTGTCCTTCGCCGCCAGAGACCAACCCGCCGTTCTCTCCAAGGTCGGTTTGCAGACCAGACGGCAGCTTTTTCAAAAGCCCATGCAACTCTGCAGATTTCAGGAGTTCAGGGTCCGGTACGGTCCCAGGATTCGCGCCGAAGAGGAGATTCTCGAATAGCGTTCGGTTCCAGAGTTGCACCGCGGGATCGACCCACGCAGTCTGCGTGCGAAGTTCATTCAATATCTCTGCGTTCAGCGGAGTCCCATCTACAAGGATTCGGCCACCTGCCGGCCGGTACCAGCCTAGCAACAGGCCGAGCAAACTGGATTTGCCCGCGCCGGATGGGCCCACTACGGCTACGTGACAACCTGACGAGACAGCGAGATCAATCTCTTTCAGGACCATGTGACCGGCGACGCGAACACTGACGTTTTCGAACACTACACTTACCGCTGTGGCGGTTTCTTCCGGAGCTGTGATCATCGCCGCGAGAGCGGCTGCCGGCCGGTCATCCTCTCTCTCCATGTCCCGCGGCGCACTTAGAGGCTCCAGCAACCGGAGCGTCCGGTTGCGCAGCGTTGGATACTGCCATGCGATTTCCGCGATGTCTTGACCAATGAACGGAAGATTGAGCGCCCAATACGCGAGCAGCAAAACGCTGGCAAAATTTCCAGTGCGCGAGATGTAATCGATCAGAATCCAAGCGGCCAGTCCGAAACCCGAAAAGAACTGCAATGCCTCCACCCAGACGACCAGTCGTTCGACGGAAAACGCGGCCCGCGCCCATTCGCCCAACTGCGCTTCGTGCCGCCGGCGAAAGGCATGCTCGGCACGATGCGCCCGCAATGGCACCAATCCCAGGAATGCATCCAGGAAATAGCAGCTGAGGGCACCCTCATGATTCCGCACGCGCATGTCGCGCTCGGCGAGCGCTGGCTGCATGGCCAAGTTGAGGCCAACCGACACAAGCACCAACCCGATGACCAGCGGAGCGGTGCCCGCGTCGAGCCAGATCACGCCCGCGCCAGTCAAGAAAAGCTCAAACGTCGAGCGCATGAGCTGCCCTCCCAGTTCCGGAAGGAGCCGAATGTGATGGATTTGATGGTATCGGCCTGCCATATCGGAATTAAGCCGACTGTGGAAATAGCGATCTCCGAGGCGTGGAATCTTCTCCTGGAAGGCGATCCGCAAGCGCGCCTCCAGCTTTCGTCCGATCCGGAGCAGCCCCGAGGCCATGGGGAACTCCACCATGAGCATTCCCGCAACAAATAGAACCACAGCGCAAATCATTGCCATGCGCTGCACCGGTGCTCCGAGTTTGTGAGCAAGATCCAGCAAACCGCGAAAGAGCAAAGCCTCGATCATGACGCCTATGCTGGCAACCAGCAGGGCAGTCGCGATGCATGCAGGAGTCAGCACGCCATCCGCCTTGAGCAATCGAAATAACTCGACGTACGGCTCGGTTTGCGGTTGCTTCAGGGCGGCAGCGATTTCAGGAGAGACTGCTGGACTGGATTCCTCTTGCGCCGGTACTGCTTGCGGTACTGTCGCAATCTTCGGAGTTGCTTCCTGACGACGGCTGGCATGCACCAGCACCGCTCCACGGAAATAAATTTGCTCGGTTCCGTCCTCGGCAAGCGGCGCTTCCTCGACAGACCAGAAATGCGTCGGGATTGCCGATTTCGCACGACCATTGGCCTGCGAATCTTCGAAGAGCCTTTCGACCAGGTTGCTCGCTTCGGAGCCACGCCTGAGGCTGCGCGAGTGTACCAGTGCCTCGACAGTGCGGACAGAGGCCTCCAGAGTAGCTAAGGGCCGCCATCCATTGTCAGCTGCCGCTCTTTCCGTCAGACGCAAGGCTTGGCTGTTGGAGCATCCCAAATCGGACAGCTTCCTATGAAGCGGCTTGAGGAATTTTTCCGATGCTGCCCACTCCCTCCAGACATCAAGAGGAGCAAGCTGGGTGTGTAAATGCAAAGTCGACAGCAAACGCTCGCGGCTGAGCCAGCGCCTCCCGGCGGCTGGGTCCATCGCTTGCACAAGTGGCCCATGCTTTCGCCACACGAGCACGAAATGCGTCATCCCCGTCGGCAGTTCAACGACCGCGATTGCCGGCAAGGCCTTGGTCTCTTCGAGCAGAAGATAATCCGGAGGAACCATGATCTGCTCCGCTTCGAGTCCAAGTTGCACAGCGATCTCCTCCATCGTGTCGATCGAGGTTCCGTCCACATCGGTCTGGCAGGCTTCGCGCAATCGGCCATAGCTCACCGGAATCCCGAATCCTTCGAGCAGGCACTTCAGAGCCGCTGGTCCGCAATCCGTGGCGGAGGTCTGGACCACTTCGGGAACTAGCCAGCGGTGATGGTTGAGTTTCATGGCTTCTCCGCGGGCTGAATTGTGGCGACTTCTCTAGAACCACCGAAACCTCTGCCAACCACGCGGAGGACAAGCGATGCTGGAGAAATGCGTTCGACCTGCACTTGCGCTGTGCCGGGCAGGCCATGCTGCATGGGAATGCGACTGCCGGAATGGGGATTCACCGCGAGTTCGACGCGAATTCGTCCGTCGCGCACTTCGCTGCCAACGTGAGTGACCGTGGCGCTGATGCTGCCGTATTCGGTCCAGGGAAATCCGTCCAGTCGCAAACGGGCGGGTTGCCCTGACTGAATGCGGCCGAGGGCGTCGGCCGGTTGAAAGCTCGCGACAATTCGCAACTCCCCCGTCGGCACAACAGCCGCGAGTTTCTCGCCTTCTCGCACCACACTACCCACTCGGACATTGGCGACTTCGCCCAGCCTGCCGTTGATCGGGGCACGGATGAGCCGCCGGTCAACTTCATCTTCCAGGCGCTTGATCGAAGCCTGGCTGGTCGCTTCAAGGCCGCGGAGGCGGTTGACCTCGCTCTTGAGTCCTTCGAGATGCGCTAGCCGATCTTCTGCATCCGTAAGACGCTGTTGTTCCAGTTTGTTCGCAGCTAGCTGTAGGCTGTCGGCTGCGGCACGCCTCTCGGCGGCAGTCGCCTGCGCCCGCTCGAAGTCCGCTTTCGCGAGCACGCCGCTGCTGTACATCTGGCTGAGGCGCTGCGCTTCCGATTCGGCGAGATGGGCCGCGGCATCTGCTTCCCGGAAATGGGCCCGAGCTTCCTCCAGCGCCACTGCGGCCGTCTGCTGCTCTTGCGCCGCGGCGCGCTCTTCAGCAGCGATCTGATCTTCGAGCGATCGAATCTGCGGCCCCAGCGCTCCCAGCTTCGTGTGTTCTTCCGTGAGTTGCAGTTTCTGCATGTCGGCGTCGAGTTCGATCAGTACTTCGCCTGCCGCTACTTCGCGATCGAGCGCCAGCGTGCTCGTCACCACGCGGCCACTGTATTGCGACTCCACCGGATGCGCCGCGCGATCCACTTCCAGATCAGCAGTCTCGCTGACCGCATAAACCGCCACTCGGGCTCGGAAGAACCATCCCACCCACAGGCCCAGCAGAACCGCGGCGATCAGCAATCCCCATGCGCCGCGCTTAAATGTTTCGGACTCCAGAAAACGCTCTGAGCGAAAAAAAGGGTTCGGCATAAATTGATCTCCGTCACCGCTGAGTGCCAGCAACCACATCGCCGCATACTGGCCGTCGCCGCGGCCAAATTTCAGGCGTACATCTTAGCGCTAAAGTGGCTCCGCAGGCTGGATCTTGCAAATCGATCCCTGTTGTTGCCAGTAACTCGAAAAGCCGCCTTGCAGGCGGCTTCTCTCAGGCTTGCTCCGGCTGTTCTTCAAATTACTCGGCGACGCGATTAGCGCGTAATGTAAGGAAGCTGATCGCGATCCCCCAGGTACTGGCTCAGGCCTGCCTTCACGTTTGTCTTGGTTTTCATGGCCGCTGCTCCTTTCCTCCTTGATTTGGTGATCTCTCAGTCTCTCTGGGTACATTACCGACCTTGAATGCGGTAGCCCGCTTTCACATTCGTCCTGGTCTTCATGGCATTCTCTTTTCCTCCTAAGTTTGTTATTTCGCTTCAGTCTCCCTCGCCGGTTGTTTCTCGGAGTCAATCCTTGCTCGCCGCTTTATGTTGTTTCCGGTTTAGAGGGCCACTCTCATGCCAGCCTTCACATTCGTCTTGGTTTTCATGGCGTCCTCCTTTCGGTCTTGAGTAATGCAAACCACAGACCAACCCTGTGCCACCTGAAACCGGATTCTTCGAGCTTCGGAAGTGATTGAAAAGAAACAATGTGAATCCTGGCCCGCTCGGATAGAAGCCCGCCGTCTCACACTCCCACTAACCCAACGGTTAAGGGCAGCCCGCCCAACGGTTAGCGACAGGTCCGGCAATCGTGCACCAGCCTGCCGAATTGACTCCTTCTCCGGCTGCACTTAACATCAAGCCCCAAGACCCAGGGGCCCCGGTTGACAGTCCTCCGCACAGAGCCAACATGATCGGCCAGACCATCTCTCACTACCGCATCGTCGAGAAACTCGGCGGGGGCGGCATGGGTGTGGTCTACAAGGCTGAAGACACTGAACTCGGCCGCTTCGTTGCCTTGAAGTTCCTGCCCGATGATGTTGCGAAGGACCCGCAGGCCCTGGAACGTTTCCGCCGCGAGGCTCGTGCTGCGTCCGCCCTGAACCATCCCAACATCTGCACCATTTACGAGATCGGCAAAAACGGCGACCAGTCGTTTCTGGTGATGGAGTATCTGGACGGCATGACGCTGAAACATCGCATCGGCAGCCGTCCAATGGAGACCGAGGCCATCCTGTCGCTCGGGATCGAGATTGCGGACGCACTGGATGCGGCGCACGCGGCGGGGATCATCCACCGCGACATCAAGCCGGCAAACATCTTCGTGACCAAGCGCGGACACGCGAAGATTCTGGATTTCGGTTTAGCGAAGATGACGCAGCCGACCGGCAATCCGGGCAGCGCGCCGCAGTCGGTGGGGCAGACGACGGTGACGTTGGAAGAGCATCTGACCAGCCCAGGTGCCACCGTAGGGACGGTGGCCTACATGTCGCCGGAGCAGGTGCGGGCGAAAGAACTGGATGCACGCACGGATTTATTCTCCTTCGGAGCGATGTTGTACGAGATGGCGACCGGGACGCTACCGTTTCGCGGCGAGAGTTCGGGTGTGATTTTCAGGGAGATTCTCGACTCGTCCCCGACTCCCGCTGTCCGATTGAATCCCGATCTGCCGTTGGAATTAGAACGGATCGTCAACAGGGCGCTGGAGAAGGATCGGAATCTGCGTTATCAGCATGCCTCCGACATACGGGCTGAGTTGGAGCGTCTGAAGCGGGATACGGAGACGGGGCGCGTGCTGGCCACCAGTTCAGGATCGATGCCCGCAGTACAGGTGAGCCAGGTACCGGCGGCGAAGGGAAATCTCTGGAAGATCGCGGTGCCCTCGGTCGTAGTGGCAATCGCATTAATAGCTGGCGGACTTTACTATCGTTCACACCGCACCAAGCCGCTGACCGACAAAGACACGATCGTTCTCGCCGATTTCGCCAACAGCACGGGCGATCCAGTTTTCGACGACACACTAAAGACCGCGCTCAACGTTTCTCTGAGTCAGTCGCCGTTTCTGAATTTGCTCTCCGACAACAAAGTCGCGGCGACGCTAAAGCTAATGACGCGCCCGCCCGACACCAAGCTCACACCCAATGTTGCCCGCGAGCTTTGCCAGCGGGCGAGCGGCAAGGCGTACATTGCTGGGTCAATCGCCAGTCTGGGCAGCCAATACGTACTGGGGTTGAAAGTGGTGAACTGCAACAGCGGAGACACGCTGGCGCAGGAGCAGGTAACCGCCGCAGCCAAAGAAAAAGTGCTGGACGCGCTGGGCGAGGCAGCGTCCAAGATGCGCGGTGAGTTAGGCGAGTCGTTGGCTTCGGTGCAGAAGCTCGACTTTCCACTGGAACAGGCGACCACATCCTCGCTCGAAGCGCTCCAAGCATACAGCCTTGGTAGAAGGGCTGGCGCCGAGACAGGCCCTGCCGCCGCTGTACCTTACCATCAGCGTGCCATCGAACTCGATCCGAATTTTGCTTTGGGCTACCAAGCGGTCGGCAACGCTTACTACAGTATGGGTGAGGTGGGACGCGCCAGCGAGTATCTCACCAAAGCTTTCCAGCTGCGGAGTCATGCCAGCGAGCGGGAAAGGCTCAAGATTGCCGCCCAGTATTACGAACTTGTAAGCGGAGAATTGGAGAAATCGGAACAGATTTTTCAGGAATGGATTGCCGGCTACCCACGAGACGCCGCAACCCATAATAGTCTCGGCGCCGTTTACACCGCGCAGGGACGGAACGACAAAGCAACGGAAGAGTTCCGCGAAAGCATACAGCTCGCTCCAGAACAAGGGGACGTATACAGTAATCTCGCTTTTAGCCTGCTTGCCTTGCAGCGGTTCGATGAAGCAGGGCAGACGATCCGGCAGGCGCAGGGACGGAAACTGTCGAATGACGGGTTTCCTGATGTCCTTTACGCTGTGGCTTTTCTTCGGAACGACTCTTCAACTATGGAGGAACAGCAGCAATGGTTCGCGGGCAGGCCGGAAGAGAACATAGGTCTTTCACTGGCATCCGACACTGAGGCATACGCGGGTCATCACTCCAAAGCCCGGGAACTGACGAAGCGCTCCGTCGACTCGGCGATCCGCGCCGACAGCAAGGAAACGGGAGCCATCTACCTTGAGAATTCCGCCTTGCGCGAAGCCGCCTTTGGCAACCTGTCCGATGCCAAGCAAGCAGCGGCGGAAGGATTAAAGTTGGTTCCGACGAGTCAAGGTGTGAAAGTCGAAGCCGCTCTTGCCTACGCGATGGCCGGCGATGGAACGCGGGCTCAATCGCTGGCGCAAGATATTAACCAGCGATACCCGTCAGGTACACAAATGCAATCTCTTTGGCTGCCTGCAATTCAGGCGCAATTGGCGCTGAATAGAAAGAACCCAGCTTCCGCTCTGAGTACGCTGCAATCTGCTTTGCCGCCCATCGAGTTCGGTTCAGTTCCGTTCGTCACCAATATCTCCTGCCTCTATCCCACCTACGTTCGTGGAGAGGCATACTTGGCAGCCGGACAGGGCAAGGAGGCTGCCGCCGAGTTCCAGAAGATTATCGACCACAGCGGCATTGTCTGGAACTGCTGGACAGGAGCGTTGGCACGTCTGGGAGTGGCTCGCGCCAATGCCTTGCAGTCGAGAACCTCGCAAGGAGCGGACGCTGATGCCGCCCGCGTCCGGGCGCTTGCAGCGTACAAAGACTTCCTCACCCTCTGGAAAGACGCCGATCCCGACATCCCCATCCTGAAGCAAGCCAAAGCCGAGTACGCGAAGCTGCGATAAGGCAACTAAAGTAGAAAAAGAAAGCCGCCTTGTTTGGACGGCTTTCGTGGTTGTCCTCTGGATCGTTGGAGCCGATGATGGTTTTCCCTCATATAAAGTCGGTGCCATCAGTCGGCAGCGACGGCACTGGCAACTGTCGAAAGCTGCTGCGACTCAGTGGCTTGCGAAGCTTCTGGAGTCTCAGTCGGGCGTGGACTCGGCGCTTTCTCCTTCCGGTTTTGAAGGTAGATCGCTGCCGAGAACCACCCGATGACGATCGTCCAAGATGCTGCCACGAACAAATCAAAGTACGTCATTTCACGCCTCCTTTCGTCTTCGTTACTGCTCTTCGCTTTCGAGTAATGCAAGCCGTGTGCCAGGGGGCAGCGCGTATCGAAGGGCAGTCTTCATTCCCGGAAGGAATTGAAAATAAAGGATCGAGATTCAGCGGACGAAGAGACCGTTTGGCTAGTTCAACTATCCACTAACCGAACGGTTAACGACGGCCCGCCCGGAGGTTAATAAGCGAATTGCCAATCCAGTGCGCGCCGAACTGAGTCCGCAGCCGTGCATTGCAAAGTGGCAATGGGGACGACACCGTTGTTGGGCTCGGGCATGGTCTTCGACGTGGCGGCGATATCGCTGGGCCGATATACACGATCTCAGCTGGTTTGCGGACGCTTAGAACGCCGTCACTGTGTGGCGTACGTTCCGATTCTAATAGAGAGGTTGGTGGGCAGTTGGGAACCCGACTGCTTGGGACAGAGCTGCGGTGCCGAGGCAAATGGCAATAGCCCTCATAAGATTCGCTATTTATTCGCTATCGGGAGGAAAAATCACTGTACCTAAAATGTACCCAATGGTTGGGACTGGTGCCTTTCTTGGCCTTTTGGCATGCATAAGAATCAATAAGTTGCGTATTGTCAACAGCGTTCAATAGTTCGAGCCCGACTAGCTCCACCAAATCTTTCCATCAACCGCCGGCTTCTGAGGCGCTGTCAGACATCGGGAATCCCGTTTTACTGGCCTTATCTTATTTGGAGGTGAACGATGGCTGAACCCATGTGGTTGGATACAAATGTCGTTTCCCGCGTGGCGAATGGCGACGTGATGCTGGAACTAGAGCTCTTGAGCCTTCGCAACCAAGGTTTTGAATTTTGGTACACGCCGGGGGTGGAGCGGGAGCTGTTCCTCGAGAGTCCCTTCCGGGGAAAGGCCGTTCCACGGAATCAGATCTTCCGAAAACAGATGGCTGCCCAGCGACTGGGAGCCCAGGTCGATCGCACCATCGACCGGGCGCGGCAGCTGGAACTGGTGGAACTAGGCTTCGATCTCCCCAGGTACATGGAGGGTGACGCCTTCATCATGGCTGAAGTCGCCGCGTCCGACAAAGCCGCCAATATCAGTGAACCGAAAGTTTTCACCTGTGACATCGATGTTTACAAGAACGCGGACCGGTGGGGGCTGGACGCGTGGACGCGGTCGACTCCATTCTCCGAACCAGGCCCCGGACCCACTCACATCACGCAGCCAACCGAAGAGCCCGGACTCGAAGTCTTCAATGCTCCCACCTCGGGTGAGTTCATGGGATCGCTCATCACGGGATTCAATGCCATCCAGGTTCAGGCTCTCACCAAAGCAAGCATGATGGATGCGGGCGGAGAGGCTTTCGATGACTGGGATGTGCAGAAGAACCTGATTAAGAAGCAGCTCCGCCAACATCCGGGTCGCGGCTGCGCCATCAGTTTCTGGTTCTGGCACGTACAAGCTTTTGATATCAACTTTGCCGATACGTGGACGTACCTCGACCTGAGCCATGACTTTTATACCAAGCCTGGACCCGTGCCCTCGCATGGACTGCTGGCACCGAATGCCAACTCGCGCGGGAAGTTTGTCCACTTCGACGTTTGGCTGCCACCGCTTGTCCCGGCCGCACCCAAGCCTTCTCCGAAGCCTACTCCCTCGCCGGCTCCGGCAGTCGGACCTGGCCAAAACTATTCACCTCAAATGGATTCGGTAGAGGTTGATGTCTATGCGGTTCTGGATACGGACGAACTGAAATCGATTGCGACCATCAGCTGGCAAACCGGGCTCCCGGAAGGTGACGTGACAGTGGCTTTGCAAAAATTGCAAAGCAAGAACATGGTGGTGTTCAAACGCGGAATCGAAACCCTCGGATGGGTACGGATGCAATGACATTCTCCGGTTGGGCACATCCTTGCCTAATCGGCTCCATGAAACTATAAGTGCATATTTCCGTTGACCTCTAGTGTCCGATGAAGAACTCCGTCATATCGGGAGCGCTGTCGGCCATGCCCGGGAAAGCTGTCGACGCCGGAAGATGCGAGGGTGAGCCGCAGCGTGCTCTGGTGCTGGTAGAGAGTCTGCGACCGGTATCCCTTTTTCGCTTGAGAGCTGATGATCAGGGTTGCGACCTGGCCTCCGCCATGGGCAACATCGGATTGATCTCCCTCGTCGAAGGTGATGATCAGCAGTCCGCTGCTCTGAAATGCGGGACTGGCGAGCAGTGGGGCAATGTTCGCCTGGAGCCACGAGTCGGCCTGCGCGAGACTTCCGGTGTGCGCGTCGTCCATGATGTTGGGAACGACGAAGGAATATTGTGGAAGCGCGTTGTTGGCGAGGTCGATGGCGAACTGGGTGAAGGGAACGATATTGGCTGCCTGCGAGCTGTCGTTCTCGACATCCGAAAGATAGGCAAACGGATTGTGATGGCGCAGGTAAAAGCCGGAGTCGGCGCCGGTATATCCCGCGGAAGGAATAGACTCCGCATACGCCTTCCAGGACTTGCCCGCTTTGACTAACTCGCGCACTACGTTGTCGCCGCTGATCGTGCCGGTGAAATTGTCGTCCAAAGTCTCCGTCAAGCCGGTAGTGAGCACCATGTAATTCGGCAGCGATGGATGGGCATTCGCGAAGTATTGGGTGGCAACACCGTATTGCGATGCGAGACTATTGAAGTACGGCATCGTTGAGTTGCCGATCACATCGGAGTAGCTGTGATTCTCTTCCACCAGTAAAACCACATGGTCGAAGGTGAGCTGGCCGGCGGGAACCGGCGTTTGAGCTGTGTTCGAGGAGGACGAGCTTCCGCACGCCAGTTGCAGCGCGGCACATACACAGAATGCAAAGAAAGCTACGCCCCAAATGAGGCTGCGGAAGGGCCGGCTGCTCCCTTGCGAAGGTTGTGCAGATCTCTTCAAGCGAGGGTTGGATGTCGAGCAGTGGCAAATGTTTGCAGGAAACCTCAGTTGTTCTTACCGGGGAGGCGTCTTCAACTGAGAAGTGTCGGCTGGGCGAACGGGATCCTTATCCTGGGGATGGGTCAGATCCAGACCGAATTGAGGTTTCTCGTAAGTCCCGGTGATGTGAACCGGGACGACCTCGCCTTTTTTTTTCTTCTTGAAGATCGGGTCCATCATTTTCAGCATGAGCGATTTGAATCCGGTCTCGGTCTTCGCAATCTTCGTGTCGACCCGCATTCGGCCGTGGAGATCGATCTTGTAGTTCAGGACGTTGTAGGTGCCTTGCATGCGTGCTCTTGCGCCGGGGATTCCGAACCTGAGATCTGTGAATTGTGCGACGCCTCGAGTGAGCTGGACTTGTCCTCGAAGGTCCGTCAGCGCGGTTTCAGTGTCGTCCATTCTTTCGCCGCGTGCGCCTTGACTGAGCTCATCGACGTTCTGTTGAGTCTTCTCGTCGGTGAAACTCCCGTCGCTGACGCCAAAACTGCCGTGCAATCGAACTCGTTTGAGGAACGATTCGTCGCCCGAGGGAATCTGCACTTGCGCCGTGATCGCGGCTGCTCCGGACATGGGTGCGCGGTTGCTTACAAATAGTCCGAGAAGATCCTCGATTCGTGCTCGTCTCGCCGTCAGGCTGAGCAATGCTTCCTTACCCTTTCGTTCCTTCGAGCCCGCTACGCTTCCTTGCGCGATGATCGTCGTTTTGCCGAAGCGGGCGTCCACGCGTTTCAAAAACGTGTCACCGTGCATGGCGTCGACGTAAGCATCAAAGTGCGTGCTGAGTTGGACCTTGTGGACGCCGGATTTCGCCACGAAATCAGGAACCTCGGTGGTACCGGTGATGTCAATGTGTTGAAGCACCCCGCCAAATGTTCCTTTAGAGGCCAACCATCCCGCGATGCCCCCATAGACGCTCAAGTCGGCATGGTCGAAGGTGTACTCGCCGGAGAGCGGCGTATCTTGCGGATGCCCGTCCGCCCACGCTCCAAAACTGCCGTGAACAAAGATTTCTCCCGGAGGCTGGGGATTGTGCAATTTTATGTGATAGAGAATCGGGTTGCCCCATCGCACATCGTTCAACCGCGCCTCGTGCACGTCGAAGCGGAACGGCTGCGCGCGCGGATCGTCGGACAAAAACTCGACGGCGCTTCCATGGGCCAGAATTTCGTCGACCTCGATGGTCGAGTGCTCCGATTTGAACGTCAGATCACTTCCGAAGGGAGGAATGAATACTCGCGCCCCACTGGCGGTGATGCGCGGAACGTGACGGTGAAGGATTCCGAGATAGCTGCCCTGGACGATCAGCTTGTCAATGGTAATCAGCTTGAACTGACGGTTGCCGTGGCGGAATTCGAGTCCTTCGATAATGCATCCCGGAGAAGGGAAGTAGGTTTGGCGATAGCTGCGGATGGTGACCTTACTGTCGCTGGCCTCGGCTAAGTCTTCAATCACGGCTCTTTGAGTGAATGGCCACGCTTCGCGGTACAGGACGCCGAGACCGATGAGGAGCGCGACGAAAACGAGAGCGACGATAATGATCCAACGACGCGACGGCTGCGGGCGAGTTTGAACTGGCTCAATTGTGGATGGCCTCGCTCCGGCGTCGCTCGTCAGGGTAGACATGTATCTTGGAGTCTGGTTGCCCGTCAAATGTTGGAAGCTTTACGAAACTCTATTTCCGGGTTCTGCGCCCGGATATCCTCAGGCAACCTTCTGCGGCGAGATCTTCCCGAGCCGGATGATATAGTTGAGGGTGAACTTTGTGAAGCTCGATCTCCGGCGCACCGTGTGTGAGCGGCTCGCTCCTTCTGGCCTCTAGTCCATCTCGACGCCCTCGGCGTTTGTGTCGGTCGTACCTCAAATCAACAACTTTTGTAGCAACCACAGAATTCTGAGCGCTGCGGGCTGCGCTCCGGCGTGCGTATCGCTGTGGGCTCTCTGCGAAGAAACGAATTTCTTAAGGAGAAGGCTTTTATGAAATTACTGGTAATCGGTTCCGGAATGATGGGTTCAGCAGCGGCGTTCGACATGGCGCGGACGCCGGAAGTGGATTTGGTGACGCTGGCCGACAGCGACGCCAAGCGGGTGCGGGAAGCGGTGGCGCGCATCAATCGAATTACAAGTGGACGCAAAGTTCGGGCCGCGGTGCTCGAGGCCAGCAACGAAAAAGCTGCCGCGAAGTTGATGCACGGTCACGACGCCGCACTGTCAGCCGTGCCGTATTTCCTGAATCTCGGACTGGCGCGGGCAGCCGTGGCCGCGCGCTGCCATTTCGCTGATCTGGGCGGAAACAATACCGTTGTGCGGCAGGAGTTGGCGCTTTCGAAGCAGGCGGAAAAGCGCGGCGTGGCCCTTGCGCCCGACTGCGGCCTGTCGCCGGGTATGGCGTCAATTTTGGGCGGGGAGTTGGTGCGGCGCCTGGGAGGCCGCGCGGATGCGTTGCGGCTTTATGTGGGCGGTTTGCCCGAGAAGCCTACGCCGCCATTTCATTATCAACTCGTGTTCTCGGTGGAGGGGCTTATCAACGAATATGTGGAACCGGCCCGCATCCTGCGCAAAGGCAAGCTGACCACGATCGATCCGCTCACCGAACCGGAAGATTTCCATCTCGCGGGATTTTCGCCGCTGGTGGCGTTTCATACTTCGGGCGGAACCTCGACACTGCCGGAGACATTTGAAGGAAAAGTCGGAGAGTGCTTCGAAAAGACGCTGCGCTATCCGGGACACTTCGATCTGCTATGCGAACTGAAAGAACTGGGCCTGTTCTCAGGCGAGAAGATGAAGTTTGGCAAGGCCGAGATCGCGCCGCGAGCGATGATGTCGAAGATCTTTGCCGGAAAGTTCGCCTCGAAAGGCCCTGACGTCTGCATTATGCGCCTGGAAGCCCACGAGTCGGTGAACCGGGCCGGGGTCCGCGGTTTGCTGGGCGGAAGGCTCAAGGGGCGAGTCGCTTCTTTCACCATGGTGGATCACTACGATCCGAAGACCGATACCAGCGCGATGATGCGGACCACGGCGTTTCCTGCGTCGATCGTGGTGCAGATGCTGGCATCGGGAGCGATCAGCAAGCGGGGCGGCGTTTTGCAGGAGCTCGACGTTCCGGCGGATTTGTTTCTGGATGAGATCGAGAAGAGGGGAATCAAGGTCGAGTACACGATCGAATAGGTTCCTTGGAGGAAGTTAAGACCTCAGAGGGGTTGAACGGGTCCTGGATAACTCCGGCTCGCGGACAATGCATCAAAGCCGCTAAGCCGTGGTAATCTCGGTTGGATTGGGGTAGTTTCTGCCCCTTTGGAGGTGTGGCATGCGCGTGATTTTGTTGGCGCTGCTGGTTTCGGGGATGGCCTTTGGGCAGGCGGAGCAGGCGGCCAAGCCGGCTGATGCTCAGCCGGCAACTCTGCCGCAGGAGACTGCGCCGCAGGATCCGAATGCGGTAGTCATTCCTGCCGGAACAAAGGTTCCGCTCACTCTCAAGCAAGCCATTTCGACCAAGAATGCCCGCGAGGGCGATCCTGTGTACGCGGAGACCGCGTTTCCGTTTGTCATAAACGACCGCGTGCTGATTCCGGCCGGCACCTATATTCAGGGCAAGATCATGCACACCGAGCACGCGGGCCGGTCGAAGAAGCGCGCGGAGATGCTGATCCACTTCACCTCAATGATCTATCCCAGCGGATATACGGTGATGCTGCCCGGATCGGTGGAGAATACGCCGGGCGCCGACAACAACAGTGTGAAAGACAGTGAGGGGACCATCCAGGCGGATAAGGACACGAGCAAGCGGGTCGAAGATGCGGCTAAGGGTGCCGCAGTTGGCGGTACGGTCGGCAGTATCGGGGGCGCGGCGGCCGGAGGGTTTAACGGCGCTCGCTACGGCGGCCTGGCTGGCTTGGCGGGCGGAGTGGCCTGGGCCCTGCTCAAGCATGGTCCGGAAGTGAAGCTGGATGTGGGCACGTCGCTCGAGATGGAGATTCAGCGCGCGATTCCGGTGGATGCGGCACGGATTCAGGTGGCGCGAGCCGGATCGTAGCCCGGATCACCCATCATGGATCACCACGTTTAGTCGAGGTGTCTAAGCACCTCAGTTGGGTGAGTGAGGAAGCTGTTTGCCTGTTCGATCAGGATCACACTTCGGTCAGTCAACAGGGGCCCTTCGGGACTACGTGCTTTGGTCCCTGATCCGCTTTACGGCGTGCCCACAATCTGCTCTGTCCTGCCTGTTAGACTTCGTCCATGCCGAAGGCCGAAGGGTCTGCGCTGCGGGGAATTCTGGGCGCGCTTTGTCCGCGATGCCGGACGGGAAGGATATTTCGCAAATCGGTGTGGCTCTTTCCCGGGATGTACGAACGCTGTCCGGCATGCGGGTTGAAGTTTGAGCGCGAGGACGGATACTTTCTAGGGGCGATGTACATCAGTTACGGATTGGGCTTGGCTACCATCACGGTGCTCTCGGCTCTGGTTTGGGACGTGACGAAGTGGTCGTTGATGAAGAGCGTGGTGGGAGGGATTGTATTGTTTCTGCCCCTGGCGCCGGTGCTCACGTGGATGGCGCGGGTACTGTTTATCTATTTGGACCAGGGGATCGATCCGGACCGGAGTTGATTTTGCGGGCTCGTGCCTCTTCTTTCGCCCCTTTCGGGGCTTGAGTTTTCCCCGCGTGCCGACCCACGGCTTACGCCCCTTCGACAAGCTGAAGGCAGGCTGTGGGCTTCTTCCGCCGTTGCGCGGCTTCTTTCCGCAGGTTCTCGCTAATCCGCGTATCAAGCCAAGCAACGGTTCACATGCAATTTGCACACTGCTTCCTCACCACTGCTATACAATCCGCCGTAGGAGTGTTCTTCACACTCCGAAGGGTGGAGGCATCACGTGGAATCGCTCAGCTTTGGTTTCGGAACCATCGTCATCATTGTCGTTGTCATTTACCTTCTCAGTTCTATCAAGATCCTGGCGGAATATGAGCGCGGCGTGATTTTTCGGCTGGGCCGCCTGTTGGCCACGGCGAAGGGGCCTGGCGTCACTTTGGTCTTTGCGCCCATCGATCGCATCGTGCGCGTGTCGTTACGGCAGGAGGCACTGGAAGTTCCGCCGCAGGACATCATCACCCGCGACAACGTTACGCTGAAGGTGAACGCGGTCATTTTCCTGCGCGTTATCGATCCCAACAAGGCGGTCGTCGAAGTATCGAACTACGTCTATCAGACCTCGCAATTCGCCCAGACCACGCTGCGTTCCGTGCTCGGCGAGCAGGAGCTCGACGAACTGCTCTCGCACCGGGAAAAAATCAATCTGCGGTTGCAGAGCATTCTCGACACGCACACCTCGCCGTGGGGCGTGAAGGTCACCAATGTCGAGGTCAAACAGGTGGACATGCCGGAATCGATGCTGCGTGCCATGGCGAAGCAGGCTGAGGCCGAGCGCGAAAAGCGGTCGAAGATTATTCACGCCGAAGGCGAGTTCTCGGCGGCGCAGCGGCTGGTGGATGCGGCCCATTTGCTGGCCACCGAGCCGGTCAGCGTGCAGTTGCGTTACTTGCAGACTCTGACCGAGATCGGCGTGGAAAAGAATACAACGGTGATTTTCCCCGTTCCGGTGGACTTCTTCTCGGGATTGCAAAAATTGCTGGGAAGCGGCGACGGAGAAGCGGCAACGAAGAAGACGGCGTAGATAGCTTGACGGGAGTGCGCTTGAGCGTCGCGCCTGCGCTTCTCGGATTTTGAACCAGGGTTCGTGAGAATCAGGCTTCGTCAGAACTATGGCTTCGTCACAAGATACGGAAATCACACTAGGGACAGGGAAGCTTCTGTTCCTGTTCTTCGGGCTGGTCGGAATCTGCGCGCTGTTTTTTGCCCTGGGATACTCGCTGGGGCGAAAATCGGAGACGCCGATCAGTACCGCGAGTACGGTAGCCGCGCCCCAGACGTCGTCGAATTCGAGCAAGGCGAGCGGCGCTGCTCCTCCGTCGACGACCGCACCCGCGATGACCTTCTATAAGTCGGTGGAGCAGAAAGATGCCAATCCGGAGTTGACTCCGGCTCCGGCTGCCGACACGAAAACCGACACGGCCGCTGCCACTGCGCCAGCCAGCACTTCTCCGGCGCCGGCTGCGCCCGCGCCCGCGAGCGCCGATCCGACCACCACTCTGCCCGGGGCCGGATACTTTGTGCAGGTGGCTGCCGTCAGCAAGCAGGAAGACGCGGATTCGCTGGTGGAAGCACTGAAGAAGAAAGAATATCCCGCATTCGTGGCGGCGGCAGTGGCAACCGACAAGCTGTTTCGAGTGCAGCTGGGTCCATTCGCCGACATCAAAGACGCGGAGGCGATGCGCACGCGGCTTGTGGCCGACGGGTATAGCCCGATCCTGAAGAAGTGAACGACGATTTCCTGAAACAGCTGAAACTCTCTGTAAATTCGACTCCGATCGGGAGCTGAAGCCTCGCGCTGGGGCAATTCTTATATTGACTCTCATCGATTTTCGCGCTATTGGTAATCCCCATGACTGCCGATGCATTCCTCGACCGCGCTCTCCACGCCATCGCCGACCCGACCCGACGGCGTATCTTGCTGGCATTGAAAGAAGGCGGGGCAGACGCGAAGCCCCTCGGCGCTCGGTCGCCCTCCGGACCGTGCCTTTGCGGTGGAGAGATTGAAGAGCGCATTCAACTTTCGCAGCCGACCATTTCACATCACATGGCAATTCTGACGAAGGCGGGGTTAGTCGAGGCGACCAAGAAGGGACAATGGCGATGGTACCGGCGGAATGAGAAAGCGATCCGTTCCGTGGTGAAGACTTTGCGGGGGAAGCTGTAACAAGGTCGATCCCGCAGCAGGACGACGAACCGCTATCGGCCTAACGCCCATTTTTCTAACTCTCCCGTAGAGCGCAGCAGGCCTAACTCGCTGCGCTGCAGTTCGAGGGTTACGTCCTGGAGGGCGATGTAGCGCTCGCTGACCTGAGTACGGGCATCGTCGAGATCGTGCAGGTTGGCGGTGCCGGCATCCATACGGGTCTGGACCGCGGAGAAACTTTTTTCGGCGATTTCGTATTCCAGTCGAGCGACCTCGCGGGCGGCCTGCATTTGCGAGACAGAACGCTGGAGCCGTAGCGTTTCTTCCGAGACCTGGTTGCGGGCGGCTTCGGCCTGTTTAGTGGCTTTGATTGCGTCGGCATCCGCCGCCTGGGCGCGAGAGCGCTGCGCCGCGTTGAAGATCGGGAACCGGATGCTGACTCCCACGGTCGCATTGTTCTGTTGGAAGCTGCTGGTTACGCACAGAAACTCGCCTAGAGATGTCGTGCAGGGCCGCGAGGGAATGTAGTAGTTCTGAAAATTATTGAATTTCGAAAGCAGCGCGTACTGCGCGGCAAAGTCAACGCTGGGCAAGAGAGAACGATGCTCGCCCTGCGCGCGCAGGTATTGGGCGCGAGCGTTTTCGACGGCGGCCTGCACCGACGGACTTGAAGCCGACGCATCCTTTACCGCCTCTTCGGCGGGAGGAGGCGCGGGAGGATCCGGGATGGAATCCGGATCCGTCTGAATCGTGGCGGCGGGCAGTCCAGTGAGTTTCGAAAGATGTTCGCGCAGCACATCAGCCGCACCCTGCGCTTCGGCAATGCGCAGGCGAACATGCGCCACCGAGAGGCGGGCTTTGGTGCCGGTCAGTTCGCTGTCGACGCCTTCTTTGACGCGCTCGGCGACGGCGGTCTGCATTTTAATCGTGTCGGCTTCGGTTTCCTGCAACTTCGTCAGGCGCTGCTCCCATTTGGCAAGCTCGGCGTAGCTTTGCGCCGCGTCTTGAATGACCTGGTTGCGCTCATCCTTGCTCTTGAACGAAGCCGCGGCGGAATCGGCTTTGGCCGCGCGCGTGAATTCTCGCAGCGCCGGATTGAACAGTGCCGACTGGGTGTTGACGTTGAACAGCGCGGGAGCTGAGCCTTCGAGGGCAAGCGGGAAGCCATAGGAGTATCCGAGTCCCGCTCCGGTCGAAAGCTGAGGAATATAGCTGTCGCGAAGCTCGCGATAGCCGGCCGCGGCGCGCTGCTCCTCGGCCGCGGTAATCGCGGCTCCCGTCGCATGCGACAGCGCCAGTTCCACGACCCGTTTCAAAGGGATGGGTTCGGCTAGCAGCGAGGCGGGAATCAGGAGCACTGCCAGAATCCACGGAAGAATGCGCGCACCGCGCGAGGAAGTCTTCATTGCGTCCCTTTCAGAGCGATCTGCGAAGGATTTCATGATTGATTTGGATGCAAAGCAAAATTCTAAATGCCGGATGGAAAGGACGACCGGATTTTCGGATCGGGGGACCATGCAAGCCGCACTTCGGCCGGACACTGAGCCACACAATCAGTGCTCGACTCGCTCCAGGTTTTCCTGGGCGCGAGTGTAGGTGTGAGACAGAGCGAGCGCGGCGCGGAACTGCTCGGCGGCGGCGCGGCGATCTCCCTGACGTTCCAGCAAACGGCCCAGAAGGTCGTGAGCTTTGAACGCCGGTCCTTCTTCAACCGGGGATTCCAGGTAGCGCCGCAACAATCGCCCAGCGAGGGCTCGATCGCGGTCAAAACGAAACAACAGACCGGCGGCGTCCATCAGCGCGTCCGGTCGATCCATCGGGCTAGCTTCGAGAGTGCGTACAGCTTGCTCCATCTCATCGAACCGGTTCGCGCGCGCCAGAAACTGCGCCAGGTGCAGCCACGCGTTCGCTGCGCCATGAGTTACTTCAATGGCTGTGCGGTATTCGTGTTCCGCATCGGCGGATTGTTTGTCCTTCTCAGCAATCCGTGCCAGGACCAGGTGAGCCATGCCGGGGTTGATGGGCAGGAGCGCTTCGGCTTGCGCCCGCGCCTTGTCTTTGCCACCTCCTACGATCGAAGGGGCTTCCATATAGAACTCGGCCAGATCGGTGCGGGCTTCTGAGTTCCTGGGGTCCAGTTCCACGGCGCGTTCGAAGGAAGTGCGAACTTTCTTGACCAGGCTGGCTGCGGAAAGGAACCCTGCGCGATCCGCTTTCTCCCCGTAGACGCGACCCAGCCAAAGCTGATAGTTGCTGTTCTGCGGGTCCAGATTCCGGGCCTGTTCACAAGCGGAGATGCCCCGGTCCCACTCATCGATCATAAAATAAGAGCGGCAGAGCAGGTTGAAGGATTCGGCGTCACCGCCGGCGCGGGTTTGCTGCTGCAAAACCTGAATCGCCTCATCCACGTGACCGGAGGCGAGGAGTTGCTTCGGAGTTGCGGCGAACAGAGGACTGGCGAGAAGCAAAAGGAACGATGATGTGACCAGTGTGCGTAACTTCATTCGATGAGAAACTCGCTTCAACACGCAATGCCTTCCGCCGGCAAAGACGTTGCAAGCAACGTCTCGACAAAAACTATGGGACGATCTTGACGGGTGCGCCGTCGACCAGCGGTCTCGGTTCTTCTGCCGGTAGGGCGACGGTCTCGCCTTCGGTGAGGCCGGAGGTGATCTCGACGCGAGTCAGATTCTGCAAAGAAAATTCCACCGTCTGCCGCTTCACCCGATTGCCGTCGATGCGGAAGACGTAAGGTTTGCTGTCGTCCATGCGCAGAGCATCGCGCTGCAAGGTCAGCACATTGTTGTGCTCGGCGACGACGATGGTCACGCCTACGTTGATGTTCGGAAGCAGGCGCAGATCCCGGTTGTCGATCAGGCAAGTGGTCTCGCCCACGTTGCGCGAGCCTCGCGGTTTGACCGTCGATGGAACGGAATTGACGGTGCCGTTCCACACGCGGCCGGGAATCGCGTCCCAGGTGACCTCAACCTTCTGGTTTGCCTGCAGGCGGCCCACGTCGGGTTCATCGACGAACGCGCGCACCAGGACTTGCGACAGGTCCGCTTCCTGCAGAAGAAGTTCTCCATCCTGCACGAAGGCCCCTTGCTTCACCGGGACGGAATAAACGATGCCGTCGAAAGGGGCAAGGACGCTGGACTTGTGAAGCGCGTCTTCGGCACCCTCGTAGGCTGCCTGCGCCTCCTCGCCTTGCGCCTGTACGCGGGCGACTTCAGACGCGGAGTAGCGATCTTTCTGCTTCTGTTCCAGCAAGCTGACGTCGGCCTGCGCTCGTTGCAGCGTGTCCTCGGCCTGATGCACTTCTCCCGGGGAGGCAGCGCCTTCCTGTTGCAGTCGGCGCAGGGAATCGAGGTTACGCTGGGCGAGATCACGCACGCTGCGGGCTTTGGCCAGCTGGGACTTCAGCGTGAGAACTTCTTCCTGCGTGCCGCCGGTTTTCAGAGAGGCCTGATCTGCCTGCGCGGCTTTCACCTGGGCCTGCGCCTTGGCCGCCTGCGTTCGAATGTCGGCGTCGTCCAGTTGCAGCAGGAGTTGGCCTTTGCGAACATGATCGCCTTCTTTCACGAGAAGGCGCTTTACCGTGGTGGCAATCGGAGCGTGCGCCTCGAAGTTCTGGATGGGCTCGACTTTGCCATTCGTGGAAACCAGGCTGCGGATCGGGCCCCGTTGCACTGTAGTCGCGCGGACTTTCAGTGGAGTCTGGTGGAGATAGGAATAGAAGATCCAGAGAATTACGAGGGCTGCGAGCGCGGGCCAGATCCAACGCCGACGTGACGGCGGGTTCGAATTGTTAGTCGATGTCGATGCCAACCGGTTATCTTTCAGAACTCTACAGGCACAGTGGTAAGGAGTAATTTACCATCCGGAAGGCAGCGACGGCACAGGGAAGCCCTTCAGGTACGGTATCTGATTGGATGCCGGGCGCGGCCTTTCGGGTGCAAGGTCGAGAGCCCTTACAATAGTTCCATGGCAAAATCGCCTCGATATACGTCTGAACACGCAGCCGCCGGCCTCGATGCCAAGTTTCCCGAGATTGAAACCTGGCCCAACCAATTTCCCGGATACGAGATTGTGGTGGACGATCCGGAGTTCACCTCGGTGTGTCCGAAGACCGGACTGCCGGATTTCGGCGTGCTCGCCATCCGGTACATGCCGGATAAGGACTGCCTGGAATTGAAGTCATTGAAGGAATACTTACAGTGCTACCGCAACCTCGGAATTTTTCAGGAGAACGTGGTCAACCAGGTGCTCGAAGACGTGGTGAAGTGGGCGAAGCCGGTGTGGGCTGAGGTGAAGGGCGAGTTCCGCCCGCGAGGCGGAATTTCGACGACGATTGTGGCTCGATGGCCGCGTCCGAAGCGATAAGCGGAGTGAGGAAAGCCGCCGTGTTATATTCGCTGGACTTGTGACCGCTCCCAAGAGTTATCCGAAGACCGCTCTCGCGCTGCTGACCGCACTGAATCTGTTGAACTACGTTGATCGCTCGGTCCTCTTCGCTGTCCAGGATTTAGTCAAGGCGGAGTTTCACCGGAGCGATACCGCCTTTGGCGTCCTGACCAGCGTGTTCTTTGTTTTTTATATGTGCGCCGCGCCCTTCATGGGCCCGCTCTCGGTACGCTTCTCTAGAAAATCGGTCATCATTGCAGGAGCGATCATCTGGAGCGCGGCCACCCTTCTCACAGCGGTGACCCACGATTTCACCGGGTTGGTGATCCGCCATACTCTGGTTGGAATTGGAGAAGCGAGTTTTGTCATTCTGTCTCCAACCTTCGTCGCCGACATGTTCCCGGAGCGGCAGCGTGGTCGAGTGATGGGTGTGTTTTATCTAGCGATCCCCGTCGGAACCGCGCTGGGATACATCCTCGGCGGTTTGATGGGACCGGTTTATGGATGGCGCGCGCCATTCCTTGTGGGCGCAGCCCCCGGGTTTGTGCTGGCGCTCCTCTTGCTACTGATTCCAGAACCACCGCTCGGACAGTTTGATCCTCACGAAAAAACTCCGGATCGCGATACGTTGAAGGGGTTAGCGAGAAATCCCGCATTTCTTACGGCAACATTCGGCATGGCGATGATGACCTTCGCGCTGGGCGGATTGCAAGTCTGGATGCCGACTTTCCTGCATCGCGCGCGGGGCTATACGCTGGGGCAGGCCGGAATATTTTTCGGTTTGAGCATCGGAGCGAATGGCTTGATCGCGTCCCTCGCAGGAGGGTGGTTGTCCGATTTTCTGCTTCGCCGCACCCGCTCGGCCCACTACCTGGTTTCGGCAGTCAGTTTGGGCCTGGGCATCCCTGCCATGTGGGTAGCCCTGTACACCCAGGGCAATCTGATGGTTGCGGGCATCCTCGTAGCCGAGTTCCTGCTCTTGTTGAACACGGGCCCACTCAACGCCGCAATCATTAATTCAGTGGGTGCTCCGATCCGAGCGATGGCGCTCGCCGTCAATATTTTCATCTTTCATCTGCTGGGGGATGTGCCTTCCGCATCGCTGATTGGCTTCGTTTCCGATCGGTATTCATTGCAGCTTGCGTTTCTGGGGCCGGTTGTCGCCATCGCTCTCTCTTCGGCCATACTGTTCTATGGCATGAGATTTGCGCCTCCGGTATCGGACGGCGAGCCGTCCGAGCTGGCAAAGACGTAAGCCGAATGAACTATTTTTACTGGATTGCGGGAACGATTCTGGCTTTGGCGTGGGTCTCCCGCATTATCGATGCCGCTGTCGGTATGCCTTCCGTCGCGGACGTCTCCCGTCCGGAGTGGAATCGGAATCCGGTTTCAGCTGCGGGAAATCCTCGCGTGTCGATTATTGTCCCTGCGCGCAATGAGGAAGAGACGATCGATCAGGCGCTCCGCACGCTGCTCGCCCTCGATTACGACAACTACGAAGTGATTGCCGTGAACGACCGGTCGACGGATCGGACGGGCGAGATTATGGAAGGGGTTGCGGGACAGGGCACTGAAAATCCCGACCCTTCGACAAGCTCAGGGCAGGTTTTCTCCCAAAATCAGGGAGAAATGGGGCACCCTCATAGTTCGCCGACCTTGCGCATCATTCATCACACGGAACTGCCTGCGGGTTGGCTGGGGAAGACGCATGCCATGTGGACGGCGGCGAATCAGGCTTCTGGCGACTGGTTACTGTTCACCGACGCGGATGTGCTGTTCAAGCCGGACTCTCTGCGGCGGGCGCTGGTCTATGCCGAGAGCGTGCCGGCGGATCATCTGGTGATGTTTCCGCAGATGATCATGAAGCAGCCGGGCGAGTACATGATGATTGCGTTTTTCCAGACGCTATTCATGTTCGGGCACCGGCCGTGGAAGGTGGCCGATCCGAGCACGGACGATCACATGGGGGTGGGCGCGTTCAATCTGGTGCGGCGGCGCGTGTATGACGCGGTCGGCACCTATGCGGCCCTGCGCATGGAAGTGCTCGACGATATGAAACTGGGCAAGGTCGTGAAAAAAGCGGGATACGCCCAGCGCAACGTTTTCGGTGGGGACCTGATTTCAATCCGCTGGGCCAAGGGCGCGATGGGCATCGTGAATAATCTGACCAAGAATTTCTTTGCCGTGCTTTCGTTCCAGTGGTGGAGGACGCTGATTTCTGCGGCCGGTCTGGCATTTCTAAATTTCGGCCCATTTCTCGGAGTCTTTCTGGCGCATGGTTGGGCGCGAATCCCCTGTGCGGTGGCTCTCGCGTCAATGTTTGCGATCTATGTCGGGATGTCGTGGCGCTCGGCGGTTCCGCCGTATTACTTCCTGCTGCATCCGGTGAGCACGGCGCTGTTCATCTACACCTTGCTGCGGTCGATGGTGCTCACGCTGTGGAATGACGGCATCGTGTGGCGTGGCACGAAGTATCCGCTGGAAGAGTTGCGCAAGGGGATGGTGTGAGCCCACGAGTTTGCGCGGAAGGCCGGTTCAATCGTGCAATGCGGATCTCACCGTCAGCGCACGAGGGGACGATGATTCCCGCCAACTCTGTTCCAGCTCGAAGATTTTCTGTTTAATCGCAAGCTATTCATGTCGAAGGGTCTGCATGGGGTCGATCTTCGTCGCGTGGCGCGCGGGAATGTAGCTGGCGACAAATGTGGCGGCCATCAGCAGCGACGATACTAGAACCAGTGTCAGCGTGTCGTGAGCTTTCACACCGTATAGAAACTTCGCCAGCAGGGGCGTGGCGGCGAACGACCCCGCGATGCCGATCACTACTCCGATGAGCGAAAGCGTCATCGCCTGCCGCAAGACTAATCCCAGCACTTGCCGCGGTTGCGCTCCTAACGCGATTCTCAGCCCGAGCTCATGGCGCCGCTCTCCGATGGAGTACGAAATGACTCCATAGGTTCCGATCACGGCGAGAAGTAGCGCGATGCCGGCGAACAACTCCAATACTTGAGAGAGAAAGCGCCAGGGAGTGGCCGATTGCGAGACCGTTTGCTGCACGGTCGTAATCCCAAAGATCGCGGATTCGGGCGCGAGATCCGAAATGACCCGGCGCATGCTCTGCATCAGTGCCTTCGGGTCGGCGTGGGTGCGGATAATGATGCTCTTGTGGACGCGCGCTTCCGTCCAACCCGGATAAATCCGCGATGACAACTGCTGATACGGAACAAAAGCTTCGGGTTGGGCGGGCTCGGTGGGAAAAGATTGCTTGACGTCTTGAACCACGCCGACGATCTGGCGCGGCTTCTCGTCGGGCGAGTCATCGAACTTGATCGCTTGGCCGATCGGATCCTGATTCGGCCAATAGCGTTTCGCCATTGCCTGGTTGATGACCACCACCCAGGCATTGCTGGCGGTATCATGCTCGGTCACTCCGCGACCTAGGAGGACGGGAATCCGCATCAGTGGAAAGTAATCGGCACTGACTCCCTCGCGAAACACATTCGGCCTTTCGGCAGTGGTCGAAACACTCTGGCCGGTCATCGTGAAGCCGGGCGAGGCGTATTGGGCACTATCCCCGGCGCCATCCAGCAGGGGAAGCCAGTCAATCAGCGCGACGTCTTCGACGCCGGGTGTACTCCGGAGGCGATCGAGAACCCGCTCGCAGAACTGTCCCACCGGCGGCAGGATGAGATTGAACTCCGGATCGGTTGGCGGAGAAGCATTGATGTACTTATCTCCCGTCAGGCGGACTTGCGCAGTCAGAAGATGTTCGGAATCAAAGCCGGGCGAAATCCGCAAGATGCGGCTGAGCGTGCTGATCATCAAGCCCGTACAAATCAGCAGGACGAAGGCCAGAGCAATCTCCGTGACGACCAGCATGTTTCGCGTGCGATGACGCGAAAGTGTCCCAGTGCTTCGCCCACTCTCTTGCATGCACTCCGTCAGGCTGGTTCGCACGGCGCGATAGGCGGGGATGAGCCCGAAGGCAATTCCGGTCAAAACGCAGGTGCAGAAGGTGAAGAGCAAAACGCGTGAATCGAGAATCGACCCCGTTTCGCGGGGATACCAGATGGGAGCCCAGAGGCTGAAAAGCTTGACGCCGAGAACAGAAAGGATCAGACCGACCAATCCCCCGATCAGCGAAAGCAGGACGCTTTCCGTGAGCAATTGACGGATCAAGTTTCCTCGATTGGCTCCCAGAGCGACGCGCACGCCAATTTCTTTTCGCCGTCCATCGCCGCGAACCAGCATGAGGTTGGCGACATTGGCGCAGGCAATCAGTAAAACCAGAGCCACGACTCCGAACAACGTGTAGTAGGTGGCGGCCCAGTTGCCGAATAGCCGTTTCTGCAAGGGATCGACGCGGATTCCCACACCCTTGTACGTCTCGGGGAAGACTTGCGCCAGGCGCCGCTGCGTCACGTTCATCGCGGCCTGCGCCTGATCGAGGGTAACGCCACGTTTCAGCTTTCCGACAGCGTCCTCCCAGCGCACATCATTGATGCCGGAATCGACGGTATCTGGCAGTCCGTGGACCACAAAGACGTCGGGGGTTCCGGTGCCGAACAGGTCAAAGCCTGGTTGCAGTATGGCGACAATCGGCCCCGACCCCGTGTCTACAAAAATGGTCTGGCCAAGCGCCTTGGGATCGCGACCGAAATGGCGCTGCCAGAACTCGTAACTGATCAGAACTCCTTGCGACCCGCGCTGCTCGCTCAAATCGTCATCAGGAATCGTTCCCATGAACGACTTGACTCCGAGCATCGTGAGAAGCCGCCACGTTATGTGCTGCACCGCCACCCGCTCGCCGAATCCGCCGCCCGACATAGCCACGATGTCGGGGTGAGAGACGAACTCCAGTCGGTCGAAAACGTGGTTGTCGGCTCGCCAGTTGGCGACGTCGCTACCCGAAACTAATCCGAATGGGCTGCCATCTCCGGGGAAGACGTTCGATACGGCCACGAGGCGGCCAGCATCTGGATAGAGAAGAGGACGGAGAAGAACTCCATTGATGACGCTGAAAACCGCGGTGGTCGCGCCAATCCCGATGGCCAGCGTCAGGACTGCAACCAGCGTGAAGCCGGGGCTTTTTCGCAATCCACGGGCGGCGTAACGAAGATCCTGGGCGATAGCTTCGATCGATCCAGACATCAGGCTGTCTTTCGGAATCGGCTTGATGATCGCCGAACGCGGTAAGTCTACACCCGGACGGCGGCGTCGAGACCTCCAGACGGGTGGCCGCCCTTTCAACTCCGAACCGAACCGAACTACTGAGGAAAAGTCCCTACCATCAGGGCAACCCGGGGAGAACAACCGAGTACCCCCTGAGAGCCTGTGGCTCCTGCTTGTACGCGCGGAGGCTACCTGGTTGTCCCGGTCGTGACGGAACGACTCATCCCGGGCACCGCCTAAAAGTCCAGGCGCAAGCCGAACTCAGATTCGCGGGGCGCACCGACAGCAAACACTCCCGTACCGCGGCCGATCCGGATTGTGTTGGTGCCTGTGTTCACGCCGGAGGTCGTACCGTTAATCGAACCGTCTCCTCCACTCAGACCGCCGAGCGCGCCGAAATTCTTGAAGTTGAAAACGTTGAAGAATGAAACATAGGGCAACACGGTTAAGCGTTCCCGAATCTTGAAGGGATAGCTGAGGACCATGTCTACGTCTTTGTAGTATCCGTTTCCGGCGTTGTTCGCAGGGGGCGGCTGCAGCGTCGGAATCACGGCGCCCAAAGATACCAGTTGTCCCTGCGTGAACAGCCCAGCATTCACAAGAGCCGTTCCGGCTGGAGTCAAAGTATTGCCGTTTCCGTAGGTGTTGTTGAAATTTTGAATGTACCCGGTCAAACCGCCGCGGGAGACCGAGCGCATGAATGTCCCGGGATGGCCGATCCCCGTGGCTGCCGAGTTCAGGAAATCGCCGGTAGTTCCGTCGCCCGTCAAATCCGACCGGAAGATCTCTCCGACGCTGCCCTGAGTCGGCAGAGTCAAGCTGGAAGGTGGTGGCGATGCGAAACCGCCAATCACACTGAAGCGCGGACCATGATGCGCGAAATCGAAGGTCCCGCCAAACTTGACCTGGTGCCTTCGATCCTCAGCAGTCGGTCCCATGAACGCCACGGGATTGCGGAAGTCGGCGGCATTGATGGTGAAGTGCTGGTCACTGCCCGCATCGCTGAGGAACCGCGAGAGCGTGTAGTTGGCCTGAAAGTCGATGCTCTTGACGCCCCGGAAGGGATTCGCACTTCGGAATTTGTACTCGCTCTGCAGGCCGCTATACACCGAGCGCCCCATAGGAAAGTTCATATAGAGGCTTCCCATATTTGGGTTAATGCCGCCGAAAGCAGCCCCCGTGTCGGCGGTCAGTCCGTAATATGGACCAGAATAGCCTCCGTAATAGACCGCACCGGAATCCAATCCGAAGTTGGCAAAGTCATTAATGCTGGCTCCCGGAACATTCGCGATGTAGCAGGAGACGGTCGCGACCGAATTGGCCTGAGTCACTGTCGCCGGTGAACAGGAAGGAGCGTTCTGTCCCACGGTCCCGGCAATCGCGTTGAGTGCTGCATTCATCTCCAGGTAGCGCGAATCGCCGGCATGGTTCACGTCAATTCCCAATTGAAAATGAACTTCCACGTTGCGCAAATAATCCACGGTCAAGACGCCTTTTCCTAGTTGGCGTTGAATCCCGATGTTCATCTGATAGGAGCGCGCCGTGCGAAAGTTTGGATAGTAGGGGTAGCCCAGTTCAAGAGTATTCCCGACAAAGTTGGGATTTGCGCCAGCCTGCCCAACCGCCGCGGTTGCAGCGATGTATTGATTCTGCAGACTGGCCATTGTCTGGGCCGCACCCTCAGCGTTAATAGCGCTTGGTCCCAGTGGCTGGAAACAAACCTGCGTGGCTAAGTCATATCCGTCAACAGTCGTCACATAATTCGGCGTGGTGCTCCCCGCCACCGGCATCGGGAACGCAAGTGACCCCGGGGATGCGTTGGGTTGGCAGTTCAGGTATGGAGTCTGATTAAAAAGACCGGTGGCAAGCTTATCGCTGCGGTCGTAAGAAACGTTGTTGAAGATGTTGTTCTCGTAATAGAGACCGCCTCCTCCGCGAATCGAAGTCTTACCATCGTGCCAGGGATCCCAGGCAAATCCAACTTGAGGAGCGAAGTTGAGGTTGGGTTGGCGAACGCGCTTGCTCAACCCCGGGCCCCATTGATCCAATAAATTCCCGGTGCAGGTGATCAAAGTTGTAGCCGAGCACGGAATCGGAGCCAGGTCGCTGTCGGTGCGACCGGTGTCGCGGACATAGCGTAGCCCGTAATTCAGCGTGAAGTTTGGCCGGATCTTCCAGGAATCGCCGACGTAGCCTTCAAATCTGGTATCGAACAAACCGCCAGCAGGATAGTTAAACGCGGAAAGTTCCGTGCTGAATCCCTGTCCGTTACCCACATACCCGCCGGTAAAGGGATAGTCGCCGATGTTGGTATCGCACCCGCTGAACGGCACATTGGGATCGTTCGCAAGATTGCAGGAATAGAAAGGAGAGGTTTGCACGGCGCCGGGGTTCAAAAGATTGAAGTTCACGTACGTATTCAGTTCGGGAGCCAGTCCGTTGAATGAAGCGAAGCCGCCAGTCGCGATGCCGTTGACGGTGGCTCCGAAGCGGATAATGTGCGCGCCCCAAACCCGGCTGCCGTCGTACTTGATCTGTTTGTTGCTCTGAAAAGTCTGTTGCGGCGCCAGGTAATTTGGCCCCGTGATGAGGCTGGTATCTTGAAAGGCGATTTCTGCGAACGGAAATGGATTGATGGCAGGAGACTGCGAGCCGGTATCTCCGATGATTTGGTTGTGGAACTTGAGATATCCCATGCGAATGCTGTGCGACCAGTTCCCCTCGCTGATGTCGATGCCGAGCGCATGGGACGGGGAATAGTCGCGATTGGCGTAGTAGGAAAAACTGGTCCCAGCCGAAGACGTTGAGTAGTTCCAATCGTAAGCGAATTTATAAAACACGCGGACGTTTTTCGCCGCCTGCCAATCAAGCCGGCCGCTCACTTGCGAGCTCTTGAAGGGCGAGTCGATGCCGCGTGTCAAACCCTGGAAGGGAGCCCCGGCAACGATCGAATCCGCGCTGTCTTGCTTCAGCCTCTCCGAGTCAATAAAGAAGAAGAGCTTGCTCTTGATAATCGCTCCACCAAAACGTCCGCCGAACTGGTTGCGTTGAAACTGCGGTGAGACCGCGCCGGGAAGGTCAGCGAACCCCGCGCGATAGTCGCGAAATTGATAAAAGGCCTGGCCATGATAGGCGTTGGTGCCCGAGCGAGTGGCCACGTTGACCGTACCTGAGCCTGTAACTTCCGAGGAAATATCGAACGACGAGCGCCCAATGTTGAATTCCTGAATGGAACTCATCGCGATGTTCTGCGTAGTAGTGCCCACGGTTTCATCGCTCACGTCGAGTCCATCGACTTCGATGCGGGGAGTGCGGCCGAAGTCACCATTAATCGAAAGGGAGTTGTACCCGACCTTCGTGGGGTCGAAGTTGGCTCCATCCTGCATTTGAATGCCCGGCTCCAGTTGCGCCAGATCGAGAAAACTGCGGCCGTTGACCGGCATGTTGTCGATCTGCTCGCCAGTGAGAACGCCCTGCACCGTCGATTGCTCGGTATTGACCGCGATCGCAGCAGTCTGCACCTCGACCGTGGTGGACTCCAGCCCCACTTCGAGCTTCACGTTGCCGGACGAGGTCACCGAAATCTGAACGGGAATCGTGAGCTCTGCCGTCTTGAAACCCTGGGCTTGCACGCGCACGGAATAATCACCAACAGGCAGGCCGCCCGAATTGTATGTGCCGGCGGAAGTCGTGCGCACGGTGACGACTTGACCCGTTGTCCTGGAGCGGATAGTGATCGTTGCCCCCACCACGACGGCGTTAGTCTGGTCCGTGACGGTTCCCTGGATGCTCCCTTGGCTGGCTGTGGTTTGGCCTAGCGCGGCATGGGACAAAACCAAGAGCAATGCTGATGCAACAGCAAGTTTGTAAAGGTTCCGCATCGACGTCGCGCTCCACCGCAGAGAATTCTCCTGAGTCATAGAACACCTTTCTCCCGTCCGCAATCGGTGCATTCTATGTCCTATCGCTGATAACCCTCAAGCGCAATTTCGCGATCCTCTGTGTCGGTCTACGCAGAGGTTGAGCGGCGGTGGATTGTCTAAGGGCTTCGCTTGGCGTGACGGGCGCGTTTGGCGGCATCGCCCCATGGATCGGCATGATGTGGAACTGTCTGAACCTCAGTAGCGCCTCAAGAATCTCCAAAATGGGATGGCTTCTCTTAATCCTCTTTACGAATATGCTCGGAGCCTCGATTTACTACTTCAGAATCTACCGGCACGAGGGATTGCAAGGCCAATCAATGTAATGGCGATTTTGCGCCAACTACCTGATGCTCGAGGGATACGCTCGCCCGGTGTCGCACGGGAGTATTCTACTGGACTGCAGTCGGGGAGAATGTCATGAAGATTGTGCCGGTGATCAAGTCTAGCGATTTGCAAAGATCATTACATTTCTACACCGAAGTTCTCGATTTCGAGCGCAGGTGGCCTGGATTTGAAGACCGCGAAATGGCCAACGGAGTCATTGATCTGGTTCGGGACGGGGCTGAACTACAGCTTTCACGTCATTCCGGAGATGGTGTCTTCGGCTCCGTCAATCGTGTATTTGTGGACGACGTTGATGAGCGTTACCTGACCTTTTGCGCGCGGGGCCTGAATCCGACACAGCGTCCTGAGTCTCCAATTCACACCGCGCCAGTTGATCAGACGTGGGGACTGCGTGAATTTGCAGTGACTGATCCAGACGGCAACACTCTCTGTTTCTGCACGCCCAAAGGATAACTGACGAAACCTGGCCATAGCGCTCATTTGAGGGGTTCGGAGCGTAATGGGGATATTTCAACTGTTGAGATACGGGACTATTCGTTCTGCGGAAAAGCCTTCGCGTATTCCAGCAGTTTTAGGACGTCATCGATAAGGCCGTCGACCTTGTCGGGACTAATTCTTCGTTCAGGCTCGAACGCGAATATCCAGCCACCGACCCTCTCCAATTGCAAACCGGCTGCGCGTGACAGGCTTGTAGTAGGCGTCTGGGGCGACCATGCCTTAATTGCGAGTACCGTATCTGTGTGTGCCGTTTCACCAGTATTTGTATCGTAGTCAAAGACGACGTAATCGTGACCGTCTTTTGAGCCTGTGTTGACGTCACTCACCTGACCCCAAGAAGAGTAGAAGGACGCTTCGCCAAACGGGAATCCCGTCGGAAACCGATATTGAGAGGCGGCTTTCACGCGTTGCATAGATTATCACCAGACATGTACGTTCTACGGCTTGCGCCCAAAACAGGCCATTACACGCTTTGAGCCGCAAAGTGGGATCTTGATGCCCGGAGGCCGGGATTTTGAGTGCTATGGGGATATTTCAACCGTTGTCCAACTGATCTAGTTTTCCTTGGGCTGCGCCCAGCGAGGAATCAAGTCCGCCGTCAGGGCACCCGGCACCAAGACTCGAAAAACGCCATCACCCTTATCGTCGATGAAGGTCGCTGCAAAGATGCACCCCAATTCGCTTTGGACTTCCCACTTCCCATTCACCCGCCGCGCTGTCACGGGAATCAATCCATACGAATAGGCGATAATATGCCCGTCAATTTTCCACCGAACGATGCCTGCCTTGACTTGTGCAGGACGCATCTTCTGCCGCGTACCGTTCAAAACAAAGTCCTGTGCGGGAAACTCGATGATGTACGGATACTCGTCGTGCGGCAGTAGTTCAGCGACAGCGCCGGGCACTGGTCTTAGTGGCGGCAGTTCGGAAAGTCGTGGAGTTGCGCCAGGATTGAAGTCCGTAGTACCGGGTAGCGTCCATCCGTCTGCGCGGTAGTAGCTCGGAATGGATATTGGGTCGTACTCAAGCTGGCACGCTCCTGCCTGTGCCGCTGTTGCCGCAAGGAGAGAAACAATGAAGAATCCTAAGCGCCACATGCCGCGATTATATTCCGGATGGCTGACGATAACCAGGCCATAGCACTCACTGACCCGATCCTGCATTCGGGTCTGCCCATTTGGGCAAGCCGCAGTGAACACATTTCCGAGCGAAATTGTTGCGATACCACCATTTGGCGAAAAACCATTTGCCGCACCTTGGACAGGGAAAGCGGAGGGCTAGGTTCCCGGCGATGACAAAGAAAATCATCCACGCAATGGCCACCACGAAAGCCGGAGTGAATGTAGAGAACAAACGCAGCGAAAGTACCGCTACGACGAAGCAAACTGGCACGTAGCCGAGGAGCGCAAACCACGCCAGATTTCTTCTCCTCCGGTACTCGTCCCAAGGGTTAGGCGTCGCCATTTCAAAGCAAGTCTAGCGCAGGCTTTGTTGATTGTCGTAACCAGGCCCTAGCACTCAATGACAACGTGCGGCGTTAAGGCGCCGCTCTCTGATCGGGTCTACGGCGGATCGTCGCCTTCCACATCATTGCCGTAGGTTGCGGTGGTGTTGGGGACGGCTTTCACTTTGGCGGGCTTTTTGGCGGGGCGCAGATGGCCGGCGCTATAGTGGCCGCGATTTTCTACGTCGTAGTTCTTGGGCAGCGGCGGGATCATGGCGGCGCCGCCGGTGATCTGGCTGATGCGGTCCAGGATGATCTCAGGTCGTCCATCGTACAGTTTGACCGGTCCGTGAATTTCGATAGTGCGGCCGGCGAGTCGGCGAACGTCGCCAACATCTTTCAGGTTGTGCGAGAAGACCACCACCGTGAAGGGACAGGCCATCTGATCCTCGCAGAAGTCGAGAAAGTGAACGCCGCCCGAGCTCGCTTTAACTCGCACCACTTTTCCCGTGACACATTTCGTTTCGCCGACGTGCTGGCCGGCTTCGTGGATGGGGATGCAGTCGGAGGCGTGTAAGGAGAGTGAGAAAGCAAGGCCGAGGAAGGGTAGAAACAACTTCAGGAGCGTCCCGCGCATGCAGGAAGTTTACGGAACGGGTCGACCGGAGATCAGTGATCGGCGCCAGAAATTCTTTCCAACGGTTCCATAACGGAACGCGGAAATCTGCGTCGCATAACCTCAGGAGGCTAAAGCCCGGTCTGCATCTGGAATCCCGGCGGCACGGCTGTAAGCCGTGCCCTTCCAAAACGCTCGCGGGAACTGCTCGCATCGATCTACTGGCCGGTTATTGGCAGGGAAGTCCGCCATTTGCGATGACCACCTTCGTCGTGCTACCGCTCGCCGGCGCGTTCGGATTCGTGGGCGCAAAAGCCACCACCGGCTGATTGTAGACGCCGGTATTCGCGCAATCGTATACGTAGGGCTGTGCGGTCAGCGTGTAGTTGTAGGAGGGCGGCGGAGGCGCCATCAGGCCTAGTGTCCAGTCGACCGCCAAAGGCGTTACGGTAGTCGGCGCAGCGGAAAAAGTGCCGGTGGCAACGAACTGAATTTGCTGACCGTTTGTTGTCTTCGAGATCGTGATGGATTGCAGTTGGCGGCCACTTCCGCTTCCGCAGGCCAAAGTCAGGAAAGCCGGGACAGCCAATACAAAGGAAACCCAGAGGCGTTTCATGGCATTCTCCTTCAACAGCGCTCACCCTGTCGGAACCTAGGATAACAAGAAGAGTTGCCCGACGACCCGATTTAATGCGGAGAGGCTCCAAGGACTGAACTGCCCCACCCTGTCGCCATATTTCGCGACAAGGATGGGGCACTCGATGGGCGCAGAAAATGTCCTACTTGAACGACTTCACCGCAGACGCTTCGTCGTCCTTCACGTCGAAGACGGTGTAGAGCTTGGTGATCTGGAGAAGATCATTGACCTTCTTGGTCAGGTTCAGGAGCTTCAATTCGCCGCCCTGATTCTTGGTGGTGGTGAAGGCGCTCACCAGTTCACCGATGCCTGAGCTATCGATGTAGTTGACATCCTGAAGATTGAGGACAATCTTTTTGTTGCCCTTGGCGAGCAGCTCGCGCACGGTATCGCGAAGAACGACGCTGCCTTCGCCGAGCGTGATGCGACCGCTGCAGTCCACGATGGTCACTCCATCCACCTGCCGCACAGAAACTTTCATGCTCACTGGGAAGCCTCCTTGCCGCCCTCGGTTGGTCCGTGGACGTGCTTGATCAGTTTGAGTTCAGTACCCGTCTCGGAAGGGCGAATCTCGACCACATCCATAAACGAGCGCATTAAAAAAATTCCGCGTCCGGAAGTCTTGAGCAGATTCTCCGGCGCCAGGGGGTTGGGGATTCTGCTGAGGTCCATGCCTTTTCCCTGGTCGCGAATCGTGATGATCAGATCGCTGCCGGTCCGCTCGAAAGCCAGCGTCACTTTTTTCTCCGGAGCATACGCGTTGCCATGCAGGACGGCATTGACGGCGGCCTCGCGGACCGCCATGGATATCTGCATGATCTCGTCATCGCCGAAGCCGAGTTCCGTGGCAATACGGTTGGCTTTCTCCTCGGCACTGTCGATCGTCTCCAAGGAGGAGTCTAGTGTGTAAGAGACCCGTTGCTCGGTCATGGCCATGGACGAAGTGAAGAACGAGTATACGGCCTGGAAGGGTCAAAATGCGGGAACCCGTCCTCGGACGCTCGCCGGATATGATTCCCGGCGAATGCGGTAGTTTGCCTGTCGGATGGGCGAGTTGTCAACGACGGACGTCACGGGCCCCTTTTGGAAGCGGCGGCGGCTTATAATCTGGCCTCGTGCATTCACCGGCCCGTAATCTTCGAGATCGGCTGCGGCGTATCTTTCTTGCCGTGATCCTGAGTATTTTGGGGGTTGCGCTCCTCGTCTTTGGCGTGGATTTCGGCATTTTCCGCCTGCGCGTCGCCACCAACCGCAACGCCTACGGATCGGTGGTGGTCAACCACTACTACGCCGTGCTGCAGAAGAACGGGAAGACCCAGTTCATCTTCGATCCGCCGCAGCCGGAGGCGTGCGTGAACGCGCTGTTTCCCCACGCCGGAGCGTTGCCGTGCTGGTATTTGGCGCGGCATCCGGAGCAGCGCACCGATATCTGAGGCTGTGGCAGATATCTCGGATAGAATGTTGCCTCAGTTCGTCGGACTCACCTTGCGAGGACTCATGTTGCAGAGCGTGCGAAATTGGAAGAGCGTACGGAATGGATGTTTGCTGGGATTGATCGTGGGATTTGCTTGTGCGGCCTGGGCGGCCGGGCCCACATTGGCCAGGTCTGCTTCGGATGACCCGCGGCTGCAGAAAGCCTACCGCTTTCAGCGCGGAGGCTGGACTTACGTTCACCTCGAAGGGTCACCGGCCGAGGTCGGCTTTCAGCACGGATACCTGCTGGCCCCCGAAATCTCCGACGCGTTCGAGGCCATCAAGCTGTTCGATACCCACCAGACGCAAAAAGATTGGGAGTTCTTCCGCACGACCGCGCGCCAGATGCTTTGGCCGCACATCGATGCCGAGTACCAGCAGGAGTTGCAGGGCATTGCCGATGGCGTGAAGGCGCACGGCGTCGACCTGGACGTGTACGACATCGTGGCGCTCAACGCCTTCGAAGAAGTGCCCGACTATTACGTGCCCTGGCTGAGCAAGCAGCAGAAGTCTGCCAAGAATCCGAAACTCGCGGCTCCGGGCAATTGCAGCGCGTTCATCGCGACCGGCAGCATGACCAGGGACCATCAGATCGTGATCGCACACAATAATTGGACCAGCTACCTGGCGGGCGAGCGCTGGGTCGTGGTGTTCGACATCCAGCCGGAGCACGGCAATCGCATTCTGATGGACGGCTTCCCCGGCGTCATTGTCAGTGACGACGACTTCGGCGTGAACTCAGCGGGCATCATGATCACCGAGACGACCATCACGCAGTTCGAAGGCTGGGATCCGAATGGCAAGCCGGAGTTCATGCGGGCCCGCAAGGCGCTGCAATATGCCAATTCGATTGATGACTATGTGCGCATTATCAAGGAAGGCAACAATGGCGGCTATGCGAACGACTGGCTGATCGGCGATCGTAAGACTGGGGAGATCGGTTATCTCGAGTTGGGGCTGAAGAACACGCCGCTGTGGCGCACCAAGGATGGATATTTCATCAGCTCAAATTTTGCCCGCGATCCGAAGGTGATCAAAGAAGAGACGACTTTTGATCCGAAGGACACTTCGTCCTCTCCGAATGCGCGGCGCGTGCGCTGGGAAGAGATCATGAAGCAGTCGAAAGGGAAGATCGACGTGAAGATGGCGGAGCAGTTCTTATCCGATCACGTCGACAGCTTCGAAAAGAAGGAGCAGGCCAACGAACGGGCGTTGTGCGGGCACGTGGATGCCTCCGCCCGCGGGGTGAAAGAGTGGGGATGGGATGCGTACAATCCCGGCGGCGCGGTGCAGGGAAAAGCGACCGACAGCGCGATGGCGGAGAAGATGAGTTTTGTGGCGCGAGCGGGACATCCGTGCGGGGCCGATTTTCTCGCCGATCCTTTTCTGGAGCAGCATCCGGAGTTCTCGTGGCAGAAGCCCCTGCTGCGCGATATGAAGGCGGGGCCATGGACGGTGTTCACGGCCGGGGAGAAAGAACAATAGACGGCTGCTATTGATCCATTCCGGCGCGGCGGGCCGCGTCTTGCATCATCCCCAGTTTTTGTTGCTGCTGCGCCAGCATTTCCTGCATGTTTCGTAGACGCTCCATCTGAACCGCCTGATATCGATTCACCGGAGTTTCGTACTGCGCCGATCCGACCGATGCGCGCATTGCGGCGCTGACACGATCGATGCGCGATTGCAGATCGGCGATCCGGCCTTCCTGCTCCTGGATCCGCGATCTCCACTGTTCCCCGGAGCGGCGCTCGGCCACTAGCCGATTGCTGAGTCCTTGATCGTTGTGCGAGGCCGACCTCTTCACGCCAGACACCATGGTCATCGGGTCCGACGGGTCCGATTCCGGGATGGGCGTGGGAGCAGGCACGTCCTGATTCGTAATCAACTTGGGCTTTGCCCCGCTGGCTTCCTGCGCCTGCTCTTTGGCACGGTACGCGCGCGCCACGTCGCCCAGCGACTCCTGCGACTGGGCCTGCTGAGACTGGGTCTGCGCAAACGCAGCCCCACTGAGCAGAACCGCGACGATGAAGCTCCTCGATAGATCCCGGTACATAGGTCCTCCCGCAAGTCGCGTCCGGCCGCACATCGCGGCAGCGTGCGATAGATTTGCGTCCCTACTAGGAGAACCCAGCCAACCCCACTCTGTCGCGCCCCAAAGGTGTAATTCGCCGCAAACGAAAGGTACCTGCCGGAGGTGACCAAAGGGACAAGGGCCACCGTAGAAACCGCTTGTAAATCATAGTTTCAAATACGGTTAACGTCTGTTGATCGGTTCCGAACGGAAGCGCCGCGCCGCGTAGATCGCAGCCATCCAGAAGATGAGCAGTGCCGCAGTAAACAGCTCCAGGCGGTGCCTCGCCCAAAACAATCGATCGGCGCGGTAGCTCATGTGGTTATTGCCGATCCGGTGGGTTTCCACAAACCAGTTCCATTGTTCGCCGAGCATGGTGGCTCCCAACGCGAGCGCGAGGGAAACGAACTGTGTCATTGTGATCCCGGGCGCCCAGCCGTCCTCGGGTGGATAGCGGCGCCAAATCATGCGAGCGACCATCATCACGGCGAAGCCGTACAGCAACGCGAAAGGCAGAACCTCGGCCAAATTTATATACCCGCGGTTCTGGCCCAGCGAGGCCGACACCTGTTCGACCGGAACGCCATGTTCCATTGCGATCTCTGCAAACAAACTTTGCATACATCGCTGCCGTTCGTCGGGATAGGCCTCACTCGGGTTCGGGCTGTGTCTACCGAAATGAGCATCGGCATAGCGAATCGCAAGATCTTCCGCGAACTCCGCATCTGCGCTGAGATGGCGAGCGCTAACCGTGCGATTGGAGATTTCTCCCGGCCATCTGCAATCGGAGTTACTTCCATCGCGCCGGACACATCCGCCCGCGCCCAGAACCAATACCACCACAATCACGAGGCTTGGGCTCGTCCTCATGACCCAACACCTTACCACCGATGTAGCCCTTGCCAAATCGTGTCCCTGGGTTGACCGGGTTACCGCCTAACCTCCCGGGATGGTCGTGCGACGCCTTGAAATCCGAATCGCAGCGATAAACAATTTCGATTGGACTCAAGACGGGGCGGACCCTATCGTCCTAGGGTGCAGACTAGCCGTACCCGAACTCGCGGACTTGTGCGCCGAATGAATCCTCCCGACGCTCCGCTATCCCTTTTTCGACCTCCATTTCGCAACTACCAGTTCGACTCGGCCTATGACGAGATGTTTGCCTCGCCGGGAGTGCCGCGAGCGCACTATCAGGCGTTGTTTCAGACCCTTCTGGAGCAGCCTCCGGAGGAGTTGCGCAAGAGCCAGCAGGCTGCCGACCTGTCATTCCTGCATCAAGGCATCACTTTCACGGTTTACGGCAATGACGAGGGGACCGAACGAGTATTCCCCAACGACCTGCTGCCGCGGATCATTCCGAACCACGAGTGGCGGAAGATCGAAAACGGCCTTACCCAGCGGATTGCGGCGCTGAACCTCTTTCTGGAAGACATTTACCACGGCGGGCGAATTCTGGCGGATGGAGTCGTTCCTCGCGAGTTGGTCTACAGCTGCCGCCACTTCCGCCGCGAAATGCGCGGGCTGACGGTCCCGCATGGCATTTACGTCAGCATCTGCGGCACCGACCTGGTCCGGCTTCCCGACGGGAGCTTTGCGGTGCTTGAGGATAACCTGCGAGTGCCCAGCGGCGTTTCCTATATGCTGGCGAACCGCAAGGTCCTGAAGAAAGTTTTCCCCACGATGTTTCAGGACTACGGTGTTTCTCCGGTCGACCATTATTCGCAAGCCCTGTTGGCGACGTTGCGGGCGCTGGCGCCGGCACACTCTTCGACGCGGCATGAGCCGAAAGTCGTCCTGCTGACTCCGGGTGTTTTCAATTCAGCGTATTTCGAACACACGTTTTTGGCGCAGCAGATGGGGATCGAGCTGGTCGAGGGCCGCGATCTGCTGGTGCACGACAATGTCGTCTATATGCGCACGACGGCCGGCTTGCAGCGCGTGGATGTGATCTACCGGCGCGTCGATGACGACTTCCTCGATCCACTCAGTTTCCGGCGCGATTCGAGCCTGGGCGTGCCGGGACTGTTCAACGCGTATCGAGCGGGCAATGTGATCATGGCAAACGCGATCGGAACCGGCGTCGCCGACGACAAAGCGGTCTACGCCTATGTGCCGGCGATCATCCGCTACTACCTCGGAGAGGATCCCATTCTTACCAATGTCGAAACCTACCTGCTCAGCGATCGTTCGCAGCGAAGCTACGTGCTGGAACATCTCGACGAGCTCGTCGTGAAGGCGGTGGGCGAATCGGGTGGCTACGGGATGCTGATTGGCCCGCACAGCACGGCGGAAGAACGAGAAGAGTTCCGGAGCAGGATTGAAGCGGAGCCGCGAAACTATATCGCGCAACCCACATTGAGTCTGTCGCGCGCCCCCTGTTTTCTCGATGGGGAAGTTCAGGCGCGGCATGTGGACCTGCGGCCTTACATTTTGTATGGCGAAAATGTCACGCTTGTGCCGGGAGGGTTGACGCGCGTGGCGCTGCGGCGTGGATCGCTGGTGGTGAATTCTTCTCAAGGCGGCGGCAGCAAGGATACGTGGGTGCTGCGCGCATGAACGATCGCAGGCGAACGGCCATGCTGTCACGAGTGGCGGACAGTTTGTATTGGATGAGCCGCTACCTGGAGCGCGCCGAACATACGGCGCGGCTGATTGACGTGGACCTGCAACTGCGGCTGGACCAGTCGCCGGAAGCAGGCTCGGGACGCTGGTTGCGACTGCTCGAGGCTTCTCAAGTGCCAGCCCCGGCCCCGGAAGACGGCGCCATTGATGCGGCGTCGCTCACCCACGTTCTGACTCTAGATCGAAGCAATCCCTCTTCAATTTTGTCGTGCGTCGGGGCGGCCCGCGAAAATCTGCGGCAAGTACGCGAGCAGTGCTCCACCGAAATGTGGGAGCAGCTCAACCGGCTGTATCTTCAGGTGAACAGCACGACGGCCAGCGAGGCCTGGTTGCTGCATTCACACGTGTTTTTCCGGGCGGTGCAGGAAGGAGCACATCTGTTTCAGGGCGTGACCGATTCGACCATGTCGCATGGCGAGGGTTGGCAATACATTCAGCTGGGACGGTTTGTCGAGCGGACCGATTCACTGGCGCGGCTGATCGGCACTCATTTCCGAAACATGTCACACCCGCTGGACCAGGCAGTCGAGAGCGAAGAATATCTGGAGTGGGTTGGACTGTTGAAGTCCTGCGCCGCCTTCGAGGCGTATTGCAAGACGTACACGGCGGAATTGCGCCCGCTGCGGGTGGCTGAGTTTCTCCTGCTGAACCCGGAGTTCCCCCACTCCGTACGATTTTCGGTCGACATGGTGCACGGGGCGCTGGTAGCGATCGCGGAGATGACGGAACGAAAAGAAGAAGAGCCGGTGCGGCTGGCGGGCCGGTTGCGGGCGACGCTTCGCTTCAGCCAGATCGAAGAAATTATGGTGTCGGGCGCGAACGGATATGTGGATAGCGTTCGCTGGCAGTGCGCGCAGGCGCATACTGCGATTCAACAGGTGTATTTCGATTATTCGGTTGAGTCGGCGCTGGCTTCCTAAGGGTGGCGTTCGTTAAGAAAGGAATCGATTGATCTATTCCGTCCGGCATACGACCACGTTCAGCTACGAGCCCGCGGTGCGCGAGAGCGTGATGGAGGTCCGCCTGCAGCCGCGCGGAGATGGCGACCAGCGTTGCCTGAGCTTTACGCTGAACGTCGACCCGGCGGCGAACGTCATGCAATATCGTGATTTCACTGGAAACGTGGTGCATCACTTCAACATTGCGGGCAGCCACAGCAAGGTGAAGGTTACGGCGCAGTCGATGGTGGAAGTGCAATCCGTACCCGAGCCGCGAGCCTCGGATGGCGGCGACTGGGCCGACCTGGACGCTCTGGTCGCAGGCGGCGACTATTGGGAAATGCTGCTGCCGAGCCAATTCATCCGACCCAGCGCGCGGCTCGACGAGCTGGCACGCGAGTTGACATGGGAGCGGCGAGCGAGTCCATTTGTCCTGCTCAGCGAACTAAACGAGGCGATCTACAGGATCTTCGCGTACGTGCCGAACAGCACCAAGGTCGATTCTCCGATTGAAGAAGCGCTCGAATCGCGCCAGGGTGTGTGTCAGGATTTTGCTCACATCATGATTGCGCTGGTTCGGCGGCTGAAAGTTCCGTGCCGGTATGTTAGCGGCTACATGTTTCACCGGGATGAAACGGAAAAGGACCGGTCGGTCGAAGGGGCATCGCATGCCTGGGTCGAGGCGCTGGTACCGAACCTGGGATGGATGGCATTTGATCCGACAAATAATCTGGTCGGAGGAGATCGCCACATCCGCGTGGCCATTGGGCGCGATTACGCCGACGTTCCGCCCACCCGTGGTGTGTACAAGGGCGAGGCGCAGAGCGAACTGAGCGTGGCCGTTACAGTGAGCCCGGCGGACGCCGTCGCGCCCGAGCCAGAAACGCCAAGTTTTGTGACTCGATCGAGACCAGTGCTAGTCCGGCATACTCCGCGCACGGAACAAGAACAACAACAGCAGCAGTAATGAAGAAGAGGGTTTCAAAGGTTTCAAAGTTTTAACGTTGTAAAGCTCTTGAGACTTTGCATTGTCGAAACTCTGAAACCTTGAAACCTGAACAGCCTCACCCTATTTCACTGTCACCTGGATGGTCTGATCCCCATAGGCGCCGCTGGTATCCCACGCGCGAATCACAAGCGTATGAGTACCCGCGGAGGCAGCGAAGCTTGGGCTGATCGAGTCGACTGCGCCACCGTTGTACTTTCCGACGCTATCCTCATAGACCCACCATCCCGTGATGGTGTGCCCACTGCTGGGGATGGCTGAGGCTTCGATATGAATGGGCGAGGAGACGTCGGAAGCCACTGCCGGCGCCGAAACCGAGACCGCGGGCTTGTTGTTGACCGTGATCGTGACGACTCGGTCGTCGAACATTCCCGAGGTATCCCAGGCTCGGACCACCAGACGATGGCTGCCTGAGTCGATGTTTACATTGGTGTTGATCGCGGTGACTGCGCCGGCATTATAGAGATCCGCCCCATCCACCAGGATGGACCATTTGCTCATGGTGTTACCCGCCGTGGGTGTCGCAGAGGCTTGCACGTTGACGGGCGAGCCGACATCATCTCCCTTGGTCGGAGTTTGAAGGGCAACTTGCGGACGGACTACCCCTCCACTGCCTCCGACGGTCAACGTTAGCGTCTGATCTCCATAGGCGCCGGAGGTGTCCCAGGCGCGAACAACGATGGTGTGCTGGCCTGACTTCATCGTGAGTTTGGGAGCGATCGTCGAAACTGCTCCTGCGTTGTAGGCTCCGACGCTGTCGACGTAAACCCACCAGCCGGTAATCGTGCGGCCTGTGCTGGGGACGGCTGAAGCCTTGAGCGTCACGGGGGAACTCTGCGTTTCGCCACTCGCGGGTGAGGTGACGGTGACATCCGGCTGGCTCTCGGTCGTGTTCTCGAAGAAGTCGGACATGGCTGCCGCGGTCGCCGATGCTCCCGGATAGGTCGTAATGCCCAGGCTTTCGAGCATCGTCCGCAGGGCGTTCTCGTGCTTATAGGGAATGTTCGAGACGGTGTGGGGCTTTACCTTGGGTCCAATCAGCGCCGTGTAAACCGCGGCGCCGCAGCCTGCGTCGGTGCCGCCGCCGCACTCATCGAACGTGACGAGCAGCAGGCCATCTCCGCCGGGTTGAAAGTCCGAAGTGCTTAAAATGGGACCAACTGTATCGCTCAGGAAGGCGTCAGCGGCTGCCAGCTGCTGATCCTCTGTACAACGCGACATGCCCACCGGACAATCGTGGGCGTCGTGGTTGCCGTCCGGGACAATAATCATGAAGCGGGGCAACGCGTTGTGGTTGAGATCGGTGGTCAGCTGTGACAGGTCCACAACCTTGCTGGCGGATCCGCTGACGTTGCTCAGGATGTCGCTGTACCAGACCGCGCCGTTGTGACGACGGTAGTAGGATGTGCCGTTGTTGTTGTCGGGGGTCGTGACCTTGCCGCCGGCTTTGTCGTAGGACTGGGCGTAAACCTTCCAGGAGATTCCGGCTTTATTAAGTTCGCGGAAGATGTTGTCGTCGGTGATGGGATCGCTGGTCATCGTGCCGGGGTAATAGCAATCGTTCCCGTTGCAGTTGAAGTCGTGTGTTCCGGCCGGCAGCGTGCAGTTGGCCTTGGACTCGCAGCTGCCCGAAGCGAGCCAAAGATAATCGAGCAGAGACCCGCCGTTGTCGGATTCGTAATTCGCCGCATAGCCGTTGGCGTCGCCCTTGCCAACCAGCCAGGGCATGTTCGCCCTAACATCACTAAAGCTGCTGTTTTCGTCGATCACAAGCACCACATGCTTGGATACAGGCACTTGCGCAAATGCCGCCGCCGTCACGAGAAGGAACACAATCGCGGCAGACACACTTCTCCCTTTTCCTGAGATCATCATCAAAGCCCCCTAAAATTTGGACGTGCTCTTGCTCCCTCGGCATGACACAAATGCACAAGGGTCTTTCAGGAATGAGTTTTTCTTGCGGTGACGGGATTCTACTCCAGGAGATTCGCGGAATCCGAACGAAAAAATGCCGGAACAAGAATAGTTAGGACATGACTTGGGTAATGTCGAAGTGCTACTCAGTCAGCGAGCAACTGCAGTCGGCCGGGACAACATGCGCCAGCAGGAAATCGGCGACGCGCTTGTAGGCGTCGATCTGATTTTCCACGCGGGCGAAGCCGTGGCCTTCGTTCTCATAAATCTTGTAGTCGACGGTGCCACCGCGCTTCTTGATGGCGTCGACCACTTGTTGCGCCTCCGACTTCGGACAGCGCGGATCGTGTCCGCCGGCGAGCAGCAGCACCGGAGCCTTGATCTGGTCGATGAAGTTAATCGGCGAGCGCTCCTCGTAGAGTGCTTTGTTCTTTACCGGATCGCCCATGGTCGCGAGATCGGATTGCTGCAGGACCGGATCTTCATTTTCGATTTCGGTGAACCAGTTCACGAAAGGTACGATGGGCACGCCGGCGGCCCAGACTTCCGGCGCCTTCGTCAGTGCCATCATGCTGAGATAACCGCCGTAGCTTCCGCCCATCACGGCGATCTTCTTCGGGTCCAAATGGCCCGTCTGTTTGATCCAGTCGACTCCGGCGAGCACGTCCTGCAAATCGCCACCACCCATGTCGAATAGATTGGCCTGCTGAAATTCCTTGCCGTATCCGGTTGAGCCGCGGTAGTTCGGGGCCAGCACCATGTATCCCTGATTCACTGCGAACTGTACGAAGCGATTGAACGAATTCATGGTTTGCGAAGTGGGCCCGCCGTGAATGTAGACCAGCGCGGCATTCTGCCCGTTGCGCGCCATGTTGAAAGGCACATAAAGAAATGCGGAGATGGTCCATTTGCCGTCGCGGCTGGGATAGTGCACCAGGTAAGGCTCGACCATGTCCTCGGATCGAACGCCCGCTACCAGCGAGTGTGTGAGTTGGTGTGACTTGCCAGTCGCCAGCGTGTACACCCAGAGATCGCCGGGCGCCGTCGGGCCATTGTGGTAGTAGAGCAATCGCTGGCCGTCGGGAGAGAAAGCCCTGGGACCGCCCGCAGGCTCGTTGACGCCTTTCGGAATGGCGAGGACGGTCGATTTTCCGGTCGCCAGATCGAGCAGGTAGATATCTTCGTTGCCATCGACGTCGGCGCGGAAGGTGATGTGCTCGCCATCGTTGGAAAATTCACTGCCGCGGATTTCCCACTTATCCTTTGTGAGCCACTTGATCGTTCCGGGATGGACGGTTCCAGTGACCGATGCGCCTTTGTCGCTGTAGTCGAGAATGCCGATGTTGTCGTAGCCGTTCCCGGCATTGGATGTGATGAGTATCTTCCCGCCATCCGGAATTGGCCGCAGATCGATGTCGTTGGCCGTGTAGCGCTGCTCGCCTTCATGTGGCGTAAGTAGCGTGCTCTCACCCGTCGCCACATCGGCGATGAAGATATTAGAGTCCGTTCCTTTCGCCTGTTCCTGCGTATAGACGATGGACGTTCCACTCTTCGACCAGATCGGCCCGTAATTTCCCTTGTCCTGCGGCGTGCCGCTAGTAATGTGCTTCACCTCGCGCATCACCATGTCATAGACGTCGATCTCGTACGCGGCGGAATTCTTCGCCTTCACTTCGTACGCGAGATACCGGCCGTCGGGCGACCATGTTGGACTCTGTTCTGCAATCTCGCGCGTCTGCGTGAGGTTCACGACTTTGCCGGTCTTGGGCGAAACCAGAAAAATATCCCACTGCTCATCGCCGTCGTAATCGGACTGGTAGGCGATCCACTTTCCGTCGGGCGACCATGCCGGAGCGGTCTGCCGCTGGTCGCTGACTGTGAGTTGCACGGGCCATCCGCCCTCGGCCGGGACCAGCCACAGGTTATTTCGTCCACTCATGTTCGAGATGAAGGCGACGCTCTTTCCGTCCGGCGACCAAGTGGGGCGCCCGATCTGGCGCGTCATGTAAAGCTTCTCGATCGTGAGGCTGCGCGGCTCGACTTCGGCGTTCGGCTTGGACGAAATCTGCTTGGGATCGGTAACAGCCTGCGGCACAGGGAGCGTTTGGGCGGCGGTTTCGGCGACCACGGTACTCATGAATACGACGATAACAAAGAGTGCGCTGCGGCGCATGGCGCTGATCCTCGAAGTAGGGTAGAAAGGAAAGTCTAGCAGAGCTGGTTTGGGTAGTGGGAGCAGTGGGAATTCTCAAATTGTCGGCGATCTCTCCTCACTAGAAAATCGTTACGCGGGAGATCCCTCCCTTCGCCTGAAAGGCGGCTGCGGTCGGGATGACGCCGAGGGTCGAGAGCAAGACCTGGTTGTGAGCCATTTTGTAGGATCGGGAAAAATATGATTCGACTTCGTTCCGTTGTTATCGGGTTGGCTCTTTGTCTCTTTCTATCGTCCATTCCACAACAGGCTTCCGCGTCATCAGGTCATCACGTCGGGATCGAAGGCGACCATTTTGTTCTCGACGGCAAGCCTTTGCAGATTATCTCGGGGGAAATGCACTATGCGCGGATCCCACGAGAATACTGGAGAGACCGGCTGAAGAAGGCGCGGGCGATGGGGCTCAACACGATTTCCACTTATGTTTTCTGGAACGTCCATGAACCGAAGCCCGGGGTGTACGACTTCTCGGGAATGCTCGATGCCGCGGCGTTCATTCGCATGGCGCAGGAGGAAGGGCTCTACGTCATCCTGCGGCCCGGGCCGTACGCATGCGCGGAGTGGGACTTGGGAGGGCTGCCATCGTGGCTTCTGGCGGATCCCAAGATTGTATTGCGCAGCTCTGACGAGAAATTTCTTGTACCGGCGGAGCGCTGGCTTGATCGCCTCGGCCAGGAGTTGGCCCCGCTCCAGATCACGCGCGGAGGCCCCATCATCGCTGTGCAGGTCGAGAACGAATACGGCTCATTCGGGAATGACAAGGAATACATGAAGCGCATCCTGGCTGCGCTGCGGCATGCCGGGCTGGGCGAAGCTCTGCTTTATACCGCCGACGGGGCCGACGAACTCGCTGCCGGCACTTTGCCGGACATTCATGCCGTCATCAACTTTGGGCCGGGAGACGCCAAGGAGGAATTTGCCAAGCTGCAGGCCTTTCGTCCGGGGCGTCCGGTGATGAGCGGCGAGTACTGGGACGGATGGTTTGATCACTGGGGAGACAAGCATCACACGACCGACACAGCGCAGCAGGTCAAGGAGCTGGACTGGATTTTGGGCCAGGGATACTCGATCAATCTATATATGTTCCATGGCGGAACCAGCTTCGGCTTCATGAATGGCGCGAACTGGGACCAGAAAACCTATGAGCCGGATGTCACCAGCTATGACTATGACTCTCCGGTGAGCGAGTCGGGAGACCTGACGAAAAAGTATTTTGCCTTTCGCGAGGTGATCGCGAAACACCGTCCGGGAGTGACGGTTCCCGATCCTCCAGCGCCGCTACCGGGGATCGAGATTCCGGAGTTCGAGTTGGCCGAATCGGCGTCGCTCTGGGCGAATTTGCCGAGCCCTGTCATCGTCGATCAGCCACGCAGCATGGAGCAGTTCGGCCAATCCTACGGATACATCCTGTACCGCACGAAGATCAAAGAGCCGGCAACGGGCGATCTGGAGATTCGCGAAATGCGCAGCTATGCCCAGGTCTTGGTAAACGGCAAACTCGCCGGCACGCTGGATCGCAGAAAGAAGGAAGATCACTTGCGGATCGTGGCCGGAGGGGAGACAACGGTAGACATTCTGGTCGAAGGCTCCGGACAGAATCAATTTCACGACGGAGTTGCGGAACGAACGGCAGGGAATCAACGGCCCGGTGACGCTAGCTGACCGCGAACTGACGGGGTGGGAAGTTTTCCCGCTGCCGATGGACGATCTTTCGAACTTGAAATTTCACGAGTCGCTGAAAAACGCTCTTGTTGGCCCGGCGTTCTATCGTGGCCACTTCGATTTGCGAGATACCGGCGATACTTTCCTCGATACGCGCGGATGGGGTAAGGGCGCGGTGTGGATCAACGGCCACGCCCTCGGTCGCTTCTGGAATGTGGGACCGCAACAGACACTTTATGTTCCAGGTCCATGGCTGCGAAAAGGAACGAACGAAGTTGTGGTGTTCACCCAGTCGCAGCCCCGAGACGCTCGTCTCCGCGGGTTGCGCCAGCCGATCCTGGATGAGTTAGGCGCGGAATAAGCCAGTCTTTGCAGACGAGGACACCGCGTTCAACGAGTTCCCCTCGGTTCACCCGTGTCCTCTGTGGCGAAATCTAAGCTTTCGCATCCTTGTGCATCTCCACGGTGCTCCACGTCTTATCCCCGGCGTGGCAGAGGTTTTCCAGCGCGCACTCCGCGCATTTCGGCTTGCGGGCGATGCAGAGTTTCCGGCCGTGCCAGATGATCTGGTGAGAGAAAAGAATCCAGCGCTCGCGCGGAATAATTTTGATCAAGTCCTGCTCGATCTTCTGCGGATCATTTTGGGTCGTGAGTTCCAGTCGGCGTGAGATCCGGTGCACGTGCGTATCGACGACAATGCCTTCGGCCTTCTTGAACCAGCTGCCGAGTACGACGTTGGCCGTCTTGCGCGCGACGCCGGGCAGGGTCAAAAGCTTCTCAATGTCGTCGGGAACTTGTCCTCCGAAGTCGGCGACGACTTTTTTTCGCGGCGCCCACGACAGATTTCGACTTGTTGCGGAAGAATCCGGTGGAGCGCACATCGGGCTCAAGCTGTTCCGGAGTGAGCGCGGCGAAAGCCTCTACCGTGGGATATTTCCGGAAAAGTTCGGGCGTGACTCGATTTACATTCACGTCCGTCGATTGTGCCGAGAGGATCGTCGCGACCAGAAGTTCCCATGCGCTGGCGTGGGTCAGGGCGCAGGTCACGTCGGGATAAAGATCGTTGAGGCGCTTCAGGATTTCGGCTACCCGTTCGGGAGCGATGGGGTTATAGCCATTGTGTTTCGCGGACGGAGTTGGCTTGGGAGCCGGTTTCTTGCGGGCTTCTCCGGCTGTTCCCGAAGGCTTGCCCGGGCTTAGTCGGCGCGCGTCTGTCGCGGCACGCACATTTTTCCCCGCACGAGCATTTTTTGTTGCACGGACTTTAACCTTG
>CAVXVD010000026.1:0-9293 GCA_963765015.1 uncultured Acidobacteriota bacterium | reverse complement strand
CACCATGTATTGCTGGCCTTAAAATGGCTCCGCGCGAGACCTGCCGCCCGAGCATGAGGTCGCCGACCCGGAGGAGCCACGTCCCATATGCTGTCGAACAAAGCCAAATACGGACTTAAGGCGTTGATGCATCTGGCTGGCGCTGAAGGACAATGTCCCGCCGGCGATATGGCCAAGGATAATAACATCCCGCGCAAGTTCCTTGACGCAATTCTCGTTGAGTCCGCGCAACGCGAGGCATTCTCAATAGCCGCAAGGGAAAAGGCGGCGGCTATCATCTGGCGAGGCCGCCCGAAAAAATCACCGTCGGGCAGATCATCCGTATCCTCGACGGCCCTCTGGCCCCGATCCCTTGCGCCAGCAAAACAGCTTACCAGCGGTGCGCCGACTGCCCTGATGAAGACGCCTGCGCCATCCATGACATCATGCTCGACGTGAGGGATTCGATCGCGCTTATTCTTGACCGAACCAGCATTGCGTCCCTGCGCAACCGCGGCAACAGGGAGAACCAGCTGTGAGGCGACGGAAGAAAAATGTCGTGGTCTGCACGCAAGTTAGCGCGGACCGCTCAGTCTCGTAATGAAGCTTTACTTCGTCGCGGCTTCAAGATGCGTCAATGCTTCTTCAGCATGCTTTGTGGCGACTTCCGCGTGCTTCTGCTTACCGTGATCGATAGCGGCTTCGAGATGGGTGATGCCTTCCTTCGTGTGCGGGTTGGACTTCGCCTTCTCCGCCGCTTCAGCATGTTTAAGCGCGGCTTCCGCATGCGTGACCAGAACATCTGCATGTCCCGCTTTACCGTGCTCAATAGCCTCCTTTGTGTGGCTCATAGCCTCGCGCAACCAATCCTCGGCGGCCCATGAGAGTCCGGGAACGAGAGCGAATGCGAGAGCAAGGCCAAGCAAGGCCGCGGTAAAGCGACGAGTTGATTCCCATGTGCTCCTGTTTCGGTTTTTGTTTTATCGGAAGGAAATCTCTTCATGTCGTGCAGGATGTGCAGGTCGTCAAATCCTTGAGCCGAATAGCTCGCACCTCATTCATCTCATCCGAATGCTGCCAGATGTCGATGAATTTCTGCTTCCTTACGTTTCCAGTCGGAAGTGGAAACTGGACACAAGGAAAAACGTCGCCGTAGGGCGAAACGTAGCAGGTCGTGTGGCCGGCACTGCAGGGAAGAGCCTGAAGTGCATTCTCATCCGCCGGCGCTGGGATCGCGCAAAACTCTTCTGTGTCCCCGACTAGCGATGCATCCCGAAAAACCTGCCGCATCGCGTTCTGGTCAACACCCAGGCTCAGAATCGAGCGATCGCCATCCATCATCGGAGTAATCGTGGGATCGAGCGTGCTCTCCACCCCGAGTTCCGCTGCCAGCGCACGGACTCCGGGATAGTCCTGCATATTCTGCGCCATCAGAACGTTGGCGATCACGACTCGCAATCCCTTCGATTTCAGGAAGCGCACGGCATCCAGAGAACGTTTGAGCGACCCTGGAACCAGCGTGATGGCATCGTGAACCTCAGCCCGGTGCGAGTAAATGCTGATCTGAATCGATTCGACCCCAAGCTCGCGGATGCGAGCGGCTTCGTGCTCGCGAATCAGCATCGCATTCGTCTTGAGCTTTACGCAGAACGTCAAATCGCGGCGGGCATATTCCAGGATCTCAAAGAAATCCTTGCGGAGAAAAATCTCGCCTCCGCTCAGAGTCAAAATAAAGACGCCAGCCGCCGCCATCTGATCAAGCAGGTTTTTGATCTCCGCGGTCGTCATCTCGCCATGGTCGTCATGATCGAGATAACAGTGCACGCAGCGTTCGTTGCAACGGTAAGTCAGATCGAGCTGGACGCCGAGCGGAACGTTCCGGGCCAGGGCTTTCTCAGTCATCTCCAGCATCAGGCTCATGATCGGGACTCTCTGGCTTGCGGATTCGATGGCAAAATAGGCTGTTCCGAAATTTGCAGAATCTCGTGGCTCGCCAGTTCCCGCGCCAGAGTTTCTGCGTCGCGCAGCGCTTCGGTCGGTTCCACGTCAAACTCCGTGCAAATTCGTTGTCGCACGATGTCATCCAGCGGGGTGGACCCGTCCGCAGCCTTCCACAGGATCGTGGCAGTCGGATTCAAAGTAAATAGCGTCGAATCCCGGCTGGACATGATCATCATCTCCCCGTCGAGACCTCGTGCCGCCACTCGCGGATTGCGCGCGACATATAGCTTGCTCATCCGATCAGCTCCCAGACCCGCGAATCGGGTATGAACGTCAGGCGCGAAATCTGGACCCGGCTGACAAATTCAAACACAGACTGAAACATGCGCTGCACGAGATCCTCGTCTTCCGCAAAAAACAATATGTTCGCCAGAAGCGATCGGGCGGCCTCGATGGGCGCAACCGGATCGATCCGATTCTCGCTGCCCTGTGCCAGCAGGAACAACTCGGCAAGCGGTGCTGAAACATTTTCGCCCAGCTTGGCTAGTTCGCCGGTGAAGGGCGTCCCGAACGCGACATAGCCTCCGTCCTGTTTGCGCACATAGGAAATCTCGTCAGTGAGCAGCGTAACATCCGAAGGGGCTAGTCGCGCGATCGTCGTTTTCCCCGCTCCGGAAACACCGGCAAACAAAAACGCCTTCCCGTTGCGAATGGCGCTAGCCGAGTGCATGAGGTAACCCCCTTGCTTAGCTAGCACGATGGAATGCACGATTCGTAAAACTGCATCAATCGAGTACGGATTAGCCGCCTGCCGAATCCAGCCTGTTCTTGAGTCAGGCTCCCACTCCGCGCGAAAATCCCCACGGCGCAGCGACCATCGCCCCATGTCGTAGGTTACACGCACATCAGCGTTTGGATCGGCGAAGGCTGAATCCGTGAGATCAATCTCAAAATCAATTTCGGAACGCCTGGAGTCGCTCAGGAAGCCGGAGTAGCGGTCTTGCAGCATTTCGACAAAGCCCGGGTCGATCGTGTTCACACGGATCGGCATCTCTCCGATCTCGATCGTGAGACTGAGACGCTCAACCTCTTTGAGTAATTCTGGCAAGAGATGGACTCGATCCTACGAGATTTGACGCCCGCCGTGTACGCCCACAACGACACGGGCAGCGAGTTCCGAACGTCGAACCAATGCCGCAACTGCACGCGCCGAAAAACTTTGATTCCGTCGCGGAGCAATGCTCTTTCCCTTCCGCAAGATCATGGAAACTCTCCCCAGAAGTTCACTCTCCTGAACAACGGGATCCGGCGCAAGCATGGCGTCCCCTTGCGTGAGAACGCTTGAACCGTCCACGCCTGTCGTCACCACACGGTGGACAAACAGACGGCGGTCACGGTTGAAAAGCACAAGATCACCTTTCGAAATACGGTAGCCCTCAACGCGCTCTATAACTAGCGTATCCCCCGGCCAAACCGCCGGCAACATGCTCCAACCCCTTACCTCCAGTCTCAACGTTCCACACAATCGCAATGCATCAGCCGCCACCTCACATTTGACAGCATGGGCCTCGCCGAAGGGTTGTAGCGAAGCCATCATGAAGCGCTCGGATGATTAATACAGTTCTGCGACGTGGCTCCCACCTTCCCGCAGGAAAGAGCGGTCGTAACGAACACTTGCTCATGCCGGAAGGACGGCTTTTCATACGGCTTCTTGGTCAGAGAGGTACGCGAGACATCAGAGGACAAATCGTTCATAGCCATAGGAGAACCTGTCTGTCTATTTTAACGCCGATTGCGATGCTTGTACCGCGCATGCGCCGGTACCGCTAGAAGTCGTACAAAGCTGATTTCCTAAAGTACTGAAGTACACCTCAGACGCTCCGGCCAAAGTACCGGAGCTTACGGTATTGTCAATGATCGTGCCGCTCGCTCCTCCCGTCGCCTGAAATCCAGAAACAGCCAAGGGCCCCGCGTTCGTCCAAACCACTGTCCCATCTACAGTGTTTGTGTTGAGAGTCGGTGACCACGTAGGCTGAAGGGCACCGGACGTACCTGCAGACGAAATTTCCACGTTACTGTTCGTATCGATGATGCGGGTAAGCGCACCATAGGCCTTGTTCTTCGTCCAACTCGCTAACGGAACTGCGCTCAAAGCTCCCTGATCCAGCCAGGTCACCGATCCATCGGTAAGGGTCGATCCGCTCGTAGTGGTCCAGGCAGGCACGGTATTTCCAGAAGTACCTGCGGTGATTGCGATTTCGATGTTTACTCTGCTGCTCAGGATCCGCTGGCCAACAACATACGGTGTCGAAGCCTGCCAGGGTGTATTCACTAAGCTCTCCAAGCAGCCATTGCCTCCGCAGGCGGTCGGACGTCCATTGTTTTGCGGGCTGAGAAATAGACGTTCTTCTCCAAGAGATGGATTCGAAACATCCGTGACCGGGGAACAGGGCGCCGTCGAAGCCGCCGTAGTGACTGCGGAAATGACCGTTCCCGTGGGCGGCATCACGCCCCCGGCGATGGGCACTCGATACAACACCGGATCTGCCCCGGTCTCGCCACAAACATAAAGCGTGCCCGTGGCGTTGCTGGAGCTTTCGTAGGCGCTGTCGAAACCTCCGTCGTAGAGCGGGTTCGGTGCTGCGCTACTGGCTCCGAGATGCGTTTGCGATCCCGCATTGCCGGCGGCGAAGCTGGTGCTGAACTGAAAGACCGCCGCGCACGGGTTCGTCCCCGAGCAGTTGGCTACGCCGTTATTGGAGGAATACACATAGACCTTACCCGAAGTCTGATCCAGCGCAGGACCCGCTACCAGCCCAGTTCCGTGATCCACCTGCGCCGATACAGTAGGAACTCCGGTCGTCGCATTTACCCGCTCCAGGAATCCCCCCGCATCTCCGACAAAGATATTGCCCGATATGTGGTCATACACGGGGCTGGATAGAGACGTTGCGTTGCCCGGGTACACTTGAACCGGCCAGGGCGCTGTCGACACCTCGCCCGGAGTTCCCTTGAACATACCGTTAATCTTATGGAGCCAGCTTAAGGCTCCGCCGACCCAACCAGTGTCACTCGCATAGTCGTAATAGACCGACGAGGTTGTGTCGTTCGTCTGGCTTCCGGAGCCATTTTTCAGCAAGACCTGAGTCGCGCAGGGCGCGGTGCAGGTGCGATACAGAGAATTTGAAACTACCGTCAGAGTCCCTGGGGATGTCACGCTACCGCCTGGTGCCCACTTCAGCAAAACCAGGATTCCAAAGCCGCCATTGGTCTCGACGAACGCCACCTGTGTGCCGTCCAAGGAAATCACCGGAGAGGTCAGGATCTGGCCGCCCGTGTTGTAAGCCCAATAAACGTTGGGCGAGGTCCCGGTGCATCCTGAATAAAGGTTATCGTAAGCAACAATGCTCGCTTGCGTGCCCGACCCCGCCAGACCTGTGCTGTAAACCACAAAGTCAGGATGGGTGGCGCTGCCGCAGTTGGCCGTGCTCGTACTGAACGAATACTTGGCAGGGAAGTTACCAGCTCCGACGCCGGAACCCGCTCCCATATCCTCGGACCAGTCTCCCTGTACCGTTGCCTCCGCGTTTGCTCGATGCACCACCAACGGAAAAGCGCCTTGGGGTTCACCTTCGCCGGAAAGAACGCGCACGATGTTGCGGCGCGCCCATTGCTGCCAGTAGCGCGGATCTCTCTCCACCAGCGACGCCTGCTCCGCATTCGCCGGCCGTGAAAAAACTACGTGTCGATGAGTCCAATCGGTAGGCATTCCCTGCTCAGCCGGCTGAGCAGCATGTCCGGTCAGAATCCAACTCAGGGCCATCAATCCCACTAGTCCCGCGCCAACCCCCACCAACCGTGCGGCAGTACCGTTCATTTTGTTCGACTCCATGGGCCTCGATATACAAAGGTTTTGCGGGAACACTGCAAGATCCCGTACATTCGTCCCTGTCTTAGCCGAACGATAAGGAGCAGAACTATACGAATTCTCGAAGGTCGTTCCGTTCCTACGTAGCTCGAACACACCAATGGATGAACGGACGCTGTTCTCCACTAGTTGGCTGGATTGGCCGTGATTCTACTCCTTCCGCAATCCGCAAGCAAACAGGGTTTTGAGCCTTTTTCCAACTCCGAGATCCCGTTCAATCCTCTTGAGTCTCCCCCATTCGCGATTTCACGAGGACCCCGTACAATAGTCGGAACCCTCCTGCATGTGACATCATCAAGGAACAAGCAGATCGGGAGTCACTCTCGATGGGAGGCCAGTAAACGACATTGGACGGATACGAGGTAGTGGGGGATATGGATCAAGCGGTGCGTTCGAGCGAAGTCAACAACGTCCTGACGCTGGAAGAGATCGCCAATCTTGCAGCGGAGGGTGGCCAGTCAGCAGAGACGCTGATGAACGTCGTAGCTCTCATTGCCAAGAGGTTTCGCACGGATGTTTGCTCAGCCTACTTACTCGAGCCGGATCGCGCAAATCTCGTGTTGGCCGCAACCGTGGGGCTCCGTCGCGAATGCATCGGCAGCCTGCGGATGGCGGTCAACGAAGGCCTCACGGGCCTGGTGGCAGAGCTCGTGCAGCCGATCTCCGTCAGCCAGGTGAAGACCCATCCTCGCTTCAAGTACTTCCGGGATGCTGGTGAAGACGCGTATCAGTCCTTCCTCGGTGTGCCCTTAATCGATCGCGGAATCCTGCAGGGCGTCCTCGTGGTTCAAACGATCGAAGCTCGTGTATTCAGCCACGACGAGATTCGCATGCTCGGCGAAGCTGCCACCCAGGTGGCTCCTGTGGTCAGCGAAGCCCGAACCCTCGATCGTTTCATTGCCCCCTTACAGGAGCGCCTTTGGACGCTCGCGCGCAATCTATGGTGGAGTTGGGATCACAACTCGTCCAGCCTGTTCCTCGATCTTGATCCGGCGCGCTGGAATGAACTTAATCACAATCCGATTGCCCTGCTCAGTGAGCTCCCGCTTGCCAAGCTTGAGAACCGTGCTGCTGAGTTGATGCTTCATAGCCGCGTGAATTACGCCTACCGCCGCATGTTGGAGTATCTGGAAGCCGACCGGACCTGGGGAACCAGACACGCCGGTGTTCTCCGGCCGCATCCCGTCGCATATTTCTCCGCGGAGTTTGGCTTGCACGAGTCCCTTCCGGTTTATTCCGGCGGACTCGGCGTACTCGCCGGCGATCACATCAAGAGTGCTTCGGACCTCGACATCCCTCTCATCGGTATCGGCCTTTTCTACGGCCAGGGATACTTCCGGCAGCGGCTCGATCTCGGCGGATGGCAGCGCGAGGAATATCTTGAGACCGATGTCAATCAACTACCGATGGAAGTCGCTATCGGAAAAGATGGACGGCCTGTCGTCGTAGAGATCGAGACCCGCAGCGGACGTATTCATGCAAAAGTCTGGCGCGTATCCGTTGGCCGCCGCGACCTTCTGCTGCTCGACTCCGACGTTGAAGGCAATGCTCCTGAAGATCGCGAGCTTACGTCACGACTGTACGGCGGTGATCTCCGCATTCGGATCCGGCAGGAACTGCTCCTCGGCGTGGGTGGCCTGCGCGCCCTGAAAGCTCTCGGAATTACTCCTGGCGTCTTTCATCTCAACGAAGGTCACAGCGCCTTCGCCGTCCTCGAAGCCGTTCGCATGCGGATGGAAGATGAAGGCATCGGGTTCGACGCCGCCGTTTCCCGCGTTTCCCGCGAAGTAGTTTTCACAACGCACACGCCCGTTCCCGCCGGACACGACCGCTTCGACTCCCAACTCATCGAAGAACACATCGGCCCCCTTCGCGAATCTTTGGGACTTTCGCAAGACAGCCTGATGGGGCTCGGTCGCGAGAGTTCCACCAACTCTGACGAACTTTTCTGCATGACCGTGCTTGCGCTTCGACTCTCGCGCCGCGCTAATGCTGTTTCCGCTCTCCACGGCGAAGTCTCGCGCGCCATGTGGACCGGCCTTTTTCGGGGCAAGCCGGAGGACGAGGTTCCTATCGGCCACATCACCAATGGCGTCCATGTGCCTTCGTGGCTCGCACCACAGATGTTCCGCCTCTATGATCGCCATCTGGGCACCGATTGGCATCAGCGCGGCAGCGAAGCAAAAATCTGGCTCGGGATCGAGAACGTCGACGACGGCGAGCTCTGGGAGACTCACCTTAACCTCAAATCGCAGCTCATCGAGTTCGTGAGGCGGAGAGCGGTCGCTCAGGCTGAACGTCGCGGAGAACCTCGCTCTACCTTGCAGCGCCTGGAGCGTGTGCTGAGCCCAGACGCCCTGACCATCGGTTTTGCGCGTCGCTTCGCGACCTACAAGCGCGCGAATCTGATCTTGACTGACATTGAGCGGCTCGCTTCTATGGTGAATGACCCCAACCGCCCCGTTCAATTCGTCTTCGCGGGCAAGGCCCATCCCCTCGACGAACCCGGCAAACGCGTCCTCCAGCAGATTGCGGAATTGATGCGCGACCCTCTATTCCGAGATAAGTTCGTCTTTGTCGAGGACTATGACATTAACGTCGGCCGCCATTTCGTTCAGGGCGTCGATGTGTGGCTCAATAATCCTCGCCGCCCGCTCGAAGCGTCCGGCACAAGCGGTCAAAAAGTCGTTCTGAACGGCGGCCTGAACCTCTCGATCCTCGATGGCTGGTGGGCCGAGGCGTTCGACGGCGTAAATGGCTTTGCGATTGGCACGGGGAAGACTCATTCCAACATGGGCGTTCACGACTCGCGGGATGGCGAAGATCTTCTGCGCACCTTGCGCGAAGAGGTCATTCCACTTTATTACCAGCGCGACCGTGATGGCCTGCCCCGCGGCTGGATCAAGCGCATGAAGCGCACGATCCGCACCCTCGGCTGGCGATTCAATGCCGACCGCATGGTCATGGATTACACGTTGAAGTGTTACGTTCCCGCCGCCGGCGGCACGTCCAGCGACATGCGTTCCAATTCATAATCGAGCCTCGGGCGTCGCATCGATCTGACTCGAGTCGGTGCCTTCGGAAAATCTCACTATGTGGCTGAATGTCACCGGCTAGGCGCCTGGCGGAAAAAATGGCGGAGAGGGAGGGATTCGAACCCCCGGTACCCTTTCGGGTACGCCGGTTTTCAAGACCGGAGCCATCAACCACTCGGCCACCTCTCCGGCTACTGCGCTCTTTTGAGTTTACAACACACTCGACAGATCTTAGCGCGGTGACTGCAGCTCAAACGCCCGGGAATGAAATTCCATGACCTCGGCAAAGTGCGAGAGAAAATACGTGAGGCTATGGTCGCCGGGATATGCGTGATACTCGTGCTTCACGTGTTCTTTCACCAGTTCGTCGTGTAAGGCGGCGGCTCCTTTTTCGAAGCCATAGTTGTCGT
>CAVXVD010000025.1:0-24594 GCA_963765015.1 uncultured Acidobacteriota bacterium | reverse complement strand
ATTTCTTCGCAACAGCGCTCTGGCCGTGGTCGGTACGGCCGCCGTCCCGAGTTTCCTTACCCGCGCCGCTTTCGGAGCGGTCGACTCGGCCGGACGCACCAAGCGCCTCGTCGTCATCTTTCAGCGCGGCGCCGCGGATGGCCTGAACATCGTGGTTCCATACGCCGAGTCGCAGTACTACGCGATGCGTCCCAGCATCAACATTCCGCGCAAATCCGTGCTCGATCTCAACGGCTTCTTCGGCCTGCATCCGTCGCTCGCCGCGTTTCAACCGCTCTGGCAGCAGCGCCAACTGGCCATCGTTCACGCTGCCGGATCGCCCGACACCACGCGCTCCCACTTCGACGCGCAGGATTTCATGGAGACCGGCACTCCGGGAGTGAAAGTCACCGAGGACGGATGGCTCAACCGCTCGCTGCGAAGCCTGCCGTCAGCGCAGAAGACCGTTTTCCGCGCGATTGCGTTGGGTCCATCGCTGCCCCGAATTCTCGGTGGATCGGAGCCGGCCGTTGCCATGAATAACATCAACGACTTCTCGGTGGGCGGCAAGAATCCGAAACCCTCTCAGGCTGCCAGCGCCTTCGAAGCTATGTACGACCACTCGTCCGACAGCGTGCTGCACGGCACCGGAGAAGAAACTTTCGATGCAGTGAAAATGCTGAAAGCCGCCGATCCCGGAAAATACGCGCCGGCCGCGGGTGCGAACTATCCCAAGGGACGTTTTGGCGACAGCCTGCGGCAGCTCGCGCAGCTGATCAAAGCGAATCTCGGCGTACAGGTTGCGTTTGCCGATATCGGAGGATGGGACCACCACGTGAACGAAGGCGCGACCGAAGGCCAGTTAGCCAATGTGCTCTCCGATTTCTCGCAGTCGATTGCGGCGTTCTGGACCGATCTCGGGGACCTTGGCGAAGAGACCGTTGTGGTCACCATGTCGGAGTTTGGCCGGACGGCGCGCGAAAACGGCAACCGCGGTACCGACCACGGCCACGCCAACGTGATGTTCGTTCTCGGCGGCCCCGTGAAAGGCGGCAAAGTCTACGGACGCTGGCCTGGCCTCGATCAATCGCAACTTTACGAAGGCCGCGACCTGGCGCTGACGACGGACTTCCGCCAAGTCATCGGCGAGGCCGTCGCCCGCCACATGGGCAATAAGAATCTCGCAGAAGTCTTCCCGGGCTACGACAACCAGCCGGGGAAATTCCTGCGCCTACTCGGCTGAGTCGGAGTCGCGCAACCGTTTCCGAAATCGGACATAAGTTCCCGCAAGAACATAGCGTGATGACGCTTACGGCTATACAATAGCGTCATGACAGGTAGAAAGAAGAAAACAAAGAAGAAACGGGCGCGCGCAAGACCGGGGAGAATTGACCGGCTGTGGGCATCGGTGGACGATGAGTTGTGGAAACTGGCGGAGGAGGAGACAAGGCCGGAGGCACGATGGAATCGTCCACGGAAGCAGAGGATTTCGTTGCGCGTGGATCGGGAGGTAGTGGACTGGTTCAAGTCGAAAGGTCCGGGCTACCAGACTCGCATCAATCGGATCTTGCGCAGCGTGATGATCGACGGAAAAAAGCGAGCGCGGGACTAGGGGATCCCTCGGCCCGCTGGTAAAAGCGCGGGCTCTTCGGGATGACGCCTTGTGAGATTCAGGGTTCAAACTGAGCCACTGCCAGGAATCGGGCAGGTTTGGATGAGCAACTCAGTTGGATTGTGCGGCGCGCGGGAAGCGTTGCCGAAGGGCTCTCACAAAAGCCGTATCAGCCTTGGGCCAGATCATCTCCAGCGGCGAGAATCCGCGCCCCCAAGCCAGCCAGAAAGTGACGACCAACAGGGCAATCGTGATGGCCACATTCGGCCATGCGTTCAATCCCCACTCGCCGCGCCATGCCAACTGCAGCGAGGAAGAAAATGGCTCCAGATACGGAATGGGCCATTGATAGCCGTCCGGTCCGCGCGAGCCGAGTACATCTTCGAGCAAGTGGAGATGAAAACTCGTGAGGGCAAGAAGCCCGGTCATCCACTTCCGCTTTGCCAGCGCGAACGCAACTGTCGCAACCGTCAAGGCAAACGCCAGGTTGTGCAGCGAGTGATGATAAAGCGTGAACCACAACAGGGGATGCGCCGAGTTGCGGGTCAGCAATTCGGGAATGATTCCAAGTCCGTCGACATCCGGAGCGACGCAGGCGAGCGTGACTATGGCGCGATCTCGTCGTTCAAGCTTCGCGCAGTTGGCGAACACCCAGCCAGTGAGGAAATGAGTAACTGGGCTCATCGAGGGGCGAGTCAGACCTCCACCAGCACATTGCCGTTTTCAATCTTCAGCGGATACACCGCGACCTTCGCGTTCGCATTGTGCGTGGCCTCGCCTGTCTTCGGATCCCACGCCCAGCCGTGCCACGGGCACACGACTTTGCCCTTCTCGATCATGCCCTGGCCGAGCGGGCCGCCGCGATGCAGGCAGACGTTGTCCATGGCGAAGTAGTTACCATTGATGTTGGCGATGCAGATGGTCTTGTCGCCGTAGGGGAATTCTTTGGCGGAGTTGAGAGAGGGCAATTCGGATTCGGTAGTCAGTTTTGTGAATGTCGACATTGATGAAGGCGAGCACAGGGGCTGAAGCCCCTCACATCTGGTCGCTTAACGCGGCCCTAAAGGGCCGCTCTTCCACCTAACGCGGCGCTGAACGGCCGAGCTTCGCTCGGCTGAACAGCCGGGGGGCTGTCTCTACATGCACCTGTCTTGCCGCGGATCGCTTCGCTTCGCGGGACGGACGAATGCCTCCGTCCCCACATGGGTCACTTCGGTTGCAGGGTTTGCGCGATCATGACCTGACGCTTGAAATTCTCGACCATATTCGGGTCGAGCCGGACTGCCGTGGGTTTCTTCGCGATCGTCATGGTGTCGATCTTGTCCTGCAACTTGAGCAGCGCATAGAAAAGATTTTCCGGACGCGGCGGGCATCCGGTCACATAAACATCTACCGGGACGATCTTATCGACACCCTGCAGCACGGCATAGGTATTGAACGGTCCGCCCACCGACGAGCACGCGCCCATCGAGATCACCCACTTCGGATCGGGCATCTGGTCGTAAATGCGCTTCACCACCGGCGCCATCTTCAGGGTGACGGTCCCGGCCACGATCATCAGGTCACTCTGGCGCGGGCTGGGACGAAACACTTCCGAGCCAAAACGCGCGATGTCGAAGCGCGAGGTCGAAGACGCGATCATTTCGATGGCGCAGCAGGCGAGGCCAAAGGTCATCGGCCACACGGCCGATTTGCGCGCCCAGTTGAAGACGTAGTCGACGGTCGAGATCAGGAAATTCTTTTCGAACTTGTTTTGCAGCCAGGCCATGAATATCCCTTTTCCAGCAGACACGAACCGCTACACAGGCAGTCTAGGTAACGCGAGCAGAGGTGTCAACGAGCGCGGCCGCTTTCAGGAAAAGGAGCTCTCTCTCGGCTGAGCGACCGTGCGCTGCGAAATCATTTTCAGCACAGCAAATACCAGTGCGGCAAAGAAAAACAGCACTCCCAGCGCGGTCGAAATGATGCCTGCGATGGCCGGCAATCCGTTGGTGTTGATGACCACCTGAAGAGACGCGCCGGCAATCGGATAGGCGGCGCCCATAGTGACCGTGCTGTCGTGGCAGTAAGCGAAAATCAGTCCCAGACCGAGGCCCAGAAAAACGATCGAAGCGATCACAGAGCGTTCCGTGTTCATCGCAGCACCACTTTCCCGCCCCGAAAAAATAGTACTCCCGGCGACTGCGCTCACTCAACCTGTCTTCGCAGGGAATGGGTCATTTCGGTAGTGCCGCGCCACCTCAGAGGCATATCGCATCCCGACGCGCTCGTGGTTCTCTGCCAGCCACTGACTGAGACGGGTCTGCCCGGTGGATGGCCCCTCTGGCGCGAGCAGGTCGGCCATGAGCCCACGGTACTCCTGCCACGTGAGGATGACGTCTCCGACAAACCATCCCGTTACCAGTGTCGCTAAGTAAGCGAGAGTAGCCGGCATGTGGATCGTCCGCGCCGGGTGCCCCATTTTCTGCGCAACAAGCGTTACCAGTTCCTCGAAGGAGAACGTTTCGGGGCCGACGGCGTCGAGCACGCCGTTCTGCTGACCCTGCGCGGCATCGGCGATCAACTGGGCCATGTCTGCAACGTAGATCGGTCGAATTCGATACCGCCCGTCCCCGGGGATGCCGAACACCGGAAAGTGACGTACGAACCAGGCGATGTTGTTGATCAGAATGTCTTCCAGGCCGAAGATGACGGTCGGGCGCAAAATCGCATACGAAAGGCCGGAATTGATCACGGCTTGCTCCAGTTCCGCCTTGCCGCGGTAGTAGCCGAGCGCCGACTCCGGCGATGGGTTCGCGATGCTCACATGCACGATCCGTCTGACTCCGGCATCTTTTGCGGCTGCGATCAAAGTTCGCGTGTTCTGGACGGCCTTCTCGAACGTGGATTCTCCGCGGGGAAACCGCACCCAGTAGGTATTGATCAGCGTGGAAGCCCCGCTAAGCGTTTTCCTAAGTTGCTCGGGACGGTCGAAGTCGTAGGGATAGACACTGACGCGTTCCCCAAAAGGGTTCTCGCGATCGGGATGAAACGTCAAAGTGCGGACCCGGTATCCACGATCGAGCAGCAGACGGGTAGCGTACTTACCCGTGTAGCTGAAAGCTCCGGTGATGGTGACTGTTTCGCCCACGGCGTTGTTTTCCGGCACAAAGCTCCTCTCTGTACGGACGCGAAGCGTCACTCTCCGCCAGATTCTTAGTGCTCGGGTAGTTCTACCAATTCGAGCACTGCCTTCCGCAGCGGCTTCGTCAGGGGCAGCGTGGAGAGGCGCAGCAGGTTCACGAGCAGGCCCAGGCTCTTATCGAGAAGGCGGGCGGTTCGTTCCTGGTTGGGGGAGCGGTCGTAGAGCCAGAACATGATCAGGGCCATCTGATACAGCCAGAGCAGATAGGGAAGGCGAGGCTGCAGATCGGACGGGACTTTCGCGTCGCTGCCTTCGACGGCGAGCCGCATGTGCTCGATGGCGCCCTCGCGGATGGGGCGCGTTTCATCACTGAAAGGGGAGAGCGGGTCGGCGCTGTCGGGCGCGTGGCGAAACAAGGCGGCGCAGAACTTGCGGTTGGGCTCGAGCAACTGCAGGCGTTGGTCGAGCACGCAGCGCAGCCGGTCTTTGAGCTTCTTATGTCCGGCGAGAGCGGCGAGGACGGCCTCGTTGCTCGACTCCTGCATCTCGCGGTAGAAGGCCAGCACGATGGCGTCTTTGGAGCCGAAGTAATAGTAAGCGCCGCCCAGAGCCACGCCGGCCTTGGAGGCGATGTCCCGCATGGTGGTCTCGTCGAAGCCTTTTTCGCGGAACAGCTCCATGGCCGCTTCGTAGATCTTGCGGCGCGTGTCTTCCGCGCGCGGCGTGACTCTGGGTTTGAGCGTTGTGTTAGTCATTGTAGGTATTCTCGAACTGTCGATTCAGGCGCGTTAGGTGCGGGTAGTGTGCAGGGTTCAAGTTCAATCTGGCGCAGCTCGCCTGCAATCGTTTCGGGATCGGGGGCACTCAGCCAGCGCGACAAGGCGTGACGGTTCTTGGAAAGAGCCGCAAAGGCCTGGCGCGCCAGAGGCATCAACAGCGGATGCGTGAGCCGCGCTGCCCAGTCGCGATACTCCACCATCGCGTAGAGCACCATGATCCATGCCCGGTCATTCAGATACACCGCGCCTTCGTCGTTGATGACGACCAGGTCATCCTTGGAAGCGATCTGGTCGAGTTCTGGAAACAGCCGCTTGGCCCGGTCGGAACCCGCAGCCATTACTGCGATGCCGATCCACGATCGCTGTACCAGGATCCAGTCCTTCAGGCGGCAGCACAGTTCGCATTTCGGATCGTAGAGCACGTAGATTTTTTCCATATGCATACCCTCCTTTTGCGCGGGCTGCTGCCTAGCGGGGGATTGCGACTTTCAGCATGGCATCGGGCGCGACTGGCGGAGTGGGCGTCAGCGGCGCGCGCGGCACTCGTGCGCTGCGGCGGATGCTGGAGAAAACATACAAATTGAAGAAGTGCATGAGGCCGAGGATCAGCAGCACCATGCCCATCTTGTCGCTCAGCAGTTCGATGGCGGCGCGGGACGTGCTGATGACGTCCGCCGTTTTCAGGGCGAGCGAGACGAAGCCGATGTTGATCAGGTAGAAGCCCACTACGAGAAGATGGTTCACCGAGTCAGCCAGTTCGGCGTTGCCATGAAACGCATCGACCAGGAAGATCGCGCCGCGCTTGTAGAGCGTGCGGGCCACCCAGATGGTCAGGGAAACGCTGATGAAGAGGTAAGTCAGGTAAGTTGCGACGATGATGTTGTTGGCGGTGTTCATTGAACCCTCCCCAAGTGAATGTTGAACGTGTTCAAAATCAATATAGCGCTGGAGGGGGGCGTGGGTCAAGGGAAAAGTTGAACACGTTCAAGATCTGCAGTTTCAGGCATTTGCCTCGTCGAGACGTTCGCGCCGGAGAATCAGTAAGTAAAGCCAAGCTGCGAATCGTGCCCGGGGAAACTGACCTGCGCCTCTGACCCGTGAGGGTGGAAGCATCTGCCAGGCTCCGCTAGAATAGAGGGTTCTGTGGAGCCCTATGTCTTTAACCAAGCAGCAAGCGCTGGAGATGTTTGAGTCCGATGACCTGATCGGCATCGGGATGGAAGCCGATGCGGTGCGCCGCAAGCTGCATCCCGAGGGCGTGGTCACCTACATCATCGACCGCAATATCAACTACACCAACTTCTGCACCGAGTACTGCACCTTCTGCGCGTTTTACCGGCCGTTGAAAGGGCCCGCGGCAAAGGAAGGGTACATTCTGGACTTCGACACGATCTACGAGAAGATTCGCGAGACGGTGGAGCTCGGCGGGACCGGTGTGTTGATGCAGGGCGGGCTGCATCCGGACTTGAAGATCGAGTGGCACGAGAAGATGCTGCGCGGGATTCGCGAGCGATTTCCGCAAGTGCACCTGCATTGCTATTCGGCGTCGGAGATTATAGCGATTGCCGAGTACAGCCGGCTGTCGATCCGCGACACGATTCTGCGGCTGCGCGATGCGGGGCTGGATTCGATTCCCGGTGGCGGCGCGGAAATTCTCGACGACGAAGTGCGCTTCAAGATCGCGCGGCTGAAGTGCCTCACTGAAGACTGGATCAACGTGCATCGCACGGCGCACCAGATCGGGATGCGGACGACTGCGACCATGATGTTTGGCGTCGGCGAGAACTACGAGAACCGCATTAACCATTTCCAGAAGCTCTACGAGCTGCAGGAAGAGACGGGCGGGTTCACGGCATTTATCCCGTGGAGCTTTCAGCCGCAGAATACGGCGCTGGGCGGGCGTCATTGGGATGAAGCGACGGCCGTCGAGTATCTGAAGGTGCTGGCGATTTCGCGGCTGTACCTGTCGAACTTTCTCAATGTGCAATCGAGCTGGGTGACGCAGGGATTGAAAGTCTGCCAGATGGGCCTGCGCTTTGGCGGTAACGATGTGGGCTCGGTGATGCTCGAGGAAAACGTGGTGCGGGCGGCAGGCGTCACCAACTGTACGACAGAGGAAGAGTTGCGGCGGATTATTCGTGACGCCGGATTCCGGCCGGCGCAAAGGGATACGTTGTACCGGCAGTATTTCCTGAATTGATCGCTCAGCAATCAGAATTCTAAACGGCCTTCATGAGATTGCGGACACGATGGATATTACGAATCTATCCGCCGAGCCCCTCGGCAAGCTGCACTCGTGGCTGCCCCACGATCTTCGGGCGCAGCAAGTAGTTTTTCTGCCTGATGCATGTCCCGGAAAATCTCCGCTACCAACAGGCACAGCTGTCCTGACATATCAGCCAGACTGGCGCAAGTTTGCTGTATCCGATTGTGGATGTGGCATGAGGCTTTTGCGATCATCGGTCGACCCACAGGACCTTGACTTACGTCGGTGGGACCACGTGGCAGACTCTCTTCGAGCAAACAAGGGCAGTCTTGGCGATCTCGGAGGCGGGAATCACTTCCTGGATGCCTTGGTTCCCTATGAAGACGGGCCGCTCCATTTTCTGATCCACACTGGGTCGCGCAACGAGTCTGGGCATGTCGATGGTCTTGTCGAGCGTCCAGGCGAATTCGACCAGGAGTTTGAGCGCGTGGTCCATTGGGCCTCCGATAACCGAGCTGCGATTAACGAGAAAGTCGATTTGGCGTTCGGCGCGACGGAAGTACTTTTGGATTTGCCTCATAACACCTTCGAGCAGCGGCACGATGGAGGTGTGGTTATCCGCAAAGGGTCAGTTCGAATGCTCCCAGGCGAATTGTCAGTGCTTCCTTCTCATATGTCCGGTGACATCGTCCTCATTAAGGCTCGAAAAGAAGTGGAGTCAATTCTGAACTCGATGAGCCACGGGACCGGACGGGCAATGTCGCGCAGCGACTGCAAACCCATGGCCGATAATTACGATTTTGCGTCTCTCCGGCGTCGCATTCTGATTCCGTCTGGGGTTGAGGATGCTTCCCTCCGGACGGATGGACCATTCGCATATCGCGATTTGGATGAATGCCTGAGGTTAATCAACGAGTACGTAGAGGTAGTTGCACGGTTCGCAGTCGTCGGATACATGGGACATCTGTAGAATCTGGCGCAGCCAAAATGCAAACGGCCCCGGAGATCCCGAGGCCGTTCGCGAGAACCGATAGATCGGTACCCCGTCAAGGTCACAACCATTATCGAAACAATCCCACCGGAAATCAAGTTACTTTAAGGATGGTCGCACCCCGTCCAGCGAACCCACCACTTGTCCCAAGAGACAAATCCTTCCGCAAAGAAGGAATGGACCTGGAGGGACTCGAACCCTCACCCGAGACCTTGACGGGGTCCTGTGCTGCCATTACACCACAGGCCCACCCTCAAGAGCATAGATTGCGGCGCCCCGTAATTGTGGGTGTGTTTTGCATTTTCATAAAGTAAAGTTTCGTTTCGGGACGAAGACGATTCGCGCGACTCGCGATAAAATCGAAGCTGTTATGCCTATCTTTCCGATCAAAACTTGCGCGGTTTGCGGTGAGGAGTTCGAATTGAAGCCGGGGAAGCCGGGCTTCGCCAACCGGTGTCCGGCGTGCAGCGAAGAAGAGTCCGATTCGAAGGCGAAGCCTGCGGATGTTCTGAAGGCGGATAAGGGAGCCAACGCGGCCCGGCGCGAGGCAATGCGTAATCTTCTGTATCGCAAAGACAGCTAAGAAAAGACAGCTGAGGTAAAGACTGCGAAACGGTTTCACTCGCCGCTTCACGAAGAACTTCCTCCAGACCGTCGCCGTTGTCTGCCTTGTTTGTCCGCTGGTTGTCCTCGGGCTGCGCAGAATTCCCGTTCACGTACACGACGATTTTGAATCTTCCCACTTGAACTGGATGCGCTGGTCGCGATGGCGCCTGGTTCCGGGTTCGGTCGCGACCGAGCACACGATTGTGCGTTCCGGCCACGGGGCGCTGGCCATTACCGTCCACTCGGGCGATCGCCATGAGGATGCGAGCGATACCGGAGCGGCCACCGAGCGCGATGAGTTGATGGAGTCTTCGTGGCTGTACGCGCGCACCGGACGAACCTACGTCTACTCGTTCAGCCTGTACCTTCCAAAAGAGATTCCGCAAAGTTCCGAGCGCCTGGTGATTGCGCAGTGGAGGCAGTTGTGTGAGGCGCGACGCTGCCGTCCCGACTATCCGATTCTCGCGTTGCGCGTGCAAAATGCGCATCTGCGAATCACACGGCGGGACGAGCATGGTTCCGACGTGCTCTATGAGGGCAGCGAGGATGTGCGGGGGCGATGGCTGGATTTTCGCTTCGTGACGCGATTCGATGCGACAGGTCAAGGCCGGGTCGACGCAACGCTGGATGGCAAAGGCATCGTTCAATATCGCGGTCCCACAGTTTTCCAACCCGCTCATGGATATCCGTCGCGAGGACTCGTTTACTTCAAGACTGGGCTCTATCGCGATGCGCTCGGCGAAGGTCCTTGGACGATGTACGTGGACGAATACCGCAAAGACGAATGCCGGTCCGACGGCTGCGAGTGAGAACGCGCCAGCGGGAAAGCGCTACTGCTTCAGAATCCAACTTGCCATTTTGTCCAGCGCGACCGGCGACATGGTTTCCTCGATGCGGGAGTATTCCATGGGAGAGCCGGTGGTCGCGGTCTGGAACAGGTGATTCAGTCCAGGGAGTTCGTCGATCTCTACGTGTTGATTGCCGGCTTCGGCCAGCGCTTTGCGAATCGCGGGCAAATTCTGACTCGGTAACACCTGTTTGTCGAGGGATCCGTTAATGGCCAGCACTGGGCAAGTCACTTTGCGCAGCGCGGTGGCTGGATCGTAAGTCAGGAAATAGCGGAACCACGGCGAGGTGACCTGCGCGATCTGCAGTCCGATCTGCGCCTCGGGAAGTTGGCCAGCCAGTTTTTCTTTCAGCTCTTTTTCCAGCACGGCTTCGTCCTTTTCGGTTTCGACCAAGGTGAGCATGGCTTTTTCATCGGCCGCCTCCTTGGCCGCTCCGATTGGATCCTTGCCATTCGAGATCTGGATGGCTTCGCCTTGCGCCACCAGCACCTGATCCCCCGGAACGCCTGTGCCTGCCATCATCACGATAAATGCGACATTCTTGTTGCGGGCGGCGATCATGGGTGCGATGACTCCACCCTCGCTGTGACCGACCAATCCAATTTTGTGCGGATTAATTTCCGAGCGCGTCTTCAAGTACGAGATGCCGGCTTCGGTGTCGGTGGCAAAGTCCGCGGTGGTCGCACCCTTGAAATCTCCGGTGGACTTGCCGGTGCCGCGATCGTCGGCGCGCAGCACAGCGATACCGTGCCGGGTGAGATAGTCCGAGAGAATGAGAAAGGGCTTGTGGCCCATGAGGCTCTCATCTCGGTCCTGCGGGCCTGAGCCGGTGATCAACACCACCGCGGGGAACGGGCCCTTGCCCTCAGGAATGGTCAGGGTTGCCGCGAGCGTCACATTTTGCACTTTGTTGTCGTAGGAAACTTCTTCCTCGCGGTAGGGGTAAGGCTTGGTCGGAACTTGCGGGCGTTTCAGTTCCATCTCAGCCTTGTCCTTGACGCGCTTCAACACCAGCGGGTGAGCAGCGCCGAGTTGGGTGAAGGTGCCATCGATCGAGGAAAGGTCGGCAGCGATGGCGCCCTCGAAAACTCCGCCAATGGCCTTGGCTTCGATCTTCAGCCTGGCTCCGTCGCGGGTAACGGACGTGGTGGGCAAGCCGTTGGCGCCCTGATCCGGACTGTCCATGGTCGCTGTCAGGCCGTCTTCGGTGTTCAGGATGTGGAAGACCACCCGCAGCTGCACGGTGCCGAGGTCGAGGGTTCCCATCCACGCCCCGTCAATGTCAGAGGGTTTAGCGGGCTTGTGCTCAGTTTTGACCAGAGCAGTGGCGCGCTTGAACTCGAGTGGCAGAGAAGAGCCTTGAGTCCATGTGCCTGAGATGGTCGTGGCATCGGCGGCAACTTTGCCGTCATAGGTGCCGTGAACGGCAGGGATGTCCAGACTCATTTTGGAGTCTTTCAAGGTGATGGTTTTCACGGGGATGCCGTTTGCACCGGGCTGGTCGATGCTGTCGAGCGTGGCTTGCAGGGTGCCGTCGGCAGCCTTGGTGATATGCAGGACGAGGCGCAACTCAGCTCCGCCAGCCTTGAGCGTACCTTGCCAGTCGCCCGCGACATTCTGTGCTTGTGCAAAGCAGGCCGCGAGCACGAATAGAGTGAGAATCAAAATGCGCTTCATTCCGTTTGTCCCTCCTCGAGCGTTGTTTCGAAACTTCGATGCGGCGTTGGTTGCCGGTTAGCCCAGCTCTCCACGGTGCTCCAGCTGCTTGTAGTAAACGAGCGAGTAAAAGGCTGGAATCAACGGGCCAGCCAGAACGGTCGCGAGGGGAAGCCAGAACGGCGCCTTCAACAACACTTCGACCAGCCCGAGCCAGCCTGCGAAGAACGATGTCTTCGCGGCGAGGCGATGGGTCTTGTTCCAAACCCGTTCATTGGCGATGGTCCAGGGAGTGCGGATTCCAATAAAAAAGTTCCGGCGCACTTTTCCCAGCACGTTGCCCATCAGCGCGATTAGCAGGCAGACTCCGCCCAGGACGGCGCGGCTTATATCCATGGAGACGCCGAGGGTCGAGCCCATGGCCGCCGCTACCATCAGCATCTGGCAGTAAGCCACCATGGCGACGACCACGATCATGAGATAGAGGTAGGTCGCGCGGAACGAGTCGATTTCAAATTTCTTCGGAGAGAGCCAGGGAAGCGCTGCGAACAAGAGGACGATGCCGAGCATCATGCCCGGGCCGTAAAGGAACAACGACCACCGCGGTCCCCAGCCATTCACGTGGCCATGAGCGTCCCAATGCACGGCGACCGTGGCAGGGAGGACAGGGTAGGCGACGATCGTTCCGAAAAGTACGGCTAAGATAACCGCGGCTGCGCCGAGGTAGTACCGCTGATTGAGCGTCATGTTTGCGATAGTCATTTCGTGCCTTGTTTGGTCTTCTCTTCTGCGGAATCCTCGCCTGCCTGCGACTCGCTGCCCTTGATCAGATCCATGGCCCAGGCCATCAGATCCTGCACGACGGTGGTATTGAGGGCGTACCAGATCTGCTGGCCTTCGCGGCGGCTGGTGAGCAGGTCGGCCTCTTTCAACACCGAAAAGTGATGGGACATGGTCGGCTTCGTCATGTCGAAGCGCTCAGCCAGATCGCCGGCCGTCATCTCTCCGCGCCGCAGCAGGCGCAAAATCTCCCGCCGGGTAGGGTCGGCAAGCGCTTTGAAAGCTTCGTTGGAGGATGGGGTCATAATTAGACCGTTATTTAATTAGATCGGTATCTAAATATCAGGGAGGCGCGGGAGATGTCAAGGATTTTCGGCGGGGTCTCCCCAGGTTTCGGTGTCAATAAACCTGTGGGAAGAGGTTGCGTTGGGGATATAAAATGTCAATGATCCCGGCCAGTCCCCTCGGTCGGACGAGTCGCTCCCAGCCTCCCCGGCGTTATCTATGAAGCCGATCTGCGCATGTCTGCTGGTGGTCCTGTTTGGCGCTCTTGCCGCTGCGCAGAACTCTTCGTCTGCGGCGAAACCTGCAGGCCGGGCGGTCATTGAAGGAATTGTGACCCGGGATCCGGATAGCCAGCCGGTGAAGAAAGCTCTGATCGAGCTGATCGCGGAGAATCAGACGGAAGGCGGAAACTACACCGGCGTCACCGGCGCGGACGGCAATTTCCACATCGAAAACATCCTGCCGGGACGCTACCATCTATTTGCCGAGCGCACCGGGCTACTCGACGATGATCGGCGCCGTGGACGGATCGACGGACGTGTTCTTGTCCTTGCCGCTGGGCAAGAACTGAAAGATTTGCACCTTCGACTGCAAGCCGCTGCGGTGGTTCGTGGCCGTGTGACCGATGAAGACGGCGATCCGCTGGCGAATGCCGAAGTGACCGTGATGCGGCAGACATTTGTGTCCGGCCATCACCGGTGGGAGCAACTCGGTGCGGAGCGAACCAACGATCTGGGCGAGTACCGGGTAGCCGGCTTGCTTGCGGGGAATGTCTACGTGTCCGTAAGTCCGCCTCCTGATTTCAAGACTCTGATTGAAACGAATAACGGGCTGGCAACCGAGCCGCACCATGCGAGCAACACGGAGAAACCGCCAGCCACGACTTATCAGACTACTTACTATCCCGGCACGTCAGAACGCAACCAGGCTGCGCCCATTCAGCTGCATGCGGGGGATGATTTCCCGGTCAACTTTTCGCTGACGCCGAGCCCGAGCGTGTTCATCCGCGGGACGGTGAACCTGCCGCCGCGGACCTCGGCGACCATCATGCTGCAATCGCATGATTTCAGCCTGGTGATGAATGGAGCGGAAATGCACCGGGACGGCAGCTTCGTGATTCGTGACGTCTCGCCGGGAAGCTACACCCTCCTCGCGACGGTTGACGGAGCGCCGGTACCGATGACTGCGCGGCAGTCGGTGCAGGTGGGCTCGAGCAATGTCGATGGACTGCGGCTGTCGCCGCAACCGGGAGCGTCGGTGCGCGGGCGCCTGCGGGTCGAGAGCAAAGGCATGGTCCGGTTCAACCCGGAGCAGATATTCCTGGTGCTGCGGACGGTCGACAGCGAAGAGGATGGAGGAGACCTCGCGGTCACAGAAGGAGCCGGATTTTCCAATCTCAGTCATGTGGGCGCTGATGGCGACATCCAGTGGACTGATGTTCCGCCAGGAAATTACTACGTGCAGATCGTAGGGGCGAGTGAAGACTGGTTTCTGAAATCTGCCACGGCTGGCGGCCGCGACATTAGCGATTCGTTAATTTCAGTGAACGGCGGCACGGTTGTGCTCGATCTCGTTGCCAGCAGTAATGGTGGGATTGTCGATGGCGTGGTCGTCGACTCGAAGGGCGCCCCGGTGGCGGATGCCGTGGTGGTCGCAGTGCCCGAAGTGCGGTTGCGCGGACGCGTGGAGCGGTATCGCAAGACCGTCGCCGATCAGAGCGGACACTTCTCCCTGCGTGGGATTCGGCCCGCGGATTACACCCTGTTTGCCTGGGAGAGTGTGGACGGCGAGGCTTTCTACAATCCCGACTTTCTCAAAGACTACGAAGGACAGGGCAACGCGCTGCACGTGAGCGAAGGCGAGCGGAAGAGCTTGCAGGTGGATGTGATTCCGATCGCAGAAGAGCAGCCCTAGTCCGCTCGTCGCCTTGGTCGAAGAAATCTCGAAAATCCTCCCCTCTACAGTCTCCCCTCTAGTATAAATAAATCCATATATATCAATGGTTTAGCCTTGCATCTCGGTCTCGCTCCCGAACATCTAATGGGTTAGAAAGATAAGGTATGGAGGTGACGGTTATGAGGCTGGCTGGATGGAAGACGATGACCGGGATTGGGTTCCTGGCTGCGGTTCTGTCTGTGCCCGCGTGGGGAGCAAACACGGACAACAGACATGCAGCGATGCCCGGAACATTGAACTATGTGGAAGGGCAAGTGTCGATGGGAGATCAACCTGTCGATGCCCAATCGGTGGGCTCGGCGGATTTGCAGGCCGGGCAGGTGTTAGAGACGGGGAACGGCAAGGCAGAAATACTGCTGACACCGGGCGTGTATTTGAGGCTGGGTAGCGATAGCTCGGTGAAGATGATTTCGAGCAACTTGACGAATACCCAAGTTGCGGTGACCCAGGGCGAGGCGATGCTGGAGGTTGATCAGATTTATCCGCAGAACAACATCCACATCACACAGCCGGGAGCGGACACGCGAGTGGTGAAGACGGGCTTGTATGACTTCGACGCTGCGAACCAGCAGGTTCGCGTGTTCGATGGAAAGGCGATCGTGTCGGCGGATGATCGCAATACGACCCTGAAAAAGGGGCACGACGTCGTGCTGAACTCGAGCAAGATTAAGGCGCAGGGCTTCAACAAAGACGCGGTCACGCAAAATGACGATTTGTATCGCTGGAGCAGCTTGCGATCCGAGTACCTGTCGGAGGCCAACGTCGACACGGCGCAATTGTATTACGCCAACGGATGGTACGGTGCGGGATGGTGGGGTCCGGGATGGTATTGGGATCCGTGGTTTGCCGGCTACACTTTCCTGCCGGGAAGCGGCTTTTTCTATAACCCATTCGGCTGGGGATTTTATTCGCCGCTGATGGCTTGGCGAGCGCCATACTATGGTGGCGGCTTTCGCGGTTACCACCACTTCGACGGGACGCGTCCAATGGCGATTGGAAGCGGATTCCGCAACCACGCCGTGACCAGTTTCCGAGGCGGATACGGAATGGGTGGATTCCATGGAGGAGCGGCCATTCACGGTGGCGGCGGGATGGGTGGTGGATTCCACGGCGGCGGTGGCGGCATGGGCCACCGGTAAGCCAGCAGATCGATGTTTCGATCGCAATTATTGCGATCGATCAAAGGCCCCGGACGAATGCGTCCGGGGTTGCATTTTTTACCAGTGATGAGTTTCGACTACGGGGGAGTCTTCGTCGGCGGATTTGCCTTCGTCGGCGTGGATTTTGCCGTCGTTCTCTACATAAAACGAGCGATGCTGCGGGTCGAGATTTTTCGGCGTCATGGAGAGCGAGAAGTTGTCTTTTTTCGACTTGAAACCCACGGTGTAGTCGCCACGCTCAGGGTTGACCATGCGCTGGGTGAAGGTTCCGCTGTGCACCAGCTGGTTGAGCGAGGTCGCATAGTGACCATACTGCTTGTGGAACACCACCTGGGCGCGCATGACGACGCGCATGTAGGCGAGCGCGGCAGCTTCGGAGTCAGAGCGCGCCGGATCGCCGTGGAATTTGGGAGTGTAGGTGGAAGGCGAATTCTGCTCGGAAGGAAGCGGGGGAGCCTGTTGTGCGGGGAGGGATGCAGCAATCGAAAGAATCAAAGAAAGCAGTAGAGCCGGTCGTTTCATTCATTTCTCCGGAGCGTTGTACGTCTTTGCTTGAGATGCAGTGCCAATCGCGCGTGGCGAGCTGATTTTTCCATGTTACTCCCGTAATTTCCCTTCGGTCACCTTCTCTTTGCATTGCGCCGAATTATTACTATGCTGAGTAGAAGAATCTGACCCTACAAGGGACAACTATGAAAGCAGCAGTAGCCAGAAAACCAGTAATCCGAATCGCGGTGGTGGAAAGCGACCCATTGCGTTTTGTTGGGTTCCGCGCATTGTTCGACTCAGAACCTGAGTTCGAACTAATCTCCGCGGCGCTACCCGAGATCAGCTTGCTGCAAGGCATCGATCTCATTCTGCTCGGCAACCGTTCCGGGCAAAACCTGTTTGATGTGATGGCCAGCCTGAAGGCCACACGGCCGGATTTACGAATTATCGTGACCGGTTCCGGGATTGACGAAGAAACCATTCTGAAGGCGATTGCTTCCGGGGCAAAGGGGTACGTGGATGAAGCGGCAACACCGGCGGAGTTTGCGCAGGCGATTCGCATTGTGAATCAGGGATCGGTCTGGGCTCCGCGGCGCGTGCTGTCGATGTTTATCGAGCGAGTATCATCGGCGCCGGGTCGAATTTTTCCGGCGGGCCGGGTGACGTTTACCGATCGCGAGAAGGAAGTACTGGAGATGCTCGTGGCGGGTCGCTCCAATAAAGAGATTGGCGGTCAGCTCGGAATTGAAGAGCGCACCGTGAAGGCGCACGTAGCGAAACTGATGCGCAAGGTGGGCGTGCAAAACCGGATTGCTTTGTCGGTGCATGCCATTACGCATTCGCTGGTGACCACGAAGTAGGGAAAGCGGACCAGGAGTTGGTTCTCTGGCCGCCAACTCCCCGCGTAACTTCGGTGCACTTACCTTCGTAATCTTGGCAAGATTTTGTAGGTGGCCGATACTCGGCTCACCTACCACAGAACCTGGGAGACGGGGTTGAGAGTGGCGATTAGGGTCACTGCTTTCAGCCCCGCATTTTTTTGTCCGCGCATTCCTTCCTGAGCTTATCTTCCCTCGGAAAACAAACCGCCCGTTTCGTCAACGGCCGGTGTCTGGATGCGCAATGCAACCCGCTGGATTTCATTTACAATCGAAGTACCAGATCCCAGTGAATCCCTGGTCGTGGTGAGGAACATGAAAAAGCTATTGTTGCTGACGTTGGTGGTGCTCGTATCCCTCTGCTCATTTGCCCTGGCGGGCGATGATCAGCCGAAAGAGTCGAAGGCTACCGACCGCGTGCAGGCCGCCGCCGACGTTTTGAACGAGATTGAGTCTGCACCCGATTCGGGCATTCCCCAGGAAATTCTGAGTAAATCAGAGTGCGTCGCGGTCGTCCCGTCCATGTTAAAGGGCGGGTTCATTGTGGGAGCGAAATACGGCCGCGGGCTGGCGAGTTGCCGCACGCCGAAGGGTTGGAGTGCTCCGGCCTTCTTCACGGTCACAGGAGGTAGCTTCGGATTTCAGATTGGCGGACAGGCGGTCGATCTGGTCATGCTGATCATGAACAACGATGGCATGCAGCATCTGCTGTCGAGCCAATTTGCCCTCGGAGCGGATGCCTCGGTCGCGGCCGGTCCGGTGGGACGACATGCGGAGGGCAATACTGACTGGAAGATGCGCGCCCAGGTGCTGACCTACTCTCGCGCGCGCGGTGTTTTCGCCGGCGTGAGTCTGAATGGCGCCGTGATGAAGCAGGACAAAGACAGTACGCGCGATTTTTACGGTCACATGGTGACCTTCAAAGCGGCATTGACTGGCGAAGTGGATCCGCCTCCGGCAGCCAATGCTTTCCTGACCACTCTGGCGAAGTGGGCGCAGGAAGCGGCGAAATAGGCTGCCGGTCGACTACGAAGAACACTTACCACAAAGGACACGAAGGTACACGAAGTAAGGCTATTGAGGTGGCTTCTTCGTGGGACTTCGTGTCCTTCGTGGTTCATAGCTTTGCCATAACCCTGGATGCGGCGAAAACTCGAATACGCGGCGGCGTGGCCGTTCATCAAAGTCCTGGGCATTCTGCCGCGTCCCCTGGCGCGCGGCTTCGCCATCTCTCTCGCTCGAATTGTTTATCTACTGCACGTCCGCTTGCGGCATGTAGGGATGCGAAACCTCGCCATGGTCTTTCCGGAAAAGACGGAGGCCGAACGGGCCCGCATCTTGCGGGGAGAGTTCACCTCGCTCGGACGGCAACTCGCCGAACTCTGCCGGTTTCCCAAATACAACGCGCAAAACGTTGACGAAGTTGTTGTGTATGACGGCCTGGAGAACTACGAGCGCGCCTACGCCCGCGGAAAAGGCGTGCTGTTTCTGACCGCGCATTTTGGCGGGTGGGAGCTTTCGGCCTTCGCGCACTCCCTTCATGGACATTGGGTCAACATCGTCATGCGGCCCATGGACAATCCTTATCTCGACCGTATGCTCGAGCGCTATCGCACCATGCACGGCAACAAGACCGTGGCCAAGGACGATTTCGTGCGCGGGCTGCTGGCGGCGATGAAGGCGGGCGAGACCGTCGGCATTCTGATGGATACGAATATGACTCCGCCACAAGGAGTCTTCGTGGATTTCTTCGGCATTCCGGCGTGTACGGCGAGCGGGCTGGCACGGATTGCGCTGCGCACGGACTCTGCGGTGGTTCCGGGATTCACGATTTGGGACGAGGCGCAAGGGAAGTACCGGCTGAGATTCGATCCGGCGCTTGAATTGATCCGCACCGGCGACCAGGAAGCCGACATCATTGCCAACACCCAGATGTTCACGAAAGTGATTGAAGACTACGTCCGGAAATATCCGGAGCAATGGCTGTGGGTGCACCGGCGCTGGAAGACGCGTCCCGAGGGGCAGCCGCCGCTTTATTGAATGCAGGTAGAAGTTTTGCCGCGTTAGGGACGTAGCGAGGACGTGTAGGCGGCGATCGCAATCATGTCGTCGAGGGTTAACTTGGCCGTCGGAATGCGCATTTGTTGCGCGAGCAATCCGGTTCGAGCGCCGTTTTGGATATCGAAGAGCTGGCGGACGAGATAGCTGGGAGAACGGCCGGCAATCGGCGGAACATTTCCTGTCCCACGAAGTCCGATCCCATGACATTTTGCGCAGGCTACGGTTCTGCCGCTGCCTCCAGTGGTCACCAATTCTTTTCCTTTTTGGAGGCTTCCTTCGGGAACGTAGGCGACGAATCCTGAAGCGTCGTCTCGCAGTTCGGTACGCTCGAGATTCTCCGGCACCTCGATGATGCGTTGACCGATCGGCTCACTTGCGGCCGGCTCTGAGGCCGCGAGCATCCAGCCAGCAACGTGTGTCTTTGGAACCGTGCTGGTTTCCATCACGCGAATCCACGGCTTGTGCTCCAGGGAGGAGAAGTACGCGGCGGCTTCTTTGATCTCCTGATCGCTGGCTTTTGACGCAATGGCAATCATGTTGGTTACGGGCGCGTCGCGGGGTTCGGAGCACTTGCGCTGACCGTTCTTGAAATCAGCAATCTGCCGAATGATATATCCCGCCGGCAGACCGGCCAGTCTCGAGTTTTCCGGACGTCCCTGACCATTCGGCAGATGGCAGTAGCCGCATGCGAAGACGTCGGGTGCCCGTCCATGGGCCACGATCGGAGGCATGGGCGGGTGAGCGTTGGGATGCCAGTCGGGCGGATTGTACAAATCGCGAACCTGAGCGAGCGTAAAGGACGCGGTGCTGCCAGGAACGTGCAGTGGAACATTGTCCGGGGACTTGGCAGTAGCGGCCTGATCCGGATTTATGGTAAAGGCCCAATACGGAGGGGACTGCGGCGATGAATTCTGCGCGACCGCCAGGAAAACGAATGCGCAGCCGATGAGGAACGCAATGGAAAGACGAGTTCGAGGGTTCATTCGTGCGGGCCCGGCCTACATTTCGGGAACGGCATTCATTCTACACAGTATGGTGAGCTCCCGCGGTTTGTTCGAAATCAGGAATCTACGGCAACGGTGATCGCTGACGGTTCGCTTCCGGTAAAATTGATCCTTACTTATGGATACCTTCGAACAAATCGCTGAACGTGAGCGGCAGTACCTGCTGCAGACCTACAACCGCTATCCCGTCGTGCTGAGCCGCGGCAAAGGCGTGTTTCTCTTCGACATCGATGGCAGGCGCTATCTGGACTTTGTTTCGGGGATCGGGGTGAACGCCCTGGGACATGCGCATCCGCGGATCGTGAAGGCGATTCGCGATCAGGCGGCGAAGCTGGTGCATGTTTCGAATCTCTATTACCACGAATACCAGGGGCCGCTGGCGGAAAAGCTGTGCACGCTTGCCAGCGGATCATCCGGGCAGAAGTTTCGCGCATTCTTCTCCAACAGCGGAACCGAAGCGATTGAAGGATCGATCAAGCTGGCGCGGCTGGCGGGGCATCGGGCCGGCGGCGATGCGAAATGCCGACTGGTAGCGCTGGAAGGGTCGTATCACGGCCGCACGTTCGGGGCTCTGTCGCTCACCGGGCAGGACAAGCATCGCAAGGGGTTTGAGCCGCTACTGGAAGATGTGACGTTTGTGAAGCAGAACGATCTTGAAGGCCTGCGCGCGGCGGTCGAATGACAACACCTGCGCGATTGTGCTGGAGCCAATTTTTGGCGAAGGCGGAATTTATGAGTGCTCGGTGGAATTTCTGCAGGAGTGCCGGGCGCTCGCCGATCGTCACCGCGCGGCCCTGATTTTTGACGAGATTCAGTGTGGGCTGGGGCGGACGGGGGCAATCTTCGCGTTTCAGAGTTTTGGCGTCATGCCGGACATCCTCGCGATCGCCAAGCCCATTGCGGCGGGGCTTCCGCTGGGGGCGTTCATTGCGAAGGAAGACTTTGCGACCGCGATTCATGCGGGGCAGCATGGGACGACATTTGGAGGCGGTCCGCTGGCGTGCCGCATTGCGCTCGAGTTTCTCGCGATTGTTGAAGAAGAAAAGCTGCTCGAGAATGTGAACAAAGTTGGAGCTTACCTGCAGCAGCAGTTGAAGGAACTGGTGGAGAAACGCGCGGCAGCGACGGGTGTGCGGGGTCGCGGATTCATCCAGGGGCTGCAATTGGAGATTCCGGCGCGTCCGATTGTGGATGGAGGGTTGGCGGAGGGAGTGTTGTTCAACAGTACCCAGGATACGGTCGTGCGTTTCTTGCCGCCTTTCCTGATGGAAGAGAAGCACGTAGATAAAGGGATTCGCGTGTTGAAGAAATTGCTGGGGAAGAAGAAAAAAGTGGCGTAAATAGTACGTCGTGAAGCGAAAGCTTGAGGCCCAAAAAACGGGGAGCCGAGGCTCCCCAAAGTGAAGCGACAGAGGCGTTGTTTCACTTAGATAGAGGCTCGCAAGAGGGAAAGAGTTGTCTCGATTTGCCGTAACATTTCTCGCGATGTGGCAACAAAAATGAGTCATGTCGAGACGATTCCCGTGCTGGGTGCTCCGACGCTGGGCGAGGGGATCGAAGAGTATTCTATGGAGCTCGACGGCGCGCGAATGCGCTACTTGCGTGCAGGTTCCGGGCCGCCATTGATCTTGCTCCACGGACTGATGGGTTACTCGTTTTCCTGGCGATATGCGATGCCGGCTCTGGCCCCGTATGCCACGGTTTACGCGCCGGATCTGCTGGGGGCGGGATTTTCGGAGCGGCCTCAGGTCGATCATTCCATGCGCGCGACGGCTCTGCGCGTGCTGCAGTTTGTTCGGAATTTGAACGTCACTTCCTTCGATCTGCTGGGGACATCGCGGGGTGGGGCGGTCGCGATGTGTGCGGCGGCGGAGTGTTTGGATCGCAGCGAGTTGCATCTGCGAAAACTGGTGCTGATCGCTCCGGTCAATCCATATTCCGCGCATGGTAAGCGGCTGGCTCCGTTCTGCGGCAGCCGAATGGGTTCGGCGCTGGTTCGGTGGGTGACCCGAAAAATGCCATTTCTTTTTCCTTACTGGCACGGACGGTTGTATGCCGACCGCAGCAAGATTCCGACAGACAGCCTGGAAGGGTACAAGGCGCCACTCGCGATTCCTGGCTTGTTCGAGCACGCGCTAAGCATTGTCAGCACATGGACGGGCGATCTGCAGGAACTGGAGGCGTTGTTGCCGAAGCTGGCTGCGGTTCCCACGCTCTTAATGTGGGGAAGCAAGGATCCGGCGGTGTACGCTTCGTCGATGGAACCGCTCTCGAAACATTTTACGAACGTGCAGAGAGTGATGTTTCTCGGGGTGGGTCATTTGCCTTACGAAGAGTGTCCGGAGGAGTTCAACCGCGCATTGATCCAGTTCCTGGTGGGAGACTCACAGCACAAAGATTAGGGACGAGTCCAGCGATATCCATACGTAAAACTTCATGAGCCATTCCATTCTCGACCTGTTGCGGAATGCGGTGGTTCACTACGGATATTGGGCGGTGGGAGCAGCCTTGCTGCTGGAGAATGCCGGTCTGCCAGTGCCCGGCGAAACCATTCTGCTGATCGCGAGTTTCCTCGCGTACTCCCAACACGAACTACAGCTGCCGTGGATCATCATAGTAGCAACGGTGGCGGCTACACTCGGCGATAATCTGGGATTTGCGCTCGGGAACTACGGCGGGCGTCCGCTGCTGGCAAGGTATCAATCTATCTTTCGAATTCAGAACTCAACTCTGATTCGGGGCGAACGGTTATTTGCGCGATATGGGCCGGCTACTATTTTCTTTGCCCGATTCGTCTTTGGCATGCGAATCATCGCTGGGCCGCTGGCGGGAGTTCTGCGCATGGAGTGGCGGAAATTTCTGTTCTTCAATTTTCTGGGTGCGGCTCTGTGGGTGAGCGTGATCTCGAGTGCCGGTTATCTGTTCGGACAACACTGGCACCGTCTGGAGCGCGACATCAAGCGCTTCGATCTGGTGGTGGCAATCTGTGTCCTGTTGGCGATGCTGTCCCTCTGGTGGAGGAGTCGTCGCAAGGACGCCCCCGCACCTTCCGAGTAACGTTTTGCACAGATAAGAGCTTGGAATGTGCGGCTATACTGTGCGGAGTGTCGCGGGGGCTCTCTCCAAAAATTCAAGTGGGTAATATCCGTGGCATCGCAGGAAATACAACGGTTGCGTCCGAGCCGGAAATCGGACGAGGAGGAAACATGAAAAAGATCGGGCTTCTGACTCTGCTCATCATGGTAACGGTTCTATTGACTCTCGCCATCTCGGCGGCTGCAGGACCGAGGAATGCGGCGTCCCCAGCTCCAGTAGCGGCCGCGGCGGTGGTCCCGGCGGCGGCGGCCATGCCAGCTCCTCACCCCCACATTCACGAAGCTCTCGAATCGATGCGCGGCGCCAAGCACGAATTGGAGACCGCAGAGCACGATTTCCACGGCCATCGCGTGAAGGCCATCGAGCACCTGAACCAAGCGATCCACGAAGCCGAGATCTGCGAACAGGAGCCGTAACCCAATCGGCCATAAAAGTTCAAAGGCAGCGTCCGGGGACGCTGCCTTTTTTATTTCTGAATCCATGCTCGCGGGCATGAATTCGCTAACGCGGACCGAAGGTATACCCGATGGACGCTCCGTAGCGGAAGACGCTCTTGGAGTGGAACTCGGGGTTGTTCGGCACGAGGTACCAATGCACCTCCGGACGGGCGAACAAGTTGCGCCAGAAATAGTAGCGAACCCCTCCGCCGAAGTGCAGCGCGAAGTGAGTGCTGTTGATATTGGTGAGGCACCCGGATCCGACGCGGCAGTCGGCGAAGGTGTTATAGAAAATCAGGGTCTCGCCGCCTGCTCCCGCAAGGATTTCGCCCGTCATTTTCTTGTTAATGCGAGGAGCGAAAACAGCATTGATATCGTAGAAAACGGGGCGAAACTCCTGAAAGCCGTTGTACAGCGTTTCATGGTAGCGGAACGACCCCTCGGCGTTGATGCCGAAGCGATTGTCGAGACGAATGTATTCGACGCTGGCGCTGGGGTAGACGCCGCCCTTCAAAGCCGGGGGGAGATAGCCCACGGAGTCGGTGGTTTGCTTGAAAGACCAGACGGTGCTCCCACCGACGGCAAGGTCGACCTGCTGAGCACGTGCGTAACTGCCGAATACCACAATCGTGCATGCGAACGCGAGC